>CABYXE010000001.1 GCA_902522825.1 uncultured SAR86 cluster bacterium
AAATATCTCAATGGGTCACCGAAACCAGTCTGTTCTATTTTAATTACCTCTGCGCCTTGATCAGCTAACATCATTGCTGATAGAGAAGCTGTAATTATTGTCGATATTTCGATCACCTTAATTCCATCAAGTGGTTTATTATTTTTCATGTGTTCCCCTTCGTTCTTTATTCTTATTAAATATCATTTAGAATCTAAAACATATTACAAAAGGAGAGAATATGAAAGATTTACTGGAGTTAGCAGAATTAGCATGGCATGGAGAATTAGATTTGCAATTCGAGCATCATCCGGTTCATATGTTTTATAACGGCTCAACTGAGTTAAAAGAAAATCTATTAGGTATAAAAGGAATTGCAGGACACTACACCATAGATACGGGAGACGGCTTGGTAATGATAGATGCAGGCAGTCAACTCGATATAGATACAAGTTATGAAGAAATTAGAAAGTGGCGACCAGATACACCTGTGAAAGCCGCTATTTTTACGCATCATCATGTGGATCATATTTTTGCTGTAAAGCACTTCGATAAAGAAAATACGAAGAAAGGAATAGCTCCACCAGTTGTTTATGGACACGAATTAATGCCCGATCATTTCGATAGATATATTAAAACTAAAGATTGGAATACTGCGATAAACAGGCGTCAATTTGCAATAGATGTTGAGCATTTTGCATGGCCAGATGAATACAGATATCCAGATATTACATATAAAAAGAATATCTCCTTTGAATGTGGCGATTTAACTTTTAATTTATATCATGCTCGGGGTGAAACAGACGATCATACTTGGATTCATATACCTGAAAGAAAAATAATTGCCCCAGGCGACCTTTTCATTTGGGCTGTCCCAAACGGTGGTAACCCTCAAAAAGTTCAAAGATATATTTCAGATTGGGCTGATGCATTGGATGAGATGTTGAAATTAGATTGTGAGATCTTTATACCTGGACATGGCTTTCCTATTTTTGGAAAAGATAGAATAAAAAAAGCTTTAGAAACAACTTCTAGTTTCTTAAGAACTATTGAAGATCAAACATTGATACTAATGAATCAGGGAAAAAGTCTTAATCAAGTCCTGCATGAAGTAAAAATGCCAGAGAAACTCATGGAATATCCTTGGTTAACTCCAATTTATGACGATCCGCAATTTCTTATTAGAATGATTTGGCGAAGATATGGTGGTTGGTGGGATGGCGAGTACGATAGACTTCTGCCCTCGCCAAGAAATGAAGAAGCTGAAACTTGGGTTCAATTGTCAGGAGGAATAGAAAAAATAATTTCTGCAGCGTTAGAGAATTCTAAGAGTGGTAATCATAAAGTTGCTGCTCATTTAATTGAAACAGCTTTTCACGCTGACAGTGATAATAAAGAAATGCATAAAGCGAGAGTGGAAATTTATAAAAAGTTCTCTTTAAATCAATCGTCTTCGATGGGTAGAAATATTTTAAATCATGCCAGTTTGGCAAGTCTAAAAAATAAAAGAGACATGGCTCAAACCAAAGACTAGATATTTTTAATTTCTTCTTCGGTTATCTTTCTTGCTTCGTTTTCAAGCATGACAGGAATCCCATCTCTTATTGGATAAGCTAACATGCTTTTTTTACAAATTAATTCTTCTTCCACAAGTATTAGTGAGTCTTGTGACACAGGGCAAATTAAAATTTCTAATAGTTTTTGATCGATCATTTATTTATTTATTTTACAAGCTTTATTAATCTAGGAAAAAATTAATTCTTTTTAATGATTCTTCCTCCCCTAAGAAGAATAATAGTTGGGAAATTGAAGGTGCATTTTGACGTCCAGATAAAATTAATCTCAAAGGTTTTCCTAATTGAGGAAATTTTAAATTTTTTGAAGATAAAAAACTCTTTAAATCATTCTCAAGATTTTGCTGATTATTAAAATCAATATTTTCAATATTTTCAGAGAAAATTTTAACTACCTCAATATTAGATGTAATTAATTCTTTGTGTTGTTCCTCATAACTAGGGACCTCATAGAAAAATTTAATTTGATCGATTAGGTCTAAAACAGTCTTCGCCCCCTCTCTTACTAAATTAAGGATATCTAGATACTTATCATTGGATTTAATATTAAAGGAAACTTCATATTCGGTATCTATCAATTCGTAGAGATTTTTAATATCTAATAAATTTAAATAATAATTATTATAAAAATTGATTAGTTCTTCTGAAAATTTAGCAGGCGAAGAATTGACTGCTGATAGATTAAATAAACTTACCAACTCCTCTTTAGAAAAAATCTCTTGATCTGAATAACTCCATCCCAATTTAACTAAATAGTTAATTATTGCCTCTTTTAAATATCCACCTTTTCTATAATCAGTAATATCTACCGCACCATCTCTTTTAGATAGTCTTTTACCTGAATTAGATAAAACCATAGGTAAATGAGCATATTGCGGCAATTCCTCTTCTAAAGCTTTAAGAATATTAATTTGTTTAAGGGTATTAGTAATATGATCGTCTCCTCTTATCACAGTAGTTATTTTCATTTCTTTGTCATCTAATGCAGCAGAAAAATTATACGTAGGACTTCCATCGCCTCTTAGAATAATAAAATCATCTAATTCTCTGTTTTCAACCGTTATAGGGCCAAGTATTTGGTCTTCAAATATAGTTTTACCTGATTGAGGCATTTTAAATCTAATAACATTTCCTTCTTTATGAGAGATATTTTTTTCTCTATTTAGCCCGTCGTATTTCGGTTGTAATTTATTTTTAATCTGTTTTTCTCTCATCTCTGATAATTGTTCTGGAGAACAATCACAAGAATAGGCTTTTCCAGACTCCAGAAGATTTAATGCTTCTTTCTGATGTGATTTTATGTTTTTACTCTGATAAATAGGTTTTTCGTCGGGCTCAATTCCCAGCCAAGATAAACTTGAAATTATAGATTCTTCGAATTCTTTTTTAGATCTTTCTTTGTCAGTATCTTCAAATCTTAATAAAAATTTACCTTTTTTGCTTCTGGCAAATAGCCAAGAAAATAATGCCGTCCTTGCTCCTCCTATATGTAAATGGCCTGTTGGACTTGGAGCGAATCTTGTTATTTCTTCTTTCAATTTTCTATTTTAATTTTATCTAAATATTCTTGATGATTTTTTTCTTCTTCAGAACTAACTATAACTTTCTTCAAAGAAACTGAATTATTTTTAAATTCTTCTTTAAGTGATAATTCTTTTTTTTCTATAGCTTCGTTAAAGTTTAGTTTTGTTTGACCGCCTGTCATAGCCAAATAAACTTCGCCTAAAATTTTAGAATCTAGCAAAGCTCCATGATAGCTTCTGTCATAGCCCTTTATATTATATCGATCTGTTAGGACGTCTAAGCTATTCCTTTGGCCTGGATGAAGTTGTCTTGCCATGCCTAAAGTATCAGTAATATTTATAATGTGATCATTAATATTAATTTTTAATTCTGACAGTTTAAATTCATTATTTAAAAAACCAATATCAAAATCCGCGTTATGTATTAGTAATTCTGAATCGTTTATAAAAGCTAAAAAATCTTTATAAACATCTTTAAATATAGGTTTATCCGATAAGAAATCATTTGATCTTCCGTGGACTTTAAAAGCTCCTGGTTCAACCGCTCTTTCTGGATTCAAAAAAGTATGGAATTCTCTACCCGTAAATTTTCTATCTATAATTTCAACACATCCTATTTCTATAACCCTATTTCCAGATTGAATATCTAGGCCTGTAGTTTCTGTATCTAAAATTACTTGCTTCATATTTATAAATTATCTATACCTTGGTTGGCTAATTCGTCTGCCATGTCATTTCCACTATCTCCACTATGTCCTTTAACCCAATGCCAATCTACATCGTGAAAGGTATTTAATTTATCTAATTCAATCCATAACTCCATATTTTTAACAGGTTTTTTATTTGCTGTTTTCCAGCCATTTTTTTTCCAGTTTAGAATCCAACTGTTTATACCATCCATGACATATTTAGAATCAGTGAATAAATTAATTTTAGAAGATTCAGAAAAGAACTCTAATCCTTTGATAGATGCAGTAAGTTCCATTTCGTTGTTGGTTGTGTGCATTTTGCCGCCAAATAATTTTTTTGATTCACCGTCATTCGTAATGTAAACACCCCATCCCCCTTGTCCAGGATTACCTCTGCATGCCCCATCGGTATATATTTTTATGATTTCCATTTCTCAAAAAAACTTATCTTAAAGATTTTCAAATGTTAAAATTATTTATGTTGAACGTAAATCCAATTCCAGCATTTACTGATAATTATATATGGGCAATTGTATATGGAAACTCCTGTATTGTGGTTGATCCAGGAGACTCTTCTCCGGTATTTGATTTTTTAAGATCCAATAATCTAGAGTTAGCTGCTATTTTAATAACTCATCATCATTTTGATCATACAGGCGGTTTATTAAATCTAGCTGAAATATATAAGTGTCCAGTTTATGGACCCAAAGGAGATCACATTAAAGGAATAACTAAGGAATTGTTAGAAGGAGATGAAATCAAAGTGCTTGATTTGAGATTTAAAGTTTTTGAAACTCCCGGACATACTTTAGATCATATTGCCTTTTATCATTCTGGTCCCGATGGTTCTTTCCTGTTTTGTGGAGATACTCTTTTTTCAGGAGGATGTGGAAGGCTCTTTGAAGGTACGGCTGAGAATATGTATAAATCTTTAGAAAAATTTATTTCCCTGCCTGAAGAAACTTTAGTTTTTTGTGCTCATGAATACACTCAGAGTAATTTAAAGTTTGCTTTATCAATTAACCCCAATAATAGTTATTTGGTTTCATACTCTAATAAGGTTGATGAACTAAGATCAAAATCAAAGATTACCCTACCTTCTACAATTGGACTTGAAAAAAAGATTAATCCTTTTTTTCTTTTAAAGAATGATGAAATATTAAATAATTGTGAAACATTTCTTGGCGGGAAGATAACAAATCAAATTGAAAGCTTGGCCGCCATAAGATCAATGAAAGATTCTTTCTAGAATGAAAAAAATAATATTATTTATTCTTTGCTTAAATTTTACTTTAAGTGCATTTACACAAAATGGAAGAAATGGTCCAAGTTTATGGGATGAAATAAGAATTAATAGCAAGCTAGAATACGATAATACTAAGCCTCAAATTATAGAATCATTAAAGAAATACGATTCTCATCAATATTTAATAAATCGATTATCAAAAAATGGGCAAAGATATCTTTTTTATACTGTTTCTGAAGCCCTAAATCGAGAACTTCCTGTTGAATTAAGTTTAATTCCTTTTATCGAAAGTCAATTTGATCCTTATGCTCAATCGTCAACTGGAGCTTCGGGTATTTGGCAGTTTATTCCATCCACAGCCTTGGAAAATGGATTAAAAAAAAATTGGTGGTACGATGCAAGAAGAGATATTGTTGCTTCTACAGACGCAGCTTATAGATTTTTAGTTAAATTACATAGTGAGCATAATGATTGGCTGATAGCAATTGCTGCATATAATGCAGGTCCTTCAAGAGTTAGAAAAGAAATAAAAAAAAATAAAGCAAAAGGATTACCAACTGATTTTTGGTCTCTAAATTTACCAAAAGAAACTAAGGCATATTTACCTAAAATCTTAGCTCTTACTGAGGTCATAAGAAATCCAGAAAAATTCAATATCGAACTTCCTTACCTTGCAAACAGACCTTATTTTAGAGTTGTGGAATTACCCTCACAAGTTGACTTAATGCAAATTGCCAATCTTTCTGGCTTAAAGCTTGAAGTTATTTATGAGCTTAATCCTGGCTTTAACCAATGGGCAACTGACCCCAGTGGACCATTTAGAATCTTATTACCAGTTGGTATTGCAGATAGATTTCAAATAGTCTTGAAAGATATTGATCCATCAGATTTGGTGCAGTGGGATAAATATTTAGTAAAGAAAGGAGACACGTTAACTTCAATTTCTGAATCATACATGATCGATTTCGAACTACTAAAAGAAATAAATGGATTAAATGATAATTTGATTTATGAAAACGAGGAATTATTTGTTCCTAGAGGCCCTAGTTGGATTAAGGATTATTTAAATAGGCCTGATATTTATTATGTAAAATCTGGAGATAGTCTTTGGTCTATATCTAAGAAATTTAATGTAACTATAAGAGATTTAACCATTTGGAACGGTCTCAATCCTTCTAATTTTCTTATTACTGGGACAAAAATTTTAATCTATCCAAAATATTTAAAACCAAAAAAAATAGTAAAAGCTAATTTTAATGACATCTCATATCCAGTCAAAACTGGAGATACTATTAGCAAAATAGCTTTAAAATTTGGAATAGATAAGGATTGGATTTTAAAATGGAATGAAATCGAAAATGCTGGATTAATTTATCCAGGAGATGTTCTCAATTTAAACCTTTCTGAGTTAAATTAAAGAATTCTTTGCAACCGTATACAGATAAGTGCTCTTGTTTAATTAAACTTATTTCAAAGGACTCAAGAACTTTCTTATGAGATTTTTCTACATGCTCAACAAAATTTTTGTTAAATTTTTTCTTATTGATTATTTTTTCAAGATTTCTCATTAAGCTTCCCGATATAAATATTCCATTTCCTGGCATATAAACTAGAGAGATTTCAGCTAAAAATTTAGCAAATATCTCAAAGAATAAATCTAATGTTTTTAGAGCTTTGAGATCTTTTCTTGATGCTTTATTTATTAATTCAGCCGGTAAAAGATCTTTTTTATACAAAGATCTATGTAGACGAGATAATCCAGGTCCGGAAATAAAGTCTTCAATTTTATTAAATAGTGATGGATCAATATTTCTATATTCTTGAAGTATTTGAAAAGTAAAAAATTTTGAATTACCTATTTCCGATGGAACAACTAATTTGTCATTTATTGTTAAACACAATCCTAGGCCAGTTCCAGGGCATACTAAGACTTTGTTTTTATTTATTTGATTTCCTTTTTTTAGAATCAAATTATTTTTTGAAGATATGTTTTTCAAAGAATACCCTGCCGCTTCTAGATCATTTAATAAAAAACAATTTTTTAACTTAAATTTTTCTTTTATTTTTTGAGAATCAATTTTAAAATTTTGATTAGTCATCTCAATGGTGTTTTTATATTTAGGCCCTGCAGCTGAAATAACCAAATCCTTAATAGGCTTATCAGATTCATTAAAAATATCACTTAAGATGTTTAAAAAACTTTTTTTTGAAGGAATAATACCTTTTTTTATTCTTAATTTTTTACCCTTTGAATAAAAAGAATAACGAATATTAGTTCCGCCTATGTCAACTATGCATACGCTCATCCTATTAGTTCAATTTTTTAGAAATTTTTAAATATATAAATCTTCCTAAAGAATCATAAAATGCTGGGAAAGTATTTGCATTTCCAGGTACATATCCTATGTATCCATTTACTGGAGGATCTTTATCAAAAAAATTATTGATTCCTGCAAATATATTTAGATCATTATCAAGATTTATTGAAAAATTAAGGTCTAGGTAAGTATAACTTTCAAAAGGTATATTCAGGTTAGTGCCTTGTTTCTGTGAATCTTCTAAACTGTCTATGTATCTGAGAGCCATTCCCATTTCCACTGGATTATTAAAAAAATCTTTCATCAGAGAGATATTTAATACATTTTGAATTTTTGGTGATGGTTGATAACAAAGTCCTGCTTCATCGCCGAGCCTATAAAAACCTTTGCAGTTTATTGGGTCGCTATCTGCATCTTGCTTAAAATCTTTTTTGATCAAGAAATTTGTAATATTTTTAATTAACAATTGTCCTATCGGTGTATCAATTTCATGAGAAAGCCTAAAATCTAATCCACTCGTATCAAAGTTTGAAAGATTAAATAAAGGCGTTGAAACATTACTTCCACTAGTAGATAACGTCCCATCATTAGATCTATTAATTAATTTACACCAATAACTATTTGATGATTGACTTGCTACACAATTTTTTATGACTGTAGAAAAACTTAATTGAGATATTTGATCTTCCATATTAATTTGATAAAAGTCTATTTCGATTCTGCTTCTATCTAAATTAGCTATTAAGCTTATAGAGTTGGAAATGGCTTTTTCAGGACTTAAATTAAAATTACCTGAACTCTTTGAATATAATTGAGCAGAACTATCATCGACGTTTTGATATAGATTATTAGGAAGTCCAGTTAAAAGACATTGAGAAGCGTTAAGTTCAGGAGTTGCTCCGGCGCAAGGGTCCGTTGCATAGACAAGCTCGGTTTCTTCAGGTTCAAATAATTCTTGAATATCAGCCACTCTTATTGATTTTTGATGAGAAGCCTTGATAGAAAATATATTATTTATGGGATAGTAAAAACCTAAGTCGTAAGTAAAAGCATCTTTACCAAATGAATAATCAGAAAATCTAACACTAGAATCTATTTTTAAATTATTTTTAAAAGCTAAACCTAATTGAAGAAAGGCTTCGTTTACACTTACTTTTCCATACATGTTTTGATGTTGGACTTGTTGTCCAGCGCCATCCTCATTTAAGAAACTGCTATCTGGCAGTTTAATTAATTTGTTCTCTCTTCTTTCACCACCTATTAAAATGAAATAATTATCAATCAATTTATTTTCTAACTTAAATTCTCTATCTATAACTCCAGAAAATATTTTTTCTGATATTTCACCATATATAGATAAATTTAAATGAATATAATCCAGCGCCTCTTGAGTAATGCCATTGGTAACATTATTAGCAACATTATTACTTGTAGTGAAAAGATTAATTGCTACGCAATCTAGATCATTTGAGATACAGCTTCCATTAGAATCGATATTTAAAGCATTTTTTACTTTGCTCAACGAAATATCATTTAAATACTTATATCTTAAAGAAGTATGAGAGTTCTGATGATAAATTTTATATTGCCAATCTGATTTAGTTTTTCCGTTGTACTGAATGATTCCTCTATTGGAGGAGGTTTGAAAAAATTGTGATCTATTTAAGGAATTTTCAACAAATCTTTTACTGACAACAGCATTAATATTATCTGTAGTATTCACACAACCTATATTTGAAAATTGAGCAGAAGTTATATATGGATTGGCGCATGGAATATTTATCTTTTGTCTAAATAGTAAAGGAGCTCCAATTTGCGCATTACTTTCTTGTGCAAGATTATAAAAGCTAAAAGTTAATTTAGATTTATTAGCAAGGTTAACATCATATATAAATCCTGAATTCATCCTCTTATCAGGTCTTTGTAAGAAATTTGCCGCTCCGAAGTTAAATCCTGCGCTTGAAGATGAAAATCCATTTTCGGAAACGTAGCCGCCGTTAGAACCATTTTGAATTCTTGACATGTATGTTGCAGAGCTTAATCTACATCCAGAATTTCCTCTAAAAGCACATGCTCCAATATCTCTTTTATCCCACCTTACAGATTCAATATTTTTATAATCGATATAGCCAATAAAATGTGAATTGTTATTTAATTTACTTCCTATGACTACTGAGTATTTTGAATTTATTCCATCCAAAACTGAACTATCTGCATTATTGTTTAAGTTTCTTAAGTAAGAATTATTTGAATGTTGATAAGCGCCTTGATGCATGGATATTTTCGTGCCAATAAAATTCTTATCTAAAACAAAATTAACTACTCCTCCAATAGCGTCGGAACCATAAATTGTTGATTTTCCACCAGTCAGGATATCTATTCGCTTAATTAAAACATCTGGAACATGATTTAAATCTTGAGCAGCATTTCCATCTAAAGGAGAACCCGAAGGAAGCCTTTTACCATCAACCAAAATCAATGACCTATCGCCGCCCAACCCTCTTATACTGATAGATGAGGTGCCGGAAGAAAAATTAGAGTGTAAAGCTGAATTACCAGGATTGATTAATGGAAGAGAATTTAAATAATCTTCAACTCTAAAAGTTCCTCTTTTATTAATTTCTTCTAAAGAAGAAGAAAATATTGGATTAGACGTTTGCACTTCTTCAATCAAAGAACCAGTAACAATAATTTCTTCATTCATATCTTGGGCATAAATAAAAACATGCATTAAAGAAAATGAAAAACTTAAAAAAATATATCTTAATAGAGGCATAACAAAGGAAATAAAGAAAATTTTATCATGCTAAAATTAATTATGGGTTTCTTAGAAGGAAAAAAAATATTAATTGTTGGTGTGGCTAATAAGTATTCAATTGCAGCCGGCATTGCTGAATCGATGCATAAGCAAGGTGCTGAATTAATTTTATCTTATCAATCTGAAAGACTAAAAGATAAAGTAATGAAATTAGGGAATGACTGGGGCTGCAATACGTATATCGAATGTGATGTTGCAAGTGATGAATCAATCTCCAAGATGATGGATATCATAAAAAAAGAGTGGGGATTTTTAGATGGTATTGTTCATGCAGTAGGTTTTGCCCCTGCAAATGAATTAGATGGAAATTTTATAGACGCCTCCACAAGAGAAGGTTTTATAACAGCCCATGATATTAGTGTTTATAGTTTTACAGCTTTAGCTAAAGCAGGAAAATCTTTAATGAATGGAAGAAATGCTTCTTTACTAACATTGTCTTATTTGGGGGCAGAAAGAACTTTGCCAAATTATAA
The DNA here is from genome assembly GCA_902522825.1 of uncultured SAR86 cluster bacterium. GTDB lineage: Bacteria > Pseudomonadota > Gammaproteobacteria > Magnimaribacterales > AG-339-G14 > CASICS01. The sequence continues at coordinate 10,621 of CABYXE010000001.1, forward strand.
TGTCATGGGGGTTGCTAAAGCTGCTCTTGAATCAACTACTAGATACCTTGCAAATAGCATGGGAGAGAATGGAATTAGAGTAAACGCCATATCTGCAGGGCCTGTAAAGACACTTGCTGCATCTGGAGTAAAAAGTTTCAAAAAAATGCTTACTTACAATGCTTCACGTGCTCCGTTGAAGAGAAATATTTCTACTTTGGAGGTTGGTAATGCAGCTGCTTTTTTGTGTTCAGACTTAGCAAGCGGTATAACAGGCGAAATCTTATATGTTGATGCAGGGTTTAATATAACTGCAATGGGTGATTTATCAGAAATTTAATTAATCTTTGAATTATCTCTTAACTCATTAATAAATGATTGTCGGATAATATCTTGATATACCGAAGTCAAATATTCCCTTCCTTGGTCTAAATCTTCAGATGAAACAACTCCTTTATTCTCATTTATTTTATCTAACTTAACTATGTATGCGTCACCATTGTTTAAAGTTATTGAAAAAATTTCATTTTCAGAGGTGTCAAATGAAAATAGTTTTTGCGTTACTTGAGATGGCAACAAAAGATTATTTCTTTTAATTTCTGAGTACTTAGTAAATTTTTGACTATCATTTGCTAATTCTTTTTTCTTATTTTCAATCAAAGAGTAAGTCTTGTCAGAAGCCTTGATATTTCTTAGTTCGTTTGTTATTTCAATCTTAACTTCATCAAAAGTTTTATAACTTTGATCTATTATTTTATTTATTCCTATAACTAAATATCCATTATCTGACTCTAAGGGACCATACAAATTTCCCTCTTGTAAGTCATCCAAGTCTAAATCTTTGTACTTTGTAAGAAAATTTCTCTCTTCTTCTTTAGAGATATTCTGAGCAATTAAATTGAATTCGCTAGATAAAGATTCAATATCCGTGATGAATATATTTTCATCAATATAATTTAAAACATCATCAAGTTTTTCTGAAGATTTAGTAAAGGTTATTCTTTCAATAATATCTTCATTTGATAGCTCAGAATTAGTTTCTTCGATAAGCTTAATAATATGAAATGATGTTGTTAAATCTATGATGGAAGAAATTTGATTTAATTTTAAGCTCTTAATTTCATTTTCAAATTCATCAGGAAAAATAGTGCCATCTGTAAAACCTAAATCACCTGAATTATTTTTGGTACTTAAGTCAGAGGAAAATTCCAAAACTGCATCATTAAAATTTAAAGATTGATCATTTAATTCATCACGAATTTTTTTAGCAAGCATAAATTTTTCTTCTCTATTATCTTCATTGAAAGCAATCTCAATGTGACTTATTCTTTTTTGAGTTTTGAGATTCTCTAAGATAGCCTTTTTTTCATCTTCTATTTCTTCTTCTGTTATCTCTACTGATTCATTAAATGAATCTTGATCTAGACTTAATAATTTATAACTTATTTTTAAAGGGGAAATATATAAAAATTTATTATCATTGTAATATCTCTCAACTTCTTCTTTACCAACATCTTCTTTTGATGCTTCGTCTGCTAAGATAATTTTTAAAAATGAAATATCTCTAGTTTGATTATTGGCAACAATAAAATTTCTAATATATTCATTACTAAAATTAATGTCTTTATCAAGAATTATTTGAAGATCAGAAGCTAGATATCTGGATTTAATATATTCTTTAAATGATTCTGGAGTCATGCCTATCCTTGAAAGAAAACCTCTAAAAAGATCTAAATCAAATGAATTGTCATTATAAAAAGACTGATCATTTCTAATTAAAGTATTTAATTTTTTATCATCAATATTTAAACCAACTTTTTTAGCAGACTGGGCAAGGAGCTCTTTATAAATAATATTTTCTTTAGTTATATTCTCAATTATTTCGGTTGAAAATTCCTGACCACTTTCAGAAACTTCTGACTCAATCCTTCCGTATTCAATAGCAAACTCACCTTGACTAATTGATTTATCATTAATAGATAAAACACTATTGTTAGAAAGAACACTTCCTTCCCCTAAAAAACCCCCAAATGTTGCAACAAGGCCAAAAATTATTATTCCAACAATAATTGATGAACCAGATGAAGTTAAACCGTTTCTTATACTTGATAAAGCTGACATATTTTTTTTTAAAAAAAACGCGCCATATAAGGCGCGTTTTCTTCTTTAAACAGATTTATAAACTTTCTTTAAGAGCTTTTCCTGGTTTAAACCCAACACCTTTAGAAGCTGCAATTTGTATAGAAGCCCCTGTCTGAGGATTTCTTCCCATTCTTGCTGCTCTTTCACGAACTAGAAAAGTACCAAAACCAACTAAGGCAACTTGGTCACCACCACTTAAAGCTCCAGATATTCCATCTAGAACTGCATCTAAAGCTCTTCCTGCTTCTGCTTTAGACATGTCAGTAGAATCTGCTACTGAATCAATTAAATCTGCTTTATTCACAATCTCTCTCCAAAAAAATAATTAAAAAAATTACATATAATGTAAAAACTTACTTACCTTTATATATTAACTTTAGGGGAATGCAAAGAAAAATTTATCTCTTTAAACACTATTATTAATGCGTTTCAAGCTTATTTTTAGTATTTTTAGTTTTCTTAATTGTCTTAGATACTTTTGCTTTATCGTCAGCCCATGGTTTAGGTTCTTCAGTTAAGACAATTTTAAAAACCTCATCAATCCACCTTACAGGTTTAATATCAAGATTGTCTTTAATTTTATCTGGTATTTCTCTCAAATCACCTACGTTATCTTCTGGGATAAGAACTGTTTTAATTCCCCCTCTTCTGGCTGCTAAAAGTTTTTCTTTTAAGCCTCCAATTTTCAAAACTTCGCCTCTTAGGGTTATTTCTCCAGTCATTGCTACATCGGCCCTCACTGGTATATTTGAAAGAACTGAAGCAACTGCAGTTGTCATTGCTGCTCCTGCACTTGGACCATCTTTAGGTGTAGCTCCTTCTGGAACGTGAATGTGAATATCGTTTATATCTGAAAATTCAGGATTTATTCCCAATCCTTCAGCTCTTGAACGGATAACAGATACGGCTGCCTGAATTGACTCTTGCATAACGTCGCCAAGTCTTCCGGTTTTAATTATTCTTCCTTTGCCTTTAAATGTGGCAGCTTCGATAGTTAATAATTCTCCGCCGACTTGAGTCCAAGCTAAGCCAGTAACTTGACCTATCCTGTCTTTTTCTTTGGCTTCTCCAAAATCAAACTTTTTTACTCCTAAATAATCTTCGATATTTTTTGAATTAACTTTTTGAAGAGTTTTCTTTTTAAGATCAGCTATTTTTTTAATAGTTTTTCTGCAGATTTTTGCAATCTCTCTTTCAAAAGCTCTTACTCCGGCTTCTCTTGTAAAATACCTAATTACATCTAGAAGACCAGAATCTTCGAATTTTATCTCATTTGATTTTAATCCATTATTCTTTAGCTGTTTTGGTACGAGATAATTTTTTGCAATACTTAGCTTTTCATCCTCCGTATAACCTGGAAGTCTGATTATTTCCATCCTATCTAGAAGAGGACCAGGTATATCTAACGAATTTGCTGTACAAACAAACATTACATCTGATAAGTCATAATCGACCTCTAAAAAATGATCATTAAATGTATGATTTTGCTCAGGATCTAAAACTTCCAACAATGCAGATGAAGGATCTCCTCTGTAATCAGCTCCCATTTTATCTATTTCATCTAAAAGGAATAGAGGGTTTTTAACGCCAGTTTTAGACATTTTCTGTAAAATTTTTCCAGGCATTGATCCAATATAAGTTCTTCTATGTCCTCTAATTTCAGCTTCATCTCTTACTCCACCTAATGAAACTCTTGTAAATTCTCTGCCAGTTGCTTTTGCAATTGATTCACCAAGAGAAGTCTTACCCACTCCTGGAGGCCCAACTAAACATAAAACAGGTCCTTTTATTTTTGTAACTCTTTTTTGAACAGCCAAAAATTCTAAAATTCTTTCTTTAACTTCTTCTAATCCATGGTGATCTTTTTCAAGAACTTCGCTTGCTTTTTGAATATTTTTTTGCACTTTTGATTTCTTTTTCCATGGAATGCTCACCATCCAGTCAATATATCCTCTAACAACTGAAGCTTCAGCAGACATTGGCGGCATCATTTTAAATTTATTTAATTCTGTATTAACTTTTTCGAGAGCTTCTTTCGACATACCTGAATCAGCGATCTTCTTTTCTAATATCTCTACTTCGTCATCAGAGTCATCTCCTTCACCCATTTCTTTCTTCAGGGCTTTCATTTGTTCGCTTAAATAATATTCTTTTTGACTTTTCTCCATTTGTTTTTTAACTCTATCTCTTATTTTCTTTTCCATTTGAGTCAAATCCAATTGATTTTCTAATAAATTAACTAGGAGCTTAGCTCGTTCTTCTAAATCTGGTTCCTCGAGAAGCTTTTGTCTATCATCTATAGACAAAGAGAGATGTCCTACTAAAGTGTCGATAAGCTTATCTAATTTTTCAATAGACCTAACTTGGCTAATAATTTCTGGTCTTATTTTCGCAGATGTTTTTGATAAATCTTTAAATTGAGATTGTAATGTATTTAAGTAACTTCTTTGTAAATCAGAATCCATTTCTGAATTTTCTAAAACATCAATTTCACATTCTGTATATTCTTTTTTATCTTTAGAATTAATAATAGAAGCCCTTTTGATTCCTTCTACTAAAACTTTATAAGTTCCGTCAGGTAATTTAATTAATTGAAGAATAGTAGATACAGTACCAATAGAATAAAGATCTTTTAAACTTGGATCCTCGTCATTAGGGTTTTTTTGAGCCACAAGCATCACCGACTTATCATCGGACATAGCTTTCTGCAAAGCATTGATTGATTTATCTCTCCCAACAAAAAGTGGAGTAACTACTCCAGGAAAAATAACTACATCTCTTAATGGAACTAATGGCAAAATCATAATTAACCTCTAAATATAATTGAGGACAAAATAAGAAATTTCAAGTCTTAACTAGATTCTTTTTTATTAATGTCTGTTCTATAAACCATTAAAGGTTTAGATTCTTCTTTGATTGAAGATGCCTCAATAACAATTTTTTCTAAATCTGTTTCAGAGGGAACATCATACATAGAGTCAAGAAGAACGTTTTCTAGAATGGATCTAAGCCCTCTTGCTCCAGTTTTCATTTCGATTGCTTTTTTTGCTATTTCTTTGAGAGCCTCATCTCTAAAATCTAACTCTACAGCTTCCATTTCAAACAGTTTTTTAAATTGTTTGACTAAAGAATTTTTAGGCGCAGTAAGAATAGTTACTAAAGCATCTTCATCTAACTCATCAAGACAGGCAGTTACAGGTAAACGGCCTATAAACTCAGGAATCAAACCATATTTGATTAAATCTTCAGGTTTAACTTTTTTGACTGTTTCAGCATTATTTTTTGACTCTAGTTTTTTTACAACTGAGGCTTCAAAACCCATACCTTTCTCTTCTGAGCGGTTTCTAATAATTTCTTCTAATCCGGAAAAAGCACCGCCACAAATAAAAAGAATATTTGAAGTGTCTACTTGAAGAAACTCTTGTTGAGGATGTTTTCTTCCGCCTTGAGGAGGAACAGATGCTGTTGTACCTTCAATAAGTTTTAATAAAGCTTGTTGAACTCCCTCTCCCGATACATCTCTAGTAATAGATGGATTGTCAGATTTTCTAGCGATCTTATCTATTTCGTCAACATAAACTATTCCTAACTGAGCTTTCTCAACATCGTATTCACAATTTTGAAGAAGTTTTTGAATAATATTTTCTACATCTTCTCCCACGTATCCAGCTTCGGTAAGTGTCGTAGCATCAGCAATTGTAAATGGGACGTCTAAAAGTCTTGCTAAAGTTTGAGCTAATAAGGTCTTACCACTTCCTGTTGGTCCAAGAAGTAAAATATTACTTTTCCCTAATTCAATATCATCTTTAGTTCCAGTATTTTTTAATTTCTTATAGTGGTTGTAGACAGCTACAGAAAGTATTTTCTTCGCTTGTTCCTGACCTATTACGTATTCATCTAGGATAGATTTTATTTCTGAAGGGATAGGTAATTTTTTCTCTGATTCTTCGTTGTCCTTTTCTGACAAATCTTCCTTAATAATGTCGTTACACAAGGAAACACATTCATCACAAATATATACTGATGGACCTGCGATAAGTTTTTTAACTTCAGATTGATTTTTTCCACAGAAAGAACAAAATAATTGTTTATCTTTAGTTTCTAATTCGTCGCTCATTATTTTTCTCTTTTAGAAATAACTTTATCTATTAAACCGTATTCGCAGGCTTCTTCTCCAGACATAAAATTATCTCTTTCAGTATCTTTCTCAATAGTTTCAATTTTTTGTCCAGAATGTTTAGACAAAACTTCGTTTAATTTAGTTCTAATTTTCAAAACCTCTTTCGCGTGAATTTCTATATCACTCGCTTGCCCTTGAAAACCTCCTAAAGGTTGATGGATCATTATTCTAGAATTTGGTAAGGCAAATCTTTTACCTTGAGTTCCACCAGTTAATAAGACTGCGCCCATGCTGGATGCTTGGCCTATACACAAGGTACTTATGTCTGGTTTTATATATGACATAGTGTCATAGATAGACATTCCAGCCGTTACAGAACCTCCAGGTGAATTAATATATAAATTGATATCTTTATCAGGATTGTCGGCTTCAAGAAATAAAAGTTGAGCAACAATTAAGTTAGCCATGTGGTCTTCTACCTGACCTGTTATAAAAATTACTCTTTCTTTTAAAAGCCTTGAATAAATATCAAACGCCCTCTCGCCTCTTGGTGTCTGTTCAACCACCATTGGAACTAACTGATTTCTTATCATTGTCATATATCTAATTTAACCCATTGTCATAACTTCTTCAAAACTTAGATTTTCTTCTTCAGATTTAGATTGGCTAATCAGCAAATCGGTAACTTGTTCCTCAAGCGCTAAAGATTCTATATTTTTCAATTGTTCTTCATTTCCGTATATCCAATTTTTATATTGTTCAGGATCTTTAAACCCAGAAGATCTTTCTTCTATAAGTTCTTTTACTAATTCTGGATTAGACTTAAGATCATTATCTTCTATTATTTTATTTAAAATAACTCCTAATCTAACTCTCTTGGTAGCATTTTCAGAAAAATTTTCTAAAGGCAGTTCCTCATCTTTAATTTTAGAGATATCCATTCCCATTTGTTGAGCAGCTGATTTTCTTAAATTTTCAGATTCCGCCATAACCATAGCTGAAGGGATTTCAATGGGATTTAATTTTTCTAAAGAGTCAAATAACCTTTCCTTTTCTTTCCTTTTTAAAGAAACTTCTAGATCTTTTTCAAGCTTAACTTTTAAATCTTTTTTAAATTCTTCCGTAGTTTCTACATCTATTCCAATTTTTGAAAAGAAGTCTTTATTTAATTCTGGCAATGAAGTTTCTAAAACTTCATTTACTTTGATCTTAAACTTAACAGGCTTTCCTTTTAAATCTTCAGCATGATAATCATCAGGAAAATTTATATTTAAATCTTTTTCATCTCCAACTTTCAAGCCTATTAAACCCTCTTCAAAACCTGGAATCATATTGTTAGAACCAATTTCTATAAGATAGTCTTTAGCTGCACCACCTTCAAACAGTTCTTCGTTTAAATAGCCTTCAAAATCAATCTTTGCATATTTCCCGTCGCTGACGGATTCATCAATCTTTTCTAGATTTCCAAATCTTTTTTGCATTTGCAATATAGAATTATCTAAATCTGCATCTAGAAGAGAGGCTATAGGCTTTTTATACTTAATAGAAGAGAATTTCTTAAGTGTGAATTCAGGATAGGATTCGTAAATCGCTTCGAATTTAATATCTTTTTTTATATTCATTGTTAAAGGATTCAATTGAGGCTGACCCACAACTGAGATTTTATCTTCTGAAATTTTTTTATAAAAAGTATTGGTCATACCTTCATAAATAATTTGTGAAGTAATTTGGTCGCTATAATATTGTTCAATAACGTCCTTTGGAGCTTTACCTTTGCGGTAACCTTTTAAATTCGAACTTCTTTGTTGTTCTTCAATTTTTTTATCATATTGTTCTTGCAATGATGAACTATCTAATTTGAGAGTTAGTTTGTTTTCAGTTTTCTTTTTATTTATTCCAAACATAATTATTTCCTCTAATGGGGTGGACGATGGGGCTTGAACCCACGACAACCGGTACCACAAACCAGTGCTCTACCAACTGAGCTACGCCCACCATTAATGGCCTCCTGGGCAGGATTCGAACCTGCGACCCTCTGCTTAGAAGGCAGATGCTCTATCCAGCTGAGCTACCAGGAGCTTTAAGTGAGTATTCTATATAAAAGGAAATGAATAGTCTTCTTATAAACAAAAGAGGTCTCTCGGCCAGGAATCAAACCTGTAACTTTATAAAAAGAAATGCTCTTCCCTGAGCAACCGAGAGATTGATAATCCCCCCCTGTGACTACTCAGATAAATAATTTTAACATTAACTATTAAAATTTAAAGATATGGTCGGAGTGGAGGGATTCGAACCCCCGACATCCTGCTCCCAAAGCAGGCGCGCTACCAGGCTGCGCTACACTCCGATACTATATTCTGATAATGAAGCGGTGGTATCATATCAAAATAAATGACAATAATACTAAACGGAAAAGATTTAGCTCTTAAAGCTGAAGAAGATTTTAAAAAAAGGGTTACTACGATCAAGGAAATGTCAGGTATAACTCCTGTCTTGGCTACTATCTTAGTTGGAGATGATCCTGCATCAGAGACTTACGTAAAAATGAAAGGAAATGCTTGCGAACGAATAGGTATGAAATCTTTGAAGATAGAACTGCCCCAAAACACTTCAACTGATGAATTATTAAAAACTGTAAATGATTTAAATAACAATGATGAAGTTTCAGGAATTCTGCTTCAACATCCGACACCATCTGGAATAAATGAACGTGCTTGTTTTGATTCTATAAACATAGAAAAAGATGTTGATGGGGTAACAAGTTCAGGATTTGGGAAAATGGCAATGATGGAGAAAGCTTTTGGCTCTTGTACGCCTTATGGAATTATGAGATTACTGAATCATTATGAAATTCCTTTAAGTGGTAAACATGCAGTTGTAATTGGAAGAAGTCCAATTCTAGGAAAGCCGATGGCTATGATGCTTTTAAATGCGAATGCGACTGTAACTATATGTCATTCTAAAACTGAAGATTTGCCTTCAGTTGTTGCTCAAGCTGATATTGTTGTTGGAGCTGTTGGCATACCTAAGTTTATTAAATCAGAATGGATAAAAGATAATTCGATTGTAGTAGATGCAGGTTATCACCCTGAAAAATGTGGTGATATTGATTTAGAGTCTTTAAAGGATAGATGTTTTGCTTACACTCCAGTGCCTGGAGGAGTTGGACCGATGACAATAAATACCTTACTACTTCAAACTATTGAAAGTTGTGAGAATAAAATTTCTAATTAATCTTTCCAGTATTCATCTTTTAATAATCTTTTATATAATTTTCCTGTCGGGTGCCTAGGTAATTCTTCTTTGAAATCTATTGATTTTGGACATTTAATATGTGAGATATTTTCTCTACAAAAACTTATTAATTCTTGTTCAAACTTTGATCCAATATCGGACATATCAATGGGCTGAACTACAGCTTTTACTTCTTCACCCATTTCTTCATTAGGTATTCCAAAAACTGCAACATCAGCAACCTTAGGATGCATTATTAATAAATCTTCAGTTTCTTTTGGATAAATATTTACACCGCCTGAAATTATCATAAAAGCCTTTCTATCAGTTAAATAAAGATAATCTTCTTCGTCTAGATAACCAACATCCCCCAAAGTTGTATACCCTTGTTTAGAAGTTGCATTTTTAGTCTTTTCAGGATCATTATGATAAGAAAATGTCTGTGCCGTTGGTCCTTCAAAATAAACTGTTCCCTCTTCCCCTTTATCGACTTCGTTTTGGTTGTCATCCAATATGTGAATAGGTCCTAAAAGAGATTTCCCAACAGTACCTTTATGTGAAAGCCACTCCTCAGAATTACAAGCAACAAATCCATTAAATTCAGTACCTGCATAATATTCGTTGATTATAGGTCCCCACCAATCAATCATTTGTTCTTTTACTTTTACAGGGCATGGAGCAGCTGCATGAATGGCTACCTTGTGGGATTCTAAATTATAAGAAGTTAATAAAGATTTATCACTTTTTAAAAATTTTACGAACATTGTGGGTACCCACTGCGAATGAGTAACTTTATATTTTTCTATGGAACTAAGAGCCAACTCAGGATCAAATTTTTCCATGATTATGCATGTAGCACCCAAAGATAAAAAACCTGTATTAAAGCCCATAGGAGCTGCATGATATAAAGGTGCCGGTGATAAATATATAGAATTATCGTCAGCCCCATACATACCTTCTACTACTCTGGTAAGACCTAAATCTTCGTCATCAGTAGAGTAAGGAAGAGGTTCAAATTTTACTTCTCGACTTACGCCTTTAGGCTTGCCTGTTGTTCCAGAAGAATAAAGCATTGCTACACCTTGATATTCGTCTTCAATTGGAGTTTTAGGCATATTCTTCAATGACTCTTCAAAAGAACTAAAACTTTGAGAAGTTCCGTTGATCATTAATTTTTTTACGTCCGGAATTTCGGAAGCTAAAGACTCAGCTGATTCTTCTAAAAATTTTGAAGTAATAAATAACTTAGCCTCACAATCTTTAAGAATGTATTCAACTTCATTAGGCTGCAACCTCCAGCTTATGGCAGTATATTTTAGTCCGCTCCTATATGCGGCTGCCGATATAGAAAAAAATAATTTATCGTTTTCCATCATAAAAGCAATGCTGTCTCCTGCTTTTATACCTAAAGATCTAAATAAGTGAGCTCCTTGGTTAGAAATTTCATCTAGTTCTGCATGAGTTACAATGTCTCCACTTGAAGCCATAATAATTGCTGGTTTATCTTTATATTTAGGTCCGTTTATACCTGGATGCATATCTACTCCTTTTCTATGATGTAGAATATTACAATTAATAAAAAAAAATGTCAGATTTTAAAAAACTTCCAGTAATTTGTTCAATCGGCGGAATCAACTCTGCTGGGAGAACTTCAAACGAAATGTCATACAAAAGAATGGTTTTTAATAATCTTGATAGTGAATTAAAAAAAGAAGTTATTACTGATCTAGACTCAATTTCTGATGTAGAAAGATCCAAAGAAGAAATCTTAAGGGGAACTTTAGTAAGGCAATTAAATAAAAAACTTTATGATCCGGATGGATTAATTACAGAAATAATGGGTGTAAATGCTGCTGCCCAATTGCCCGATAATTTTGATATTTCAAAACTTTATAATTCAAGACAACATCCAAAAGGAATTCAAATGACAATTTTTGGAGTCTCTGACCTATTAGGTAATTTTGGGATTGATTGGGAAAATGAACTGAAACCTCTAATAGATCCTAATAGACTTGCAGTTTTTTCTGGTCCGGCAATAGGACAACTTGATTACGATGGTATGGGAGGACTCATGCAATCTAGACTAAAAGAAAGTAGATCAACATCTAAAAATTTATCTATGTCTTTGATTGAAATGTCGGCTGATTTCATAAACGCATATATTCTAGGATCTATAGGTAAAACTGGAATGGTAGCTGGGGCATGTGCTACTTATCTTTACAATATGAGTGCAGCTTTAAATTTACTTAAAAATAACGATATAGATATTGCCATTGTGGGCTCTTCAGAAGCTCCTATTGTTCCTGAAGTAACAGATGGTTTTTTAGCAACAACTGGGATAGCTGATGACAAAAAAATCTTAGCTATGCAGGAACGCAATGGTGAAGGAAACAATATAGATTTAACAAAAGCTTGTCGTCCTTTTGGAGATAATTGCGGCTTAATCTTAGGAGAATCTGCTCAGTTTTCAGTAGTTACAACGTTAGATTTTGCTATTGAAATAGGTGCAGATATTTTATGTGCGGTACCAGAAATATTTATAAATGCAGATGGCATAAAAAAATCTATTAGTTCGCCAGGTATTGGAAACTATATAACTATGGCTCAGGCCTTTTCAAAATCTAAAAAAGATATTACAGAATTAAAAAATTCTCTGATAATTGCCCATGGAACAGGTACATTCCAAAATAGAAGTACTGAATCTGATGTTATCAGCAAAGCTGCTACTTCCTTGAAAGTTAAAGATTTATTAGTGACTGGCCTTAAAGGATATATTGGTCACAGTATGGGTCCTGCTGGGGGTGATGGATTATTAGCAGCTATAGGCATATGGCAAAATGGAATTATTCCTGGACTGGAAACTACGCCAAAACTCGCAGATGATGTTTCTACTGAAGGCCTTGATTTTTGTTTATCTAATAGAGAAATAGACCCTCAAGATTTAGATGCAGCTTATATAAATGCAAAAGGATTTGGAGGAAATAATGGAACTGCCCCAATTTATAGTCCTTACATTGTAAAAAAAATTATAAATAAAATATATCCAAAAAAAGATCTTAAAAAATATCATCAAAAGTTAGAAAAAACTCAAGACAATAAAATCAAATATAATCAAAAAGCTCTTAATGGTAATTATGATTTGATATATAGATTTAACGAAAAAGTTTTAAATCCAGAAGAGGATTTATCAATAAGCGAGAGCTCTATAAAATTAACAGGTTATAAAGATATCAAACTTTGATTATCTATCTAATGGCTTGTCTTTTGGAAACCAGCCTCTTATTAAAGAAACAAAAGGTAATAAATAAATATATTTTTTTGGAAACAATCTTTGAATTCGATCGTACCATTTGGCATCAGCACCAACTAAGATTCTTTTATTCTTCTTTTTGATGTTATTCAAAATATACTTTGCAGCTGTGTTTGCATTTACTGGTGCATTACTTTTAAAAAGCTGACCTACCTCTTCAATTGATTTGGCCTTTGGACCAAAAATATTAGGTCTTTTCTCCATTTCTTCAGCATTAAATTCCATCTTCCCTTTTTCAGCAGCTATATTAGCTATATTAGTTCCAATGTGGCCTGGATGAACTGAGTAAACTTCAACGGGGGACTTTTCCATTTGCATCTCCAAAGCAAGGCTTTCTGTAAATGCTCTTACTCCGTACTTGCCAACATGATAAATAGATTGTGTTGGAACACTTAAAAGTCCAAAAATTGAAGAAGTATTTACAATTGCGGCTTCTGGTCTTTCTTTTAAATATGGCAAAAAAGCTCTAGTTCCATTTATAACTCCATGCAGTAAGATTCCTAAACCCCAATCCCAATCTTCATCAGTAGAGTCTTCAATAGTAGAAGCTAAAGCCACTCCAGCATTATTAAACACCATATCTACTGATCCATGCTCTTCAATTACTTGGTCAGGAAGAGCGTAAATTGCATCTTTATCACTTACATCAACAATGTGTTTTGATACACCAACATTATAGGATTTTAATAATTCTGCTGTCTCATTAAGAGTTGTTTCATTCCATTCTACCAAAGCTATATTTGCTCCTTCTTGAGCAAGCTCAATAGCAAGTTCTCTTCCCATTCCTGAGCCAGAGCCGGTAATAACAGCAACTTTATCTCGAAAATTTTTCATAATCTATTAACAGTACTTACTTTTATAAAAAATCTCAAATAAAATCATTTTGTTTTAAAAAAGAAAATAGTGAATCAATATCTAATCCTTGGATAGTATAAATTGAACCTTTTATATCAGAAAACAAATTTTTTCCATTTAATTCGTACTTATAGCCGCCGCAACATTCAAAAGGCTGATCTAATTTAATATAGTTATCGATGTTATCGTCTGTTAAAACTTTCATTGTCAATTTAGCCACATCGTAAGAAGTCCAAATGATCTCTTCATTATAAGAAACTGCCATACCGCAGTTTTGATAATGAGTATTTCCTGAAAGCATTTTTAAGGTTTTTTTACAATTATTTATGTTTCCGGGCTTGCTTAGAACTTTTTCTTCGAACTCGCATACTTGATCTACTCCCAGCACGTAAGTATTTTTAAATTTTTTTGAAACATTAAGTGATTTTTCCGAAGCCAATTTTATAGCTAGGTCATAAAAATTATCGAAATAATAATTTTTTTTTATTTTTTCTTCATCAACATTTGAAGAAACATAAGTAAAATGTAAGTTTGAGTTATGTAAAATTTTTTTTCTTATCTCTGACTTTGTAGCTACTATTAATGGTTTCAGTAAAGGTATTTTACTCAAAACTAATTTTCTGAATTGATCAAGTTAAGAAATTCTGTTCTTGTAGCAATATCTCTGAAATCTCCCAACATTCTACTTGTTACAGTGCTGGTTCCTGTTTTATGTATTCCTCTTGTAGTCATGCATTGATGCGCAGCATCTATAATTACGCCAACGCCTTTTGGTTGTAATACATCATTTATAGAGTCAGCAATTTGAGCAGTCATCGTTTCTTGAGTTTGAAATCTTTTACCATAAATATCTACTACTCTTGCCAATTTACTTATACCCAATACTCTCTCATTTGGTATATATCCTACATGAGCAACTCCTAAAATCGGAGCCATATGGTGTTCGCAGTGAGATTCAACTTTTATTCCTTTAACAATAACCATTTCATCATATCCTTCAACTTGTTCAAAAGTTTTTGAAAGAACTTTTTCAGCATCGGCATCATACCCAGAGAACCACTCTTTATAAGCTTTTACCACTCTTTTTGGAGTATCTAACAAACCTTCTCTTTCCGGATCGTCACCAGCATAGGCAAGAAGGATCTTAACAGCTTTTAATGCTTCTTCTTCCGTGGGTTTAGTCATAACAGAATTTCAGTATTTTAAAGTTAAAATCAATAAAGGAGTTTAAATTATAGAGATATTTTTGTTTTTTTCAATTAATCCGTGCTCTCAGGAAAGGCATTGAAAGGCCAAGGTCTTTCATCAGAACTATAAGTTATAAAGTTTATTATTTGATAAACATAGATACTTAATTTTTTTGAGAAGAAAATTAGGTTCTCATTAGGTTTTTTTGAACCCAAACTAAATAAAAGTTGCAGCAAAGTCACGAACCCTAAAAAAGGAACAATAAAGTTTAAAAATACGAGATAAATGATTTTTAGAAAGAAATTTACCCAAATTGATGGTTCTTTAATGTTCTCTGTAATCGCTACTGTATCTATTGATAGATTTTCTTCTTGTTCTTTTGGTTTATCTTTAGTCATTTTTTAAAATTTAATATCTATATTATTACTCTCAAGAAAAATATTAGCAAAACAATCTTTAGGATGCATTTTAGAGAATATTATTTTATACAAAACATCTACTATTGGCATTGATAAGTTCAATTCATTTTTTTTCTTAAAAACTGTTTCTAAAGTATTAACGCCCTCAACAACTTGTCCTACTTTTTTCAATGCTTCTTTTGGAGAAATGTTTTGTCCTAAATACCAACCAAACGAGTAGTTTCTACTCTTCGCAGAACTAGAAGTAGCAAATAAATCGCCTACGCCAGCTAATCCTAATAAAGTAGAAGGATTTGCATTGAGTCTAAGAAATAATTCTGTCATTTCAGAAAGACTTCTAGTTAAAAGCATTGCTTTAGTATTGGATTTACTTCCTAATCCATCAGAAAGCCCTGCAGAAATAGCATAAATATTTTTTAAAGCGCCAGCGAGCTCGACACCTTTTTTATCTGAACTTAAAAATATCTTAAAAGTATCATTATTAAAAAATTTAGATATTTTATTAGCTTCATCAGAATTTTCACCTGCCAAAACTGATGCTGAAGAAAAATTTTCAAATACTTCATTGGCTAAATTTGGTCCAGATAAGACAAATATTTTTTTTGAATCAATATTTGCCTCTTTAGATAAGATTTCTGACATTGTATCAAATGTTTTTAAGTCAATTCCTTTAGATGCTAAAACATATCTATTAGATGTGTCGTGCAAATTTTTTACTGCAATAGAAATATCTCTTATTCCCTTTGAAGGTATAGCCAATATTATAATTTTATTTTTTCCAAAACATTCCTTGATATCAAGAGTAGGAGCAATAGTTTCTTTAAGTTTAATTTTAGGCAAATACTTTGAATTAGTATTTTGATTTAATATTTCTTCATAAATAGATTTATTCTTTGTCCATATTTTTATTTTCTTTCCATTTTTAGCTAATAATTCTGATAGCACTGTTCCCCAAGATCCTGCACCTAATACTGAAATTTCATTTATCATTATTTTGTTATCAAAAAATTTAATGTTTCAGAACCAAACTGGTCCCACCATTGATCTCCCATTTTTAAACACTCCTCTAAATTATGATTAGAAGAATTGTCAATATTCACATCTACGTCATTTAATCTAGAATTTATTCTTAAATAATTTTCCTTGCAAAGAGATTGAGCTATTAAGTGTTCACTATTAGATTCCATTAAAACTTGTATGATTCCACCTCTCAACCAAGAAATAATTCCCCAATTTTTAGCCTTTAATCCAGAGAAAGGTTTATCGTCGAAGCCTGTCCCAATGCTTAAGATTTTAATATTCTCCTCAGGCCATAATTTTTTTGCTTCTGAATAAGCTATTAAAGCTGGATTGTTAGACGATATGGCACCGTCTAAATACCAGTCATCTTTTATTCTTACTGCTGGAAAAAAAGTAGGAGCCGCGGAGGTAGCGGATGCAACCTTCCAAGCCATTAGATGTCTATCTTCAAAGGTTTTAAAAAGCTTTGTGGATCTTTTTTTCAAGTCATAAGCAACTACTATTGCTGGAACTTCTGCCTCATCCAAAGCAAGAGTCCCAAAATACTCTTTTAAAATGTTATTTTTTCTTCTGCTTCCATATTTAGGGCCAATTATTCTCGGCATAGCTGTGCTGAAAATTTTCTTTAAATTCCTTGAGGAATATATATTTACCAAGCGGGAACCATTTAATTTCAATACAGAAAGAGCAATAGCTAAAATTCCGCCAGTAGACGAACCACAAACAAGATCAAATTTATCCAAAATTGGTTTGTGCATTTCAAATTCTAGCTTTCTTAAAAAATTAGCTGTGGCTAATCCTCGAACTCCCCCACCATCTAAAGAAAGAACGTATTTAGTCATAAAGTTTTATGTTTATTAATTTATTTTAGCTGATATTATTATTTTTTTCTTTAAAGCAAATAAATGCAATCTATAGATACAAGAATAATAGGTTTTTGGTTGGGAATTATTTCCTTTTTAATAATACTGTATCTGCCTAATCCTGAAGGCTTGTCATCTGAAGGAAGAATAACAGCTGCTGTTTTTGTTCTGATGGGTTTGTGGTGGGCTTTTGAAGCTATTCCTCTTCAAATCACGGCCTTAATGCCTTTAATTTTATTTCCCTTACTAAATGTCGAAGAGATTGGTGTTATCAGTAGAGAATATATGAACAAGGTTCAATTTCTTTTTGCTGGTGGGTTTATTATAGCTTTGGCTATTCAAAAATGGGGCCTTCATAAAAGAGTTGCTCTCAATATACTTAAATTTAGTGGA
The DNA here is from genome assembly GCA_902522825.1 of uncultured SAR86 cluster bacterium. Classification (GTDB taxonomy): domain Bacteria; phylum Pseudomonadota; class Gammaproteobacteria; order Magnimaribacterales; family AG-339-G14; genus CASICS01. The sequence goes on from CABYXE010000001.1 coordinate 28,144, forward strand.
TTAAATTCTAGAGGTATCGTCGCTTCATTTATGGTTGCAAGTGCCGTATTGAGTATGTGGGTTATGAACACATCAACTGCTATTATGCTTTTACCAGTTGGAATTTCTGTAATTAAAGTAATTAGTGATACTGTAAATAATGTAACTGAAAATCAGAAATTTAACTTCCAACTTTGTTTGTTATTAGGCATCGCTTATGCGGCGTCAGTAGGAGGTATAGCCACTCCAATTGGAACCTCGCCTAACGGTGTATTAATTCAATTTGCTAGTAACAATTATGATTATGATATCGGTTTTGCAAACTGGCTTTCAATCGGATTACCAATAACGTTGGGACTAGGACCTTTAATCTGGGTTTTTCTTACATACTTTATTTTCCCAGTAAATTTTTCAGCAAATCAAGAATCAAAAAATAAATTGGACTCCATGCTTAGAGAACTTGGTCCAATGTCAAATGAAGAAAAAAAAGTAATTGTGGTGTTTTTAATTACAGCTTTTTTTTGGATTTTTAGACAGTTAATAGATGATTTACCCAGGTTATCTTTATTAGACGATTCTGTTATTGCAATAACAGGAGCAGTATCTCTTTTTTTTATAAATGAAAATAAAAGTAGAAATAAATTGCTTGTTTGGGATGATGTTCAAAAAGGCTTTCCTTGGGGTTTAATTTTTTTATTTGGTGGAGGAATGGCTTTAGCATTTGTCGTCAATGACTCAGGATTAGCTCTTTGGCTGGCATCGTTGATTCCTTCTGAAACTTATTTCTGGATTATTTTGCTTACAGTTATAGCCATGGTTATTTTATTAACTGAATTAACAAGTAACTTAACCACTACAATAACTTTTCTGCCTGTCGTAGCTAGTGTAGGCTTAAATATGGGAATTGACCCGCTTCTGCTTATATTGCCGCTGACAATTTCTGCTAGTTGCGCTTTTATGTTGCCTGTAGCTACACCCCCAAATTCTATCGTTTATGCATCTAATTTAATTCCAATTCAAAAGATGGTGAAGGCAGGTATTTTTATAAATCTATCAAGTATTTTGTATGTTTTTATAATATCTTATTTTCTTATTCCAAATCTTATTTAGAAGATTGTCACTTTTACAAAGTAAGAGTAATATTAATCTGTTGTCGCTATTTTAGAATTTAATATCAGGGTCTCTAAAAGTAGCATTTTTTTAATTTTCCCTGTGCAGGAGGTGATCAAAATTAGTATTAACAATTTATCAGGAATTTCAGGGGTTACCATCTGACAAGGGTTTACCCTTATTCCGACTAATAACCGTTTCGACCGTTATTAGAAAAATATAGCTGAGATGCTTATTTTTGAAAGGCCCCGCTTAGGCGGGGTTTTTTTATTCAGTTATCAAAGCATGTCCGGACGCACAGACAGCTCCGCCGTCACATGTAATAGTTTCTCCAACTGTGTAACATCCTGCTCTAGAAGAAAGATAAAGAGCTAAACCGCCAATATCTTCCGCGGTTCCAATTCTTCTCACAGGATTTGTTTTTTCAATATAGCTGTAATCATGCCCTACAGCTGATCCAAGCATATTACTTGGAAATGCTCCTGGAGCAATTGCATTTACTAAAATATTTTCTTTTACAAGCCTTGAAGCTAAAACTCTTGTTAAGTGATGAACAGCAGCTTTAGAAGAACTATAAACATAGCTTTCATAAACTGGGGTTCCAATTCCATCAATAGACCCGATATTAATCACTCTCGATGGATTGTCATGTGATCCGGAAGCTCTTAAAAGAGGTAAGCATTTTTGAGTCATATAAAAAAGGCCTTTGACATTAATATCCATAACCTTGTCCCACCCTTTTTCTGAAAATTCATCTATTGGTTCACCCCAAGAAGCTCCTGCATTATTTACAAGGATATCTAATTTGGATTCGTATGCAGTCAACTCTTCAACTAATTTTTCTATCCCTTCTAAAGTAGAACCATCACCTGGAATAGAAATACATTCAGCTGAATATTTCTGCGACAACTCAATAGCTTTTGCGTCACATGCATCTGCTTTTCTTGCTGAAATATAAACTTTCGCTCCATTAGCTAAGTAAGCAGAAGCTATCATTTCTCCGATTCCTCTTGATCCCCCTGTTACAAATGCAACTTTACCTTTCACTGAAAAAATACTATTTAAATCCATTATCTCCCCTGTACTAAATTAAATTGTTAAAACTTTAGGTTGGTAGTTATCACTATCCTCATCTTTAATTTGACCATAAGCCGCGATTATTACCAAATCGCCAATGGTAGCTTTTAAAGCTGCTGCACCATTCATGGAAATAATTTTAGACCCTCTCTCCGCTTCGAAAGCATAAGTGATTAGTCTCTCACCATTATTAAGGTTATAAATATGTATTTGTTCATTTACTCTAATGCCAGTTTGTTCAAGATAATCTAAATCTATCGCACATGAACCTTCATAATCAATTTCTGTATGGGTTACAGGAACTCTATGAATTTTTGCTTTTAAAACTGTTATCAACATAATAAAATTTACAATATTAATAATGGCGGACCGGACGGGGCTCGAACCCGCGACCTCCGCCGTGACAGGGCGGCGTTCTAACCAGAACTGAACTACCGGTCCACAAAAAACCAAATTATACATAGATAGTGAAAGAAAAAATTAAAATATTTCTATATTAAATATGAATATTTTAGCTCAAAGGCTTGTTATGACTTACTCTAAAAGAAACTGGCTTTAACTTTTTATATGATTTAGTTTTTACTGAAGAAACAAAGTGAAAATTAACATCAACATACTCAGAAAAAACTTCTAACTCTACATATCCTTTATTTTTTCCATTAGTCCATATTAAATCATTATTCGAGCTTATGAATGATTTATCAATTGAATCAACTAAATCTCCAAAGATATCGACAAAATTAGGTGATGAAATTGAAGGAGCTCCAATTTCTATACCTACAAAATTTCTATTATCATTATAGAGATTAGAAACCCATGAATTGTGCGAATCGCCAGCTAGAACTAGATTAGATTGAGATGATTTTATAGTTTTGTAAAATTTCTGTCTTTCCAAAGGATACCCATCCCATTGATCGGTGTTATAAGGAATTTTAGTTCCAGCTAAAGATAAATATTTATGAAGGTATTCTGGAAATGTATTTTTATTTACTTTTTTAAAAATCTCAGGGAGATATTTAGGTCCAATTAATATTTGTTGTCCAAAAATTGACCATTTAAATTCATTATTATTTTTTTCTTTAATCCATTTAAACTGATTCTTGCCTAATAATTTTCTTGGTTTTTGTAAATCTTTAAAAAACCTTTGTTCATCAAAGTCTAATTTTTTAAAATATTTTTCTATATCAAGTTGTTTCTCTCTTTCAGCAGATCGAGTATCTAACATCATTAAGTTAATAAGATTACCTACTGTAAAATTTCTCCATATTCTATTTTTTATTCCTTTTTCACGAATAGGCATCCATTCAAAGTAGGCTTGAATTGCATTTTTTTTTCTTTTTTTATAAGAACCTTCATTTGGAGAATGGTTTTCTCCCCCTTCTTTCCAACTATCATTTGTTATTTCGTGGTCATCCCAGACAGCTATCATTGGTTTTTTTGAATGAAGTAATTGAAGATCCTTATCTTTTTTGTAAGTCGAATGTCGTTTTCTATAGTCGTTTAAGGATAATACTTCATGGGAAGGACTGACAATTCTTTCCATTTTTATCGCATCATCTGAAGCATATCCGCTAGATCCGTATTCGTACAAGTAATCCCCAAGGTGCAAAACAAGATCAATTTTCCTGTTGTTTGCCATCTCCTTATAGGCGCTAAAATAGCCAGCAGGATAATTGGAACAACTACAAAAGGCTATGTTAAAACTTTCTGGATTTTTTATTGGTAATGTGGAGGTAATTCCAATATCAGATATATTTTTACCTACAAGAAATCGGTAGTATATTTTTTTGCCATTATATTTTTTTGGAATTTTAGCGTCTATTTTTACAGTAAAATCTTTTGTTGAATTAGTTCTATGTTTTCCATAAATAATTAATTCTTTAAAATCTTTATCTTTTGACACTTCCCATCTAACAATTAAGGATTTAACTTCTACTTCTGATAATTTTGTCCACAATATTACATTTGAATGAGTAGGATCACCGCTGGCAATTCCATGACGGAAGGAGGCAAATTTTTCTTCTTTTGGAAATGGGTAAACTTTTAAAGGAAGCGCTAATGAAAAAAAGGCTAATCCCTTTAAAAAATTTCTTCTACTTTTGTCCATTAAGCCAATTTAACACTTAAAGATATAGTTTGATGAAAAGTTTTTTATTAGGTTTTTTTAATAGTGTTATCTTGGTGGGCGATACAGGACTTGAACCTGTAACTTCCACCGTGTAAAGGTGGCACTCTACCAATTGAGTTAATCGCCCTATCAAAAATAAGCATTATACATAGACAATATAAAATCAAAATGGACATATCTATAAAAATCAGGCATATTTTTCTTCCGCAATAGGAGAAGAATGCACAAATTAGAATCTCAGACGTACAAGTCTAAGTTACAAATATCTTCAGAAGATTTTAAAAAAAATAAAGAATCCATGCTCGGCATGTTGAAAGAAATAGATGTACTTTTGGATGAAGCTGAGGCTGGCGGTGGAACAGATCATCATAAAAGGTTAGCTGCTAGAGGCAAGTTACCTGTAAGGGAAAGAATATTTCATTTTTTAGATCCAGATAGTCCTTTTTTAGAAATAAGTGGCCTTGCTGGTTATAAATCTGACTACCCAGTAGGAGGAGGAGCTGTTGCTGGAGTTGGTGTTTGTGCAGGAATTGAATGCATAATATTTGCCAACGATCCCACTGTTCTTGCCGGAGCAATGCATTATTATTCAGTTAAAAAGTGGATGAGATCGATGGCTATAGCAAGAGATTGCAGAATACCATTTATTCAATTTGTAGAATCTGCCGGGGGCGACTTAAGACCCAGAGGAGCAATGTCTGCAGGAGCAATGGGACATTTTGCCGAATCTGGAAGACAATTTTATGAAATAACTGAACTTTCAAAATTAAATATCCCAACTGTAACAGTTACCTTTGGAACTGCGACTGCGGGTGGAGCGTATCAACCAGGAATGTCTGACTATAATATTTTCGTAAAAGATCAAGCAGATGTTGCATTAGCTGGCCCTCCTTTGGTTCAAATGGCAACAGGTGAAATTTCAAGTAGAGAAGATATTGGCGGTGCAAAGATGCATGCTGAAAAATCTGGGTTAGCAGAGTATCTTGCAGATGATGATTTAGACGGTATAAGAATTGCGAGAGAAGTAATGTCGCATTTAAACTGGCACAAAGAAGGAAGTTCTCCAAGATTCGATATCAAACCACCCCTATATGACCAAGAAGATTTATTGGGAATAGTTGAGCCAAGCCTAAAAACCCCTTTTGATATTAGAGAAATTATTGGCAGGATCGCAGACGGATCGCAATTTGAAGAATTCAAGCCTTTATTTGGACCAACTCTTATTTGTGGGTTTATATCTATTCATGGATACCAGGTTGGAGTTCTTGGGAATAATGGGATGTTATTTCCAGATGCTTCTCAAAAAGCAGCTCACTTCATTCAATTATGCAATAAAAGAAATATTCCTCTAGTTTTCTTACAAAATATAACTGGTTTTATGGTGGGCAAAGATTACGAGCAGGATGGTTCGATAAAAAAAGGCGCTCAAATGTTAAATGCAGTATCCAATTCAAATGTTCCGCATCTGACTGTTATAGTTGGAAATTCTTACGGTGCAGGAACCTATGCAATGTCTGGGAGAGAGTTTGGGAATTCTTTTACTTTCTTATGGCCAACAGCAAAAATTGCAGTAATGGGCGGTGAAGTAATAGCAGGTGTAATGTCTATAGTTAGAAGAGGTCAAGCCGCAAGAAAAGGACTTAAATTCGATGAAAAGGCAGATGCAGAGATAGTAAAAAATCAACAAATTGGTCACGACAAAGCTTCGGTAGCTTTGAAAGCTACTAGCGTTTTAAGTGACGATGGGATAATTGATCCTAGAGATACCAGAAATATTTTGGGAATGTGTCTTTCTATAGTAAACAACAAAGAGGTCATAGGGTCGGAAGGCTTTGGGGTATTCAGATTATGACTATCAAAAAACTTCTCATTTCAAATAGAGGAGAAATTGCTAGTAGAATTATTTCTAGTGCCCATGATATGGGTATTTGCTGCGTTGCTATCTATACTGAAAATGACAAAGATACTCCTTATGTGAGAGAAGCAGATCAAGCTTATAAACTTTCTGATTCTTATTTAAATTCTAAAGAAATATTAGATATCGCTTTGAAAGCAAAGGTCGATGCAATCCATCCTGGGTATGGTTTTTTGTCAGAGAACGCAGCTTTTGCTAATCAAGTCAAAAAATTAAATATTAAATGGGTAGGCCCATCTGCAAATGCTATTAAAAAGATGGGTGATAAATTAACTGCAAAAGAAATAGCGACAAAAGCAAACGTCCCTACTCTACCAATGACTTCAGATCCAAAGAGAGCTAATTCAATTGGATTTCCTATATTAGTAAAAGCCGCTGCAGGTGGTGGTGGAAAAGGAATGCGTATTGTTAATAAAGCTAAAGATTTGAAAGAAGCAATTAAATCCGCCGAGAGAGAAGCAGAAGGTGGTTTTGGAGATAAAAGAGTGTTTTTAGAAAGATACATTCCTAGATCAAGACATATTGAGATACAAATATTAGGTGACTCATATGGGCATATTGTTCATCTTGGAGAAAGAGAGTGCTCAATTCAAAGAAGACACCAAAAGGTTGTAGAGGAATCTCCATCGCCGATGGTTGATGAAGAAATGCGTGAAAAAATGGGTCAAGCAGCTATTAAATTAGCTTCTAAACTTAAATATGAATCTGCAGGCACAGTAGAATTTTTAGTCGATGAAAAGACTAAAGAATTTTGGTTTTTAGAAGTCAACACTCGACTGCAAGTGGAGCATCCGGTAACTGAAGAAGTAACAGGTATAGATTTAGTTAAAGAACAATTGAGAATAGCCTCTGGCGAAGAACTAGGTTACGATCAAATAGATATAGATTTCTTTGGATCATCTATTGAAGTCAGACTTTATGCTGAGGATCCTGGAAATGATTTCTTACCTGTAACGGGTAAAATGATAGCTTTTGAGCCTACCGATGATCCTTTGGTACGATGGGATGTTGGAATAGAGAGCGGCTCAAACATTACATCTAACTTTGATCCAATGTTAGCTAAAATTATCTCTTTTGGAGAAAATAGGATTGAAGCAGCTAATAAATTAGCTTTAGCTTTAGAGAATAGCCACTTTGGAGGCATGAAAACTAATAGAGATTATTTAGTTTCTATTTTGAGATCTAAAGAATACTTGGATGGTGATACAACTACTGATTTTATTGAAAGAGTAAATTTAAAATCTGATATAGATCTAACTCATGAAGAGATTACTAACTATGCAAAAGTTGGAGCGATGTGGATTCAAGGAAAGAATAGAAATGAAGCTATGGTTTTAAAAAATATTCAATCTGGATGGAACAATGGAAGACTTCCCCATCAAGAAGTAAGACTATTGCATAATGAAGATGAGTTAAAAGTTAAATACAGATCTCTTAAAAATGGAGACTTTATTTCTGAGATTGATGAAAATATTAGAATTTTCGATTGGTCTATGGATTTTATAGATGTAGAAATATCTAATACGAGATATAGATCTAAAATTTCCATAGAAGATGATTTGCTCTTAGTTCATACCTACAAAGGGAATTTATTATTTAAGATTCTACCAAAATTCAATATTGCTCAAGAAGAAGTCGTTAAAGGAGGCTTGGTTGCACCTATGCCTGGAAAAGTGGTGGAAATAAAAGTTAAAAAAGGGTCGAGTATTAAAAAAGGCGATACTTTGGTTATTCTCGAAGCAATGAAGATGGAACATAAGGTGCTGGCACCTGATAATGGCAAAATTAAGGAAGTTTTAATTAAAGAGAATGAACAAGTTGAAAATGGAGCGACTTTAGTTGTTCTAGATTAACTTTCCCACGATCTTGAAACTGTAAGAGGATGATCTGTCAATAAAGGAAAGAAATCGTCCGGATTTATAGCCCCTCCTTCTGGAGCAAAGACCCCTTTTTGATTTATCTTATTTTCCAACAATAGCTTCAATCCGAATGCTAGAGGAAACCCGGTGATTGCGCCCATTCCCCAAGTATTTGTAAGTTCTTCTTCTGATAAAGTGACAGCCACAGTAGCATTTTTTTGATTTTTGGTTCCTTTTGCTAAACCATAAATTGCAGGTAATCCTTTAATCTGTTTTTCGATAGAAGGTGTGTCAATTTTTCTTTCCAGCCATTCCAATATTGAAGCTCCTCGTTTAAAACTTATTAATTTCGTATCTACTAACCATCTTAAAATTTTTATAATATAAATATCACTCTGGCTGCTGCCATGACAAGCATTTAACGATTCCTTTAAATTATTAAAATGGTGAGGAAAAGTAACAGCCTCAGGATGCCCAAAAACATATACGTTATGACTCCCGCGTCCAGGATAATGAATATCAATTTTTTCTAATGGCTTGGTCATTTTATATTCATCATCTTTATATACTTTTATTTCTCCAGATATTTGTTGCAAGGCATGTTCCATTGCTGCATTGGTCCCCGCTTGAGACGATTCATCTTCGGGTTTTGCACTACTCATATCCCAACCAGTAATAATTGAATCAACTGAGTCAAGCTCATTAATAGCTTTTAGACCTAATAAATTACTAATTCCTGGGCTTGCTCCTAAACCAATAATAGCAGTAACGTTATTTTTAAAAGCTTCCTCATTTAAGTTAAGCATTTCTATTGTTGGCTCCCAATCATCACAAATATCAAAATAATGACATTTGCACTTTATAGCGGATTTCAAAATAGGCACACCAAATTTGAAGAATGGACCAGTTGTATTTAAGACAACATCATGGTCTCTCATTACATTTTCAAGATTTACAGAATCAGATACATCTAATCCAATTCCAGTGAATCTATCATCGAAACGATTAGCATAGTCAATTGCATTAGCTTCGTTTAAGTCAGCTATTGTGACCTTCGATATATTGGGATAGGAAGAAATTGCAAACGTAGAAAATCTACCCATTCCACCGCTTCCGCCCAATGCTAGAACTTTCATATTTTATTTATTTATCCCAATTAGGTTTTCTTTTTTCTAAAAATGCAGCGATACCTTCTTTAGCATCAGGTCCTTCAAAGGTTTTGGCTATTTGTTTTTGAAGAAAAGGCAGCGCATCGTCAAAAGCCATTGTATCTTGTTTTTCATAGGCTTCTAAACCAAATTGCATTGTTCCTGGTGCTAGAGCTGATAATTCTTGCGCAAGATTATTCACGTGCTCATCTAATTCTTCTGCTGCTACAAAATTATTAATTAAACCCCATTCTTTGGCTTTAGCAGCATCTATAGGTTGTCCTCTCATTACAAAATCAAGTCCGGCTCTTTTGGGCATCACTCTAAATAATCCAGCCATAACCATATGAGGCCAAAGCCCTCTTAAAATTTCAGGTGCAGAGAATTTTGCTTCTTTTACCGCTATTGCATGAGTTGAGTTAGTAACCATTAGCAGTGCTCCTGCCAAAACTGAGCCTTGAATTTTACAAATTACGGGTTTATATAAATGTCTTAACATTAAACTAATATCATCAGATCCTTCTAATTTTGGAACATTTGATACAGATTTTTCTCGTCTTAAATCTGCTCCCGCACAAAATATATCTCCTTCCGCGGCAATAATTACAACCCTTACTGATCTTTCTTGTTTTGCATAGGCCAATGCATAACAAATTTCATCCACCATTACATTATTCAAGGCATTTTTCTTTTCTGGACGGTTAAGAGTTATTGTTAAAATATTATCTTTTTCGTCTATTTTTGTTGCTTGAAAATTTAAACCTTTTAAAGATAGTTTTAATTGAGTCATATTTATTTAAGTAATTGTTCTGGAAAATCAATTTTTTTTGCTCTTAAGTACTCGCCTAAAGATTTAGCCTGACCATCCATTCTGGTTGATGAAGAAACACCGTCCTGTAATATTCCATGAACATAGAAATTTAAAGAAAGGATATTGGGTAGTTCGTATCTATCTATCTCAAATTTCTCTAAATCCGGTAAAAGTTCCTTTAACTTATCAACGGTAAGAAATTCAAATAAAAATGAATATGCTTCTTCAGTTTTAGACCAGACTCCTAAATTGGCACAACCACCTTTATCTCCGGATCTAGTCCCAAAAATTTTTCCAAAATAATCTTCTTTAAATTTATTAGTTACAAGTTTTGGATTCTCATAAGGAATTTTTTGATAGTATTTTTCATCGAAATCTAATTGGCTTGTTGGAATAATATCGATCACCTCGCCATCCATATGGATATGCTCTTTAATATACTTGCTATCTACTAAGGCTGGCCAATATTCAATGTATGCTCCATTTGGAACAACTCCACTTCTTCCGGTCCAACCTGGAAAATTTGCTAAAGCTAATTCAATTATCTTTGCATTAAAAAGTCTCCCGACAAGGTCTGCATTTGATGACATTACGTCAATTCTTAAAAAGGCCTGAGCTTCTTCATTGGACTCTGGATTTTCTTTATCGGTTCTATGTAACTGAATATCAACTTTATCAAATTGTTCTTGCCCGCCTAAAGATTTAAAAATTTGATCTACAATTAATTTTGATTTTTCTTCGATATCTAAGCCGGTGAGCAAAAGTTCAATACCATTTCTATATCCACCTAGTAAATTAATGCAAGCTTTATGAGTTTTTGTTGGGCTACTACCCCTATTATTTTTAACCAAAACTCTATTTTTAGATTCTTGTGTAATTTCTAAAGTATCAAAATGACTAATTACATCTGGATTTAAATATGCAGGAGAACTTATTTCATATAATAATTGTGCTGTAACTGTACCAACAGAAACAAGACCCCCTGTGTTTTCATGTTTTGTAACTACAAAGCTTCCGTCTTCATATATCTCTGCAATTGGGTAACCAATATTATCAAAGGTTGGAACTTCTTGAAAAAAGGAATAGTTTCCTCCTGTTGCTTGAGCTCCACATTCAATTATATGACCTGCAGCAAGTGCTCCTGCAAGTTCATCGTATTGATCTCTAGACCAATTATATTTCCAAGCAGCCGGACCAATTACAACTGCAGCATCTGTCACCCTTGGACAGATAACTACGTCTGCTCCTTTATCAAGGGCCTCTTTTATACCCCAAGCTCCTAGATATGCATTTGCTGTAATAGGTTTCTTATTATAACTTCGTAAATCTAATGATTTGTCTATGTTTGTTAGTTTTTCTCCCCCTGCATATAACTCTTCGATTCTTGGCATCAAATCATCGCCCTCAATGTAGGCAACTTTTAAATCCAGATTTAATTCTTTAATAATTTCTTCAACCGAAGCCGCCATAGAAGAAGGATTAAGACCTCCAGCATTAGTAACAATTTTTATATCTTTTTCTTGGGCTAATTGCGCTATGTCTTTGAATTGTTTCAAAAAGGTACCTACATAGCCATGCTCTTCACCTCTTTTTAATTTTTGATTGTAAAGAATTGTCATTGTTAGTTCGGCAAGATAATCTCCGGTAAGAACATCTATTGGTCCTCCTTCTATCATGTCCCTGGCTATAGACAATTTATCGCCATAAAAACCACTACAATTTGCTATTCTTATTGAACTCTCAGTCATTAATCTCTCTCAATCTTTCACTTAGACCCGCAAGGTAAATACCCAATAAAAGAATAATAACACCTATAAGTTGTCCAATTAATAGTGTCTCTGAAAAAAAATAAGCTCCTAAAATTGTTGCGGTAATCGGCTGGAATAGTAACAGCAACGAAGAGAGTTGAGGTCTTATTTTTGAAAGGCCATAAATGACTAAACCTTGTCCTAAAATCTGAACAAAAATAGCTTGACCTAAAAAATTAAACCAACCAAAGATTGAATATGGAATTGCATTATCAAGCTCAAACAAACTTGCTACTCCAAAGGGAATACAGGCAAATAATGATGAATAAAATATTAAATTAAATGTGTTAAATTTATCTGAAAGTTTGTTTATAGATAGCAAATAACCTGCATAAAAAAATGCAGCTAACAAAGCCAGTAAATCACCAAAAGAAAGATATGATCCTAAAAAATTTGGGTTATTACTTACTAATACGTAAACACCTAACAGACTTATTAATAGAGAGATTAAAAAAAGGTTATTCAACTTATCCTTAAATAACAAATATCCTAATATACAAACATATAGAGGCGCGGTATTAACAAACAATGTTGCATGAGCAATTGAAGTAAAAATTATTGAAGAATGCCACAAAGCAATATCTGTACCAAAACATAAACCAGGAATACTTATAATCGCTAATTCTTTAAATGATAAATATTTTATTTTCTTTGTAAAAAATCCATAAGCAAAGATTAAAATTGTGGCAATTAAAAACCTATAAAAACCAGTAAATGAAGGGCCTACTTCGCTAAATCTAACAAAGATCGGTGCTAAACCGATTAAGCATCCTCCTATGCAAGTTAAAATAATAGGAACTATATCTAGTCTCTTGGTACTCATATTTTTTTATAGATTCGCTATACTGCATTAATGTCAGAATTTGTTCAAAAGAAAAATTCAAATATTATTTCTGTAACGGAATTAAATACTTCTGCAAAAAAACTTTTAGAAAGAGATTTTTCGTCAATATGGGTAACAGGAGAAGTTTCAAATTTTAGATCTTATGATTCCGGTCATTGGTATTTTAAAGTTAAAGATGAAAATTCTGAAATTCAATGCGTTATGTTTAAGTACAGAAATAATACAATTAATAAACGACCAGTAGATGGAGATAATTTAATTCTCAAAGGTAGCATTTCTATGTATGTTGCTAGGGGAACATATCAATTTCAAGTAGATCAAATCGAATATGCGGGTGAAGGAGTTTTACTAAAGAATTTTGAAGAATTAAAGAATAAATTATCCAAAGAAGGTCTTTTCAATTCTGCACATAAAAAAGAAATACCTAGAATTGTAAAAAATGTTGCAGTAATTACATCTCCTAATGGAGCGGTAATAGAAGACATCAAAAATGTTTTATCTAGGAGATCTCCTTTAATTAATGTTTACTTAATTCCCAGCCTAGTTCAAGGAGAAGGCTCAGAAATAAATTTATTAAGATCGCTGGAAAAGATATTGCAGTTAGACAAAAAAACTAAGATTGATGTTGCAATCATTGCTAGAGGAGGAGGCTCCTTAGAGGACCTGTGGTCATTTAATTCAGAAAAATTAGCTAGAAAAATATTTGAATTCAAAATTCCTGTTTTAAGTGCTATTGGCCATGAGACAGACTTTACAATTTGTGATTTTGTTAGTGACTTAAGAGCGCCTACTCCCTCTTCTGGTGCTGAAATAATAAGTGAGTTTTATGTGGGCATTTTCGAAGAACTCAACTCAAAAAAACAACTTTTAAAGAAGGAATTTTTATTAAAACTTTCGAATTTAACTAATTCTCTTAAATTAACTTCAAAAAGTTTAGTAAATCCTAAAACAAAACTTAAGGAAGATTTTATGAAGACGGATGAAATGAATAATAAATTAAAATATTTATTAAATTCTTTCATTTCTGAAAAACAGTTCTTAATAGATAAAGAAAAACTTTCTCTAAAAAGACTCAATCCTTCAGATTATGTGAAGACTTTAAAAAATAATAATTTATCTTTAGAGAAAAATTTAAAGACTTTTATTAAGAATATTTTAAATATTAAAAATGAAAATTTTAAGGGATCAATAAAGGAACTAGAGGCATTGAGTCCATTGCAAATATTGGCCCGTGGTTATTCAATAACAAAAATAAAATCATCTCAAAAAATAATCAGAGATTCTAAAGACATAAATATAGGAGATATTATCTCTTCGGTTGTAGCTAATTCAAAAATTGAATCCAAGATAACTAAAATTGATTAGACTTTTAATAGTAATTACTTTTTGTTTCTATGGATGCGCAAATACAGTTTCATATTATCCCCAATGTAATTTTCCAGACTCTGTTTTAAAACAAGGCGGTCTATTAAAAAAAAATTTTGATCCAAAGGAAAACAAAAAAAGTATATTTGTGAAAAATATTTCATGTTACGAAGGTAAAATAAAAAAATTAGTTTCTCCTATTCCTTTTTTTTTAAAAAGAGAAATATATGAAAAAGAAGGAATTAATATTCAAAAAGGAAATTTTAGAGAATCAAGGATAAAAATTATTGATAATAAATTTAATAAAATTTCTAAAGAAAACCTTAGTAAAATTAAAGAAGAATCAGAAATTTTAAAATCTAAATTATTATCTAATTTTGAAACTTCAATAATAAATTTTCCTTTGCATCATCCTTCTGCTGGAGTTATTTCAAGCGAATTTGGTGTTAAAAGATTTATTAATAATATTCCTAGAAATCCTCATTTAGGTTTGGATATTGCTGCCCCTATAGGCACCCCTATATATGCGGCAGAGTCCGGCTTGATTGTTTTGGCTAGGAATTTTTTTTATAGGGGTAAAAATATACTAATTGATCATGGATTCAGTTTAAAAACATCATACTCTCACCTTAATAGAATGGTTGTCCAAGAAGGCGATATGGTAAAGCGAGGAGAAATAATTGGATATATGGGAGAGTCAGGAAGAGTTACAGGTTCGCATCTACATTTCGAGGTAATTTTTATAGGAGAAAAACTTAATCCTGTTTTTTTTCTAGCTAAAGATTAAGAATTTTTTCTATACCTTCTAAGGTTTGAGGACCGTTAAGTACAGAGCTTAATTTACCCTCTTTATCTATAATAAAAGTTACAGGTAGAGCATCTGGTACCGAAAAATTATAAATTGTTTGAGGATCTGTGATTATTGAGGGTACCTCAGCTTTTATTTTAATTAGCTGCTCTTCTAATTCCTTTCCTTCTAATCTGTCAAAATTGTATAAAAAAACTTTTAAATTATTTTTGTGTTTTTCATTAAGCGCATTTAATTCTGGTATTTCTTTAATGCAAGGAGGACACCAATCTGCCCAATAGTTAATTACTATCCACTGACCTTTTAAGTCTTCTAAGAATATTTTTTTATTTTTATTTGTTACTAAATCCGGATCTGAACAGCTCATTAACAAAAATATAAAAATATAAAGAGATATTTTTTTTAATTTCATAATTTTCTTAATATACAAGTTAAGATAATATCTTGTCATGTTTTCAACAATTTTAAATAATCTAGATTTTTTTAGAAAAATAATTATAAATTTATTTTTTCTTATTTTCGTTCTAACTATCATCATTGGTCTATTTATATTTCCTTTGTTAAATAACGGAAAGGTAGATGCAAAGGGACGAATTCTTACACTGAGTGTAAATGAAATATCTGATAAAAATTCTTCCTACTTCAGTCCTCAGAATAATCTAAATATATTTGAAATAGTTGAGGCTCTTGAACTAGCTTCTAAAGATGAATCTGTAGAAGTTGTCTTTATTGATCTTTCTTATTTAAGTATCTCTTCAGTTTCAGCATATGAGATAGGGAAATCAATAAATCTTTTAAAAGAAAAAGAAAAGAAAGTTATTGCTTACGGAGATTTTTTAACTCAATCTCAATATTTATTAGCTTCCTATGCAAATGAAATAATAGTAAATCCATTTGGTATGGTTTATTTGGAAGGATTTAAAAAATATCAAATTTATTTAAAAGATTTCTTAGAAGAGAATAAAATTAATGTTAATACTTATGTTGCTGGAGACTTTAAATCTGCTACAGAAATTTTCTCTAATTCAAAAATGTCAGATGAAGATAAGAATCAATCTAATATCTTTTTAAATGACCTTTGGGCCAACTGGCTTTCAGAAATTAATTTAAATAGAAAATCTTTAAAAATAGATATTAATTTATTTATAAACAATTTCAATCAAATAGATTCTTCATTATCTGCAGCAGAAAAGGCTAAAAAGTATGGTTTGGTAGATAAAATCTTAAACCGAGTTGAATTACGCAATTATTTTTTAACTCTAGGTAATATAAATCAGAACGTAGAAGATGGAGATCCAAGCACTCTCTCTTTAGATACCTATTATAAAGCTAGAAAACAGACTAGCTCGTCAAAAGATAAAATTGTCTTATTAAATGCTTATGGTGAAATTATAGATGGTACATTTCAAGAAAATCAAATTGCGAGTGATTTCTTTGCCAAAAAAATTAGAAAAATTGCTAATGATCCAGATGTTAAAGGCCTATTACTAAGAATAAATTCTCCTGGAGGAAGTGGTTTTGCCTCAGAAGTAATTAGACAAGAAATATTGAATTTAAAAAAATCCGGAATACCCATCATAGTATCTATCTCAGATGTGGCCGCTTCTGGTGGATATTGGATTTCAGCAAATGCTGATGAAATTTGGGCATCACCATTATCTGTTACTGGTTCTATAGGAGTCTTTGCTGTTCTTCCGTCCTTTGAAGATGCATTAACGGATTATGGAATAAATTTTGATGGCATAAGTACAACAAACTTCAATCCTTCAATAATTTCTAATCCAGATGAAAATGTAAAACTATTTATACAGAACTATGTAGATAGCGCTTACCTTGATTTTATAGAACTTGTATCTAATGGAAGAAATCTAAATAAAAAATTAGTTAAAGAAATTTCTAATGGCAAAATATGGACAGGTAAGCAGGCCTTAGAAAATGGTTTGATTGATAATTTGGGTACTCAGTTTGAAGCAATCGAAAGACTAAAAAATATTGTAGGTGACAAGAATATTAAAGTTGAATATTTAAATTTTGAGCAAAGCTTCTTTGATTTTCTAGAAACGAATCTTCTTAGTTTGAAGTCTTTTTATAGACTATTTTTTAATGATGTAAAAATAACAAACTTTGTTTTTGATGAATTCTTTTTACTAGACAAAAAAATTATAGATCTCAGACTAGATTGTTTAAATTGCTTTGTTAAATGAGTTCTTTTATCAGAGGAATAGATATGTTTTTTTTCCTTTCCATTGTTAACTGATCTAACTTATTAACGAGATTTTGTAATGATTCAAGATTTCTTGAACTGTGATTCATAATAAAATCTAGACATAATTTATTAATTGAGAGGCCTCTTTTTTTTAATTCTATTTCAATAATATTTGTTTTATCAAAATCAGTTAATGTTGGGATGATTATCTCAAAATTCGAATCAATTCTAGATTTTAAATCAGGTAAAGAAATTTTCTTCTGAATGAGAGAATTTTCTCTAAGAATTAACTTAGCTCCATTAGATTTAGATAAATTGTAGAGATTAAATAAATCTATTTCGGAATATTTGTTGTCATAACAATCATTGAATGACTCGATAAAAATAAAATCAAAGGACTCTAAATTATTTAAGACAGAGCTTTTTTTATTAATTAGAGAAACATAAATAGATTTAATTGTTTTTTCTACTTCGTTATAAAAAGCTTGAAATATATAAGAATTTATTAATTCGTCGCCTCTAAATAATACGCAATGATTGTCAGACAAAATAAAGTCATCTACCCTCTTTTTAATATCTTCATAAAAACTTAAAATTTTAATATCGTCAAATTCAATTTTATAATTTAAATTTAAATTAAGAATTTTTTGTGTCATCAGCTTAAAAAATTTGTTTAAAAACTTCTTTTCCTGGATATATTAAATAATGATAAATACTTAAAAAAACAGTAATGATCAAAAATAATTCTAAAATAAAAATTACTTCAGAAAAAATATAAAATCCAGAAGCATTAATGATTATTAGTCCTAAGTATGTCATTAGAAAAAGAGCATTTACTTTTCCAGAAAAATGCGGCTTTACCTCATAATCTTTTACCAAAAGAGAGGCCAATATAAAGCCAACGATCACGAAAACATCCCTACCTAAAATAATAAAAGCCATCAATAAATCTATTTCTCCAATTAAAGAAAGTGAAATTAATGCTCCCAGAATAAGAGTTTTATCAGAAATAGGGTCGGCAATTTTTCCAAATTCGCTTACAAAATTAAATTTTCTTGCTATTAATCCATCAAAGAAATCTGTTATAGCTGCAAGAATATATAATAGAATTGCCCACAAAAAATTATTGTCCAGGATAAATAATACAATTGGATAAACTAAAAAAAATCTAAAAATAGTTAATATGTTTGGGATTATTTTAAGCATCTTTTAATGGGTTAAATTCTATGGATATTTTTTTATAATTTATAAAATTTATCTTAAAATTCTTTTTAGTCCTGAATATTTTTTCAATATCGCTAACTTTTCCCAATAAGTTGCTAGAAAAAATAACGTCATCATTAGTCAATGAACTCAAAGAGAGATTGTCAAAAAAGATAATATTTTCTAATTCTTGAAAAACAAGATTATATTCCTCTATTGATGAAATATTAGAAACATTGATAGATATAGGTTTGAAAGAATTTTTATTTAAATAAACTTTTTTGATCTTTTGGGCAGAATCTACAGTTGAATTAAAAATATTAATTATCGAGTATGTTTTAGAAAAATCTATTTTATTATTTTTTGAAGCTTTAGTTTTGAAACATTTTTCTTCCAATAATGTAATCTCGCAATAGAAAGATTCATTACTCAAATATCTATCATTAATAAAAGAGTTATCTAATCTCTCTTTTTTTTGTTCAATATCAAGAAAATTTAAATCATTTGAATCAAATATCGGATAAATCAAATTAATATCTCTTTCTAAGGCCATGTTTGATATTTCTTTTTTAAGCTTTTTACATTTCTTTGCCAATAAATCGTATTCACTTTTAGACCTTAAATCAGTCTTACATAAAATCCACGCGCTTATAGAAATATTATCTTCTATTGAAATCGATAAATTGTTGTTTAAAAATTCATTTCTCAGTAGTTTTGCATTAACAGTAATTTTTATTTTATTTTGATTTATAAACTCATAAGACTTTATGTATGTTTCAGGTAATAAATTTTGAATAAGTTTTTTATTCTGATCAAATTCGTTTTTACTACCCAAAATTCTAATAGATGAAATATTAAGGGCTTTTCTTAAAGCATTATTTGTAGTCGTATTTTCTTCTTCAATAATTAATAAATGTTCATTAGGAAAAGAACCTTGGATCGAGATAGAAAAAGAACTTAAAAAGAATAGTATTAAAAAAAATTTTATTAAAGGTTTCATATAGATATTGAATTATAATGTTATTCAGATAATTTGTTTTAATTTCGTCTATAGGATCATCTTGTCAAAAAAAAATAAAATTTCTTATAAAACTTCTGGCGTTGATATTGAAAAAGGAGATGCATTAGTAGAATTTATAAAACCTTTAGCAAAAAAAACTTCAAGACCAGAGGTTAAAGAAAGTATAGGAGGTTTTTCAGCAATTTCATCTATACCTTCAAAATACAAAGACCCTCTAATTGTAAGTGCAACTGATGGCGTTGGAACTAAAATAGAAATTGCTGAGTTAATGAACAATCATTCAACAATAGGTCAAGACCTAGTAGCTATGTGTGTAAATGACCTCATCACCTGTGGAGCCGAACCTATTTTCTTTCTAGATTATTTAGTTACCGAAAGAATCAATATTCTAAAAACAAAAGAAATTATAAAAGGCATTGCAAAAGGTTGTGAAATCGCTAATTGTTCTTTAATAGGAGGAGAAACTGCTGAACATCCCAATGCATTTCCAAGAGAAAAATATGATCTTGCAGGATTTTGTGTAGGAATTGTTGAGAAAAAAAATGCTCTAAAAACAAATATTCCTAAAAGCGGAGATTTGCTCATAGCCTTAAAATCATCTGGTTTACATTCAAATGGTTTTTCATTAATAAGAGAACTTATTAAAAGAAAAAAAATAAATTTAAAGTCAAAAATGGGCAAGAAAAGTTTAGGGCAAATTTTATTAACGCCTACAAAAATTTACGTCAAAGAAATCCTAGAATTACAAAAAAAAGTAAATATAAAAAACATTGCACATATTACAGGTGGAGGTCTTATTGGGAATTTGAAAAGAATTATTCCAAGTAATTTAAAAATAAATCTATTTGGAAATTCTTTATTTAATTTTCATAAAAATTTATTTCTTCTTTTAAAAAAAGCAGCAAATCTATCTGACGAAGAAATGCTTGATACTTTTAATTGTGGAAATGGAATGGTAATTGTAATTAGTAAAAATGACTTAGAGAAATTAAAAAAATCCTTAGCTAAGTTAAAATTAAATTTTAAAATAATTGGATCTTATTCATCGTGTAAAAAAGGCGATGCAAAAGTAACAATTAGTTAAAATTTAAAATGAAAAAATTTCAGATAATTGTTTTTATTTCTGGAAATGGAAGTAATTTGCAGTCATTAATAGATAAAACTAAAGAATCTAAATGTCCTTATGAAATAAATTGTGTTGTCTCTAATAATCCAGAAGCTTATGGATTAGAGAGAGCATCAATAAATAATATCTCCTCAGTTGTTCTAGATCATAATTCATTTAAATCAAGATCAGAGTTTGATTCAGCATTGGAAAAAGAAATTGAAAAGATGAGTTTTGATTTAATTGTTCTTGCTGGCTTTATGAGAATCATAAATAAAAATTTTATAAAGAAATATGAAAAAAAAATAATTAATTTGCATCCTTCTATTCTTCCAAAATATCCAGGATTGGATACTCATTCTAAAGTTATAGAAAATAAAGATAAATTTCATGGAGCTACAGTTCATTTCGTGGACGAAGGCTTAGATACTGGAAAAATAATTGGCTTTTCTAAATTTAAAACTAAAGAAATAAATAGCTACGATTCCTTATTAGCTAAGACTCATGAAATAGAACATAAACTTTTACCTAAAATTTGTAGTCTAATTGCATTAGGAAAAGTTATATTTAAAAATGAGGAAGTATTTATTAATGGGAAGTTCTATAAAAAAGGTAAGGAATTTATTTTTTAGTTTATTTCTTTTTGTCTCTTATGGTGCTTTTTCGTTTGAGTTAGAAGAATATACCTATGATTATTCATCTGGAAAGAATACTGCTCAGGAAACTTTAAAAAAAATTGACAATGAAACGTGGAAGATGTCATCTAAAATTGAACATTCTATTTTTCAAGTTACTCAAGAAGCTACATTCAAGATAGTCGACAATATGGTGATTCTTTTAGATGCTTATAGAAAAACTAGAGCATTTGGTGGTTTTAGAAGAGAGAAGCAATTTTTTGAAGTCAATTACGAAAAAAATGAAATATATTTTGAATATAATAGAAAGAAAGGGTACATTTCTTTCGACTGTGAAACTATGATTGATTGTAGATTTTTTGACAATTTAACTCTTCAAATTCAATCAAAATTAGCGCTTCTCAAAAGTGAGACGCCCTTAAGTATTGATTTTAATTATCTAGATAAGGGATTGATAAAAAATAAAACCTTTAAAATGGAATCTATGACAGATTTAGATAAAGAAGATGAAGTTAATAAAATTAGATTTAGTGAAGTTCGTGATGATGACAAAGGATTTATGCTGTGGTTTGATCCAATAAAAAATTTTCAAACTTATAAAATCTATCAGGATTTTGGCTCTCAAGATCTTACATGGTATTTAGTTTCTAAGCCTTTGGGAGAGTAACCCCTTCTTGTCCTTGATATTTCCCATCTCTATCTTTGTAACTAGTCTCACATTCTTCATCTGATTGAAAGAATAACATTTGAGCAACGCCCTCTTCTGCGTAAATCTTTGCTGGCAAACTTGTGGTGTTTGAAAATTCTAATGTTACGTGTCCCTCCCATTCTGGCTCCAAAGGAGTTACATTTACTATAATTCCGCAGCGTGCATAAGTAGATTTTCCTAGACATATAGTCAAAACATCTCGTGGAATTTTAAAAAATTCAATTGTACTTGCTAGTGCAAAGGAATTTGGAGGAATAATACATTCATCTCCTTCAAAATCTATAAAGCTATCTGAATCAAAATTTTTTGGATCCACAGTAGCAGAATTAATGTTTGTAAATATTTTAAAATTTCTTGAACACCTGACATCATAACCATAACTAGAAAGTCCAAATGATATTAATTTTTTATTATTTTCATTATTTGATTTTATTTGAGATGGCACAAAGGGAGTGATCATTCCATTTTCCTGACACATCTTAGTTATCCATTTATCTGATTTTATTGACATCTTTTTATTTATTTTTTTCTAATTCTCTTCGCCACGAAAAAGCTTGTTTGAGGGTATTATTATCTACATAATTTAAATCTCCACCTGCTGGAACTCCCTGAGCAAGTTTTGAAATCTTAATATCTGATTCTTCTAATTTATCCAATAAGTAGTAACTTGTTGCTTCTCCTTCTAAAGTTGAATTTAGGGCAATTATAACTTCCTTTACATTTCTTTGATTACAAATTTCTATTAATTTAGAGATATTTAAATCTTCTGGGCCTATATTTTCTATTGGAGAAAGAAGACCATTTAAAACAAAGTATTTTCCTGAAAATTCTCTAGTATCCTCAATGGAAAATAAATCCGAGGTTGATTCTACAATGCACAAAAGATCATTGTCTCTAGAATCGCTTGAGCAAATATTACAAATTTCTAAATCATTTATTACCCTGCAAGATTCACAGGGTCTTATAGTATCTAGAGCTAATTTTATGGAGGAGGAGATTAATTCTGCTCCCTCTTTATTTGTACTAAGAAGACTTAGAGCCATTCTTTTAGCAGTTTTGGGCCCAACTCCGGGCAAAACTTTTAACGCATTAATTAAGGACTCAATATTTTCACTAATTTTCATTTCTTACTTATGTTTTTTATATCTGTATTTAATTCTGAAGTAATTTTTTTGAATCCTTCGTCCTTTGATATTAGATCTACCGCTTCGTTTGATTCTTTTATTTTTAGTTCATCTTTTATAAATAATGGAGTTCTATCTACCTCTACATTTGAATCATAAGAAATCTCTAAAATCTGATTGAAATAATTATTAAAACAAGAAGATATTTCTTTTTTATATTCTTCATTGATTCTAGTTATTTTATCTTCAGGGAGCGAAATAATAATTTTATTATCAATTTTTTTTACAGAAGAAGAGAATAGTATCTGCTTCAAAAGAACAGAAAAATCTATTTCATTTAAAATTAAATTCCAGTCAAATGAGGAATCTTTATAAGAATTATTTGAACTAGTTACTTTAAAATTTTTTTTTTCTTCAGGTGAAAATGCAATCATTTTTATTAAAGTCATCGATAATAAACCTTTAGGATCTGATGAACTTTCAAAGTAAATTTTATTAGAAAGCCCTATTTGAAATATTAACTGCAAGTACTCGGGAGTCATTTCAGTATATTTTAATAAATTTGAATCTTGTGATTTACTGAATTGAAGCAAAGATACTTCTTGAATTACATTCATTAATGATTCAAGAAGATTTAGACACGAATCATTTTCATCATAGTCTTCAAAAAAACTTACAAGAGCTGTTGTGTCTTTATCTTTTAGGATGTCTAGTAATTTGAAAACTTTCTCTTCGTTAGGGATTCCTAAAACGTTTTGAACATCTTCTTTTTTTAAATCTTCATTGCAATAAGACACAACTTTTTCTGAAATTGTTAGCGCATCCCTCATGCTTCCTGAAGCTGCTTTAGAAATTATTTTTAATGATGCTTCATCGAATTTAATATTTTCATGAATAAATATTTTAGAAAGTTGATCGATAATTTCTTCCTCAGAAACTAATCTAAGATTTAACTGCAAGCATCTCGATAATATTGTAGCGGGTACTTTCTCAATTTCTGTTGTCGCAAACATAAATATTACATGAGGAGGTGGTTCTTCTAATGTTTTTAGAAGTGCATTAAAACTTTCTTTAGTTAACATGTGAACTTCATCTATTAGATAAACTTTGTACTTCGATGAAGCAGGTAAATATGGAACCGTTTCTAGCAAATTCATTGTTTCTTCTCTAGATCTTCTTGAAGCAGCGTCAATTTCTTGAAAATCTATCAATGAATTTTCATTTAATGCCAGACATTGATTACATTTATCACAAGGCTCACCTTTTTTAACATCTTCACAATTCAGAACCTTTGTTAAAATTCTTGCGATTGAGGTCTTACCTACTCCTCTGGTACCGTTAAAAATATAAGCCTGATTTATTTTTTCGTTCAATATCGAGTTTTGAAGTGCTTGCACAACATGATTCTGACCAACAACTTCACTAAAAAGCTTTGGTCTCCATTTTCTAGCTAAAACTAAATAACTCAATTTATAACTTTTCTTATCATTTCTTTTTCAAAGCCTCGTTGAACAAAAAATTTTATCCTTTTAGATAATTCTTGCATATTTTTAGACTTATCAGCTCCATATTTTTTAGTATTTTCTTTCTTTAATTTTTCGGTCCAATTTAAATCTGCTTGATCAAATGCATTAATAATTATTGGATCACTTACTTTTCTTAAAGATAAATCATATTTGATTCTTGTTGGACCAAACCCTGAATTATATCTAGAACGAATATAAGATTCTGAAAATCTTAGATCGCTTTGAAGCTTTTCCTCTGATAGTTTATTCAACTCGTCTTTTAATTTTTCAACTGACTCAACTCTTCTCTTTAACTTCAATATCAACTCATATTTAGAGTGTTCTCTTCTAGAAAGAAGATCTAGTAATTTTTTTCTAATATCCTGGTTTTTTATTAGATTTTTCAAAATTTTTAATTTCTTTATAAATAAGCTTATCAATTTTATTAGTTAAATCTCTAGGTGTTCCAATTAATTGAGTCATATGAACTACAGTTAAATTATTTTCAGGATCAACCCAAAATTTTGTTTTGGCTGCTCCTCCCCAGAAAAAAGAATTATCCCCTCTCCTTAAACGAATTTTTTTGCTATCAAGAGCAATTCCCAGAGTTATGCCCATACCAAAACCTGAAAAACGAGAATTATTTTCGTTTAATTGATTACTTATAAGAACTTTAAATGATTCGCTAGATAGAATTTTTTTACCATTAAATACACCTTTATTTAATAGCATATCGGCAAAATTTAGATAATCATCACCTGTAGAGACTAAACCAGACCCTCCATCTTCAACTGTGACATCTTTATAATAGAGGCTATTTTCTGAAGAATCGACTAAGTGCATTTTTAGTTTTTTTCCTTTCAGATAGTCTGGTAAATCGATACTAAATGCCTTGAATGCATTGTGATGAGCATACAAGTTCGTCATTCTTTGTCGTTTTTCCTTAGGAACTTTAAAAAAAGTATCTTTCATATTAAGCGGATCAAAGAGGTTGGATTTTAAAAAATCTCCAAATGTCATATTTGACGCTTTTTCTATTACACAACCCAAAATATCCATTCCTATTGAGTAAGTCCATTTTTCTCCTGGTTGATGAGCCAAAGGCACAGATGCAACTTTTTTACTAAAGGAGCATATATTTTCATAAAGTTTTTCAGGTTTTATATCGTCGTCTAATGTATCAAGAGCATAGTAAGGAAAAATTTTTTCTTTTAAGTAAATATCTTGAAGTTTTCCCTTAATACTAAATGTATAAGCAAGTCCAGAAGTATGCGTTGCCAAATCTAACAAGGTAATATCCCTCTTTAAACTTTCTGTTTTATTACCCCTTAAAAGGACCTTTGTATCTTTAAATTCCGGTATGTATTTTGATACAGGATCAGAAAGTTTTAGCAATCCTTGGTCAACTGCAATCATTAAAGCTACTCCCGTTACAGGTTTGGTCATAGAATGAATCCTAAAAAGAGAGTCTCGTTGCAATGGAGTCTTATTTTTAACATCGTTAAAACCTGAGACATCCTGATAGATAACCTTCCCGTCCTTTTTTATAAGTGTAAGAAAACCTGGATATCTTCCTTTTGATATTTCCTTATTTAGAAATTTAGATAGAGATGAAAAGTTATAACTTTCATTTTCGCCACTTAAAGAAAATGAAAATAAAATAAAGGATATATAAATTAATAATTTAAGATGTAATTTCATCGTTATCATTATAGATGTATTAAATAAAAATCGTTTAATAATGTTATTTAAAAGTTAATTAGAAATGTAAGTTGGATAAACATCAAAATATAATCCGTTAATAAAAGAATCAGAAATTTCTGTATTACAGCTTGCTAAAAAACCAATTTGTGAGGCCATAGGCTCCGAATTAGATTCATTTAAAGAATTTTCTTCCATTACGAAATCAAAATTATCAGTTTCAGACTCTGATACTAAAATTTTTATTTGGGATAATGATTCAAAGTCTTCTTCAAGAAAAATTTTCAAATCAAAAAGATTTATATTTGGTAAAAATTTACAAAAACTAATATTTTTATAAAATTTTTCCCTTTCAAAAGAATATGAATTATTTTCATAAACACTATGAAACAATTGTTTCTGTTCAGAGGAACAATCAACTTTTTTTGAAAAGTCATTTGCCCAGTCAATAAATCTTTTATTCTTATTAAAATAATTTTCATATTTTGCAAAAATTAGTTTGGATGAAAAATCATTTAGCCAAATAAAATCATAAGTTTTAGTTTCAAACGAAGGGTCTAAATAAAAAGTTTGTAAAGAGCCATTATCAAGATAAGAGTCATTTAATTTAGATAATTGATTTAAATTATCTGATATTTTCGAAACATTGGAATCATTTATATAAGAACAAAAATTAATTTCTAAATATTTTTTATCAGGATACTTATCATCGATTTCAAGATCTTCCGAACAAGAAAATAATAATACTAAAAAAAGTCCAAGCAGAATTTTTCTTAATAAAATCATATTAAATTTAAGGAAAAATCTATAGATTTTATATTTTTAGTAAGATCGCCCATTGATATATAGTCAATTTTTAGTTTTGAAAGCTTCTTTAAATCTTTTTCAGACTTTAAACCTGATATTTCTATCTTTGCTCTTTTATTGACAATATCTATTCCTTTTTTTAATTTGATTCAGAGAAAAATTATCAAACATTAAAATATCAGGATTCAAATTTAGTGCTGGTTCAATTTCACTGATTTTTTTTACTTCTATTTCAAAAAAGTACGTTTTAGATTTTTTGTGCTTATATTTAATTGAGTCTATTCCTTTTAATGCTTTCAAATGATTATCTTTAAGCATTAACCCGTCTGAAAGATTGAACCTATGATTTTTAATTCCAGCTATTCGCGTAGCATATTTTTGTTCATAACGTAGATTAGGCAAAGTTTTTCTAGTATCTAAAAGATTAATTTTTTTATTATTCAATATTTTTAAATAATTATTTGTTTTTGTAGAAATCCCAGACATAAATTGAAGAAAATTTATTGCTGTTCTTTCGGCAGCTAAAATAGACTTTGGATTACCTGAAACTACACACAAATCCTGATTTGATGGAATGTAATCTCCATCTTTAAAGTTCCATTTGATCTTTATGGATTTATCTAAGAGTTTAAACGAATGATTAAACCATTGAATACCTGAAATAATTAAATTTTCATTATTTGTTAGTTTAGCCTCAACTTTCTTTGAGGCACTTTTATTTAAAACTCTAATAGACAAATCATTAAACACATCGTCTTCATTTAAAGCATTTTTAACGCTTGTATTTAAAATCTTTTTATCAATCATAATGATTAACTTTTAAAATTAATCATTCTAGATAAAGATTTATTCGCTTGAAGAGAGACTTGAGGATCTACATATATTTCATTATCTAAATTCTTAAGAACCTCTTCTAAGTTTTTAAGAGAATTTAATCCCATCCAAGGACACTGAGAGCAACTTTTGCACGTAGCTCCATTACCTGCGGTTGGAGCTTCATAAAATTCTTTATTAGGATTATTTTTTAATAATTGATAAAAGATTCCCTTGTCGGTTGCAACAATAAATTTTTTTGATTTAGAGTTTTTAGCTGAATTTAGAATTTGACTGGTTGAGCCAACCATATCGGCAAGACCTACTACTTCTTTGGGCGATTCTGGATGAACTAATACTTCAGCATCAGGATGCAGCTTTTTCATTTTTTGCAAACCATCAAATTTAAATTCGTCATGAACAATGCAAGACCCATCCCATAAAATCATATCGGCATCTGTTTGTGTTTGAAGGTAGCTACCTAAATGTTTATCAGGTCCCCAAATAATTTTTTTATCTAAACTGTCTAAATATTCTATAACTTCGACTGCAATACTAGATGTTACTACCCAGTCCGCTAGAGCTTTAACTTTTGCAGAGGTATTAGCATAAACAACTATTTCTCTATCAGGATATTGAGAACAAAAATTCTTAAAGTCTTCAGCTGGACAACCAATATCCAAGGAACAAGTAGCTTCAAGAGTCGGCATGATAACTTTTTTCTCTGGACTCAAAATTTTTGCTGTTTCTCCCATGAATTTTACTCCTGCTACAACGAGCAGATTAGATTTTGATAATTTACCAAACTTAGCCATCTCTAAAGAATCAGAAACACAGCCATTCACTTCTTCTGCTAAAGCTTGAATTTGATGATCGACATAATAATGAGCTATCAAAGTAGCATTATTCTTTTTTAAAAGTTCTTTTATGGAATCTTTTAAAGCCTGATTTTCTTTTTCAGAAACTAGATTGTTCTTATGTATTCGTTCTTGATGCTGCTTAAATAAGTCAGTAGAAACGGTATTTGTTAATGTATCATTCATTTGTATAGAGGATTCTACAAGAATTCTTTAGTTTAATATAAATAAGCATAATGAATAATAATTTAAAAGATAAATTTCTATATTTTTGTAATGCTGAAAATGATGAAGATTACTTTTCTAAAACTTTAATTTATCTGTGCGAAAATAATTCAGAGGGATCTTTCGGCATAATTATAAATAGAACAGTTGAAATTAGATTAAAAGATTTTTTTTCTTCAGCCAGCGAAGATATAGAAGCAAAGTTAAATAAAGAGAAAATAGTTATAGGAGGACCAGTAGAGCCTATGACCGTTTATATTATTCATACTAAAGATGATAGATTTGAAGAATTAATATCGATAAATGATAGTCTCTCTATTTCAACTGATTTTAATTTGATCAAAAGTATTTTAGACGATAATGGTCCTAAAGAATTCTTAGTTTCATTTGGCTATACGGGTTGGAGCAAAGGTCAGTTAGAAAAAGAAATTCTAAAGGGTTCATGGTTAATAACTCCAGCTGATAAAGATATTATATTTAATACTCCAGCTGTCGAAAAAATCAATAAAACTTCAAAATTAGCGGGTTTCGATATAACAACGGTAAGCTCTAATTATGGCAATTCCTAGAAATTTATTTGTTTTAATATTTTTTTTATTTTCTGCATGTATCAATTCAGAAAGTATTGGTTATGCCTCTAATTCCAGTGTTGAGATTATTTCTGGTGATGAGAAACTAGAACCTAATAAAGAATATTTGATCGGTATTAAATATCGATTAGATTCTGGATGGCATACGTACTGGAAAAATCCAGGTGATTCTGGTGAGAAAGCTTCTTTTGACTGGACTTTACCTGAAGGTTATCAGATAAAAGGTCCATACTGGCCTCAACCGGAAAGAATTCCTTATCCGCCTTTAATGACTTTTGGTTATAACGACCAAGTAACAGTTTTTTTTAATCTAGTTACGTCTGAAACTTTAAAGGAAAATAATGAAGTATCCCTTTTTACAAAGTGGCTAGCCTGTGCTGATGTTTGTCTTCCACAGGAAGCGAACATAACTATCAACCTTTCTAATAATAAGTCTTCTTTTTATTCTTCGGTAGAGATAGAAGATTTGTTTGACAGGACTATTCCTAACGTCTTTGATAAAAATATTAGTGCTACATATTTGAAAGATAAATTAATTCTTTCATTTGATCTTCCTGAAATTCATAAAACTGACAGCATAGTTTTCTTTCCTAACGAGTATGGATTAATAGATTATTCAAAAGATCAGATTATCGAAAGAAATGATAATAGCGCATCTATTTCTTTAACTAAAATTGATTTAGATAAAGACTTTATTAATGTTTCAGGCTTACTAAAATTTATAGGCGAATCATCTAGTTCTTCTTATAAAATTAAAACCTCATTACCTCAAAAGAGCTCCTATTTAAGTTTATCTCCACTTATAGCAATTATTTTTGCATTTTTTGGAGGTTTGATCTTAAATTTAATGCCTTGCGTTTTTCCTGTTATTTCATTAAAAATTTTAAATTTCCTTGAGATATCAGATAGTCCTAAAGAAGTAAAAAAACATGGTTTAGTATTTTCTGCTGGGACATTAATAACCTTTCTAGTTATTGGTATGGTAATTCTTTTAATTAGAAGCAACGGAGAACAAATTGGTTGGGGCTTTCAATTGCAATCGCCTATTTTTGTATCTGCTTTAATATATTTATTTATTTTTATGAGTGGATTATTCTATTCATCTTTTGCCTTTGGTTCTGCTTTTACTCGTTTGGGTAACTTAATATCGAGTTCGAATGGTTACAGTGGCTCTTTTGGTACTGGATTTTTAGCTGTACTAGTTGCAACACCTTGCACAGCTCCATTTATGGGCTCTGCGATAGGTTTTGCTTTAATTCAACCCAGCATTTATTCATTTTTAATCTTTTTATCCCTTGGTCTTGGATTTTGTTTTCCTTATTTACTGCTTAGTTTCAATCCAGGACTATTAAAATTTTTACCGGGACCAGGGCAGTGGATGGAAAGTTTCAAAAAATTTATGGCAATTCCTATGGCCCTTACAGCGCTTTGGCTAATTTGGGTTTTGAGTAACCAAATAACGGAAGCTGAATTATTGAGAGTAATTATTGGTATATCTATTATTTTAGTTTTAATTTTATTAAACAATTCGAAAAATATTATTTCTGTAAATAACAAATATAACTATCCTTTGATAATTATTTCTCTTATGAGCCTTATCTACTTAACGCCCAAAAATAATGACTACTTAATGGATGACCAGCTTTTTTCAACAAATGAATTATACGAAAAAATAAATGAAGGGCCTGTTTTTTTAAATTTTACTGCTGATTGGTGTATCACTTGTAAAGTTAATGAGAAAGTTGCTTTAGATAATAAAGTCTTCAAAGATTTTATAAATTCAAAAAATATTTCTTACATTAAAGCTGACTGGACTAATAGAAACGATGAGATTTCTTCTCTTTTAGAGTCTTTTGGAAGAAGTGGTATACCCCTTTATGTTTTTTATCCCTCAAAAGATAGGCAGCCGATTATATTGCCTGAAGTTCTTACCGAAAAAATAGTTATCAAATATCTGAGTGAAGAGTATTAAGCAACAATATATTCTTGCCATTCAGGTGAGATAATTTTTCCAGTCACCATTTCTTGACCTCTAATTAATTCTCTATAGGACGGCTTTTCAGCTTTTGGGAGAACTTTGGGTATATTATCTGCCTTTTTTAAATTACAACTCTTGCAGGAAGTGGTTACATTTTCCCAAGAAGTAATTCCGCCCTTACTTTTAGGTATCAAGTGATCTATTGTTAATTCTTTTTTTTCAAAAACATCTTTGCAATACTGACAAGTAAACATATCTCTTAAAAATACATTTGATCTTGAAAATTTTACTTTTTTAGAAAACTTATGAAATTTTCTTAGCATGACAATGCTTGGAACTTTAAAGGAAGTTGAAGGCGATCTTACTATCCAGTCTGGATACTCCTTAATGATTATTACATTTCTTGTAATAACTAATTTTACCGCTGTTTTCCAATCAACAGATGATAAAGGAAAGTAACTTAAAGGCTTTCCGTCTCCATTTAGAATCAAACAATCCTGTGACATATCTAAATAATACAAGAAAAATTGTTTTTTTTTAAATAGTTAAATCTATTTAATATTTCTATCTTTATTTTAATAGATAGTGATAGAATTCACGCCAATGGAGTTTCTAGGTAGTAATATCCTCTCCATAGATCAGTTTGATAGGAAGGATATAGATTTAATTTTTAAAACTGCTGATCAGCTTTTCCCTTTTGCATCTCGACAAAAAATTACCAGAGTCTTACAAGGTGCTATTTTAAGTAACATGTTTTTTGAACCT
The DNA here is from genome assembly GCA_902522825.1 of uncultured SAR86 cluster bacterium. GTDB lineage: Bacteria > Pseudomonadota > Gammaproteobacteria > Magnimaribacterales > AG-339-G14 > CASICS01. Next base: position 60,240 of record CABYXE010000001.1, read on the forward strand.
AGCACTAGAACTAGAATAAGCTTTGGTAGTGCATTTAACATGCTTGGAGGTGAAGTAAGAGAAACTACTGAGGTAGAAGCTACTTCTTTGGCTAAAGGAGAATCTTTATATGATACTTCTAGAGTGCTAAGTGGTTATAGCGATGTGATTGTAATGCGTCACCCTTTAGCTGGTTCTGTTGCAGAGTTTGCTAAAGCATCAAGAGTTCCCGTGATTAATGGAGGAGATGGCGATAACGAACATCCTAGTCAGGCTCTACTTGATCTTTTTACAATTAAAAAGGAATTAGAGTCTCATAAAAAAAACATAGAATCGTCTCGTATCGCTCTAATTGGAGATTTAAAATTCGGCCGGGCAGTTCATTCCTTGTGTAAGGTTCTTATGCTTTATGAAAATATTTCTATAAAACTGGTTTCTCCAAATGAATTAAAACTGCCTAATTTTTTAGTCGGTGAACTTAAAAAAAGAAATATTTCTATCCTTGAAACTCAAGATATTAAGGAAGGAATAGCTGATGTCGATATTCTTTATATGACTCGCATTCAAGAGGAAAGATTTAATAACTCTTCTGAAGCTAGCAAGTACAAAGGTCTCATGTCTCTTAATCAAGAGATTTATACAAAAAACTGTGAACCCAACACCGTCATCATGCATCCTTTGCCTAGGGATTCAAGAAAAGATGCAAACGAACTAGATGAAGATTTAAATCAAAATCCTAATTTGGCAATATATCGACAAACAGATAATGGTCTCCTTATTAGAATGGCTCTGTTTTCTCTTATCCTGGGTGTTGCCGATAAAATTGAAGATACAGCCTCCTCTGTCGACTGGTTTTCTAACAAATCCTAACTAACCCTAGGCAAATCATTCCAGCTTGTCGTGTATCTGGGAGACTGCATTTCTCTTTTCATTGACCACTCTTTTTTTATTCCCTGAGCTAAAAAAGTTATCGGTCCTAAACTAGTACGATTTATTTTATCAACCATTTGCATTAATTTTTTATCAATATTCTTTCGTTCTTGGCTATTGAATAAATCTAACTGAGAAACTCCTTCGTCGTAAAAATCACTCAGCATTATTCCTGCTTTGTTGTATTGAAAATCATTTCTATATACTTGATCTATACCTTGCTTTGCTGCTTTTATTAAATCTCTTGAATCGTTTGTTGGCAGAATAAAAGGCACCGAAACAATCTCCCTGTGCTGTATGTCCTGTTTTCGAAATGGATTTGTTCTAATAAAGACAGATAGTACTTTGCAGGTTTGATTCTCTTTTCTCAATTTTATAGCTGCTCGAGCAGCATAATCACTTACGGCCTCGTGTAGCATTTTTAAATTTGTTACGCGACTATTAAAGGTCCTGCTTACAACAATTTGTTTTTTCGTGGGAGCTTCCTCTTCTAAATCAATACAGACTTCTCCTCGTAATTCTCTAACTGTTTTAGCTAAAACTATATTAAATTTACTTCTGATGAAGTTCAGATCTAATTGAGATAACTCATATGCATTCTTAATGCCTATGCCACTTAGATGTTGGTGCAGTTTTCTACCAACTCCCCATACTTCTTGTACTGGCATTAACTTCATCAACTTAATTTGTCTTTCTTTTGAAGATAAATCTACGACTCCATGAGTTTGAGGATATTTCTTAGCTCCGTAACTTGCAACTTTGGCTAAAGTTTTTGTAGGACCAATTCCTACCCTAACTGGCATACCTGTCCATTTTTTTATAGTATCTAAACAATCCTTCCCAAAAGTATTAAGGCTTAGACAATTACTAACGCCAGATAAATCTAAGAATGCCTCATCAATACTGTAAATTTCTACACGCGGAGATAACTGCTCAAGAATATCCATAATCCTAGATGAAATATCTGCATAGAGTTCATAGTTTGAAGAAAAAGCAATTCCCCCTTTTTGTTTATATTCTTTTTCTATTTTGAACCAAGGATCGCACATTTTAATACCTAAACCTTTGGCTTCTTTTGATAGAGCAACTACGCAACCGTCATTATTAGATAATACAACTACAGGTTTATTTTTTAGATCGGGTCTGAATACACGCTCACAAGAAGCATAGAAACTATTGCAATCAACTAAAGCAAACACGCTTAATTAAAATTGATTTATTGCAGCTAATACGACTCCCATAATTTCAAGATCTTCATCTTCTTCTATTTTTATAGGTGGGTATTTAATATTTTCAGAAAGTAAGAAAGGTTCCGGAAATAATTGTAATTTTTTACATGCATAAGAGCCATTGACTGAGGCAATTACTATTTTACCATGTTGAGGCTCCACGCTTCTATCTACTACCAATATAGCGCCATCATTTATACCTGCATTAATCATTGAATCACCGCTAGCTCTAACTAAATAAGTAGCCGCTGCATTGCTAACCAAATATTCATTTAAATCTATTGGACGTTCTACATAATCATCTGCTGGACTTGGCCAACCAACTTTTACTTTTTCAGTGAAGATTGGAAGTTTAATTGAGCTTTTATTTACATCGGCAAGGTGGCCTAAATTTTTAACATTCATCTAAATTATTTTTACTGTATATATATACAGTATATTTAAAATGTCTTAGATTGCAACTAAAAGATAACTAAAACCCTTCATCTTCCTGCGTCGCTAAAATTGAAATGTCCTCACCAAAAATTTCAGTTTTAATAAGGATAGGATGACAGCAAACTGAACAATCTTCGGTATAAGTTTGTGACTCGCTAGGATCTACTAAAACTGGAATTAATTCCCAGCAAAATGGACAGGTAATATCTTTTTCGACAAGCTCATGAAAGCTCATTGGGCCTATATAACTTTTGCAACTTTCACGGCAAAAGCTGATCCACCTCCAACTATTTTGATCCAAATTTTTAAAAAGAACCCAGGAGTAAGTTGTTTTTTATGCCCAGATTCAAGTTTGTGTTCAATCTCATCGTCTTGGCAGGACTGTAAAAGATCAATTAGAGACGTGTCAGGATTAGGTTGAGCTCTTAAATACTTCAATTGATCTTCGTAATGTTCCTCGACAAAAGCTTCTACTGCTTCTATGGTTGCAAAGACAATTTTTGAACTAACTAAAGCAGGTAAAAATCCCAATAAAAATCCAGCTATTTTCCACAAGCCAACTAACTTGCTACGTTTATCTGCTGACAATACTTCCTCTATCTTTCGAAGATGCTCTTTTTCAGTGGCTAAATGACGAGTTGAGAACTCTACTAATTCTGGATCTTTAGCAATAGTAAGAATGCCTTTATAAATATAAACAGCGCCAACCTCTCCAGCATGGTCAGATCTTAAAAAAGATTCAAGTAACTTATTCATAATTAAATAATAGAGTAGAAGAAAGTTATAAGGAAATTAAAATTTTTAAATATTTGCTTTAACTATTCTAAATTCCCTCCAGTTGTTTACTAATCCTCGATAATTAATGTAAACCCATATTGGAGTTGCCGCTAATAACCACCATAGTTCCGTAGCAATTAAAAGATAAGAGCCAGGGATAAACCCTAATGACCCTATTACAAAACCATAAAAACGAATTTTTGCATTCAAACTCGTAAGTAAATAGATACAAGCAAAGGCAAATATTTGATCAAATATTTGTGCTGTATTAAATATGTTTATCTCAAACATAAGAGACCTCCTAAATGAAAAGTGGTAGACGTGAGTGGATTCGAACCACCGACCCTCTCGATGTCACCGAGATACTCTAACCAACTGAGCTACACGTCTAGATTGGATGTATATTCTAATGGAAAATCATTAAGAAGATAAACTTAGCCAAATATTTTGAAGCGCCAAAATATAAGAAATGCAATTGGTCTATAACAAAATTTAGCTATTTGAAGGATTATAGGTAGTTTTGTTATTTTTGCTAACCAGTTGTATCCTTTAGTGTTTGACCAAACATAAATAAAAGCATCGACACCCTTTAGCTCAGTTCCATCTGAAAACTGTACATACAATGCCTTCAAATATTTATCTTCCATTTCGCTGCAATCTTTAAAGTTTAATGTAGAGCGTTTTTTATAATGCTTTATTTCAAAGTTACAGATACTGCACTTTTCGTTAAATAAAACTTTACCTTTTTCCGTTGGAGTCATATCAGTTTATGCTTTCTACAAATTCTATAATTTTTCTAGCTTCATCTTCGATTGAATAATTTTCTACTATATTTTTATTAGCATTAACTCCCATTTCTTTTGTTTTGTCATTATTTGAAATTAATTCTTCTAGTTTTAGCTCTGTAAGTTCTAGATTGTCAGTTGGAACACAAAAACCATCAATATTATCTCTTATGATTTCCTTCCATGCTCCCTCTTCGCTCGTAATAACTGCCGCTCCAGAGGCCATTCCTTCTAAAGGAGTTAAACCATAACCCTCATTTCTACTTAAAGCCGCAACAACCTTCATGCCTTGAAAAATTTTTGGTAATTCATCAAATGATTGTTTACCAATGAATATAATTCTTTTTGTTAAATTAGCCGATTTAATCTTATCCATCATTTTTTGTTTATATAAATAATCTTTAGGAATGCATTCACCACAAATAATGATTGTAACTTCTGGATGATTTGGTAAAAGATTTATGCCTGCATCAACTAAGATATCTATACCTTTTGAATGTCTAACTCGGCCAAAAATACCTATACCAAACTCTCCTACATAGCCTAATGCTTGCCAAGCAGCTTCTTTATTTTCGGGCATTTTAAATCTATTAATATCTATTCCATGGGGAATCACCCTATCCACTTTTCTTGATACTAAATATGAAGCAGCTTTATTTGAGGTGCTAACAAGAGCATCCATTCTTTGCATTAACCATTTGGTAAAATTAGTATGAGTTCTTTGTGCTGATGAGGAGAAAATTATTTTTAATTTCGCACCAAAGAACCACTTAGCAATTAAAGCCTGAATCATTTCATCATTCCTACGAGCATAGAAAATTCTTGGTTTCCCATTTATAGTTTTTGTTCTAGCAATCCTTAAAAAATTCAAAAATGATATGCTATTTATATTATCTGGAACAAAATGTTTTCCTACAACAACTAGCGGTTTGAGCTCCACTTGGTATTCAAGAAGTTGGAGCATGATAGATGTACCACCTGAAAATTTTCTACTAGAATTTCCAATAAGCAGCTCTATTTTAGAAAACTCATCATTATTCATTGTTCTGCATTATAATCTTTGCATGCAAGATCGTGAAAAATTTACGCAAAATGCCATCTTAGTTCAAATAGAACTTTTCAAACTCAAAACTAAAGATTCTCAAAAAAATTCGCTTTTAGAGTTTAAAGAATTGGCTCTTTCTTCTGGTGCAAGGATTTTTGGAGAAATTACTGGAAAGCAAGATAGGCCTTCGGCAAAATATTATTTGAAGCAGGGAAAAGCTGAAGAAGTAAAAAAAATTATCGAAAGTAAAAATGCTGAGTTAGTAATTTTTAATCATGACCTTTCTCCCTCTCAAGAACGAAATTTAGAAAAATTTCTTGGGGCAAGAGTGTTAGACAGGACTGGGTTAATTTTAGATATTTTTGCTCGAAGAGCGTCAAGTCATATAGGAAAGCTACAAGTTGAACTTGCTCAACTTAAACATCTCTCTACTAGGTTAGTAAGAGGATGGAGTCACTTAGAAAGACAAAAAGGAGGTATAGGTTTAAGAGGGCCAGGTGAGACTCAGCTAGAAACGGATAGACGTTTAATTGCTAACCGAATCAAATCAATAAATAAGAAATTAGATAGATCTCATAGCCAAAGGTCAGTAAATAGATACTCAAGAAAAAAAAGTAAAAATAAATTAGTTTCTTTAATTGGTTATACCAATGCTGGAAAAACTTCTTTATTCAACAAATTAACAGGGCAAAATCTATATGCTGCAGACATGCCCTTTGCTACTCTTGATGCAACTACGAGAAAAAATACCACTCCTGGGATAGACTCAATTTTATTTTCAGATACGGTAGGATTCATATCAGACCTACCAACACAATTAATAGAATCATTCAAAGGCACGCTAGATGAGTTAAGGTCTGCTGATCTTCTTCTTCATGTAGTAGACACCTCAGATTCCGATGCTGACTTTAAAAAAACACAAGTGAACAAATTACTTAAAGATCTCAAGGCTGACTCAATTCCTCAATTAATGGTTAATAATAAGTGCGATCTTACGAATGTTGATGATCTAATAATTCCAAAAGTAAATGATTTTGAATCATGGGTATCTGCAAAAGAAAATACAGGCATTGAAGATCTTAAAGAAAAAATTAATAATCATTTCAATGAAGGAATTTATAAAGGCTGGATATCAATTGATTCATCAGCAGGGAAATTAAGATCACGACTTTTTGCTTTAGGCTGTGTTGACGAAGAAAAGATTTCTAACGAACAGATTTATTTATCTATAACAATGGGAATAAAACTATTAAATGAGTTCATGCAGAATGAAGATCTTCAACTTATCGAAATAGACACAACTGCTTCAAAAGTTTCTTAAATACTTTGAGCTGCAATTTTTGCTTTTTGTATCCTTTCCTTTCTTCGAGTTTTATCATTGACCTGACCAACTAATTGCCCGCAAGCTGCCATAATATCGTCTCCTCTAGTTGATCTTATGGTTGTAACATAGCCTCTTTTTACTAAATAATCTTTAAATTTTCTTACTCTGTTACCTGAGGGTTGAAGGTAGTCTGATTCGTCAAATTCGTTAAAAGGAATTAAATTAATCTTGCATTTAATCTGTGAAAGTAGATCTGCCAACTCTTTTGCTAACTCTAGTGTGTCGTTAACCCTGTCAATCAATATATATTCAAAAGTAGTTACTCTTTTATCGTTACACCCTTCTACATAATCTTTGACAGAACTTAATAGCTCTTGGATTGGATATTTTTTGTTTACTGGAACTAAAATATTTCTTAATTCATCATTCGGCGCGTGCAAAGAAATAGTGAGAGAAACATCTGAAACTTTTGATAGTTTGTTTATTTCAGGAACTAAACCCGAAGTACTTAATGTAACTTTCCTTTTAGACAATCCATAAGCATTTTCATTAAGCATGATATCCATTGCGGAAACTACTGGATTAAAATTATGGAGAGGCTCTCCCATACCCATCATTACAATATTAGTAATGTTTTTATCATTTCCTATTCTTGGTATACCGAAAGAATTTGCTGCCAACCAAACTTGACCAATTATCTCCGAAGCAGTTAGATTTCTTGAAAAACCCTGCTTGCCAGTTGCACAAAAACTACAATTGATTGCGCAACCTACTTGAGAAGAAACACACAAGGTAGCTCTATTTCCTTCTGGAATTAAAACCATTTCAATTGAGTCATGCTCACCAACATCTAGAACCCATTTCTTGGTTCCGTCATCAGATAATTTTTCGTAAGAAATACTTGGTGCTTTTATATAAAAACTATCATTAAGCAAAGATCTTAATTCTTTAGAAAAATCTGTCATTTGATCAAAGTTTGATATTCCTCTTTGATGAATCCATTTAAGAGCTTGCTTAGCTCTATATGGCTTTTGATTAAGATTTAAAAAAAGCTCCTCCAATTCCGGCAAAGTTTTTCCCAAGATATTTATCTTTTTATCAATTGCAGAGTCCATTTTAAAGTTAAATTTTGAGAATATTGGAGATAGAGGTTAAGAGGTCTCTATAGAAACTAAATTACATAATTATTTATCTAATTTAGAAAATTTTAAATAGCCATCATCAAGTTTTTTAAATTTTATATCAATCCAATCTTTAAAATAATCTTGAAGATTAACCCAAGGCTTTTCTTTACCTTGTCTAGGTTGAGTTTCAGCAGCTCTTTTTAAATAACCTGAAGAAAATCCATTCAAGAAATCATCAGATTCTTCCATATTCACTTCGAACTGAGGGCAAACTATTTCAAAATCATTTTTTTTCATATGTTTAATCAAACGACATACATACTCGCTTGTAAGATCTGCTTTTAAAGTCCATGAAGCGTTAATATAGCCAAAACAACTTACAAGATTAGGAACTCCGCTATACATTAAACTTCTGTAAGTGTAAGTATCAGAAGCCTCAATAGGCTTATTATCAATACTCATTTTTACCCCTCCAAAAGATTCCAAAATTAAACCAGTTGCTGTAACAATTAAATCTGCAGGTAAAAATTTACCAGATTTTAATTTAATTCCTTTTTCTTCAAATTTTTCAATGTGATCAGTTACAACCGAGGAAGTTTTAGCTTTAATGGATTCAAAGAAATCGCTATTAGGTATAAGACAAATTCTTTGATCCCATGGGTTGTACGAAGGTGTGAAATGTTCGTCAACAATTTTTTCGGGCAATTCCTCTTTAATCATATTTAAAATTCTTTCTTTTGTTTTAAGCGGATAGGCTCTTGCTCGTTTAAAAAAGAAATTTTGGAAAAAAATATTTCTAATCCTTATTAATGCGTAAGCTAATCTGTCTGGAATGAATCTTCTTAGATTATTAGCCAAGTAATCCTCATCCGGGGCTGATACAAAATAAGTAGGCGATCTTTGTAACATCGTAGTGTGTTTGGTTTTTTTTGCTAACTCAGGAACGATAGTAGCTGCCGTTGCACCACTGCCAATAACAACAACTTCTTTATTTTCATAATTTATATTGTCGGACCATTTTTGTGGATGAACGATCTGTCCCTCAAAATTTTCTGACCCTTCAAATTTTGGTTCATATCCATGATCGTACTTATAATAACCAGAACACATATAAAGTAATTTTGCCTTAAAATTGATTTCTTGATTATTAGCCTTATCAGTTACTCTAACTATCCATCTGCTCTCTTCTGAAGACCAATTAGCCGTTTCAACGTGATGGTTGTACCTAATATGTTGGTGTAATTCATATTCGTCTATCGTTTCTTCTAGGTAATCCATTATTGCCGGTGCATTAGCTATAGATTTTTTATGGGTCCAAGGTTTAAAAGAATATCCAAGGGTGTGCATATCAGAATCTGATCTGACTCCAGGGTATTTAAAGAGATCCCATGTTCCACCAAAACTTTCTCTTCCTTCTAAAATTACATACTTTTGATCAGGACACTTTAAATTCAAATGGGCTCCAGCACCGATACCAGAAATTCCAGCTCCAACTACTACTACATCATATTCATTTTCCATGAGGCTATTTTAATACAAAAAACATTAAATTCTTCAACTTTAAATTTTAATTAATCATTTGAAACAAGCGGAAAGCCGGCATTTATCCAATCTCCTATTCCACCTTTAAGTGAAAAAACTTTTGCATAACCCATTTCTTGTAATGATTTACATCCTAAAACTGATCTTACTCCGCGAGCACAATATAGAACTATCTCTTCTTCTCTATCAAAAACATGTCCTTCTATACTTTTTTCTAATACCCCTCTACCAATATGATCAGCTTTGTTAATTTTTCCATGCAGTAATTCGTTATCTTCTCTAATATCTATCAAAGTAAACTTTGAATCATCATCGAGTAGTTTTTTTAATTGAAAAATATCGATTTCTTTTACATCTTTTGCTGCATCATTAAGTATTTCAGAAAAAGTTTTCATTTTACTTAGGCATATATTTCTTTTTAGCAAGCCTAACTAAAAAATAAATTGGGGAGATGACTAAAATACAAATAAATATTTCTGGCCAAAAAGGCATATCTATTTGATTTCGAATAAAAGCTCCTAAATAAACACTTCCAATACCCATAAAGGCATAGATGATAAATAAAGTAACGTCTATTTTATCTAAAATTCTGCTTATTAAATTCATATTAATGAAAAAATTTATTCTTTTGCTTTAAACAGCAATAATAGAGTATTGTATTTCATTTCAAGAATTAAAAATGGATATATTTATGGAAGATTTAGTATTATCGGTTCAAGGTCACACAGCATTTATAAAAATAAATCGGCCGCCAAATAATTATTTTGATTCAAATTTAATTTCTCAAATTGCAGATTTTCTAGAAGAGCAAGATAAAAATATTGATTGTCGTTCAATTATTCTTCATTCAGAAGGCAAACACTTTTGTGCAGGTGCCGACTTTACTAAATCAAGTTTTAAAAATGAATCAGATGCTTATGCTGCTTTATATGATCAAGCTGTAAGATTATTTAGAACAACAAAACCCATTATTGCGGTAATACAAGGCGCTGCTGTTGGCGGAGGATTAGGGGTTGCTTTAGCAGCAGATTTTAGAGTAGCCTGTCCCGAATCAAGGTTTAGTGCAAATTTCTCAAAACTTGGATTCCATCAAGGTTTTGGAACAACTATTACTCTTCCAAGAGCAGTTGGTGCTCAAAAGGCTAAGTGGATGTTACTTACTAGCGCCAGATTAAAGGGAAAAGAAGCTTTTGAAATAGGATTGGCAGATTATCTAGTGGAAAAAGACAACTTAATGGAGAAAGCTTTAGAACTTGCGTCTGAGATTAATTCTGCAGGACCTCTTGGAGTTCAAGCTATAAGGTTCACAGTAAATGAAGGAATTGCCGATGAAATTGAAAAAATAGTTAAATGGGAATTATCCGAGCAAGATAGATTAAGAGAAACTAGTGATTTCAAGGAAGGCATCAAAGCCTCACTAGAAAGAAAAGAGCCAAATTTTAAGGGCTCTTAATCTTCAACCTAAACTCAAAATCTAAGTCACCTAATTGATCGTGACTTTCTTTAAGATTTCTTATTTTTTCATAGGATTTTTCTGAGAATGGAGTTGATTTTCTTTTGACCATATCTATATGAATCAACAAAACTTCAGAAATGGCTGATATTTCTTCTTTTTCATTTAGAAGCACAGCTGCTTGATGAATTAGCTTTTTATTTACATTTACGATGCGATAGCAAGGAATTATTTTTTCTCCCAAAAGATTCTCTTTGAGATACCTAATATTTTCCTCAAGCGTAAAAGTAGAAAATTCCATTCTGACTGATTCGTTATCCCAAGAAAATCCTAAATCCTTATATAGCTCAAAACCGCCCTCATCAAAAACCTTTGAGTAATAGGAAACATTCATGTGCCCATTAAGATCACACATATCCTTAGTCACAGTAACTATATTGCCTTTATATGGAAACTTATTTTTCATATAGTGTATTAAGAAAATTTAATTTTAAAAAATAATGGCAGATAATAGCTTACTCATAATTCTTGGCAACCAATTATTTCCATTGTCGGAAATTAAAAAAACAAAAACAAAGAAGATCTTTATGAAAGAGGATCTAGGTCTTTGTACTAATTACAAGCATCATAAACTTAAAATTTTATTTTTTCTTTCTGCAATGAGACAGTATAAAGATCTTCTTCAAAGCAATGGATATGAAGTCATTTACCATGCGATCGATAATGTTGTTTTTGAAGAAAATTACTTAAAGGTCCTAAAAAAAGAAATAAAAGATAGGAAAATATCAAAGCTTACTTATTTTGAAATTGAAGATAATGAGTTCCAAGCTGATTTTAAAAAGTTTATTGAAAAGGAAAAAATAGAATCAGAAGAGTTTTATTCTCCAATGTTTCTATGTAAAAAAAATGAATTTAAAGATTTTTTTGGAAATAAAAGTTTGAGGATGAGTAGTTTTTATCAAATGATGAGAAGGAAGCATAATCTACTAATGGATGGGGATAAACCTAGAGGAGATAAGTGGTCTTTTGATGCTGAAAATAGAAAAAAATTGCCAAAAAATATTGAGATTCCTGTCTTGCCTAAATTAAAGTCATCTAAATATAATTCAAACTTGTCCAAAATTATTCACACTAAGTTTGAAGATCATCCAGGAAATATCGAGAATGTGTGGTTTCCGACTAATAGGTCAGATTCGCTAAAGTGGCTTAAAAATTTTTTAAAGGAAAGATTTAAATCTTTTGGAGATTACGAAGATGCTATTGATTCAGAACATAATTTTATTTTTCATAGCGCTTTAAGCCCCCTTCTTAATATAGGTCTTTTAACACCTGCTGAGATAATCTCTGAAACCATCAAATATTCAGAAAAAAATAATATTCCCTTAAATTCCTTGGAAGGATTTATTAGACAGATAATAGGCTGGAGGGAATTTATAAGAGGTACTTATCATTTAAAAGGTGATGAAGAAAGACAGTCAAACTTTTTTAATCATCATGGCAAACTCCATGAATCATGGTATTTAGGTGATACTGGAATTCCGCCACTTGATGATGCAATTAAAGATTGTCTTAACTATGGATACACTCATCATATTCCTAGACTAATGATCATAAGCAATCTTATGACTCTTTCTAGAATTCATCCTGAAGAAATATATAAATGGTTCATGGAAATGTTTATAGATTCCTCTGAGTGGGTAATGGTTCCAAACGTTTTTGGCATGGGCACTTTTGCTGATGGTGGGATATTTGCTACTAAACCTTATTCATGTGGTTCAAATTATTTACTCAAGATGAGTAACTACAAAAAAGGACCATGGTGTGATGTTGTAGATGGTTTGTACTGGAAATTCATGAGTGACAATAAGAAATTTTTTTCTTCAAACCCACGTTTATCTATTTTGCCAAGATCCCTAGATAGAATGAAGCCTGAACGAAAAAATTTAATTTTTAATGAAGCAGACAAATTTATTAATACCTACACATCAAAATGAAGAGTAAAGAAAATAAAATTTGCAAAGTTTGCAATAAGCCCTTCAGTTGGAGAAAAAAATGGGAGCGAGATTGGGAAAATGTAATTTATTGCTCTGAGAGATGCAGAAGAAATAAAAAGACTAACTGATTCTAATTACTACCTTTCCAATCAATTCCCTATTTTCTAAAAATTCTAAAGCTTTTTTGGAGTCTATGAAATCAAAGATCTTACAAATATGTGGTCTAATTTTATTGTCTTCTGCTAATGAATTAATGATGTCTATATTTTCTCTACCTAAAAGAGGATCTCTTCTGCCAAACTCTCCAGCTCTAACCCCCACAACTGAAAATCCTTTGATTAATGGATAATTAACCGGCAAAGTTGGAATTGTTCCTCCCGCAAAACCAATTATCAGTAATCTTCCGCCCCAATTGATGCATCTGATTGACTGATCAAAAACTTCCCCCCCGACTGGATCATAAATAACGTCTGCTCCTTTTCCACCAGTTAAATCTTTAACTTTATCTTTAAAAGAGACTTCGTCATTCTCATAAATATTTATTACTTCATCTGCTCCCCAGCTTTTAACTACTTCTAATTTTTTATCTGATGTTCCAGTCGCAATAACATTTGCTCCGTATAACTTACCTAATTGTACTGCTGCCATACCTACTCCTCCCGAAGCACCATGAACTAAAAGTGTCTCGCCTCTTTGAAGTTGCCCTCTTCTAATCAATCCTACGTAGGCCGTAAGATAGGCTGTTTTAAATGCAGCAGCTTCTTCAAATGAATAAGTTTCTGGTTTGGGAGAAATCATGGACTCAGATACGACAATAGCTTTGGCTATTGCTCCATGACCCCAGCCACCAAACATTACTTCATCGCCGACTTTATAATTTTTAACTTTCGAGCCCAGATGAGATATCACACCAGAACCTTCCATGCCCAATGCGAAAGGTAAATTTGGTTTATTTTGATATTTTCCTTGAGTCATTAGTAGATCAGGAAAGTTTAAAGACGCAGCTTTAATATCTATTTTTACAGAATTTTCTGAAACTTTTAAAATTTCAATTTCTTTTATTGATAAGCCACTAAGATCGTCTGAAAGATTTGAACAAACAAATCCTTCAGTAAGATCTTCAGACATTTGGGAGACTATTGTTAAGCTTCAGCTGCTTTAGCTTTATCCTCAATATTAGTCACTCTAGCCGCTTGATGCTTGCTAAGTTCTATCCTTGCAATAGTTCTACGATGAACTTCATCTGGACCATCTGCCAGTCTCAAGGTTCTCATTCCTGAATACATTCTAGCTAAAGGCGTATCTTGTGAAACTCCCTCTCCACCATGCATTTGAATAGCTTTATCAATAACAGCTAAAGCCATTTTAGGAACTGCAACTTTAATTTGTGCAATGTCAGATTTAGCGATTTTGTTACCTAATTTATCCATGCGATCTGCTGCTCTATAAGTTAACAATCTGCACATTTCAATTTCAGTTCTGCAATCTGCGATGATGTCGTAATTACCACCCAATTCAGCCAAGGGTTTATTGAATGCAATTCTATCTAATGATCTTTTGCAAAGTAAATCCAAAGCTCTTTCTGCTACACCAATTGTTCTCATACAATGATGAATACGGCCTGGGCCCAAGCGTCCTTGCGCAATTTCAAATCCCCTTCCCTCGCCTAAAATCATATTTGATTTAGGCACTCGAACATCAGTGAATTTCATATGAGCATGTCCGTGAGGAGCGTCATCATTTCCAAATACTTTCATCATTCTTAAGACTTCAACTCCAGGAGTATCCATAGGAACTAAAACTTGTGACTGTCTTTGATGCTTAGGATTATCTGGGTTTGAAACACCCATAAAGATAATGATTTTGCATCTTGGATCACCGGCACCTGAAGTCCACCACTTCTCACCGTTAATAACGTATTCGTCGCCGTCTTCAACTATAGAGCTACAAATATTAGTAGCATCTGAGGAAGCGACATTAGGTTCAGTCATTCCAAAAGCAGATCTAATTTCACCTGCAAGCAATGGTTCTAGCCATTCTCTTTTTTGTTCATCAGTTCCGTATTTATCAATTACTTCCATATTCCCTGTATCAGGAGCAGAGCAATTAAAAACTTCTGAAGCAATGCCAACTGTACCCATCAATTCTGATAAAGGTGCATATTCTAAATTTGTAAGACCATAGCCATATTCGGATTCTGGTAAAAATAAATTCCATAGACCAGCTTTTTTAGCTTTTTCTTTAAGCTCATCTAAAACTGGAGGTTGTTCCCATCTGTTTCCATTAGCGCTCATCTCTTCGTGCTGTTGGTGATAAGTAATTTCACCTTCGTAAAGGTGATCGTCCATAAACTGTTGTATTTTTCCTAAGATTTCTTTCGTTTTATCTGAATGTTCAAAATCCATTGTTTTCTCCTTTTTACCTTTTATTTATTATCAAAATTCTACATCTTTCAAGAACTTTTAGTAAGATAAATATCATATTTAAACTAATTGGAATATTTAAATGATTAAGTCCTTAGACAGAATCTCTTATCTTACAAACTCTTTAGAACAAACCGAAAAAACTTTTTCAGCTTTTTTTAATTCAAACCCATCGAAAAAAATAGTTTCAAAGGATAGAAACTATGAATCGTTGCTATATATTTTTGAAAATATCAATTTTGAAATTATCAAAAAAAGTGAAGACTCACCCAAAGAAGATAAGTTAAGTGGTTTTTCTATGTTATCCGACGATCTAACAAGTCTAAATATCTCAACTTCATACGATAAATATGAAAATAACGAAGAATCCAACGAAAAAGTCCAATTAGTTAAGTCTATAAGCATAAATCAGTCTCCAGACTTTCAGTTGTCTGTGAATGAATATGAGTATTCAAATGTAAGTCCTACAATCGAGAATAATTTATTCGCCTTGGATCATCTTGTTCTGACAACTAATAAAAGTGATGAATTAATAAACCTTTATGAAAAAGAGCTAGGTATTAGACTTGCTTTAGATCAATTCGTTGAAAAATGGGGAGGTCGAATGCTTTTTTTTAGAACTGGGCAAGCAACTATTGAAGTAATTGATAATAAAGTTGAAGGCAATGATCAATTTTGGGGTCTGGCATGGAAGACAAAAGATATTAGAAAAAAAAGAGAATACCTTATTAAAAATGGATTCAACGTCAGTGATGTTAAAGACGGTAGAAAAAAAGATACTTTGGTTGCAACAGTTAAATTTGACGAGATTAAAATACCTACCCTTCTAGTAGAACATTTATAGTAATGCTATCTCTTTGAAACTTTTCTCGATTAAATTGCCTTTTTCCGAAGTCACTTCATAAGAACCTTTATCCTTTTTAAAAATTACAGATTTAAATTGTGTATCGTTTTTGATATGCAAAGCTGCACCGCCATCAACGGCAAGAACATTTTTTAACTTCTTTGAAAGGATTAACTTTTTCACTGTTGGCTTTCTTTCAGGCTCTTCGTCGTAATGAGGACAACAAGTTCCTTTAATAAAATTCATGCAAGGCATTACTTTTAAATTTGAACCCCATGAGTCCGTAATGCCATTTTGGAACCAGCAAATAGCTCCTGCACTGACGCCGCTCATAACTACTCCTTCTTTGTAAGCTTTTTTAAGAATCTTATCTAAACCCCATTCTTTCCATACCGCCAACATGCTTTTAGTATTTCCTCCGCCTACAAAAATCGCGTCTTGATTAAAAATAAGTTTTTTTAGATCTGGAGTTCTTTTAAAAAAATCCAAATGCGAGGGATTGCAATTAAGTTTAGAAAAGGTTGCATAATAATTAACTTTATATGCTTCATTATCGCCAGTGGCAGTAGGTATGAAACAAATGTCAGGGAT
Organism: uncultured SAR86 cluster bacterium; assembly: GCA_902522825.1. GTDB lineage: Bacteria > Pseudomonadota > Gammaproteobacteria > Magnimaribacterales > AG-339-G14 > CASICS01. The sequence continues at coordinate 76,715 of CABYXE010000001.1, forward strand.
CTTTTTTTTTGTTTGTTTGAGTATGTATTCTTCAATAACTCCTTCTCCTGGATTCCGGCCAAAGCCGCCCCCGCCAATAGCAATAATGTTTCTGTCTTTAGACATTTATTAATAATATCTTGGTGCGCATAGAGGGAGTCGAACCCCCACACCTTGCGGCACTGGTACCTAAAACCAGCGTGTCTACCAATTCCACCATATGCGCATATAAAAGATCGATAAGTTTAACCATTATTCAGTCTCGATCAAGGCAGGTTTAGCACTTAACTCTTCTTGAATATCTAAAATAGATTGATTTGTTTGTTTTCTGTAAGCATCGACAGATTGAACTGCCTCTTCTAACTCAGCCAATCTTTCAGAATAAGTTCTACTATTGAGTTCAAATGATGACAATTTAGCCAAACGCTTTTTCATACCTTTTAAAGACTCTTCAATGTTTTCTAGCGTTTGAGTATTCGAAGTTGAGTTATTTTGTATTTCAAAAATCTCATTACTAATAACTTTATTTTGCTCAGATAAAACTGAAATATCTTTTTTATTTCTTTTATTGCTTAAATCCCAAAGTTTTCTTATTTCGCGATTTATAATTTTTAGATCTGCTAAGAGTGTTTCTATGTTTTCTTCGGAAGAATCTGAACTAGACTGAACATTCTCTTCTAACGAAATTAGTCTATTGTTAATCTTAACTAAATTGTCTTGTTGTGCAGAAATACCAAAGTATGTCCAACTAAAAGTTGCCACAATTATGACTGTTACAACCAAATAAAAGATTAAATCTTTTGGCGGTACCTGGCTAGAGACAAATATTTTTCTAGTAGATAGATTTCTATCAGACTTTTTATCTTTTAATTCGTCTTGATTCATTGTAAATTTATGTCCCAATTAAGACATTTTAAGTTTTCTTTGATTGGTTGTAACTACTTAAGTAAGGTGAAGGCCTTATAAAATGGAGAAGAGATGAATTTTAGTTTTTCAAACGAGCAAATATTAATGCAAGAAGAGGTAAAAAAGCTTCTTGATAAAGAAAATTCTGTAAAAAGAAATAGAACAATTTTAGAAGGAGATGAAAAGTTTGATGAAGAACTCTGGAAATCTCTTGTCGCTATGGGCTTAACTGCCACAACCATTCCAGAAGAATATGGCGGAATTGGAATGGGTTTTCTTGAGTTATGCGTCATTGCAGAAGAATTAGGTAGAGGCATTGCACCAGTTCCCTTCTCTTCAAGCGTTTATCTTGCAACTACCGGCATTCTAAATTCATCTAATGAAGAGGTGAAAAAAGAATATCTTCCTAAATTAGCAGGTGGAGAAATAATTGGTACGTTTGCTCATTCAGAAAAAACGTCTTTTCCAGATGAATCAGGTATATCCGTTTCTGCAAGTGGAAATGAAATTTCTGGACAAAAAATTGCAGTGCCTGATGGAGATATTGCTGATTTTGCAATCGTCTCAGCGAGTACTGGAAAAAATGTCGGCCTTTTCTTAGTAAATTTAAAAGATGATAGTGTTGCTATAGAAACTTTAGATACTTTTGACCCTTCAAGATCTCATGCCAATATTACTTTTAATAATGCAGAAGGAATTTTATTACAAGATGATGCTTGGTCTTCTATTGAAAAATTACTTGATCAATCAGCTGTGCTTTTTGCTTTTGAACAAGTTGGTGGTGCTGAGGCCGCAATGAATATGGCCAAAGAATACGCTATGGGAAGATATGCATTTGGAAGAGCGATAGCTTCCTTTCAAGCCATTAAACATAAGGTTGCTGATATGTATGTTTCTCTGCAACTTGCTAGATCAAATTGCTACTACGGAGCTTGGGCTTTAAGTAATGACTCTTCAGAATTACCAACTGCGGCAGCGACTGCTCGGGTAAGTGCGACAAAGGCTTTTTACGAGTGTTCTAAAGAAAATATTCAGACTCATGGAGGTATGGGTGCTACTTGGGAATTTGATTGCCACCTTTTTTACAGGCGCGCAAGGCTACTTTCAAGCAATATAGGCAGTCAAGGAATATGGAAAGATAAATTAATTACATCGCTGGAAAAAAGTAATTCACCAGCTTAAAATAGAAAAATATTAGGAGATTATTATGGATTTTAACGATACTAAAAATGAAGCTCAATTTAGAGAAGAAGCAAGTACTTGGTTAAGTAACAATGCTGAAAAAAAACAGCATGCAAGAGATATTTATAAAGCAGCCGGTATACCGGGCGATGGTAGTGCTTTAAATGATGCTAAAAATTGGCAAGAGAAACTCTATGAAGCAGGATGGGCTTGTCTACATTGGCCAAAAGATTATGGTGGAAGGGACGCTTCTCCAATGGAAAGAGTCATCTGGAGTCAAGAAATGTCTAAATATAAAGTACCAGGTGGTTATTTTGAAATAGGACAAGGTATGGCTGGACCAGTTTTAATGACCTATGCAACCGAAGAACAAAAACAAAGGTATTTGCCCCCAATGGCTAAGGGTGAAGAAGTCTGGTGTCAATTATTTAGTGAACCTGGAGCTGGATCTGACTTAGCAGGTATTAAAACAAAAGCCGAATTAGATGGAGATACATGGACTATTAATGGTCAAAAAGTTTGGACTTCTGGAGCACAGTTTAGTGACTATGGAATCCTAGTTACAAGAAGTGATTTTTCTGCTCCTAAGCATAAAGGTTTAACTTACTTTTTCCTTGATATGAAATCTCCAGGAATCGAAATAAGACCTATCAAACAAATTACAGGTGGTTCTGGGTTTAATGAAGTTTATTTTACTGATGTAAAAATTCCTGACTCACAAAGATTAGGAGAAGTTGGTGACGGTTGGAAAGTTTCTCTAACAACATTAATGAATGAAAGACTTGCTGTTGGAGATGCTTCCGGAGTAGATTTTCAAGAAATTTTTGATCTAGCTAAAGAGCAAGATTTTAATGGCGACCAAGCTATTAAAAATGGCTCAGTTAGAGAAAAGCTTGCTGACTGGTATTGTGAACAGTCTGGATTGAAATATACAAAAATGAGAAATATTTCTGCCTTATCGCAAGGAAGTACTCCAGGTCCTGAAGCTTCCATAACAAAAATTGTTAGCGCAAATAAACTTCAAGATATCGCAAACTTCGGTATGGATTTAATGGATAGTGGTTCAATTGTCAGAGATGATGACACTTCAGCGCTTTTTCAAGGCAGTCTTTTAGGCGCCCCGTTGATCCGAATAGCGGGTGGTACGGATGAAGTCTTAAAAAATATTATTGCTGAACAAGTTTTAGGCATGCCTCAAGATGTAAGGGTAGATAAGAATGTTCCTTTTAATGAAATTCCTACTGGCACAAAGAACTAATTAAATAAAAAGTAAAAAGGTCTACCTAGTCTTTTTTTACATTTTTCAAATTGGCTGCCGTATTTATTGGCTGTGTTTTGAACATTAGTTGACACAGATAGCAGCCAAGGTTTTGCCCTATAAGATCCTTTTTTATACCCGTTCATGCCTTCGTGATAAGCCAAATAAAGCAGTCTGGCATTATTCTTAGGAATTCCTAGCTTTTTACTGCTCCTGTTGTTGTACCACCCAATAAAGTCGACAGCGTCTTTGAAATTGCTTCTAGAAACAAATCTATATCCTGTATCTTTTTTATAGGACTCCCAAGTTCCATCCGTTACTTGAGCATAACCATAAGCTGTGCTTTTCCTCTTTCCAGGCAACAATCCAAAAAATATTCTAGTCCTTTCAGGTTTTGCACCTTGTTGATAACTAGATTCATGTTTGATGAAAGCCATTGTTACTTCTGGTGCTATGCCCCACTTTTTTTCTGTTCTAAGTGATGCTTTATACCAACTTCGCTTTTCATCAAAAATATCGCAAATATTAGAGGTCTTAGACGGTGGAGATACAGCACAACTTGTAATAAAAAGAAAAAATATTAAAAAAAGGTTAATTTTCATTTTTTTTTAAAAAAGAACTTAAGTCTTTATCATGAATAATTTCTATATTTAATGCCTTGGCTTTTTCTAATTTTGAACCAGCATCATCTCCAACAATTACATAATCAGTATTTTTAGAAATAGAACTAACGACTTTAACACCCAATTCTTCTAAGTCAGATTTTAGTTTATCTCTTGAAATTGAAGATAATTTTCCTGTAATTGCAATTTTTTTTGATAAAAGCATAGAAGAGCTTGAAAGGTTCTTTTCTTCTTTCAGCTCAAAGCCCAAATCAGTCATTTCCCTTAAAAATTTTTTGTTAAGCTCATAAGAAAAAAAACTATATAAATTTGATGATGCGACCTCGCCGATATCATCAACAGCTATAAAATCATCCACGGAAGCATGGAATATGTTTTCCAATGTTTTAAATCTTTTTGAAAGATTTTTAGAAGTTTCTAGACCTATCTCTTTAATTCCGAGAGCATAAATAAAATTACTTAACTTAGTTTTTTTACTCTTATTAATAGAATTTATTAAATTATTTATCGATTTTTCTGCAAACCCATCTAATTGTTTAAAACTTTCTTCGTTCAAGAAATAGAGATCTTTAATAGATTTAATTATTTTTTTATCAACCATTTGGTCAATAGTCTTCGAACCCAGACCATCTATATCCATTGCTTGTCGAGATACAAAATGTTTTAAGTTTTCTTTAAATTGGCTGTAACCATAGCAGTTTAAATTTTTTGAACTTATATTTGATAAACCTAGGTTGGGAGTTAATTCTTCAAAGAATGAAAGTTCTTTTGCACAACAAGGACAATTTGTAGGAGATAATATTTTTTTATTTTTTTCTTTTCTCTTTTTTTTATCTACCTTTATTACTTTTGGAATAACATCCCCAGCTCTTTTAATTTTTACAAAATCACCAATCCTTAAATCCAATCTCTCTATTTCATCCATATTGTGTAAAGTTGCATTAGATATAGTTACTCCTCCTAACTTTACCGGTTTTAATTGTGCAACTGGAGTAAGAGTCCCAGTTCTTCCCATTTGAAAGTTAACAGCTACAACTTGAGTAGAGCCCTCCTCTGCTTTAAATTTTTTAGCAATGGCCCACTTTGGAGACCTAGAAGAAAATCCAAGTTCCTTCTGAATAGATAAGTTATCTATTTTAATTACCGCACCATCTATTTCATAATTTAAAGCATCTCTTTTTTTAGTTAATTTTTCACAATATAAAATAACGTCATTTATTGAATTTACTAATTTGATATCAGGGTTTATGGGTAAATTCCAATTTGAAAAAGTATTCAACATATCTTGGTGTGACTTAAAAGAATAATTTTGATCAACAAATCCTGAGCTATGTATCTGAATTTTTAATGGTCTCGCTGCTGCAATTTCAGAATTAAGCTGCCTAATACTCCCTGCAACAAAGTTTCTTGGATTAGCAAAAGTTTTTTGGTTAGATTTTAAATATTGTGCGTTTAGCTTATCAAACTCGTTTTTTTCACAAAAAATTTCTCCTCTAATTTCAATTTTGTTTGGGTGGTGAGAACCATTTAATTCAAGAGGAATTTGTTTTATAGTTTTTACGTTATGGGTAATATCTTCACCTTGCTCGCCATCACCCCTTGTTCCAGCCTTAACTAAAATGCCTCTTTCATAAATTAGACTTACTGCTACTCCATCAATTTTAGGTTCACAAGAATAATTTAAATTTTTATCTTTAATTTTATTTAAAATTCTTTTTTCAAATTCAAATAAGTCTTCAGATTCGAATGCATTATCTAAAGAAAGCATTGGAACTTCATGAATAAATTCTTTTAAATTTGACTGCGGTGTATCACCTACTCTTGAACTCGGCGAACCATTTTTATCTAAAAAGTTATGCTCATTTTCAAGCTTGAGAAGTTTCAGGAAAAGTTTATCGTATTCAGTATCTGAAATTTCGGGATTATCTTTATTATGATAAAGGAAATTATGACGATTAATCTCTTCTTTCAAAGAGTTGTAACTTTCTTTGATATCTTTTTTAGATACCATAATTAAGTAAGATTATTTAAATCAAATTCTTCAGCAATTTGAGAATAATGATCCACCATTTGCTTGGTTAAAATATTTCGGTCTGAATCTAAGATCTCACTCTCAAAATGTTCAGCAATGAATTGTGTTATTTCTATCATTTTAGAAAAAGCACTTACAGAATTGGCTTTATTTTTAAAAGCATAAATTAACGTCATTATCGGAGTTTCTAGAAGATCTTCTTCAGGAATAAATTTTCCAGGATTTAGGCCATTAACAAATAAAAAAGAATCAGCTTCTTCAAGAAAAATTTTAAACCAACCTCCTTCATCGCTGAACTTAATTTCATTGGAGCCAAGAAATTCTTTGATACCGTCATATGAAAATTTTGAATCTTCGTTATTTTGAATATGTAATGTCAACATTTTAGGATTTTCAGTTGCGATATCCATCTCTTCTAAATCCTGATTTAAGATCTCTTCTTCATATTTTTTAGCCGAAATATTTTCTTCATGAATTTTTTCTGTTATTGGCTCAGACCCTACAGGTTCAAATAATTCTCTAGAATTTACCTTTTTATCTATTTGAATCTTTGTTTGTCTTCCAAAAAATAATTTTCTCAGCATGAGCACTAAAGTAATTGCTATTACAAGAGCTAAAAATAAAACTAATATTTCACTAAAAATCATCATATCGCAGCTAATTTCATTGCCTCATCAACATCTACCGAAACTAGCCTGGAAACACCTGGTTCCTGCATGGTCACACCTAAAAGATGCTTGCTCTTCTCCATAGAGATTTTATTATGAGTTACAAAAATAAATTGGACTCGATCAGACATCTCCTCAACCATCGAGATAAATCTTGCCGCATTGAAATCGTCTAAAGGCGCATCAACTTCATCTAAAATGCAAAAAGGAGCTGGATTTAGGGCAAAGAAAGAGAAAACTAGCGCTATTGCTGAAAGTGCTTTTTCTCCTCCAGAAAGTTGAGATACGTTTACATTTTTTTTACCAGGAGGCATTGCTCTAAATAGAACTCCAGCTTCTAAAAGATCTTCGCTTGTAAGCTCCAAGTTTGCATGACCACCACCAAAAAGTTTTGGAAAAAGCTCGCCTACTTTTAAGTTTAATTGATCCAAAGTATCTTTAAATTTTGTTTTTGATTCCAAATCAATTTTTTTAATTGCATTTTGTAAAGTAGTGAGTGCTTTCTCTAATTCAGCAAACTGAGACTCTATTTCATTTTTTCTCTCTTCTTCGATTTTATATTCTTCAGCTGCTGCTAAATTTATAGGTCCAATCCTTGATATTGATGATTCTATTTTAGAAATTTCATTGATGAGATTATCTTCGGATTCATCATTATCAAGTTGTTTTAATAATTCTTCTAAAATAAAGTCGTCTTTTTCTAATTGCTTAAAATAAATTTCTGCTTCAGATATATAGCCTTGTCTTTTTAATTTAGAGTCTTGTGAATCAGATCTAATTTTTTCAATAGAAATATCAACTTCGTGGGACTTTCTTTCGTTTTGTCTTATCTGCTCTGAAATATCAGAAAATTTTGTTCTTCTATCAGAAAGATCTCCCTCAACATTTGCTCTCGAATCTAGCAAAGGCTTCATATCTTTCTCTAATTCAGATATTGGTTGAGTTAGTTCTTCAAGCTGCTTATTGCAAGATTCAAGATTATTATTAGTTAAATGTTCTTGCTCATCAAAAGATGCTAGGTCACTTGATATAGTTGCAAGACTAACCTTAAGATTGGTAATTTCTCCACTCAAGGATAACAAGTCATTTTTTTGAGCTATAAATTTTTCTTCTTGATAGTCTTCTTGTTTTTCTAAAATTTCATTTAATCTAGATAACTTTTCTTCAAATTTTTCTAAATCTACAATTATTGGGTTCAAGTCTTCACTAGTCTTAGAATCAAAATTAAGTTTAAAATTCTTAACACTATTCATTAAATTAGATTGTTCAATAAGAATTTGTTTCAAAATAAAAACTGGTGACATTGCTCCATCTAGTTTTGAAATTGAAGCGTCCATTTTTTCTAGTTGAGGTTCTTTTTCTGCAAGATCAAAATTTAGTTTTTCCATTTTTTCTAAAAAGGAAACTTTTTTATCGGCTATGTTTAATAGGGTTTCTTTGTGTGATTGTATTTCAAGATTTAGCTCATTTTTTTTCTCCTTTAGAAAAACTAATTGTTGCTCAGATTTTGAAAGGTTAGCTCCGCTAGAATAAAAATCTTCTTGAATGGAATCTATTTCTAATTGCAGCTCATTTTGTTTTGCTCTAAAGGTTTCAATTGAGGTTAATAAAGTTTGCTTTTCGCTTTGCAATTTCTCTATTTCTAGTTCTGTTTGTTTTACACTTAAATCTAATTTAGATGCAGCTTCATTTCTTGCTTGCCAACTAAAAGCTTTCAATAATCCGTTTAATTTTTTTTCTTTCTCCTTTAAAAAATTGTATTTCTCAGCCGATTTAACTTGTTGGTTTAGTTTTACTAAAGTCCTTTCAATTTCTTCTCTTAAATCAGAAACTCTATTTAGGTTTTCTCTTGTTTTTTTAATTCTAGACTCTGTTTCTTTTTTTCTTTCCCTATAAATCGAAATACCTGCTACTTCCTCTATATAGGCCCTCAATTCTTCTGGCTTAGAACTTATTAGCTTAGTTGCCATTTCCTGTTCAATAACAGCATAACTTCTTGGCCCTAGCCCTGTTCCTAAAAAGATATCTGTAATATCTTTTCTTCTGCATTCAGATCCATTCAAAGAATAAGTGGATTTTCCATCTAAATCTAAGACCCTTTTTACAGAGATTTCTGAATAAGAAGAGTATTCTCCACCTAATCTTCCTTGATCATTATTAAAAAGTAGTTCTACTGAAGCTCTGCTAGATGGAGCTCTTGATGAAGAGCCATTGAAAATTACATCTGCCATTGATTCTCCTCTCAAGTTTTTAGCAGAAATTTCACCCATTACCCATCTAACCGCATCGATAATATTAGATTTACCGCACCCATTAGGGCCAACTACGCCTGACATGCTGGAGGGGAGGCTAATTTTCGTTGGATCAACGAAAGATTTAAAACCTGAAAGACTAATATTTTTTAATCGCATATGTAGCTTTAAAGCTATATTTTAAACGATTTATTACCTATTTACTGTTGTTATTTTGTTTTATTTCTAATTCTTTTAACGCAGAATTCATGACTATAATTAAGGATTTTTTTTGATCTTCACTTGTTACATTTTCAAGCGCGATAGACCAGTTTTTAAGAGCTTCCTCAAACTTACTTTGACTAAACAAATAAAGCCCATTCATTGTTAAAGCTTTATGATTAGAAGGATCTAAAAATAATGACTTACTTAAAGCCTTTAAAACGTCTTTATTAAATGAAAGATTATTTAAAAGATATTGAACTTCTGCAAATGAGGCATAAAGCTCAGAATCAGCCTGACTAGGAAAATTCTGAATATAGTTTTCTAAGACTTTGTATGATTGAGCGTAATATCCATCTGCTAATAAATTCATTGCTAAAAGACTTAATTCAGAAGAGGAAATATTATTTATTTGAAGTAATTCATCAATCCTGTTGTCTAATTCAATAATATAATTTAGATCTTTTTCTGATTCATAGAATGTTTTAAATGATTGTTTGGTTAGATTGTCAAAGCCGCCGATAAATAAGTAAACAATCAAAGTAAAGATAATCAAAGAAAACAAAAGAACCTTATTTGTCATTTTTTTATCAGAACCAAACAAAGCAAATATAGTGAAAATATAATTAGAACTACCGGAAACAGGAAAAGCAAATATGAATAGTTGTTAGTGGGAGGCATATACAAAATATCATCGCCAAATTTATTCGCCAAATAAATTTTAATCTGATCATCAGTCTTATCTTCTGAGATCATTTCAAAGACTATGTTTTTCATATCTGTGGCAATGGGAGCTGACGATCCGCTGATACTCGAGCCCTCACATAAAGGACAACTTATTTCATTAGATAATGTATAAAATCTTTTTTCATGATCTAAAGAAGAAAAAGAATATAAATCTAAAGCCTCTTGATTAAACAGCGAAAGAGAAAATAAAAGAAAAAAGTATTTAAAAAAATTCATTTTATTAATTTTATAAATTTATTTGTCCAAATATTTTCATTAACAATGCCGATATGTTTTTGAATTATTTTATTTTCTTTATCTATTAAATAAGTTTCCGGCGCACCAGAAACTCCAATTTCCAAACCAAAATTTCCTCTGGGGTCGTATATAGTTTTCCAATATGGATTTCCAAACTGATCAAGCCATCTAATAGCTTTTTCTTTGTCATCTTTATAATTTAATCCGAATATTTTTATTCCTTTATTTTTTAAATTCATTAAGAATCCATGCTCTAATTTGCAATTAACACACCACGTAGCCCAAACATTGATTAATTTATATTCACCTTCAATAAATGCGTCTTGATTAATAATATCTCCAGTTAGTTCTTTCATTTTAAAAGAAGGGAAACTAGAAACTTCTATTAGTTTTTCGTTGGGATTTAAAAGGGTTAAAGTAAATATAGAAAATAAGATTCCTATAGATATAGTCGAAAATATAAATAGCCGAAATTTATTCATATTTTATTCTTCTAAATACTGCCAAGAATCCTCCGATCATCATAATCAATGCGCCAATCCAAATTAATCTGACGAAGGGTTTTATTTGTATCTTTGCAATCCACTTTCCAGACTCAAGTTTTTCACTAAGACTTATGTATAAGTCCTCTTTCGGCCTTATATAGATATCAGATTCTGTCATTACATTATTTGAAGCTGGATAAAAACTTTTTTCAGGCTTTAATAAAATTTTCTTTTGAGTTACGTTATTTTCAACTTCAAATTGCACAACTTCAGAAAAATAATTTGAGAATTCCTCTTTACCCTCTTCAATAAGCTTAACTTTATAGTTGCTTAAATTTGTGAATTCCCCTTTTCCTATTATTACTTCTTTGTTTTGTGAAAAAGATGAGACCACTCCAATTCCTAAGATCATAATTGCAATTCCAAAGTGTGCAGTAACCATTCCTAAATTATTAACTACTAAATTTTTATTATTCAGATTTTTAAAAATATAAATTACTAATCCAGAAATTATTGCGGCAAACATTAAATAACTGGCAAATGAAAAAATGTCCGGATAACTAAACAATGTATAGGTAAAAAGGAAAGTAAGTAAAAAAACTATTCCCAAGAGAAGAAGATAGTAGTTTTTTTGTTTTTTTGAATTTCCCCATGAAGTTAATATTCCATACCCTTGAAAAAAAGCTATAAAGAAAGCTATAGGAACACTTGTTAAATTAAAATAAGGAGCGCCAACAGTTATACTTTTTCCACCTGTAAAAATATCATAAATAATTGGATATATAGTGCCAAATAAAATAACAGCAGCAAGTATCAAAAGTAAGGCGTTATTAATTAATAAGAAGAACTCTTTGGAATAAAAAGTGTAATCCGTTGTTTCTTTTGGAACTGTATCTGCCCGAAAAAAAAGATAAAAAGAGTAGATTGAAATTAAAAGCGTAATTATCAGCAAAATTAAGCCTCTTTCTGGATCAAGAGCGAAAGTATGAACAGAAGTTAAAATTCCTGATCTAACTAAGAACATACCAATAAAACTTCCAATCACAGCTAAAACTGCCAACAAGATCGTCCAATTCACAAATATATTTCTTTTATCTGTGACAATCGCAGAATGAATTAAAGCTGTTGCAATAAGCCAAGGTATTAAGGATGAATTTTCAACGGGGTCCCAAAACCACCAGCCGCCCCAACCAAGCTCATAATAAGCCCACCAACTTCCAAGCGCTATCCCAAGTGTTAGAAAACTCCAAGATAAAGTAGTCCATTTTTTTATCCTTGAAGACCAAGCGTCTTTCACTCCAATACATCTCCCAAGTGCAATGGCGAATGGAATAACTAAACCAGCGTAACCCAAATAAAGCATTGGTGGATGAATGGTAAAAGCAAAATCTTGTAATAAAGGATTCAAATCTGTTCCATTTAAAGGAGGAACTGGCAATAATCTTTCAAATGGATTTGAGGTAAAAATTGTGAATCCTGCAAAACTCATAAAAATTAACGACGTGAATCCATAAAGATAGTTTTTATCTCTAGCTGATTGATATTTCGAAAATAATGCAAATAAAATAATCCACAAAGAAAGAATTAAAATAAATAAGAGCATAGATCCTTCATGACCTCCCCACAAAGCAGATATTTTGTAATAATTTGGAAGAAAAGGATTTGAGTTACTTGCTACATAAAGCACACTAAAATCATCAAATAAAAAAGATACTTCGAGCGCAAGAAAGCTAAGAAAAACAAATCCAAATTTAAAATAAATTAAAGTACTTAAATCGAGTATTTCTCTTTCAAAATAATAAGAAAAAGTAGCTAAGCAAAAAATAAAAGTGGCTACAGAAAAAGATGCAATAAGAAAGAAATTTCCAATTTCTGGAATCATTTTCCCTCCAAGGCGTTAACTACTTCTTTTGGTTCATAATTTTCATCGTGTTTAGCTAAAATTTCAAATGCCTGAAAACTATTATTGTTTTTGTCATAGTAACCTGTTGCCACAACACCTGCGTCTTCTTTAAATAGATCAGGCAAAATTCCAGAATATTTAACGGCTACTTTCTCTTTTAAGTCTGTAATTATAAAGTTTACTTCTAGAGAATCTGAAACTCTATTCAAAGAGCCTTTTTCAACTAGTCCTCCTATCCTGATTGATTTATTTTTAAGCGGTCCAGATTCTAATAATTCAGAGGGAGAATAAAATAAATTTATATTTTGATTTAGAGCAATCAAAACTAATCCTACCGCAACAGCAGATGAACTTACTATAAATAAGACTGCATAGAGTCTATTTCTTCTAATCTTTATCAATTTCTTGTAATGTTTTTAATTTTTTTAGTTTAAATTTTGGAATTATCAAATTTAAGCCAATTAAAAAAAGAGTTAAAAAAAAGACAAACCAAACGTGAAAATTATAATCGTTAAAATCGTAAATCATTTTTTATAAACTTTTAAACCATTCTTTATTAATTTCTCTTTTTGCAATTTCCGCCCTCATTGCCATTAAACCTGATAAAAGAACAATTAAGTAAAACCCTATGATGGAAAGTAAAAGTGGATATAACATTTCAAGAGAAATTGTAGAACTTTCAGTTAGCTTGATGCTCGAAGGTTGATGGAGAGTATTCCACCAATCAACAGATTTTTTTATTATCGGTAAATTAACGGCGCCTACTAGAGTCAGAATTGAAACTGCTTGATCAGCTGATTTTTTTTCACTAAAAGACGAATATAAGCTGATAATGGCAATATAAAATATAAATAAAACTAAGGTTGAAGTAAGTCTTGCATCCCAAATCCACCAAGTTCCCCAAGTAGGTTGGCCCCATATAGAACCACTTATTAAAGCTAAAAATGTGAATGATGCGCCTATAGGCGCCATTGATTTTATAAAAATACCTGCCATTTTCATTCGCCAAATCATTGAAACAATTGCGGCTATCGTCATAGTGTAATAAATAGATTGAGAGACAGAAGCAGCTGGAACATGCATATAAATTATTCTGTAAACATCGCCTTGTTTATAGTCTGTAGGAGAGTAAAAAATTCCCCAGCCGAGTCCTATAAATAAAGGGATTAAAGATATAAACGCCACGTAAGGAATTGCAATTCCAGAAAACTTATAAAACCAAGGGTAAGAACCTAACTTGTGATAAAAAGTTATAAATTTTTTTAAGATCTTACTCATAATGAAGCCTCAAAGCACCAATACATGCATAACAAATTAACGGAAGTAAAAAAATAAATATCGCCAATAATAATAAAAAATAAAAAGTTGGGTCTTCGCCATTTAAAAAACTAGAAACTGATGCTGTGCCTAAGATTAAAACTGGCAAGCTTAAAGGTAAAACTATTGCTGGACCGAGTATAGAACTTTTTCCCAAAGATAAGGCTCCTGCAAGGGCGCCAAATAATGATATTACTGGAGTTCCTAATAAAAGACTTATTAACAAAATAGTTAAACTTTCTGGTGGAAGAAATAAAAGGAAAACGACAGTTGAAGATAAAATAATTATTGGCAATGAACTAAAAATCCAATTAACTAATATTTTTATAAGAACCAAGCTTAATGTAGTACTTCTTAAAGAAAAAAATATATCTAATGAACCATCTTCGTAGTCTTCATTAAAAATGTTTTGGATTGATAAAAGTGTTGATAAAAGTACACAAATCCAAGTTATACCCGGAGCCAATAATGCTAAATCATTTGGATCATTAGATAAAGCTAGCGGGTAAAGCGAAAGAGTAATCAAAAAAAACACTATTGGACTTAAATAAGTACTTGATCTTTTTTTATATGAAACAAGCTCTTTCATGAAAACTCTTTTAGAAATATTATTCATTTTTATAGTCATCGATATTTATTTCTTTAAATTTTTGGCCTTGATTTTCATGAGAGGTAAAGATAATAGAACTTCCATCGTTTATTTTTTTTTCAAATACATTATTCAAGTAATCAATGCCTTTGGCATCAAGGTTTGAAAATGGCTCGTCAAGGACATAAAGATCTGCTTGAGAAGCAGCTAACAGAGATAATAGAACTTTTTTCTTCTGTCCTTCTGAATAATTGCCTAAAAGTGATGAAAATGAGATATCACAACCAAAACTAGAAAAATATTTTTTTACATTATTTAAATTTAAATCTCGGGCTCTTAGATCATTATTCAAATTTTCTTTTATAGTGAGATTATTTTTGAAACCATTTCTATGGCCTGTATAAAAAATATTTGGAAAAGACATATCTTTTATGTTTTCATCTTTGAAATAAATATTTCCTTCGTAGTTTTTAAGAATTCCAGCTATATTTTTTAAAAAAGTACTTTTCCCTGAACCATTTGAGCCAGAAATTTTAATTATAGTTTTTATATCTAAGTGAAAGCCTAAATTTTCAAAAAGATATTTATCCGAATAGGCATATGATAAATTATCGACTTTAAGCATGGCTGAGGTGTGTTAAATTAATAATTTAACCATTTTAAGTTAATATTATAGCTAATTATAAAATTTAGGACTTTAGAATGAGTGATGATTTTGGAAAGAGAATAAGTATAGAAGAGGTAGAAGAAGGAACATTGTTTACACCTAAATTTGATGAAAAAGGCTTAATTCCAGTAATAACAGTAGAAGACAGCACTAGTGAAATACTTATGCATGGCTACTCAAACAAAGAAGCTTTGCTTAAAACAATCGAAACCAACCAAGCTCATTATTGGAGCAGAAGTAGAAAAAAAATCTGGAAAAAAGGTGAAACTAGTGGTTTAAATCAAGCAATAAAAAAAATACTCATTGACGACGATCAGGATTGTATAATTTTTAGAGTTGAACTCGGTGGAATGGCAGCAAGTTGTCACGTTGGTTATAAATCATGTTTTTATAGGTCATTAGAAGGTAAAAATGAGTTAGTTTTTACTGAGACGGAAAAAGTTTTTGATCCTGAAGAGGTATACGAAGGTCAAGAAAACCCAACCATTCTTTAATATCTGCCCTTGTAGTTTAACTGGATAAAACGGCCGCCTCCTAAGTGGCAACTCTAGGTTCGAGTCCTGGCTGGGGCACCAAAAGGTTTTAAGACTCAATAATCATGAAGGTTTCAGACAACCAGTATATTTCTATATTTTGACCAATAAATTTAGTTACAGTTGATAATCGTTGATTCCTGAAAACCTATAATATTTAGTTATCTAGTTAAAATCTCCATTGCTTTTTTGTCGTCTACTACAGGGACTATTGCAGACTCGCACACTTCGCTCCATCCATTAGCGAATTCAATTACAAGAGTCGGATCGTCTGCCTCAACTATAACTATCCCATTGCCAGTCGTGAGGTCATGATATCTAGCAAGCTTTTTAGAGCCCTCTAAGAATTGACCATCAAGCTCATCTAACGTCAAGGTAGCAAAAACTTTATATGCCTCTTGATTGCATTTGAAATCAATCATGTAGACAGCTGCTTGTGAGATATTACAAAACATTATCGCAACCCCTAGAACAAAGTATTTTTTCATTTTATGTCTCCAATAGATTTAATGATTTATTATATTAAATTATTATCAAACCGCCATCACTTCTAACTCTTTTTTTCTCATCCTGATAGTTATAGAGTGCATAATTTGCCGAAGCTCCTTTCTCTGTTTTTAAAGAAGCTTAGAATTTAAAAAATTCATGATTTTTTTAAGTGCTGGAATAGCATCTCTTTTAAAATCATTTCCTGATAAGAAAGTTTTACCAGAATCCAAATAAGCATGCCTTTGATCTTTGTATTCCCAATAGGTGGCATCCTGACCAGCATCTCCAAGAGCTTTAACGTATTCCTCGATAGCATGAACCGGAGTTACCCTATCTTCACTTGCTGAAGTTATAAATTGTGGTGGCAATTTTCTTTCATCTACATTAGGAATGTTATAAATAGGAGAAATCGCTTTATACATTTCAGGATTTTCCCGTGCATTAAAATTATTCCCAAAGATGCCTCTCGGTTTGGATAGAGCAAGTGTCCAAAATGGATTTTTTCTTGTTTCAAAAATTCCTTTAAGAGCTGGACTATATAAATTGTAACCCCCATAACTAAGCACTGCTGCTTGCACATCAAGAAGGTTTTTATTTTTAATGTCATCAGCTGTTATTGATTCAGGCACATAAGATGGTTTTATGCAGAGGTGATCAGAAAAATTTCCACTAGTAGCTATTTTATTTCCTGAATTAACAATCATTGCTGAGATGTATGCCCCTGCGCTATCGCCGGTAACTGCAATGGAATCTCTGTTTCCTTTGTAGTTCGTGATATTTTCTTTGATCCACAACATGGCCCCGAATGCATCGCCTATTAATTCATCAAATGTTACGGAGTTTTTTTGATCTCTTAGTAAACGATAATCCACATTACAAACGACATAATCATAATTGCTGGCAATATATTGAGCCATATTTTCTATGATGTATTTTCTTCTTAATAAAAAACCGCCGCCATGAAACATTACCAAGACTGGAAAAGAATCTTCGATTTTGGTTGGTGAATATATATCCATAGCCAAATCAAAGCCTTTGGGCGAGGCCCAGATAACATTTTTTGATAAAGAATAATTCTTACTATTGTTTATGTTTTTATCTAAAGAATATAATTTTGAAATTAGATACATTTTAGAATTTTAAAACTTGTATAAAAAACCCAGCTAATACTGGGTTTTTTTGTTTATTTGATTTTAACTAGCTTTATCTATTGCCTGAGCAATATCAGCAATAATGTCTTCAACGTTCTCAATTCCGATAGATAATCTGACATAGCCGGGTGTCACACCAGCAGAGAGTTGTTCTTCTGGAGCCAATTGACTATGCGTTGTAGTTGCAGGATGAATAGCTAACGATCTTGAATCTCCAATATTAGCAACGTGATAAAGGAGCTCCAAAGAATCAATAAACTTACTGCCCGCTTCTTTTCCACCAGGTAATTCAAAACCAATTAAAGCGCCGTAACCACCAGTCATATATTTGTCAGCTTTTTCTCTTTCAGCTCCTTCAAATAATCCCGGATAAGTTACCGATTGTACTTTTTCATTGGCAGCAAGAGCTTCAGCAACTGCTTGAGCATTTTTTGCATGTTCTCTCATTCTCAATGGTAAAGTTTCCAAGCCTTGAATGAACATCCAGGCATTGAAAGGACTCATAGCACCACCTAAATCTCTTAATAAAGTAGTTCTCAGTTTAAGCAAGTAAGCAAAAGGAAGTCCCATATTTTTTGTCACTTGTTCATCCCAGACTACTCCTCCGTAACAAGGATCTGGGGTATTCATAGCTGGCTGCCTATCGGCTCCTGCTTTACCCCAATCAAAATTACCGCCATCCACAATCAAACCACCAATGGTAGTTCCATGACCACCAATGTATTTTGTAGTTGAATAAGTAGTAATAGCAGCTCCATGATCAAAAGGCCTACATAGTACTGGTGCTGCAGTATTATCAACAATTAATGGAATATTATGTTTTCTTCCTATTTCTGCAACTTCTGAAATTGGAAATACATGAAGTTTTGGATTTGGAAGAGTTTCAGCAAAATAAGCTCTAGTTTTTTCATCAGTTGCCTTTGCAAAATTTTCTGGATCGGTTGGATCAACAAATCTAACTTCTATGCCCATCTCACGCATATTATTTTTAAATTGATTATAAGTTCCACCATACAAGTGAGAGGAAGACACAATATTATCTCCTGATCTAGCTAAATTTTGTATAGAGTAAGCTGATGCAGTTTGACCAGAAGCAACTGCTAGCCCAGCTACTCCCCCGTCTAATGCTGCCATTCTTTGCTCCAACACATCACATGTTGGATTCATTATCCTGGTATAAATATTCCCAAATTCTTGCAGTCCAAAAAGACTCGCCGCATGGGCAGTATCGTTAAATTGATAACTTGTTGTTTGATGAATTGGAACGGCTACTGAACCTGTTGTTTCATCGTTTCGCCATCCAGCATGTAAAGCGATCGTTTCTAAATTTTTTCCTTCGTAAGACATATTTTCTCCTTCTCTTAAATAAAAAAACCTGTTTGCTAGAGCTAAACAGGTCGAAAAGGGTCGTGTTTAGCTAATTTTATAAAGCGTTTGCAAGTCAGATAAATCAACGCTAGGTATATAAAACCAAATTAATTTATAATTATCAACCATTTTATGAAAAAATTTGAAACACTTAGGACTGAGACTAAAGAAAACTCTTTGATTATTTATCTTTCCAGAGAAGAAAGAATGAATGCTTTTACCTTAACGATGCAACAAGAATTAGTTGCAGTATTAGATGAAGCAGAAAACATGGACGAAATAAAATCTATAATCTTTACTGGAGATGGTAAAGCATATTGTGCAGGAGCAGACCTCTCATCGGGTGGAGATACTTTTGATAATAGAAAAGGAAGAGAAAAAACCAATAATGTAGTGAGAGATTCTGGTGGACTTTTAACTCTTAGACTTTTCAAAAGCAAAAAACCTTTGATTGCTGCGGTTAATGGAGCAGCTGTGGGCATTGGAGCTACTATGTTATTGCCAATGGATTTTAGAATATGTTCTGAAGAAGCTCGGTTTGGATTTGTTTTTGCAAGAAGAGGTATTGTGCCTGAAGCTGCTTCAAGTTGGTTTCTTCCAAGATTAGTAGGAATTACTAAAGCGCTTGAATTATGTTACTCAGGAAAAATAATTTCAGCTAAAGAAGCTGAAGATATAAATTTAGTTTCTGAGGTTTTACCCAAAGAACAGCTTTTAGATAGAGCTTTGGCAGTCGCTAATGAATTTACAGCTGAAAGTTCACAGATATCTATAGCTCTGACAAGGCAAATGATGTGGCGCATGCTGGGAGCAGATGACCCCATGGAAGCTCACAAGATAGACTCAAGAGGAGTTTTTGAACTTGGTCAATCTGGAGAAGCTATAGAAGGTGTTAAATCTTTTCTTGAAAAACGCCCTCCTTCGTTTCCTGGAAAAGTTTCAAAAGATATGCCAAGTTTTTATCCATGGTGGGATGAAAAAGAGTTTGAATAGATATGTCTTGGAAAAAGGAAATTAAAGAAATTGGAATAAGGAAAAAAGCCTCTAAAGCACAAGGAGGAAAAGAAGCAGTTGAGCTTCATCATAAAAAAGGAAGATTAACTTTGAGAGAAAGAATAAATATTTTTCTCGATGATAATACGTTTGAAGAAATTGGAGAATTAGCTGGTGGCGTAGAAGTAGATAATGAAGATAATTTTAAATCCATGACTCCAGCAAATTTTATATTAGGTTTTGGTAAAATTAATGGAAGACAAATAGTTGTTGGTGGAGAAGATTTTACTGTTAAGGGAGGCTCTCCTAATTCAGCGGGTTTGAGAAAAAGCGTTTATACAGAAGAGCTGGCATTGCAATATAAATTGCCTTTAGTGCGGCTTCATGAAGGTGGAGGAGGATCAGTTGCTGGGCCTAAATCAGGCTCAAGTGCAGATCCAGTATTTACTAGATCGCGATTTAAGTCGGTGGCTGATTCTTTAAAGGAAATTCCCGTTGCAAGTGCAGCTCTAGGACCTGTAGCCGGCCTTCCTGCATCAAGATTTGTTGGTTCTCACTTTAGAGTAATGACAAAGAAGAATTCTCAAATATTAGTAGCTGGTCCTCAAGTGGTCTCAAGAGCTTTTGGAAAAGAATTTACAAAAGATGAGCTTGGTGGATCTGATATACACAAAAAAAATGGAGTTACAGATAACCTTGCTAATTCTGAAGAGGATGCTCTTGCTCAAATAAAAACTTTTTTATCTTATTTTCCTCAAAATATTTACGAAATTCCGCCTGTAGAGAAATCTAATGACTCCCCAAGTCGATCAGAGGAAAAACTATCCTCAATCATTCCCAAAGAAAGAAATAAAAGTTATGAAATGAGAGAGATTTTAAAATATGTATTTGATAAAGATAGCTTTTTTGAAATGACTAACTTCTATGGACGAGGAATTATTACTGGATTTGCAAGATTAAATGGTTTTTCTTTTGGAGTTTTTGCTAATGATAGTAACTTCTATGCTGGATCAATGACTGCAGATAATGCCAAGAAAACATCAAGATTTGTTAAATTATGCGATACCTTCAACCTACCAATAATTACTTTTGTTGATGAACCTGGTTTTTTAATAGGCCCTGAAGCAGAAAAAGAAGCAACTATCTTGCATGGAACTGAAACAGTTCTTGCTGTAAATGATACTTCTGTTCCTTGGGCAACAATCCTTGTCAGAAAGTCTTTTGGTGTGGCTGCAGCAGCTCATTTTGGCAATAACCCATATGTTTTAGCTTGGCCCTCTTCTGAATCTGGTGCTTTGCCATTGGAAGGAGGAGTAGCGGTGGCATTTTCTAAAGAAATTGCTAGTGCAAAAGATCCAGAAAAAAAGAGAAAAGAAATTGAGGATGAAATGGCAAAGAAACAAAATCCATTCTCTAAAGCGGAAACATTTTCAGTGCATGAAATTATTGACCCCAGCGAAACTAGAAAGTATCTTTGTAGCTGGATTGAAAAGGTTCAACCTCAATTGAAGGCAAGATTAGTAAAAAATACTTAAAAGGAGAAATATGAATAACTACGAAAAATTCTATATCAATGGTGAATGGGTAGATCCCATAAACGATTTAAAAACTATGGATGTTATAAACCCAGCAACGGAAGAAGTTTTAGGTACTATTGCTATGGGAGATTCAGATGATGTCAACTCTGCTGTTAAAGCGGCAAAGGAAGCTTTTGAAACATTCGGACAAACATCAACTGAAGAAAGAATAGAAATCCTTCAAAAGATTGTAGAAATCTATATGAGTAAATCTGCTGAAATTGCCGATATGATTTCAAAAGAGAATGGTTCTCCAATTACTTTGTCGAGAAATGCTCAAGCTGCTTCTGGTATTGGTCATTTTGCAACTGCATTAGCGACATTACAAAATTATAATTTTGAAGAAGTAAGAGGTGAAACTGTAATCAGAAAAGAGCCCATTGGAGTTGTTGGAATGATTACTCCCTGGAATTGGCCGATAAATCAGATTTCTTGCAAAGTTGGTCCAGCAATTGCTGCAGGTTGTACTATGGTTTTAAAACCAACTGAAATTGCACCTTTCAATGCCATTTTATTAGCTGAAGTCCTTCACGAAGCTGGCCTTCCCAAAGGAGTATTTAATTTAGTTAACGGAGATGGTCCTACAGTTGGAGAAGCTATGTCAGCTCACACCGATATAGATATGATGTCTTTCACAGGCTCCACAAGAGCAGGAATTGCCGTCGCAAAAGGTTCTGCTGATTCTGTTAAAAGAGTTCATCAAGAGTTAGGAGGAAAATCAGCAAATATTATTTTAGATGATGCAGATTTTGTAAGTGCTGTTAGTAGAGGTACCAAGCACATGTTTAATAATACTGGTCAGTCTTGTAATGCCCCTTCAAGAATGTTGGTTCCAGAAAATAGACAAGATGAAGCTAAGGAAGCTGCTAAAAAAGTAGCCGACGAACTAATTGTTGGTGATCCTTCGTCTGAAGAAACTGTAATGGGTCCTGTCGTTAGTGATGTTCATTTCAATAAAATTCAAGGACTAATTGAGAAAGGAATCGAAGAAGGCGCCGAGGTGGTTGTTGGTGGATTAGGAAAACCTGAAGGCTTAAATCAAGGTTATTTTGTAAAGCCTACGGTTTTTGCTAATGTCTCGAACGATATGACTATAGCTAGGGAAGAAATATTTGGTCCTGTTCTATGTATGATTCCTTACAAAGATGAGGAAGAAGCAATCAAAATAGCTAACGACACTCCTTATGGACTTTCTGGTTATATCTCGTCTGAAGATCCTGAACATGCTCTCAGTGTTGCTAGAAGAATTAGAAGTGGAAACGTTCATATAAATAATGCTCCAACTGGAATAAATGATCCCTTTGGTGGGTTCAAACAATCTGGTAATGGTAGAGAATGGGGAGTGTTTGGCTTTGAAGAATTTTTAGAAATTAAGGCTGTTCTTGGATACAAGCCCGACGAAATAGATTAATTTATAATAATTTCATCAGAGTTTTTAGAGACGACGATTTTGTCGTTATCTCTTGCCAACAAAAATTTATAAGGCACATCGGAAAATAAATCTTCCATATATCTAATTCCTATTGGGTTTTTTGCAGGCACAAGATGATTCACAATCAGTAATCCCAAATCTTTATTTTCTAAATTTTTCTTTATTGCTTTAACATCGGCATGGTAATCAAGAATGTCATGAAAAGCGATTTCAGCTCGAGATATATTATTATCTTTTGCGACTTTTTCTAAAAAAGATACATGATCTTTAATCATGCCGTCGTGAATTAAAATATCAGCGCCATCTACTAAAGAAAAAACATTATCTGTAATTTCTGTATCACCAGAAATGATAATTTTTTTATTTCCAAAGAAGATTCTAAATCCAATGGCCTCTCTGACAGGAAAGTGATCTACCAAGAAAGATTCAACTCTTATGTTTTGATCTTCGAAAATAAGTTGCGGCCTATCAGTGGGCTTGTGTACCACAGGAATCATTGGTCTATTCTCTGGAGGCACAAACTCTTCTCCATGATGAGCAACTCGGTAATCTTCATCATTTTTGTAAGCCAAATTTATACCTGAAGTTACGTTAACAATTTCTGAACTTCCATAAACTCTTAATGGGGCTTGCGCACCACTTACCCATCTTCTTAAGTTTAATTCATCAAGATCTCCAATGTGATCAGAATGAGCATGCGTGATAAATACTGCTTTTATATTTTGTGGCAGATAATTACTCGATATTTTTCCAAAACTATTCTCGCCAGAATCAATTACATAAATATTGGAACCAATTATAAGCGCCATACATTGAGCTCCTTCCGGAATAAAAGAAAGAGGCGAGCCTGACCCACAAAAAAAGATTTCTAACTTATCTGAATTAACAACTTCAGACCCACCAAAAGCACCTTGAAGGCGGGACTCGAAAATTGATTTAATAACAAATTTTTGAACAGCTGGACTACTTAAAGAAAAATAACCAACGGTACCAATAACAATTGTTAATATGCTCAGGAAAATAAAAAATTTTTTCATTACAATTTAATAACTCTTTTACATTATACTTTCTTCAATCAATTTTTCTTTAAATGTCACTTTGTCTTAAAATTCATTTACTTCTGACTTTATTTTTTTCAAATTATTTCTTACCCAATATTTGGATTGAGCCAAGTGATGAATTAAAAATAAAAAAAATTGAACTTTATACTGCAGAAAACAATATAAATATAAGATCTACAACTTATCCCGTAACTTTAAATTCTTTAAAAAACTCTTCTAGTTATGGAACGTTATTATTAACTGAAAAAGTTGGATTAAATACTGCATTAGATAAAAATTTTAAAAATGAGAAAAAATTTAATTCTAGTTTTACTGTAAGTTCTTTTTCAGACAATTCCATGATCAAGAATATTGATGATAATTGGAGAGGCCAAAATTCTTTTATTCTAAAAAATAGTTATACAAATAAAAATTTTTCAATGAATTTAAATCTACACTTGATAGACGGCTCTTACGATGAAAAAAAAATTATCTTAAATGGATCTCATATATCTTTTACAAAATGGAATGTTGTCTTTGGGTTTGGATTTTTAAATCGTTGGTGGGGACCTACTCATAACAATAATTTGATACTATCAAACTATGCTAACCCTTCTCCTGGAATTTTTATAAATTCTCTTCAAGGATTTGAGTTTGAAAATAGACTACTTGCAAGATTAGGGAAAATAGATTTTTCTTTATTTATTAATAGACTTGAAAAAAATAGACATGTGCCAAATCCTTTTTTAGTTGGCGCAAGAGTTACTTTTAACCCATTAAATAATCTTCATCTAGGCCTTTCAAGGACGATAATGATGGGAGGGGAAGGTAAAAGTGAAAGTTTTAAATCCTTTTATAAAGCTTTTTTTGAAGCAGGAGGAGGATCAGGAGAAAACCCAAGGATTGGAGGAAAATATATTGGCACAAACTTGTCGAATCAGTTAGGAGGTTATGATATTAAATACGATATAAAATTTAATGAGAATATTGCTACGATCTACTTTCAACGGATTGGAGAAGACTCTGATACCAGTAGTACAAGCTTGATATCATCCTATATATCTACTCTAGGAGCAGAATATAAATTTTTTAAAAATGACTTGTTGAACTCAATCATTCTTGAATTTTCTAAAACTTCTACTGAAGATCATTACGCTTATCGAAAATATAATGTTACTTATGCACATGATGTTTATCAATCCGGATATAGGTATAGAGGCTTGCCAATAGGAGCTTTTATAGACAGTGATTCCAAGTATTCTCAGTTATCTTTTTTAAAAGAAATCAGTGACAATTCTCATTTTAAAATGGATTTATTTTATGCAGAACCAAACGTGGACGAAAGTGGAGCAAGTATTTGGGGTTCTTCTGGAGAGCCGTTTTATGGCTTAAAAACTAAATATAAAACTCAAGTTACGAAAAAATTAACGATGGAATTAGTACTTACTTTGAGTGATAAAAAACTTTCTTTTTTAGATGAAAAATTAGACAAAAATATTTTAGGATTAATAACAGAATATAGTTTTTAACTAAGCGGTTACTTTTCCTAAATAACAAAACATTGCGGGTATTAATAATAAGGCAATTAAAGCAGATCCTAAAACACCAAAACACATAGCCCAAGCTAACGTTTCAAAAAAAGTATCAAATAATAAAGGGAATAATCCTCCAACTGTTGTAATAGAGGTAGTAACTATATGTCTCGTAGACCTTATTGTTGTAGAAACTAACTTTTCTTTGGAGATTTTTCCTTCAGCAGCATCTTCGTTGAGGTGAGACAAGACAACAATAGCATCGTTTATAGCTAATCCAGCCAAACCTACAATACCAACTAACCCTATAAAACCAAAATTCTGAAATCCTAAAAACATTCCTAGAAAACCCAAGCCAACACAAAGCAAACCAACAAATAAAATTACTCCAGCTTGATAAAAACTATTTAAAATCATTACTAAAGTAAGAATTATTAGGCCTAAAAATAAAAAGAAGGTGCTAAATAATTGACCGAAAGATTCAGCTCTTTCATTGGCATCACCAAATTGCCTCATCACATACCCAGCCGGTAAGGAATTTTCAAAATCTATTAATTCTTCTTCAACATCTTTTAAAACAGAAGAAGCCAATTGCCCAGGATAAACTGCAGCCTTGACAGAATTCAGTCTTGAGCCTTGGTATCTATTTATTTGATTAATTTCACTTTTAAAAGAGATATTTGAAAAATTCTCAACGTATTCATAGCCATTAGCATTAGGTATTGCTAAGAGAGCAGTTTGGTTTATTTCTTTAGATTCGATATTGTTGTTTTTTATTCTTATAGGTATTTCTTTATTTCCATCTAACATAGAGCCAATATACAAACCTCTAGTTGAAGAAGAAATTTGATCTAAGATTTCTTTAGAAGATTTAGATGAAAATGCTAAATCAATTTCATCTAGGTTAATTTCCAATCCAGTTATACTTGCAGATTGATCAGCGAAGACGTCGCTTACTTGCGGTGATTTAGAAATAATAGATTTAAGCCTTTCTCCCAAAATTTTTAAAACTTGATTGTCCTCTCCAAAAATAGCAACTTGAACTGGAAATTCTACAGGGGGACCATTTGTAAACTTGCTAACCCTAATACGAACATCGGCGTGATTACTTTCTAGGTTTTTAGCTAATTTTTCTAACCCTTTATCCATTTTTGAATATGAGTTAGTGAAATAAACACCTACGGCAATATTATCTGAACCTTCTCCTGAAGAACCACCAATGACGTTATATAAAAGTCTTGGTAACCTTCTTCCAATCCACCACATGTCAGTTTCAATATAGTCCTCTAATAAAATCTGTTCTCTTATGCTTTCAACTCTTTCCTTTGTCGCAAAAATAGAAGCATTTTTATCTAATTCAACTTCGACTTGAAACATCGTTTTACCCTGATTAGGAAAAAAATCAGTATCTAAAAAATTGAAAGAGATAAACCCTATTATTGGAAGTAAAAGAGCAAGAACTAAAGCTCTTGAAGGTTTATGAAAACTCCATTCTAAAAAATTTTTATAATGCTTATAAAGTTTTTTGTTATTAAATCCAGAGTTTGTCGAGTTATTTAAATTTAAGAAATTTTTCTCTTCCATAAATTTTAACAACACAGGAACTACAGTTAAAGCTAATAACAGCGATGAAGAAACAGCAAAAATTACTGTTATAGCCATGTCACCTACAAACTCAGGACTTGCCCCCTTTCCTGCAGCCATTGGCATAAAAGCTAGACCGGTTGTAACTGTTGCCGCAAGTAAAGGTAAAGATAAATGTCTTATAGATGCGTAGATTGCCTCTCTATTAATTAGATTTATACTTTTGCGATACTTGTAGTCTTCAACCACTATAATTGAGTTGTCTATTAAAAGTCCTAAGGAAAGAATTATTCCAGTTACTGAAGTAGTATGGAGGGGAATGCTAAAAATACTGCATAATATTAGTACTAAAAATATGGTAAGAGGCACAACAGCACTGACTATAATTGCAGATCTAGGCCCTAAAGAAATGTAACTTAAAGCTAGAACTAAAAAAGTAGCTATAAAAATGCTTTGCAATAAGAATGAAAATTTATCCTCAACAAAATCAGCTTCGTTAAATACTAATTCTAAGGCAATTTCTTCCGGCAGATCGGCTTTAAAAGCATTTGAGATTTTAAGGACTGATTCAGAATATAAATCTGTTCTTTGAGAAAAAATTCCTCTCACTTCGACAAATACAGAAGGAATACCATTATAAGTTACGAACTCAATTGGGGGATTTACTGGTAATTTAGAGACAGTGGCAACATCTTCAAGTCTTAAAGCTTGATAATCGCCAATTATTTTTAAAGGTAATTTTTTTAAATCACCTACTAAAGAAATATTATCTTGAGCTTGAATTCTAAACTCAGATTTTTGCCCAGTAATATTTCCAACAGCTTGTTTACTATCAAATTGTTCGATTACTTTTGCAATGTCTTGAATATTCATCCCAGCATCAGCTAATGAATCTAAATCTGCGCCGATATATATTTCTTCTTTCGTATCTCCATAAATTATAGATTTTTCAGAGTTTTCAATATTTGCTAGCTTTCTTTTAAGCTGGCTAGCTAATCTGGAGAGGATAATCATTTGAGGTTCGCCCTCTCCTACCCACTGAAGAGCAAAAAGGAGAGTAGTTGGAGGTCCACTATGATTCAAACTAATTTTAGTTCCAGGAGGAACTAATTCAGATGTTTCTTTTAATTTATTTTCTATTTTTGACCAAACTTCATCCGTCTGTGCTTTGGTCACAGTTTCTTTGAGCTCGATCCCTACTAACCCAACTCCTGTCGATGAGTTTGAACTTAAAATTTTTATTTCATCAATTTCTCGGAGTTCTGTTTCTAGAATATCGGATATTTGAGTTTCTACTCTATCCGGCGATGCGCCTGATAATACTGCAGTTATGTCTCCCCATCTTTCAGCAAGTTGTGGATTTTCTTGTCTAGGCAAAGAATCGAATGAAAGAAAGCCGCCAACCAATACGAAAAGAAGAAACAAAACAAAAATCTTCGGTCTATCCAGATAAAGATCAACAATTTTTTTCATTAGTTAATTCTTAGATTTTGACCTTCTGCAACTTTAGCTGCCCCACCAATAATTACCAAGTCTCCATCTTGGATAGTACCTGAGACGTATGCCATATTTTTTTCAATGTGAATTAATTCTACATAATCTTTTTGGGCTTTTTTGCCATCAGATACGGTATATAAATTCCATAGCCCTTGTTCTGACTGAGCTAATGAATTTAATGGCACCCATGCCCCTCTTTTAGATTCTACTGTATTTAAAACAAGTCTTGCTGTTGCTCCAGGATTAAAAAAATTATCAAATTCAAAGAGTCCCAATTTATTGTTTGATCCTTTCACTGACATTGGAGCAATTCTCGTCAGTTTAGCTTCAAATTCATCATTTTCGATCAAAAATTTGTATTGTTTTCCTATATTCAATTCGTTGACCAGTGACTTTGGAAGTGACACTTTAGCTTCAACAAATTTAGAATCAAGAATTTCAATTATTGGAATACTAGCGTTAATAATAGAACCTTCATCTAAAAACCTGTTTTGAATAATCCCATCATAGGGAGCTAAAATTTTAGTTTGTTTAAATTTTATTAAAGCTTTATCGAATTGAGCTTGAGCAACTAAAAAATTAGACTCCGCTCTTTCTAATTCTTGATCAGAAATAAAATTTTCCTCATTAAGAGAAACAGACCTATTAAAGACTTTTTCGAACATAGAAAGTTTGGCTTTTGCTTCGTTATAATTTGCAAGTGCCTCTGAATCTTCAAGCTCCGCCAAAAGGTCTCCAGTATTTACTTCATCTCCAATATCAACAATTACCTTTCTTAATTTTCCAGATATTTCAAATCCAAGTATAGATTGACGTTTTGGAGTTATTTTTCCTGGTAGCAATTTGCTGACCTTAAATTCATTAAGTATTTTAACTTCGTATGACTCAATATTTTTTTGAGAAGCAACGCATGTCGACATGAAAATCATGACTAATAGAATTTTTTTCATTTTTTTTTAAAATAATGTTTACAGTGCACACATTAGTGTTTAAAGTTAACAGTGTCAACATTTATTTTTATGAAATATCACCATGGAAATTTAAAAGAAAAATTGATTCAGAGCGCTTATGACTGGATCTCTGAAAATGGTATTGAGGGCATAAGTCTAAGAAAAATTGCAAAGATTTCAAACGTTTCTCAAACCGCTCCTTATAGACATTTTTCTTCGAAAGAACATCTTCTGGCAGATGTGACCAAACTAGGATTTGAAAATTTTTCATTTAAACTATCTTCTTTTAGGCAAAATTCTGACCCTATAGAAAACCTGGTTGATAGTGGGATTAAATATATTGATTTTGGTATGAAGAATCAGAATATTTTTAGCTTGATGTTTGACTACCCTCTTCCTAAAAGTGATTATCCAGAGCTTCTCTTATCGGCCAATAACGCATTTGCAATTCTTCAAAACAGAGTAAAGGTCCTCCACAAGAAAGACGCATCAAAAAATCAACTTAACAGCATGGCTTTACATGCTTTCACACATGGCTTATTAAATATTATTCAAATGAATGAAAGAATAGATCAAGGAACAAAAATTTCGACTAAAGACCTAGCTAAATCTTCAGATTTTTATAAAGCTTCAAAAAAGGTAAAAATTAATCTTCGAAAATTATTAAAGGATTTTGTTAAAAATCTAGAATTTTAATAATATTGCATATGCTTTATTAATTAATGCTTTTTAAGATTTTCTTAAGTACTGTTCCAACTTGCAATTATATTTTTGTTTTCTTCTATCCATCTTTCTATTTGTAGGATTGCATAATCTTGACTCAATATAAGATCAAAATTTTCTTGCGGCATTGAATCTTTTTCTTTTGACATTAATTCGATTAAGACTAAAAGATTTTTATTTTGCTCTTCGTACTCTCTCAATAATGGATGCTTTTTATCTTTAAATGTGTTTTTTATCTCCTCTAAAAGTGCACTCTTTAGTTCTTGTAATTCAAATACATCCATAAATAATTATAAGTGAATATTTATTTTTTAAATTTAAATGGAAATTGCTTCAAAAGCTTCAGAAGCAATTCTAACAATTTCATTGATTTCAGCTTCACCATGGGCGACCGATAAAAAATGATTGTGATAACTAGTAAGATACAATCCTCTTGATAAACATTCATCCGTCCATTCGACATGAAAATTTTTGGTTTGATCTTCAATCCTAAAATAAGGCATTGATGGCACTCCTGAAACTTTCATCTTTAAGCCAAATGCTTTTGCGGCAGAAGAAAGATTGTCTTTTAACTTTAATCCATTAGTGTTCATAATTTCAATGGCATTCAAATTTTGAAGTTCTTCTAAAGTAGCTTTAGAAGCTGCCATTGGAGCAGAATTAAAAAATTGTGTTCCACTGAAATAGACTTTATTAGCCGCATCCTTTAAAGATGCTTTACCTACAAGAGCTGAAATTGGATAGCCATTTGCCATTGCTTTTCCTAAACAAACTAAATCTGGACTAAATCCAAAAGCATTGTGAGAACCTTTTAGATCAATCCTGAATCCAGTTCTAACATCATCAACTATTAAAACAATATTATTTTCACTACATTTCTTTTCAATATGTTTCCAATAACCTTCTTTAGGGAGAGAACTATCTTTTGATGTTGGGTGATCGTATGGACTAGAAATAAAACATGCTATCTCACCACCAAATGACGAAATCATTTCATCAAATTCATCTAAATCATTCCATGAAATTGAAAGAACCTCTTCGCTATCAGAATCGATTATTCCTGGATTATTTTTATTTTGCATCCAGCCATTAGCACCATGATAACCATCTTTAATTTTTAAAATTTTTGTTTTTCCAGTCTCTGCTCTTGCAACCATAATCGCTAATTGGGTGCTGTCCCCGCCATTTTTTCCAAAAAGAGACCAATCAGCTATATCAACCATATCAGTTAAAGTTTCAGCTAGGTCTACCATTACTGGCGAGGCAACACTAACCGTGTTACCAAGATCGTATTGTGTTCTAGCGGCTTTATCTATCTTCGAATTGTTATACCCTAAAATCATGGGGCCCCATCCACAAATCAAATCTAAATATTTGTTACCATCTATATCCCAAAAGTACGCATTTTTTGCTTTAGAAAAGAACTTAGGACCCTCCTCTCTTACCGCAAATTTATAATGCCCAAAAATACCTCCGGGAATTAATTCCTGAGCTTTCAAAAAAAGTTCATCTGATTTTTTTTGTTCTAACTTCATCTTTATAAATATCTTATCTAATAATGTGGCGGAGAGGGAGGGATTCGAACCCTCGATGCAGGATTACCACATACTCCCTTAGCAGGGGAGCGCTTTCAACCACTCAGCCACCTCTCCGAAAGAGGAATTGTAGATTTTTTAAGCTGATTGTCTAATGATATCTGCTGCTTTTTCAGCAATCATGATTGACGGTGCGTTAGTATTACCTCCGATCAATGTTGGCATAATTGACGCATCAACAACTCTTAAATTATCCACGCCTTTTACTTTTAGATTATCATCAACAACAGCCATGTCATCATTACCCATTTTACAAGTTCCAACAGGATGATATAAAGTTTCCCCAGTATCGCGAACCCATTGATCTACTTCATCATCATTATCGACATTTAAATCTGGACTTGGTTTAGATTGTTCGCCTCGGTATTCGTCAAACGCAGACTGCATAAATACTCTTCTTGATTCTCTAAAAGCATTTCTTGTATCAATAACATCCTGTTCTTCAGATAGATAATTTGGATACATTAAAGGCGGCTCACTAGGATCTGAACTTTTAAGTTCTAAGTGCCCTCTACTCTGAGGCCTCAAAATACAAATAACTGCACTAAATCCATGATTTGAATCAATTCCTTCTCTTCCATGAAGATCAGGTGAATGAAAAGAAGCATAGTGAATTTGCGTATCAGGAATATCTTTTTCAGGACTAGACTTAATAAAAGCTCCCGCACTAGTAGGCGGAAAAGCTGCGTCTCCTGTTCCTAATAACAAATACTTTAATCCTGAAAGTTGAGTTTTCAAAAAGCTAGCTGATCTGTGAAGAGTGACGGGTTGTGTGCAGTTAAAAGAATTTACAACGGCATAATGATCCTGAAGATTTTTTCCTACTCCTTTCAACTCATGTACAGTACTTATACCATGCTTAGCTAATTCAGATGAGTCTCCAATACCGCTGTTCATTAAGATTTGTGGAGAATTTATTGCCCCTGCAGATAAAATTACTTCTTTATTAGCTTTTACTTGAGTAATTTTTCCTTTTTGTTGATATTCAACTCCAATAGCTTTTTTACCTTCAAACAATACTTTGTTTACTTGGACATTAGTTTCAGTACTTAAATTTTTTCTTTTTAATGCTGGGTGTAAATAAGCTCTTGCAGAACTCCATCTTCTGGGCCCTAATTTTGTATCTGACATAGTGTGTTCATATCTAGAAAAACCTTCTTGTTCTTCTCCATTAAAATCATTAGTGAAAGGAAATCCTGCTTGCTGACCTGCTTCTACAAAAACATCTAGTAACTCATCGTCAGTTCTTTCAGACTTTTTCACATGAAGAGGACCTTCGAAACCATGAAAATCTTTATCGCCTTCGCCATTAAAAGATTCAGCTTTTTTAAAATATGGCAAAACATTTTCATAAGACCAACCTTCATTTCCCATTTGTCGCCATAGATCATAGTCGTAAGCATGTCCTCTAATGTAAACCATTGCATTAATTGATGAGGAGCCCCCCCATCCTCTTCCTCTTGGCCAGTAAAGTTTTCTGTTATTAGTTGTAGATTCAGGTTCCGTTTCAAAACCATAATTTACGTCATTCTTAGTTGGTACAATCTGGGAGTAACCTGATGGCATATGAATAAAAAAGTTTTTATCTTTGCCTCCAGCTTCCAAAACCAAAACTGAATTTTCTCCGTTTTGAGACAGCCTGTTTGCCATAACGCATCCAGCGCTTCCAGCTCCAACTACAATGTAATCAAAATTTTTTTCCATGAAATCCTCTTTCCTTCTATATTTAAGATTTAATATATCTTATTTCCAAATCGTAACAAAGTCTTCTGTTTCAAGTTCAGGGATTTTTTTTGTTTTTCCATCAATTGAACCAATATATAGATAACCTATAACTATTTCTGATTCCTTAAGACCAAGCTCGACTGAAATTTCTCTATTAAAAGAAAATTTGCCAGTTCTCCAAATTCCTCCAAATCCCATATCATGAAAAGCTAGCAACATATTTTGGCCAGCTGCAGCTGTAGATAACTGTTGTTCAATTATTGGAACCTTAGGGTGCTCTTTAGTATTGGCAACTAAAACTATTATTAAAGGCGCTCTAAAAGGAGCACTTTTGTACTTTTCTAAAATTTCTGGCTTTGTGTTTGGATCTAATTTTTTTGCTGTACTAATAAATGCATCAGATAACTTATCTAAGCCCTTTCCAGTAATTTGAATAAATTTCCATGGTCTTATCCAAGCATGATCCGGCGCTCTTAAAGCGCACTGATAAGCAATATCGAGTTGCTCTTCTGTTGGAATTGGATTAGTTAGTTTCGGGGAAGAGTTTCTGGTTAGTAAAGCATCTATGGTCTTCATATTAATCTAACTCGAAAACATCATGAAGAGCCTTAACCGCATCTTCCGCATTGTCCCTAGAAACTACAACTGAAATCTTTATTTCAGAAGTTGAAATCATATCTATATTGATATTTTTTTCTGCTAATGCAGAAAACATTTTTGTCGCTACTCCTGCATGAGATTTCATTCCAACTCCCACTACAGAAACTTTACTAATTTCTTTGGCTAGCTCTACATTCCCGCCGCCTAACTCATCAGATAAATTATTTAATATTTTCGCTGCTTTGTCTGCATCCTCATCCTTAACTGTGAAAGTAAAATCTGTGGTTTTATCTTCTGCAACGTTTTGAACAATAACATCTACTTCTATCCCTTCTTTACTAATTGGAGATAAAATCTTTGCAGCTATTCCTGGTAAATCTGGAACTTTTCTTATTATTAATTTCGAATCATTTTTTGTATGCGTAACGCCCGAAATCAAAGCATTTTCTAAATTTTCATCTTCGTTATCAATCAAAGTACCTCCTCCTGGTTCAAAACTAGATAGAACTCTTATTGGCATATTAAATTTACTTGCGAATTCTACTGATCTTATTTGAAGAACTTTAGCACCTAAACCAGAAAGTTCTAACATTTCCTCAAAGCATAATTTATCTATCTTTTTTGCTTTGTCATAAACTCTTGGGTCAGTGGTATAAACACCATCAACATCGGTATAAATCTGACACTCATTAGCTTTTAAAGCTACAGCCAATGCAACCGCTGAAGTATCTGATCCACCTCTTCCAAGAGTTGTAATATCTCCAGATTCGTTTATTCCTTGAAAACCAGTGATAACTGGCACTATGCCCTTTTTTATATCTTTTTCTAAGATACTCGTATCGATAGAGTTTATTCTTGCCTTGCCATGAATTTGATCAGTTTTTAATCCTAATTGAAATGCTGTATACGACTTTGAAAGAAAATTTCTTTCTTTTAGAGCCATAGCTAATAATGCAACAGAAACTTGCTCACCAGATGAAATCAATGCATCGTATTCTCTAGGATCTGGTTCTGATTGAATTTTTTTAGCAAGATCAATTAATCGCTGAGTTTCCCCTGCCATCGCTGATACAACAGCTACAACTTCTTTTCCATCTTGAATAGATTTTTCTATTAGATTTGCAACAGCATGAATCCTTTCTATGTTGGCAAGTGATGTGCCGCCAAACTTTTGAACTATTAAATTGGGAGTCATTGTTTTACTTTAGTAAGTTTTCTACTTCTTCAAGAGCTAAATCTATTTTTTCAATATTACCGCCGCCAGCTTGAGCAAAATCCTTTTTCCCGCCACCCTTAGCATCAATTATTTTTGAACAGGATTCTAGCAAATTTCTTGCGTCTATCGTATCTATCAAGTCATCTGAAACAGAAATGATTGCCATAGCTTTAGATTGAAAATTTCCCAACAAAACTATCACTGCTTGTCCTACAGAGTTCTTTAATGAATCCAAGGATCCTCTAAGACTTGATAAATTAATATCATCTAGTCTTTTGATAAGAACATGCATTTGATTTATCGTTTTAAACTCTTCTTTTAAACTTAAAATTAAACGTTCATTTTGTTTTTGTTCTACTTTTTTTAATCTTTCTTGATAGCTCTTTAATAGATTACTTGATTCTTTTATTTTATTAGGAATATTGCTTATCTCGACTCCTAAGAAAGAAGATAACTCTAATAGTTCATTTTTAGAACTCATTATAATTTCTTCAGCAGCCTCGTTTGAAACAGCTTCAATTCTTCTAATTCCTGAAGATATGCTTGATTCAGATAGTATTTTAAACAACTTTATTTCACCCGAACTTTTGACGTGAGTTCCTCCACATAGTTCAATTGAAAAATCTCCCCCTATTTTTAATACACGAACTTTTTCGCCATACTTTTCTCCAAAAAATGCCAATGCACCAATTTTTATTGCTTGATCATAAGAAGATTCAAAAATTTCTGTTTTGATATTGTTTTTAACAATTTCATTAACTTGATGGTCAATTTTTGTTATTTCATCTTTGCTCAAAGCCTTGTGATGAGAAAAATCAAATCTTAATTTTTCATCATTTACCAATGAGCCCTTTTGTTCTACATGAGTTCCTAAAATATCTCTTAGCGATGCATGCATTAAATGTGTAGCCGAATGATTAGATTCAATTTTGCGTCTTTTTTTTGAGTCAATTTCCATCAATACATTTTGGTCCTTTTTAAACGAACCATTTTCTATCTTTGCAAAATGAATAAAATTACTACCTGATTTTTGAGTATCAGTAACTTGCGCAGAACCAATATCAGCTTTGATAAAACCAGAATCTCCTATTTGGCCTCCTGATTCAGCGTAAAAAGGAGTTTTATCTGTTATAAATAAACATTCTCCTGAATCAACATTATCGACCTCTACACCGTCTTGAAAGATTAATTTAATTTGAGCCTCGGATGACTCTTGCTCATATCCTACAAATTTAGTTTCTTGATCTAAAGTAATTGAAGAAGGAATTAAAGCAGAAAAGGAACTAGATTCTTTTGCCATTTTTCTTTGATTTTCCATGCAACGTTCATAACTCTCTATGTCTACCTCAAGGTTTTTTTCTCTAGCTAAATCTATTGTCATGTCTAAAGGAAACCCATACGTATCGTAAAGCTTAAAAGCTAACTCTCCTGGAATAGTTTCTGTTTTAAGTGAAATCAGTTCCTCTTCTAATAAGCTCATTCCAGTCATCAATGTATGACTAAATTGGTTTTCTTCATTTTCTAAAGAATCTTTTATTAAATCTCTATTTTGAATCAACTCAGGATAAGTGCTGCCGAGACTATTAACCAGGATATCTATCGCCTTAGATAGAATATGATTTTCATTAGGGTTCAGTTTATGAGCATGTCGTAACGCTCTTCTTATAATTCTCCTCAAAACATAGCTTCGCCCTTCATTTCCTATGAGAACTCCATCAGAGAGCAGAAAAGAAGAAGATCTTAAATGATCTGCAATAACTCTTAACGAGGGATCAAATAGATTTTTTACATTTAATATTTCAGCAATATTTTTTATTAAAACCTCAAATATATCGGTCTTGTAATTATCATTTGTGTTTTGCATTACAGCAGTAATTCTTTCGAATCCCATTCCAGTATCCACAGAAGGCTTGGGCAAAGGCGACATATTTCCTTTTGCATCTCTATCGAATTGCATAAATACAAGATTATAAATTTCTATATATCTATCTCCAGACTCATTTCCTTCAGCAGGAGGATCTCCAATAAAATCATCTCCGTGATCGTAAAATATCTCAGAACAAGGACCACAGGGTCCTGTATCTCCCATTGACCAAAAATTATCTTCATCCAATCTATTAATTCTCTCTTTTGGAACTCCTATCTTGTTGAGCCATATATTTTCTGATTCATCGTCACCTACATGAACGGTTATCCATAACTTTTCTTTCGGCAACTTATATTTTTCTGTTAGTAATTCCCAAGCAAATTTAATGGCATCTTCTTTAAAATAGTCGCCAAAGCTAAAATTTCCTAACATTTCAAAAAAGGTATGGTGTCTTAAGGTATATCCAACATTTTCAAGATCATTATGTTTTCCTCCAGCTCTTATACATTTTTGCGAGGAAGTCGCTCTTTTGAGAGAAGTTTTTTCTGATCCAAGAAATACATCTTTGAATTGAATCATTCCAGCATTAGTAAATAATAAAGTCGGATCATTTTGAGGTACCAACGAAGAACTTTTTACATGCTCATGATTTTTTTCTTTAAAAAAGTCTAAAAAGGTTTGTCGAACTTCAGAGGAATGCATTTTTTATTTAAAAAAGCTCCGATAATAAATCTGTAAAAATTTTCCATGATCTTGCATCGGCGTTTTTAGAATATACAGCCCCAAAATCTGGATCATTTGCTTCAGGATTTGTGAATGAATGCATTGCATCGCCAAAAACATGCAATTGCCAATCAACTTTTTTAATTGTCATTTCCTCCCTGAAAGATTCTATTTGGTCTTGCCCAACCATAGGATCTAATTGTCCGTGAAGAGCTAAAACTTTGGCTTTGATTTCATTTGAAGAATTTTCAGGTCCAGCTAAAAATCCATGAAAACTAACCGCACCTTTAATATCAGCTCCCGTTCTAGCTAAGTCTAAAGCTACCAAACCTCCGAAACAGTAACCCATTATTACTATTTTACTAGAATCTATAGTTTCAATTTTTGTAACTGCATCTAAAGCTGCAAGAACTCTTCTGCTCAATTCTTCTCTATCGTCAAGAAGCGGTTGCATCATCGACTGGTTTTCTTCTACGGAAGTTCCAATCTTTCCATCTCCATACATATCTAAAGCAAATGCTGCATATCCTAGCTGAGTTAATAGATTTGCTTTCTCTTCAACAAATGCATCTCGGCCTGACCAAGTATGGGCAATTAAAATACATGGATGAGATTCTCCCTCAGGTTGAGCTAAATAACCTTCAAAAGAATTTTCTCCTGATTTGTATACTACGTTTTCTGTCTTCATATTTTCTGCTCCTTAAGTTCTTTTTTAAACCTAATATAGTTTTCTGCATAATGACTTGCACTGCCAATTAGAATATCTTTCATAGAAGGATCTAATTCTTTTTTTACTTTAGCGGGTGAACCCATTACAAGAGAATAGTCAGGTATTTCCATGCCTTCTGTAACAAGAGAATTTGCTCCTATAAGACAATTTTTTCCTATTTTAGCTCCGTTGAGAATGACGCTATTTATACCAATTAGGGAATTATCTCCAATAGAACATCCATGAAGCATCACTTTATGTCCAACTGTTACATTTTTGCCAATTTCTAAAGGATGTCCTGGATCTGCATGCAAAACTGATAAGTCTTGAATATTTGAGTTCTCTCCTATTTTGATATCCTCTACGTCTCCTCTAATTACGGCGCCAAACCAAACACTTACATTTTTTCCTAAAAATACTCTTCCCATTACTGATGCTGATGGAGCAACAAAATAATCATCGCCATCTGTAATAACCGTATGGTCACCTAATTTATAAATCATAATCGAATTTTATATCTAATAAGTCTAAAAAGTTAATTGTAAAAGCTAATGTTAACCCCCAAATTTCAAATTTTTCAAAGTTAAACACAGGTGTTTTAAAAGTTTCCCCATTATAGTTAGTTACTTTTTCCGAGATATTAGGGTCATTTTTAAAAAAAGATAAAGGAACATGAAAAATTTCTGAAACTTCTTTTGAGTTTGCCGTGAAACATAGATTTTCCTCAATTAATCCAATAAAGGGGGTTACACTTAATCCAAACCTTGATTTTAAGGTATCTAATTCACCTATTACTTTAATTTTACTTGCATCTAAGTCAATTTCTTCTACTGCTTCTCTAAGCGCAGTTTCGAGAAGAGAATTATCTTTTTTTTCTCTTTTGCCGCCTGGATAAGCTACTTCCCCCGGATGACTGGGTAAGTTTTTTGATCTCTCTGTCATCACAATAAATAACTCATCGTCTCTTTCGTAACAAATTATTAAAACTGCTGCTTGAGGCGAATCTTCTATGTATCCGTTAGGAGTATAATTTTTAAGTTTTGATTTTAAGGTAGATATCATTTTTAAAGGTATTAAAGATCAATTATACTTCTGATTCTTTTTAATTAACGAAATTTATCTTGAATTATTGTCCTAATTGCTCTGCAAAAGTATCTCTTAAAATCCCCGAGGGAGATAATAGAGAAAGATACGTTTGCGACTCATGCAACACAATACATTACTCAAATCCAAATGTGGTTGTGGGTACATTACCGGCATTTGAAGATAAAATTCTACTTTGCAAAAGAGCCATAGAGCCAAGAGTTGGTCTTTGGACAGTGCCTGCTGGATTTTTAGAAAATGGAGAGTCCTTACTTCAAGGAGCTTGGAGAGAAACCAAAGAAGAAACTCAAGCAGAAGTGGACATGAAAGAAATATTAACGATATTTAATATACCTCAAATAAATCAAATTTATGTAATTTATAGAGCAGATATTGAAGACAATTCATTTGGTCCAACCTCTGAAAGTCTAGATGTACAGTTATTTTCTTATGATGAAGTTCCTTGGGAAGAATTGGCTTTTCCATTCGTTCCAAAAACAATTAATCATTACTATGAATGTTTGAAGACTAAAAAATTTAATCTTCATACTGAAGATATAATTAGAAGGTAGTTAATTCACGAATTTTCTAGCGTTTAAAAACATTTCAAGCCATGGGCTAGGTTTTGAAACATCGGAATCGGTCCATGATAATTGTTTATTTAAAAATGCTCTTTCAGGGTGGGGCATGAGGATAGTTACTTTCCCGTCTTTAGAACATACAGAAGAAACTCCTTCTGCAGACCCATTAGGATTCAAAGGATATTTTTCAGTTGTTTCGCCCTTAGAATTGACATATTGCAGCGGAACCTGACGGTTAGAAATTAGTTTTTTTATTTTAGAATTATCAGAGAACTCCATTCTTCCTTCTCCGTGTGCTACCGGAACGATTAGTTGAGAATCATCCATATTTTGAAAAAAAATAGATTTTGAATCATTTACTTTAATTTGAATTAACCTTGCTTCAAATTGATTTGAAATATTCTTTTTTAAACTAGGCCAGTCTTCGCAACCAGGAATAATTTCTTTTAATTCAGATAAAACTTGGCACCCATTACAAACGCCGAGAGAAAAAGTATCTGGACGATTAAAAAACTTTTCAAAATTATCTCTTAATTCGTTATTCATCAAAATTGAATTTGCCCATCCTCGTCCAGCTCCTAATACATCTCCATATGAAAAGCCTCCTGGAAAAGCCAGACCTATAAAGTCATCAAGATCAAAAAAATTATTTTTTAAATCTGTCATATGGAGGTCTACCACGTTAAAACCTGCTCTAGTAAACGCAGCTGACATCTCTATTTGCCCATTAATTCCTTGATCTCTTATAGCAGCTAATTTAGGTTTGGTCGAAAAGGAAATTTTAGAATTAGTTTCTTTGAATGAAATTTTTTGAACTAGCTGGTTATTCTTTCTTTCTAGAGAAACTCGAGATTCTTCTAAAGCACATAAGGGATTGTCCCTTATTGCTTGCATTTTTGAAGTAACACTAGTCCAGTTAGAAATTAAAGTTTCTAAATCAATAATTTCATCAAATTCATCTGTAGAAATTAATAGGTGATCCTCTTTATTTGTATTCCCTAGATGCATCAACATACTTTCTGAATGAATTTTTTGCATGAAAGCTTCAATATCTGCATAGGTTCTTTCAGAGACTTGAAATACAAAACCTAATTCCTCTGCAAATAAAAGTTTAAGTAAATCTTTCCTCTGCAATTTTGTCTTCAGACAAAAACCAGTATTTCCTGCAATCATCATTTCAATCAAACAAGATACTAAACCACCATCAGAGATATCATGATAAGCAAAAACTTTTTTTTCTTTTATCAGATTAGCGAAGAAATTAAATATTTTAGGGAACTCATCTATAGCTTCCATATCTGGTACTTCGCCTAAATCTTGGCCCAAAATTTCAGCCAGCACTGCTCCTCCTAAACGATTTTTAAAAGAGCTAAAATTTATTTGTGCAACAACCAATTTTGAATTATCAATAAAATCAGGGGTAACGCTTTTAGTAATATCTGGTACTTGAGAAAAGGCTGAGACAATCAAAGATTGAGGTGAAGTATTAGTTTTGTTTTCCCATGCAGTCTCCATTGATAAAGAATCTTTTCCTACTGGTATAGTTATATTCCATTCATTGCATAGCCTTTCAGAAATTGACTTTACGGTCTGATATAAATCAAAATTATTTACGTCATTATTTGGGGATGCCATCCAATTTGCAGATAGCTTTACTTTAGATAACTCTTCTACTCCAGATGAAAGAATATTAGTTAAAGCTTCTGTAATTGCCACTCTTCCTGAAGCTGGAGCATTCGAAACTGCTAAAGGGGCTCTTTCACCAAGAGACATTGCCTCACCTTCTATTGAGTCAAAATTTGCCATGGTAATACCATTGTCTGCTACTGGGATTTGATATGGTCCAACCATTTGATCTCGATAAGTTAAACCGCCTACATTTCTATCGCCAATAGTAATTAAAAAGTTTTTACTTCCTACCGTAGGATGCCTCAAAACATCTAAAATAGATTTTTTAATATCTAGATCTAAATCAATTTCCACAGAGTTTTTTTTAGGTGCTTCTATTAAATTTCTTTTAAGTTGTTCTTTTGCTCCAAAGATAAAATTCATGTCTAGGTCTATGACATTTTCGTTTAAACTTTTATCTATCAAGATAAATTTTTTATCGTTGGTGAATTCACCAACGATAGCTAGAGGACATTTTTCTCTAGCGCAAATTCTTTTGAAGTTTTCAAGTTCTGATTCTTCCACGGCTAAAACATATCTTTCCTGAGATTCGTTACACCAAATTTCTAATGAGCTCATAGATTGATCTACTATTGGAATTTTATTTAAATCAATAATTGCACCTAAATTACAATCCTTAGCTAATTCTGGAATTGCATTGGATAAACCACCTGCTCCAACATCATGAATAAAAGCAATAGGGTTATCTTTATCAAGCTGCCAGCATTGGTCTATTACTTCTTGACATCTCCTTTGCATCTCAGGATTTGATCTTTGCACCGAGGCAAAATCTAATTCCTCATTCGATTTTCCAGATTCAACCGAAGAGGCAGACCCTCCGCCTAGACCTATTAAATAACCTGGCCCCCCTAATACTATTATTTTAGCCGAGCTAGAAACTTTAGATTTATTAGTATGTATTGGCTTAATATTTCCTAAACCTCCAGCTAACATAATTGGTTTATGAAAACCAAAATACCTATCCTTATCTTTATGCTCAAAAGACCTGAAGTATCCCAATATGTTAGGTCTTCCAAATTCATTGTTGAAAGAAGCTGCCCCAATGGGACCATTGATCATAATTTCCAAAGGAGAGGCAATTCTTTTAGGCTTATCTTCTTGCCCTTCCCACTTTTCTATATTGTCTGGAATTCTTAAATAAGAGACAGAAAATCCACACAAACCGGCTTTAGGCTTGGCTCCTCTTCCTGTTGCTCCTTCATCTCTTATTTCCCCACCAGAACCTGTAGCTGCGCCTGA
The DNA here is from genome assembly GCA_902522825.1 of uncultured SAR86 cluster bacterium. Taxonomy (GTDB): domain Bacteria; phylum Pseudomonadota; class Gammaproteobacteria; order Magnimaribacterales; family AG-339-G14; genus CASICS01. The sequence goes on from CABYXE010000001.1 coordinate 119,657, forward strand.
AAAAGGAGCTATAGCAGTAGGATGATTATGCGTTTCTACTTTAATACAAAAGTTATTCTGCTCTTCTACATATTTATATTCTTTAGTTATTGGGTCTGGATAAAACCTTTTTTTCCCTAAACCAGAAATTACCGCTGCATTATCGCTATAAGCTGACAAAACGCCGTCTGAATAATTTTTATATGTACTTTTTATAAAATCGAAAAGACTATTTTTTTCATTCCCTTGGTCAGTAACCCATAATGAGTTAAAAATTTTATGCCTACAATGCTCAGAATTAATCTGTGAAAACATCATCAACTCAGTATCGGTGGCCTCTTTAGCTGCAGCTTCATACCCTTTAGTTAAATATTCTATTTCATAGTCGTTTAAAGCTAGCCCCATTGAAGAATTTAATAACTCTAAAGTTTTTTTACCATCCTTGAATTTAATAAACTGTGTTTTCTTTTTTTCTAATTTTAAAAAAGTATTATTTAAATTATTTGCATCACTAAAAAAAGATTCTGTAAGAGGGTCATATAGAATTTTTTCTAAATGAGAAACATTTATTACTTTATTGGAAAATTTTATAGCCGTTAATTTTTCTATATTAGTTATCTCTTCCAATCCGCAGCTTTCAAATATATTTAGTGTTTTAGAGGCCCAAGGAGATTGAACTCCTTGTCTTGGAGAAGTAAAACAGAATTTTTTTAAATCGTAATCTTTTAAATAAGTCTCAACTTGAAGTAATTTAAAAATTTGAAACTTTTTTTCTTCAGAAATTTCTTTCCATTCAGTCGACAATTCTAATAAATAAAAATCTTTTACTGTATTTAAGGTATTACTTGAAATATTTTCTACTCTAGATGAGAGATTTAAAAATTCAAAGTTGGTCAGAGAATCTTGCCCTAACAGACCAACTAATTTTGGATTAATTTGATAAATATCTAACATTTAATTAGAAAAAATAATTATAACTGAGTTAGAAACTTAATTTAAATTTTAGGCGGCAAATAATCTATTTTTTAATTCAGTTATTTTATCTCTTAATTTAGCAGCTTCTTCAAATTCTAGCTTATTGGCATATTCCAGCATTAATTTTTCTAAAGAATCTATTTGTTTGGCTAATTCTTTAGGAGTCAAATAATCTTCTTCAATTTTTTTATCCATTTCAGATAAAAATTGCTTTTTGGTGAAGTTTTTTGAACCTTCCATTACATCTGAGACAGGTTTTATTATTCCAGACGGAATAATATTGTTTTTCTTGTTGAAATTTAGCTGTATTTTCCTTCTTTCTTCAGTTTTCTTAATAGCTCTAGATATCGATCCTGTTTCTTTATCTGCGTATAGGATTGCATGACCATTAATATGCCTGGCAGCCCTACCTATAGTTTGGATAATTGAAGTTTCTGATCTCAAAAAACCTTCTTTATCGGCATCCAAAATTGCAACTAAAGAAACTTCAGGAAGATCTAACCCCTCCCTTAGCAAATTAATTCCTACTAAAACATCAAAATTTCCTAATCTAAGATCTCTTAAAATTTCTATTCGTTCGACAGTATCAATATCTGAATGCAAATATCTAACATTAATATCTCTTTCAAATAAATACTGACTCAGGTCTTCAGCCATTCTTTTTGTTAAAACAGTCGCTAAAACTCTTTCCTTTCTTTTAACTTTTTCAGTTATTTCAGACATTAGATCATCAACTTGATTTGTTGCAGGACGAATTTCAATAGTCGGGTCGACTAAACCAGTTGGTCGTACTATCAAATCAACTTTTTGTTCCATATTATTTTCTTCGTACTCTCCTGGAGTAGCTGAAACAAAAATTTTTTGTCCCGAGGTTGATTCCCATTCGTCGAATCTCAAAGGCCTATTATCCAATGCGCTAGGTAGTCTAAATCCATATTCGGTTAAAGTTTCTTTTCTTGATCTGTCTCCTCTATACATGCCTTTAATTTGAGGAAGTGAGACATGAGATTCATCCACAAATACTATTGCATCCTCAGGAAGATATTCATATAAAGTCGGTGGTGATTCGCCTTCTTTTCTCCCAGAAAGATATCTTGAATAATTTTCGATACCAGAACAAAAACCAAGTTCTTTTATCATTTCAATGTCGTACTTGGTTCTTTCTTCAATTCTTTGAGCTTCTATAAACTTTTCATTTTTTTTGAAAAATCTTACTCTTTCTCTCATTTCACTTCTTATTTCTTTAGTAGCATTTAACATTATGTCTCTTGAAGTAACATAATGAGTTTTAGGGAAAATAGTTATTCTGGGAACTTCTTTAAAAATTTCTCCCGTAAGAGGATCGAACATCTTTAACGATTCTATTTCATTATCAAACATTTCTATTCTAAGAGCCTCTGCTTCAGATTCGGCGGGAAAAACATCGATTACATCCCCTTTTACTCTATAGGTTGCTCTTGTAAATTCGATATCATTTCTTTTGTACTGTAGTTCAGCTAATCTAAGCAATAAAACATTTTGATCAATTTCATCGCCTCTATCTAGATGCAGAACCATCTGAAGATAAGATTTTGGGTCGCCTAATCCATAAATAGCAGAGACGGATGCAACTATCACGACATCTCTTCTTTCCATAATTGCTTTAGTAGCTGAAAGACGCATTTGTTCAATATGTTCATTAATAGAGGCATCTTTTTCTATGAAAGTATCAGATGTAGGCACATACGCTTCTGGCTGATAATAATCATAATAAGAAACAAAATACTCTACTGAATTATTAGGAAAAAATTCTTTAAATTCACCGTACAGTTGTGCTGCTAAAGTTTTGTTATGTGCCATAACAATTGCAGGCCTTTGTACTTCTTGAATTACATTGGCCATTGCAAAAGTTTTTCCTGAACCAGTTACTCCCTGCAAAGTTTGATTCAAAAGGCCGTCATTTAGGCCTTTGACAAGTTTTGATATCGCCTTAGGTTGATCTCCAGCAGGACTAAAATCTGATTTTATTTCAAATGTTTTACTCATCTTTTATACTTTTTTGCTTATAATACATCTCGTTTTCCGCGATAGCTCAGTTGGTAGAGCAAATGACTGTTAATCATTGGGTCGCAGGTTCGAGCCCTGCTCGCGGAGCCAGCTCAAAAATGCCAATATATAGTAAAGATAACACAAACCCATACAAACTTAGCAGAACTAGGATAGAGAATTTTTGTAAATGCAAAAAGTGTTTTTATCTTGAAGAAAGACTAGGCATTTCAAGGCCTGCCTCTTTTCCTTTTAACTTGAATAATGCCGTAGATGAATTACTCAAGGAAGAATTTGACACTTATCGTGGAACTGAAAAAAATCATCCTTATATTTTAAGCTACGGTTTAGATGCAAAGCCTTTTGTTCACCCAGATATTGAAGATTGGCGAACTAGAAATAAAGGCATAGGCTTTCTAGACGAAGAAACTAATTTGTTTTTTTATGGATTAGTTGATGACGTATGGATAAATACAAAAACAGATCAATTAATATTAGTTGATTACAAAGCTACTTCAAAAAAAGGCGAAGTCAGTCTAAATGCTCCATGGCAAATTTCCTACAAAAGACAAATAGAAATTTATCAATGGTTATTCAGAAAAAATGGTTTTGATGTACAAAATATAGGATATTTTGTTTATTGCAATGGCATTAAAGAAAATGTTTTATTCAATAATGAATTAAAATTTAAAGTTAAAATTTTACCTTATAAAGGAGATGATTCTTGGCTTGATAATACTGTCAAAAATATATTTGAAGTTTTAAATTCAGAAGAAATCCCTGAATCAAGCCCAAATTGCGAGTATTGTAGATATATCAAAAAAGCTAATTTATAAAAATGTTATTTAACTTTGCAATACTTTTACTCGGCTTAGGTTTGTTAGTCTTAGGAGCTGAATATTTTGTTTCCAACACAGCAAAACTAGGAACTAAATTAAAATTAAATGATATGTTTCTTGGCATTACAGTCGTTGCCTTAGGAACATCAATACCTGAAGTTTTTGTCAGTATCTCTTCCATAATTAATGAATCTCCAGAACTTGCTATAGGAAATTCAATAGGATCAAACATAGCTAATATCGGTTTAATTTTCGGAGTGAGTTGTTTTTTTCTTTCTAAATCTATTCTCGAAATTAATTTAAGAGATATATTTTTATTAATCTTATCTGTTTTAATTTCTGGATATGTGATTTTTGATTTCTCAATTTCAAAGAGTGATTCATTTATCTTGATTTGTTTTTTAATTCTTTTTGTACTTCACTTGTTACGACAAAAAACAGAAGATTCTTTTTCAGAGGAAGAGAAAGGGATAGCAAAAAATATTTTTTTTATTTTTTTAAGTCTCGTTATTTTACTTTTAGGATCTGAGTTTACGGTAAATGGTGGGAAGAATTTAGCTCTTATGTTGGGGGTATCTAACACTGTTATAGGTTTGACTTTAATAGCTATTGGAACAAGCTTACCTGAATTAGCCGCATCGTTTTCTGCCCTAAAGAGAAAAAAAGGAAATATGGTAATTGGAAATATAATTGGCTCTAATATTTTAAATTTAGTATTAATTTTTCCTATTATTGGTTTCGCAACAAAAGTAATTCTAGATACTAAAATCTTTGAAAGAGATTTTTTATTGATGAGCCTCTTTACCGCAATATTTGTTATTTTTATTACACTTGGAGACAATCAAGGTAAAGTAAAAAAAATCCTTTACCCTTTCTTAGGAGTTATCTTAGTAATTTGGACTTTTTATTATCAAATGGGTCTTTTTTTAAACTAACTTTTTCCAAGTAGTTTTAGAGCCTTCGTCTTCCAATACAATATCTAAAGAGAGTAGCTTTTCTCTGATTAAATCTGCTTTTTTAAAGTCTTTCTTGAGTCTTGCTTGATTTCTCTCAGCAATCATTTTATCAATATTTTCTCTTGTTATGCCTTGGTCTAAATTTGCTTGGAAATATTCTTTGAAAGAATAATTAAAAATACCTAAAATTTTTCCTAAAGATTTTAAAGTATTGGAAAGTATTTCCTTTTCATTCTCATCTTCAGTTGAATTCAGATTTTGAGATGTTTTTTGAAGTATTTTTAATGCCTGTGATGTGTTGAAATCATCTTTTAGTGCTTCTGTAAAAAGATCAAAAATCTTCCTATCAGTGTTAGTTGAATCAAATTTTTCCGATTCCCTAATAGATTCATATAACTTGTCTAAAATATTTTTTGCTTCACTTATAGAATCTTCCGTGTAATTTATAGGCTTTCTATAATGAGAAAGTAAAAAGAAAACTTTTAATACTTCTGGATGAAATTTTTTCAGTAATTCTCTGATAGTAAAATAATTACCTAAAGACTTAGACATTTTCTTCCCATCAACATTTAAAGGAGCCACGTGTATCCAATAATTAGCAAAGTCAGAATTATTGGCACATTCCGATTGAGCTATTTCATTTTCATGATGTGGAAATTTCAAATCTAAACCTCCCCCATGAATATCAAAATTAGCTCCTAGATATTTATTGCTCATAGCAGAACATTCAATATGCCAGCCAGGTCTTCCTTTACCCCATTTTGAAGTCCAATATGGCTCTTCATTTGATTTTTTCCAAAGAACAAAATCATTAGGATTTTTTTTATCTTTATCAATTTCTACTCTGGAACCAGAATCTTGATCGCCTGGATTTCTTTTAGATAGTTTTCCATACTCAGGAAACTTTTCTATATCAAAATAGACATCTGAATTTTCTCTTGAGTATGCAAAGTCGTTGGATTCAAGATTTTTAATCATATTTAAAATATCCTCGATGTGTTCCGATACTTTAGGCTCCAAATTAGGAGCTTGAATATTAAGAGCTTCAAAATCTTCGTTCATAGCCTTGATAAATTTATTTGTTATTTCTTCGAAAGATACTCCCTCTTCTTTCGCTTTTTGAATAATTTTGTCATCTATATCTGTAATATTTCTAACGTAATTAACTTCAAAATTTAAAAACCTAAAAAAATTAACCATCAAATCGAAGCTGAAAAAAGTTCTAGCATGTCCTATATGACAAAAATCATAGATAGTCATTCCACAAACATAAATATTAATTTTTCCTTTTTCTATAGGCTTAAATTCTTCTTTGAGACCTGATTGAGAATTAAAAATTTTCATTTATCTAAATTATGTAAACCGTATTATACTTCTTCATTATGAATGAAATTATTATTTTAGCTTTAACTACTTCTTTAGGAAATTTCGAAATTGAACTTTATCCTGATCAAGCACCAGTAACGTCAGCAAACTTTTTAGAATATGCAGAAGAAGGTTTTTTTGAAAATGTCCTTTTTCATCGTGTCATTCCAGGTTTTGTAATTCAAGGTGGTGGTTTTGAAATTGGCATGGAGCAAAAGCCAACAAAAGATCCAATCATCAACGAAGCTGATAATGGATTGAAAAACGAAAAATATACTTTATCAATGGCAAGAACAAGCGAGCCTAATTCTGCTACTTCACAATTTTTTATAAATCTGTCTGATAACAAGTCTTTAGATTATCCTTCAATGGGTGGCTATGCAGTTTTTGGAAAAGTAATAAGTGGTCAAGAAGTTATCGATGAGATTGCAAAAGTAGATACTGCTAATGCTGGTTATCATCAGGATGTACCAATAGAAGATGTATATATTATTAGTGTAGAAAAAAAATAATAAATGTCTGCGTGTTTAATTTCTGATTTACATTTGCAGGAACAAAGACCCAAATTAACAAAAGCGTTCAAAAACTTTCTTAATACTCATGCTTCTAGTTCTGAGTCTCTTTTTATTTTAGGAGATTTATTTGAGGTTTGGATTGGAGATGATTTTGAAAATGATTTTATTTTAGATATTAAGTCGGCATTAAAAAAATTCACTTCTTCAGGGAAAAAAGTCTATTTAATGCATGGAAATAGAGATTTTCTATTAGGAAAAAAATTCTGTAATGAAATTGGAGGATATCTAATCGATGATCCAACAAAAATTAATATAAATAATTATGAAGTGGTTCTAATGCATGGTGATTCTCTTTGTATAGATGACTTGAATTACCAGTCCTTTAGAAAAGTAGTAAGGGATTCAAAATGGAAAAAAGATTTTTTACAAAAAGATATATCAGAAAGAATTGAGATTGCTAAAAATCTCAGAGATGTCAGTAAAATAGAAAATAAAGATAAAGCTTTTGAAATTATGGATGTGAACATAATGGCAGTTAACGAAATTTTTCAAAAATTTAATAATGAAATTTTAATTCATGGTCATACCCACAGACCTAACATTCATAATGAAAAGTATGGAACTAGATATGTTTTAGGTGATTGGGAAAAACAGTATCACTTTTTAAAAATTGATGATTCTATAGAGCTTATTAAGGAAGAAATCTAATATCTACTTTGTATCTTCTTCTTTTACTTCATCAATAACTTTTTGCATCTCTCCGCTTTGATACATATCCATCATAATGTCACTTCCGCCTATAAGCTCTCCATTAATATAAAGCTGGGGAAAAGTAGGCCAGTTGGATATTGATGGCAAAGTTTCTCTTATATCTTGGTTGGTAAGAATATCAACAAAAGAGAACTCTTTTCCGCAAGCCATTAAAATTTGAGTTGCGCGTTGAGAGAATCCACACTGAGGTTTATCAGGTGAACCTTTCATAAATAATAAAATTGCATTATCAGAAATTTGTTTTTTTATTCTATCTTCAGTGCTCATTTTGGGTTAGTTAGTTTTATATACTCCTTTATAGTGTCACTTAAGCCAGAAATCAAGGCTTCTGATACTAAAGCATGCCCTATTGATACTTCTTTAAATTTTCCTAAGCTTAAAAATTTTTCTATATTTAATAAACTTAAATCGTGGCCTGCATTCAAATCTAGATTTATGCTTTTTGAAAAGCTGATAGCTTCTTTGTAATCATCTATTATTTTCAAATCATTATTTTTAAATGCTTTTGCAAAAGGGCCTGTATAAATCTCAACTCTATCTACTCCGATATTCTTTGCGGCTTCAATTTGATCAATATCATGATCGATAAACAAAACAGTTCTTATTCCTAATGATTTTAGTTGTTGAATGATTGGAATTAGTTTTTCTTTTTCCGACAAAACATTCCACCCGTGATCTGAAGTTAATTGGTTACTTGCATCTGGAACTAGAGTGCATTGGGTGGGAATAAAATTTTCTACTAAATTCAAAAACCCTGGATAATCACCTGTTCTTTTTTCAAATGGATTTCCCTCAATATTGAACTCTACTGATAGTTCCTTAGTAACTTTAGAAATTAATTCCAAGTCATCGGGACGTATATGTCTTAAATCTGGTCTTGGATGAACAGTAATTCCTTTAGCTCCATTTTCAATACAAATTCTAGAGATGTTCTCTAAACATGGCACTTCACCTTTACGGGAATTTCTTATTAAGGCTATTTTATTTACGTTAACACTTAGGTTTGTCATGTGAATAATGATACTCCAGTTCCATCATAAACTAGCTTCAAACCAGCTAAAATTAAACAAAAATGACTAAGATTATAAAAGAAATCTTGGCTAACTCTAGTCGTCAAATACGCACCAAAGTAAACCCCTAAAGGAGCCAATGGGAGTAAAAACATAGAAATATATAAATTTTCTAAATTTATTTGACCAAAATAAGCGTAAGGCATTAATTTAAATAGATTTAAAGATAAAAAAAATATTGCAGTAGTAGCGACATAGATTCTTCTATCTAAACGCATAGGTAGAAGATAAAAACTTATTGGTAGTCCGCCAGCATGAATTGAAAAACTTGTAAATCCTGAAAGAATCGACCAAAAACTACCTAATTTTCTAGATGAAGATATAGATATTTCTTTTAAAGAAGAAAGGAAATAATTTAATCCAAAACTAAGGGCTATTAACCCCAAAATGATTCTAAGAGAATCTTCAGAAAGATATTCAAAGGTAATTGTGCCGATAAGTATTCCTAAAAAAGAAAAAGGAATAATAAATTTTAAAATCTCTTTATTCCACAAACCTTTGAACCTATGCATTGTAATTAAATCCATAAATATTAACGGTATTACTAAGATAGATAGTGCCTGAATTGGGGAAATGAAAAGAGACATCATGGGAATAGCAAGAATAGGCAAACCCATACCGAACCCAGCTTTACCCATCCCATGAACAAAGACAGACAGCAGAGCTACAACGTAAAATAATGGCTCTAAAACCATGTCTATAAGATGGAATAAAAAAGTTTAGTCAAATCATTTGCAGATTTGAATAATTTTCCTGGAGGATGCATATAATTTTTAGTAAACCCAAATCCTATTTCTCTTCTTTTATCCGCAAATCCTACAGAACCTCCTACTCCAGAATGCCCAAATAAATCAGGATTTTGACCTAAAGGGGAATAAGGATTTTCTATCATAAACCCAAGTCCAAATTTAATTGGTAAATTAAGTAAAACAGTATCTGGACCTGCAGACTGAATTTGCGTCGCATTATCAATTGTTTCTTTAGATAAAAAAGATCTTTCCTTTTTACTAATCAAAGTACTATAAAATTTAGAAATACCTTTTGCAGAACCAAATCCATTAGCTGCTGGAATTTCAGCTTGCTTCCAAGAATCACTATTAACAGAATTTTTTTCAGCTTGCGTATTAAAAAATGCTTTTTTGAAATCACTTTTATTTAACAATTCTATGACGGGTCTAAATCTTTTGGGAATTAACCAGGGTGGAGTTGATAATAAAACTTTGGTTAAAAAAGGGGACCTGATTTTAGACATAACGATATCTGAAGTACGTTTTATTTCTTTTTCATTCAGCCCAAATATGAAGTCAATATCATAAGGTTCTGCAATATTTTTTTTAAAAAATTCTCCTATGCTTCTTCCATCTACTCTTCTAACGATTTCACCAACCAAAAACCCAAAAGTTAAAGCATGATAGCTTTGAGCAGAACCTGGAGGATAAAATGGTTTTTGTTTTGATAATTTATTTATAAATAAATCCCAATTAGTCCATTCTTCATTACTTACTTTAAAATTTTTTTCAAAAGCAAACATCCCTGCTCTATGTGTTAATAAATCAAAAATCTTAGTACTTTCTTTTCCATTATTTCCATATTCAGGCCAATAAAAAGAAACCTTTTCATTCAAATTAATTTTTTTTTCTTCAATAAGTTTTAAAATACAGGCAGAAGCCATAGCTTTAGAAACTGAAAATGTATTGCACAGAGTATCTTCTTCCCAGGGAGTTAACCTATTAGCATCTTTGAAGCCACCCCAAAGATTGACGACTCTCTCTCCTTGAATTTCTATGGAAATAGCAGCGCCGAGTTCGAATCTTGAATCTATTGAGTTTTCAAAATATTCTTTTAATTTAATAAATTTTGGATCGCAATATCCGAATACGCTCATAAACTAGCTCTCTAGCAATCGAAGCACTAAATCTTTAAATTCTAAAGGCTTATCTAAAAATAGGTGATGCATAGCACCATCTATCCTATGAATGCTTTTTTCATCTATTTGTCCGACGTATTTCATATAATCAAGCACATCTGGTGTAAAAACTTGACTCAATTGACCGTATATTATTTCTAACGAAGTTGTTGGATTCATTAACATTTCATGTAAATCATTATATTTATACGTGTTTGAAATTTTTGGATCAGCTTTTAAAACCCATCCTTGTTCATTTTTCCTATAGGAAGTCTTTGCAATATGCTCAACAACGTACTCTTGAGCACAAGGCTGAGGCGGCATTAATCTAAATCTTGATACGGCTGTATCTATTGAATCGGAGGCAATTTCCATTCTTGCCTTAGGTCTTCTAGATTTCATCATTTCAGCTTTTTCAGGAGGCAAAACTACCACTGAGTCTAATAGAATAATTCTAGAAAAAAGGTCTGGAAAAATAGATGTACTAAACATAGCTATAGCTCCACCCATGCTATGAGCTAAACAAATTGGTTTATTACATTTCATATCATCTGTTACGGCTTTAATTTCCTTTGAATATATTTCTTGTGAATATTCTTCACGATGCTCACTTTCGCCCATGCCACTAAAATCTAAAGCTACAACACAATATTTATCAGAGAAAAAAGGAGCAATATGACTCCACCAATAACTATGAGCATTAAATCCATGAAGCAATATAACTTTTGGCAAAGAATCATCTCCCCAAACAAAGTATTTTATTTTTTTATTTTCAACTTCTACATATTTAGCCTTAGGATTGATCTCGATATTATTTTTAAACCACTCAGGCTTTTCATTTAGCGGATTATTTCCGATTAACATTAGTTTTCTCCATAAAAAAAGTTATATAAATTTCCTTTAATTTTTACATCGGGTGCACGGCTTAATGGTTTTCTTATCAATTTTGAAATTTTTGACAAGACCATTGCTGAATTTGCGACTAGAACATAGTTCAATTCATTATCCACACTAAAATTTCCTTTCAATACATCTTGGTTGGGAGTGCTGTAAAAATCACCAATAAGCTTTTTATCTTTACAACCCAGAATTACTTCCATTTCGTTGGTCACTGCTTGATTTAATAGCCCTTTTCTATCTAAATCTGCGAATAAATTTCCTGACGCTTCGTAACAGCCATCTATGTCAAATGTCATATTAATATTATTTCCGGAAAAAGCAGAAATTGAAGGTATTCTTTGTAGAAATCTTCTTGAACCTATCTCAAAGTTTACTTCTCTCAGATTTACCTGGCTGTCCATTAAAGAGCCAATAATATTCAATTTTCCTTCAATAGTGACTTCATTGTCATCAAGGTAAAATTTTAAGTTTCTTAAATCAGTTTCGGTTGTAAGATTTCCAAGATATTCGTTTGCAAAACTTAAATCATTGATTTTTCCAGACCAAATTGTTCCCTCAATTTTACCAAAAGTTATTTCTGGAAAATATTCAGAAAGAATTGGTTTTACAACTCTTAAAGGCAAGTTGGTAACGACTACGATTGATGTAATTAAAATACTTGTGATAATAAAATAAATTAAATATTTCATAGTCTTAAGATTTAAAAGTTAATTGCGCGCTAACTGTGTCTTTAGAAATCCTTCTAATATTCATTTTAGTAATCTCAACGCCATTATTGTTAATTTCCAAAAGCCAATTAAATAAATTAATAAAATTAGACTCATTAATCCAAATAGATATTTCACCATTTGATAGAGGAAGTGAACGATCAATACTGAGATTATTTTTACTTGCAGATGTATTTATCGAAGATACAAAATTATTTGAAAATCCTGATTTAAGAATTATTTCTTGTTCGTCAATAGAAGTTAAAAACTCAATTCTGCTTATAGTTATTTCATTTTCTTTCTTTAAATTAATAATATTATTATTTAAAGAAAAAATTAAAGAAATTAGAAAATAAGCACACAAAAAAATTAAAACTCCCAATATAGTTATTTGATTGAATCTTGATAACCTGAAGCTAAGGATATTTTTAAAGGTTTCTAACATTTAGCTCCCCTAAGAGTAAATTATTTAATCGTCTTGAATTTCCAATAGATAGCTCTATACCTAGTGTAGACATAAGCTTAACTAATTTTTCCATTTGGGCATAATCTGTTGCCTCAACCTCAATAATTAAGTTATTTAAATCTGAATTTATTGAAACTAGACTTAAATCTTCCATTAAAGAAATTTCATTTGATAAAAGCCTAAGGGAGTCTAAATTCCTTTTTGAAAAGGAATTTAAATTAATCAAATTATTAACCTGAGAAATTAGATCATTTTTTATGATCTCATTAGGAAATTTGTCATTAAAAATCTCAGTAAGTTGATTTTTAAATTGATAACTTGAAATAGATAGCGAGCCAATTTGAATAAGACTAGATAATAGAAATATTGAATAAATAGTAACTGCTGAAAAGATGTAAAATTTTAATTCTTTAGCTTTTTCAAGCCAATTGATCTTTGGCTCAAACTGTTTTTGTAAAAGATTAAAATCATTTTTGATAGAAGGTAAATTTTCAAACCATAGTGAGTCAATATCTTGATGAATCTTAAATTTTAAAAAATCTATATTTTTTAAATCTTCTGGAATTTTTTTTAAACAATGACTTTCTATTATCTTATCGCTAAATTTCTCCTTTAGGAGAGAGATATACGATTTAAAAATATCCAAAGATCCTGACCAGTACCATTGATTTTTAATCGATAAAATTACCTTATCTTCAATTACTATTAAGGAATCTTTAGTAAATGAAGTTTCTATTGGATATAAAGAAGAAATCGAATAAAGATCTATACCATTTATTAATTCTTTTAACTTCTGCTTTTCAGTTAATACTAATATTTCTTCTTTAGCATTTAAAAAATAATAATAATTATTTATGTCTTCTGCTAATTGATCTTGTATCAGAAAAGGAATGGCTTTCTTTTGATTGGCTAGATTAGTTTCAGGTAAATTTATTTTAAAAGAATTAAATAGGTCTGATATTAAAAATATCTTCTTTCTATAATTAGAATAATTTTCTAAATCTTTTTCCTTAATTCTTTTTTTTTCTAAGCCATCTAAAAGAAAAAATATTTTTTCTTGTGTATAAAAATTTAAAAAAATATAAATAGATTTACTCATAACAAGCTACCTACTTTTCTTGTAATAATTCGCATACCTTCATTATCTTTTAATAATCTAGAATTCATTATAAATGTGAATTCATCATATTTTATTTGCGTTTTTAAATTAAAATAAAATGGATCAACTGTTAATTTTTCTCTAGCAAATTTTGAAGTTACTACTCTTTTGATTGCTTCATCATTAAAAAAATCATTCAAATCCTCGTAACCGTTCAATGGTCTATTTTCTAGGATATAAGTAGCTTCTTGATCAGAAAGTTTATTTTCACTAAGAGCTATTAACAATTTTGGTTTAAGTGGAGAAATTGAATTTATGTTTATAGATTTTATATTGATAGGTAAAGCGCAAATATAAGGACTCATTTTTTTATAGTCATCTTCTAATATACCTTTGACCTGCCTAATTTCTGTAATGCTTCGAAGATAACCATTAAAAGGTAAATAAGGAACTTTTAAGTTTGAATAATAAAAATCTTCAGCGCCGTTATAGTTATCAGGAAAATCATCGTAGTCAATCCAATCTATTAATGATGCTGAAATTATTTCTACCCTTTCATCTGGTATTTCTAAACTAATAAGTAAATTTTTAAAAAGTTTAAGCTCTTCTTTATTTAATATTTTTTTATTTATTTCTTTTTTGTTAGTGACTAAAAGGTTGAGATTAAAACAATCACTTTTATCTTCAATTTGAGCTAGAACATTTCCTCTTTCTATTGGAATTTCTATAGGGCTATAAGGATCGTATCTATTAGTCATTAAAGATAAAGATCTTCTTCTTTCTTCTGAACTTATAAAGTCCAGAGTGTAAGATTCCAAGCTTAATGCCAATAATAAAGATTGTTGGTTGCTGATATATCTTTTCTCTATCTCTGAAGTAAAAATTGTTAAATCAAATAATCTATAACCGATAATAGAGACAATAGAAGTAATAAAAAGTGATAAAAGAAGTGCAGCTCCTTTATTTAATTTTATGCTTTTCTTACGCATTAGAAACTATAAAAATTTTATTAAAAAAACCTTCTTTTATTTTTATATTGAAATTGAGAAGTCTGGGGATATAGTCAAAGTCGTAAGGAGAAATAGAGTTTGTTAAGGGATCATTAATTTTTAATTCTGAAATATCAGAAATAAGTTTTAAAGCTTTATTTGAATATGGTGAATTTAAAAAAGTACTTGTATATCTGTTTAAGGTTCCATCTTCTAATACATACTTTATTTTTTGGAGAGACCCAATTTGTCCGGCTCCATCACTTGAAGAATATCTAACGAACTCTAAAACACTTCCTTCTTGAACTAAATTAACTGCTAACAAGAAACTTCTTTTTTGAATTCCATATTTATTACGAATAGGTCTATCTGATAAATGAATTAAATCATCTTTTATTATTTCTGAAGCAATTATAAGTTCCTTTAGATCTTCCGTTTTAGAGTTGACCTGAAAAAAAGAATTTGTTGATGATGATAAAAAAGATAAGGAAATTAAAGCTAAGAAACTAAAAATTAGTAGAACAATTAACATTTCTATTAATGAGTAACCTTTAATCATTTTCATTTAAGTGTTTTAAAAATTTCAAGTTTAAACGGGTTAGATTTTGCTTCTGAAGAAACCTCAACAGAGACGCCCAAAGAGTTTTGAGCTTTATTGAGATTAATAGTTCTTTTCCAAGTAAATGAATTTCCCATCATTACTTCTTTTTGACTTGAAATGTTATTAGTTAAAAAATTATCATCATAATAAGAAAGCAATAAGATGTTTTCAGCGATCGTTGAAGAGTAAAAGTTATCTCTTAATGTAATGAAATTTTTAGTAGAAAATGAAATGCTTGATAGGCCAGCTGCCGCGACTATAGATAAAATTAAGAGAGAAACTAAAACTTCTACTAAAGTGAAACCTTTCACTTAAATCAATCCCAATTTGTAATATCGGCATCAAGGCCTTCCCCGCCTTTCTGACCGTCTGCACCTAAAGAAATAATATTAAAAGGCTTATTATTTGTTCCTGGTCTTTCATACAGATAGTCGCTACCCCAAGGGTCTACTTCTAATCTTCGGATATACCCTCCTTGTCTGTATCGCTCCGAAAATCTGTTATTAGAGGGTTTTTCTATAAGAGCTTTCAATCCTTCTTGCTTAGTTGGATAAGAAAACATATCTAATCTATAAAGCTCCAATGCTTGTTCCATTATTCTTATATCAGCCCTAGCTTTATCAACTCTTGCTCTATCTTGACTTGGCAGAACGTTTATAGCCACTACAGCGGTTAGCATTCCTATAATCATTAGAACTACCAATATTTCGATCAAACTAAATCCACTATCTAAAGATTTAAAATTTACTTTTTTGTTGGTCTTTTTTTTCATAATGTTGTGGTTAATGTATTTAATTGAATTAAAGGCAGAAGAATTGCTAAAACAATCAAGGCAACAAAAACTCCTAAAATTATAATAACTAATGGTTCAAGAAGATTCATAGCAATTTTTGAAGAATTTTTAAATCTTGTTTCTAGATAATCAGATAATTTGGATAACATTTCTTCTAATTTTCCAGATTTTTCTCCATTTTGAATCATTTGAATTACGAGAGGGGGGATGACATTAACTTTTTCTAACGATTTTGCAATTGATTCCCCTTCTGCAACTTTCATCGAAGCATTGTTTATTGAAGATCTTAAATAACTATTTGAAATTGTATCTGACGAAATTTGAAGAGCATCTAAAATAGATACGTTGCCAAGTCTCAATAAACTTAATGAACTTGTAAACCTTGATAAATCAGCGTCAAGAAGAAAATTTTTAATTACCGGAATTTTTAAAAGGAATTTATCAAATTTTAGCTTTATTTTTTTTGAATCAAAATATCTAAGCGAGAGAAAAATTAAAAATATAGAAGAAAATAAAGAAATCTGAAAAAAAGAGCTAGCTAGAATTTCAGATAAAAAAATAAGTGATTTTGTTAAAAGAGGTAAATCTCTATTTAAAGTTGTAAATTGAGAAACAACATCAGGTACTACATAAATCAATAATAGACTTATTATTCCAATAGCCACAGAAAACAAAATTAGGGGATAAACTAAAGCTCCAGTAATTTCTTGCGTCATATTTGCTCTTTTTTCTAAAAGATCAGAAGTTTTTTCTAAAATTACACCTAGTTCTCCTGATGATTCTCCAGCTTTTATAAGAGAACAGTAAAGTCTATCGAATGATTCGGGATGATCCTCCAATGATTCTGATAATTTATATCCTGATTTAACTTTTAAGGATACTTGTCTCAATTTATTTCCTATTCGGGGTGAGTCTATTTGCTCAGACACTGAATCAAGAGCTTGATCAACCGGTATCCCACTATTTACTAATGTAGATAACTGTCTCGATATTAAAGATAATTTTGAATAGCCAATTGAAGAAAAGAAACTAAAATTAAATCTTTTATTAGATTGTTTTAATTTTAAAGGAATAAGCTTTCTATTTTTTAACTCATTTTGTGCGTCATCTAGATTCTCAGCCACTAAAAAACCTTTTTCAGTTTCTCCTTTTTGATCCATTGCTTTATATGAAAAACTAGCCATATTTAGTCAATTTCTTTAAGCACTCTTTTTACTTCTAAATTAGAAGTAATTCCTTTTTTTACTTTATCTTCGCCGTCTACTGTCAAAGATTTATATTTTTTAAAAGCATTTTTCCTTATTGCGTCCTCATCAATTGAGTCATTTATTAATTTTTTTATTTCAGTATCAATTTTAATTATTTCGAAAATACCTATTCTTCCTGAAAAGCTTTCTTTACCACTTAGCTTTCTTACCAATCTTTGAGCGATTACCATTTTTACTGTGCTAGCCAGAAGATATGGTTCTACTCCCATATCAATTAATCGTGTTATTGCTCCAACTGAATCGTTCGTATGAATAGTAGATAAAACTAAGTGGCCAGTTAAGCTTGCTTGTATAGCTATTTCAGCAGTTTCTTTATCTCTTATTTCTCCAACCATAACTACATCTGGATCTTGTCTTAATATTGCTCGTAAGCCTTTAGCAAAAGATAGCCCTACTTTATTATTAACTTGAGTTTGGCCTACTCCTTCTAATGCGTATTCAATGGGATCTTCAACAGTCAAAATATTACGAGTTTGATCATTTAAAAAGTTTAAACCTGAATAAAGAGTAGTTGTTTTTCCTGAGCCAGTAGGACCTGTTACTAAGATTATTCCGCTTGTGCTTTTTAGCTGTTTTAAGAAATCTTTTGTCATTTCATCTGTCATTCCTAGTTCTTTCAAATCTAAGCTAACGTCAGCTTTATCTAGCAATCTCAAAACTAGTCTTTCTCCAAAACTTGATGGCAAAGTTGATACTCTTATATCAACCCATTTTTCTCCAAATTTTAATGACATCCTGCCGTCTTGAGGAACCCTTCGCTCTGCAATATCTAGATTAGACATAATTTTTATTCTTGCATTCAATAGAGGAGCAATTCTGCTACTAGGATTTAATTTCTCCTTTAAAATTCCATCAATTCTAAATCTAATGGATAAATTTTCTTCATAAGGCTCAATATGAATATCTGAAGCGCCATCTTTGATAGCTTCAGATAAAATAGCGTTTATTAATCTTATGACTGGAGCATCATTTTTATCATCGAGTAAATCTTCAGTTTTTGGAAGATTTGAAACTAACGAATCAAGATCAATATTTTCATCAATCCCTTCAATTAAATCTTCTGATGAAGAAGAGTTATTTGTAAAATTATTTGATAAAGATTTATTAAATTCTTGTGGAGAAACTTTTGTTAAATCTAAAGGTAAATTAAAATATTTTTGCAGATACGAAATTGCAGAAATTTTTGTATCTTCAGTACATTTTATTATTAATAAGTTTTTATCCCTTTCTACAAGAACATGATTTTCTTTGCAGTATTTATAATCTAAGTCAATTCCTTCATTGTTCATCTAACTTTCTTTCCTAATCATTAATTAGGTCTTCTAATACTTTTAAATCAGGAGTGGGTCTACCATTTTTATTTTTTAAAATTTGCTCAGCTTTAAGCAAATTGTATTTTTCATTTGTGATGGCTTGCATATCTGCAGCATCTCTTACTATTGTTGGCTTTAAAAAAACAACCAAATTCTTTTTTGATCTGGAAGTAGTTGTTGATTTAAATAATCTGCCTAGAAGTGGAATATCTCCCAAAATAGGGACTTTCCTTTCTGATTCTTGCACATCATCACTTATCAAGCCTCCAAGTACGATAATTTCACTATCTTCAACCATAACAGCTGTTTTAATTTCTCTTTTATTTGTCGCTATTTCTGAAGCCCCTATAAGTAATGGCCCATAAACACTTGATACTTCTTGCTCAATATCGAGTCTTATAGAGTTTCCTTCGTTAATCTGAGGTTTAACTAAAAGCTTTACTCCAACTTCTTCTCTGCTCACTGTTCTAAAAGGATTAGAGTTATCTGATCCTAATGATTCACCAGTTGTAATTGGTATTTCTTGACCAACTATAATTGACGATTGTTCATTATCCATTGTCAGGATTGAAGGAGTTGAAAGAACATTAGAATCTGTATCCTTACGTAGAACATTAAGAATAGCAGCAAAGCTTTTTTGATCTTTTTTATATTTTCCTATTCCAGCTGCAAAACCATCTAAAGTTAATAACGACTGAGCTGCTGCAGGAATAGAAGATGAACCAGATGTAGTGTTATAAACTTCTCCCCCAACAATCGCGGTTAAATCTGGATTTGGGTTACCAAATCTTTGAGAAATAATTGGCGTATCAGATCCATCTCCTGAGAAAAGAATTTGAACTCCTAATTCTTTAGCCAAAGTGTCAGATATTTCCACAATAATGGCTTCAACTAAGACTTGCGCCCTTTTAATATCAAGTCTTGAAATAACATCTTCTATAGCTGTCATTATTTCAGGATCCGCGGAAATAACTAAAGAGTTTGTTCCTTCATGGGCTTCGATGCTAGTTTTTATTTTATTAGTGCTTCGCTCTTTTGAAGATAAATTTTCTGATAAATTCTTTAAGATTTTTTCAAGAGACTTTGCGTCAGCATACTTCAGATATTTTACTTTTAATGTATTAGAACCACTTTGCTTAGTATCTAAATTTTGTATTAAAGATTTCATTCTTTCAACTACAGGCTCATCTCCTACCAGTAAAATACTGTTACTTCTATCAATTGAATAGGAAGTAAATTGATTAGGATTCATCCCTCCAGAATTATCATTGAATATTTTATCGATTATTTTTGAGACTTCTTTTGAGGAAGAATAAGATAGCTTAATAAGTTCATATTTTTCACCAGGCGTCTTATCAAGCTCATTTATTATGCCTCTTAATTTTTTTACGTTTCCTGCCCTATCAGCAATTATTAAAGAGTTAGTTGGCTCATAAATAGCTAAATGACCCTGCGAAGATATAATAGGTCTGAGAAGTGAAATTAAAGAATTAACTGATGCAAACTTAGGCTTAATGATATCTGTAACAAATTTATCAGCTGGACTATTTAACCTTGAAAAAGTATTGAAAGATTGTCTTCCGCTTACCTCTGGAACAATTTTTGTTGCATTATCTTGCTCTACAGCAGCGTAACCATGAACAGCTAAAACAGATAAAAGAACTTCGTAAGCTTCATCAATAGATAAATCTGCACGAGAAATAATAGTTATTTTTGCGTTTATTCTAGGATCAACTATAAAGGTTTTTCCAGTTAACGAAGAGATATCAGAAATAAATGCTCTAATGTCAGCGTCTCTCATATTAATTGTTACGGAGTGACTGTAGAAAGAAATTAACAGCGTCAGAGACACACAAAATTTAAAATAATTTCTTAAAAGCATTTTGTTTAATTAATTTTTATCCCAATTGAAACTGGATTATTGTTTCTTAGAATCTCAAGATTAAGATTTTTTGGTTCATCGAATAAAGTCTCTAAATTAGAAAGATAGTTTTCATTTAAATCAGAAACTAAAAAGCCATTAACTGAAACAAGCACATCGCCAGGCAATAGATCTAAATTTACAAAAAACTCTTTGTTTTCACCTGGGTTAACTTCTAATCCTGTAAGGGTCCCATTTAAAAAAATTGGAACAAAAGAAATTACATCTAATATATTCTGGTTTGAAAGCCACTCCGCAGAAATAATGTTTTCTGGTTTTTCTGTAATAGGTTTATTCAAAATTTCTTTATCAATTCCTGAAATTAAACTGATCTCATTAAATGAGAGACTTTCTGGAACTCCTGATCTATTGATAGTCACATAATCTTTATGGATAGACTCTAAAAAAACATTATCTAACACTTGATCGCCGGGTAAGTACTCTTTTTGATCTGATTTATTTAAACCTATGATCGCAAAATTTTTATCTTCAGAAGAGGTAACACCAAACAGTTTTAGGGATAAAGATGTTTCTGGTGCTTTAACTAGGTCCAATATGGAGTTTGATAGTTCAACTGAATCATATCTTGGTAAAAAAGGATTTTTATCAATTTTATTAACATTTATTCTTCCAGCAACAGATTTATTTATGATCACTTTCTCTGCAAAAACAATGTCTAAAATCACACTGGATGTTTCGAAGGAAAATATCAAGATGATAACTGCGATCAAAATAGTTTTGATTTTATTAGAAATAAAATTAACAGTTCTATTGAAAATTTTTAAAAAATCTATGCTCACTATATAACTATATTTATTTAGTTCCCTCGAATAATATTATCTAATATGAAAGCTATATTACAGCTATTTAAATAACAAATTGAATAATATTAACTTTATGGAAATTTTATATATGTTCGTTTTAGGTCTTATATTTGGAAGTTTTCTAAATAGCCTGTCTTTTAGAATTCCATACATACTGAACTATCAATCTTCTGTAGAAGAGATCCCTGATATGGGGCTGTCTTTTCCGAGGTCTTTTTGTCCAAATTGCAAAAACCCTTTATCGATATTTTCACTGATACCGGTTTTTAGCTATTTGATTCAATCAGGTAAGTGTAAAAACTGTAAAGAGTCGATCTCTATTACTTATCCTTTTTTTGAAATCTTATTAGGCATTTTATTTGCTTTAATATTTATAAAGTTTAATGCAATAAATTTTTTATTAATCTTAAATTGTATTTTAGTTTTTACTTTGATCTTAGTTGCGCGCATTGACGAAAGTTTTTTTAAAATCCCAATAGCTTTGAATTTAATATTTTTATTTAATGGAATTTTGTTAAACCTTTATAATTGGACTTTCAACTTGGGCGTCTTATCCTTTTTTATTTCTTTATTTTTATTAGTTTCAATAAAATATTTGACTGATTTTATTCTAAAAAAAGATTCATTTGGTTGGGGAGATATAATATTGATATCTAATCTATCTCTGTTTTTTGGTATTTACAATTTACCCTTTATTTTATTTGTCTCATCTTTATCAGGAATAATTTGGTATTTTTATAAGAAGAGAAATGCTTTGGAAAAAACTATAGCTTTTGGTCCGCACATTGCTTTGTCTGGAATTTGGTTATTATTTATTCTTTGAATAAAAAACTTTAAACACTAAAAATTATTCTTAATAAAATATAGAATAAAATTGTAAAAGCTGCTCCAGCTGGAATAGTTACTAACCATGAAGCAATTATTCTCTTTATGGAAGCATAATCTAAATGTTCTGCGCCTTTAGCTAGACCAACACCTATAACTCCACCAACTAGTGTATGTGTAGTTGAAATAGGAAACCCAAGATAAGTTGCAGCAACAACAGTAGACGCTGTGGCCATTTCCGCGGAGAAGCCAAGACTAGGAGTTAGAGCTGTAATTTTTTTTCCAACTGTTGAGATGACCCTGGAACCCAGAGTTGCTAGACCAAAAACTATTCCAATACCTCCAACAAGTAACACCCATGGGCTGATTGAAGATTTTGATCCTATTTCGCCAGTATCCACAACACTTACTACTGCTGCCAAAGGTCCAATTGCATTTGCAACATCATTTGAACCATGGGCAAAAGCCATGGCGCTAGCAGAAACTATCATTAGCAATCCAAATGCAAATTCAATGCCGCCTTCTCTCATTATTTGATCTTTATTCCTTCTTAAAAAAAATGCTGTTCCAGTTGCAACAATAATGCTAAAAATTAAAGTAAATAAATAAATTTCATTTTCTGAAAATTCTATTCCTACATGTTTAAGACCTTTCCTTGCTGTGACGAGTGAAATAACGACTGCTACTAGAAAACTATATAATGGGATAAAAGTGATAGCTGCTTTTCCAGGATTGGCTCTATCTAAAATTAATTTTTTTGCAGATATATAAAGTCCAAAGGCTAAAGTTCCAGAAAATAAAGGGGAAGTTACCCAACTCATTGCTATATTACCAACCTTGCTCCAAGATACAGCATCTACTCCCTTAGAAATTAGTACAAAACCAATAATAGCTCCCACTATTGAGTGAGTAGTAGAAACAGGCCAGCCTCTTAAACTTGCGATAAACAACCAAGTGCCTCCCGCTAAAAGAGCAGATATCATTCCGATCACAAATATATTTACATCATTTGCATAGAGATTTGGATCTACGATGCCCTTTCTAATTGTAGAAGTTACTTCTCCACCTGCTAAAAAGGCTCCTAAAAATTCAAAAATAGCCGCAATTATAATTGCCTGTTTAATAGTTATAGCTTTGCTTCCTACAGAAGTCCCCATGGAGTTTGCAACATCGTTAGCACCAATGCCAAAAGCCATAAAAAACCCAATAAATCCTGCAAGCAAAAGTATATTGAAAGGATCCAAAAATAAAGTTTCCATATTTAAACTCTCTAAATTTAATAATAATTAAACTACAAGATTGTTGAGAAACTATTGCCGTAGTGTGACTAAATTTAGATATTTAAGTGAAATTTAGGTGAAATAGTAAGTAATTCGTTTCCTTGCTAGTTTAGGATGAATTATGAGATGAGGTGTTTTTAACAGAGATATTTACGAAAAATAAAGAACTGCTGCCAAAACTACCCATAAAGAAATAAAACCAACTATCATCATCTCTTGTGCTTGAGAGTTTGCAGGCATTAATCCTTGGTCTTTAAGAACTGTTTTAGTATTCATATTTATTAGTAACTTATGTGACACTTTTTTGTCACACAAAAGACACAATAGACTAATTTTCAAAAAAAAACCAGTTTTTTTAAAAAACTTTTAAATTTAAATAATTAAAAGTTTACTTCTATTCCTATTCCAGTGTAATCCTTAGGCTGATTTGAAATAGAGATTACGCCATCCTCATGCTCAGTATCGTAAAAGAATAATTTAACTTTTTTTGCGAGTTTATAATCTATTCCAAATGAAGTTACATCGTCTTGAGTAATACCATTTTCATCTTCCTTATCCATAGTTTGGAATTTAACAGTTAATTTGTCAGTTGCTTTCCAAGCAATGTTAAACATAGTTGAATCATCTTTTGAGGTTCCTATTTCAGATTCTTGATCAATAAATCCAATTTTAACTGGTCCAATAGGAACTTGTATCACAATTCTTGTGTGATCCTCTCCACTTGACTTTGTACTGTTGTCTTCAAAAGCGTAAGCGGCATAGATTTTTTTAGTTTTATAAGAAATAGCATAAGCCTTGGCATCCCTATTTCCTGTACCGCCATTAGCTGCAGATCCACCATCACTAAAATTATATTTAAATTGAAAGCCACCACCAAAGACCGGAGATTCGTAACCCAGAAAATCTGACGTTCTATCTTCTCCACTGAAAGTAGTTTTAATGTCACCTCTTAGGTCATTGAATAAATCGACTTTGCCTTGAGCAAGTTTCAAATAAGTATCGTGAAATCCCAGCTTAACTGTTCCCCAATCACCCTTAAGACCAACAAAGGTATTTCTTTGTTTTGCAATCATGGCAGATTTAGTAACATATCCATTGGAATTTTTTACTTCATCTTGCGCATAGCCATCGGTAGGATCTATTTCGTATTCAATTTGATAAATCCCAATCAACCCATCAAGATCCTCAGTGCCTTTTATTCCCAATCTAGAAGCATTATTAACATAATCGTCAGTTCCATCTCCATCATCAGCTGCAATATTTATTTTTCCATAAACCTTAGGCGTGGCAAGAGAATTGCTAGAAAGCAAAGAAACTAAAATCGTTAGTAACAAAAAATTTAATTTTTTCATATTTTCCTGAAAATATAATTTATTGATATTTTAATTTATTTTATTTGCTCTTTATTGAGATTTGATTGCGAAATAGGGAAGATAAGCGAAAAATATGTGACAATTTAGTGAAAAAGTTATTCTTCTAAGAAAACTTAGCTAGAATACATCTTCGCCAAATAAATCATGATTGAATTTGATATACCAAACTACAGGAGAATTGATTCTAAGCTTTATGAAAAAGAAAAAAGGAAGCTTTTAATTGAACTTGTCAAACTCCAGAATTGGATCATACAAGAGAAAAAAAAGATTGCTGTTGTGTTTGAAGGAAGAGACACAGCTGGCAAGACTGGAAGTATTTCTGTTTTATCTAGATATCTGATACCAAAACATTGTCGCTTAGTTAAATTAGGGATTCCTACTGCAAGAGAATCAAAAAACTGGTTTCAAAGATATGAGAAACAATTGCCAGATGTAGGTGAATTAGTTTTTTTTGATCGGTCTTGGTATACCAGAGCTTTAGTTGAATCAACCATGGGTTATTGTACAAAAGGACAATACAAATCTTTTATGAAAAAAGTTGTGCCCTGGGAGCAAAAACTCAAAGAAAATGGTACTGAAATACTTAAGTTTTATTTATCCATAGAAAAAGGAACTCAAAAAATGAGAATAGAAAAACGCAAGAATAGTCCCTTGGTATATTGGAAAATAAGTGAAAACGATTTAAAAGGTTTGGATAAATGGGATATTTTTACCCTTTATAAAGAGCAAATGTTTAAGAATACTTCCTATTCTGAAGCACCTTGGATAGTTTTAAATGCAAACGATAAAAAGATAGCGGTGCTTCATGCATTACGCTACATCCTAGGAAGCTTTGATTATCCTGATAAAGACTTGCCAAAGCCAAAAGTTTGGACAGAGAATATTAATGATTACTCTCTAAAGATAAATAAAGTCCCTTTTAATAACTTAAGTTATCAGCAATACAAGGTGTTAAAAGTTATGGCAGATGAAGAATAAAACTCAACGCTTAGCTTGTATTGATATTGGTTCAAACGCAATTAAATATCGTCAATATCGTATATCAAAACAAAAAAATAAAAATTTTGCTGAATTGGATACCTTTAAAAGAATTTCAGTGAGACTTGGAACCGACGCGTTCAAATTTAAAAAAATTTCATCCGAAACGGAACAAAAATTATTAAAAAGCATAATGAAACTCAAAGACAAGGCTGATAAAAAAGATATAAAAATAATTACTGGGGTAGCTACCTCAGCAATGAGAACAGTTTCAAATGGCCATAAAATTTGTAAAAAAATAAGAAAAAAAACTGATATAGAAATAAAAATCTTATCCGGAAACGAAGAAGCCCAATTGTTGAATTTTTTTAATTACAAAGATTTTAAAAAAGATGAAACCTTAGTCGTGGACATTGGTGGTGGCAGTACCGAATTATTCCATCATGGAAATGGTAAACATCTCGCAAAGTCTTTTCCGCTTGGTGCAGTGCGAATTTTAGAAGGAAAAGACTCGCCCAAGCATTGGAATAATTTAAAAGAGTGGCTAACAAAAATTCCATCTGAAAATATAAGAAATATAGTCGGGGTTGGTGGAAATGCGAGGCTCATCAATGAAATTATTAATAAACAAGATAGAAAATCATCTTTACAGGAATTAAAAGTATTAAAAAAAGAACTTTCAAACAAAAGTTTTGAAGAAAAAGTATCTTCTTACTCTCTGCCAGAAGACAGAGCCGATATTCTCGAACATGCCATAGCTATTTTTATAGAAATCATTGAATTTTTTCCTAACTCCTTCTTATTCGATAGTTCCTGGAATATTGCTGACGCGGTAATGGAAAAAGAACTAAAGGAAAACAAAAGTATTCAAGCAGCTTGAATTGATTTTTCCTCATCGACTTTTATATCAATAAAAAAAGTAGCGCCCTTAGGCTCATTCGCTTCAACTCCAACAGAATAGCCCATCATCAATGCTAAATTTTTACTAATTGAAAGACCCAAACCTGTTCCACCAGTTTCCGATGAACGGCCTTTATCTATTCTATAAAACCTTTCAAAAACTCTTTCTTTGTATTTTTTTGGTACTCCTTTGCCTTCATCTGAAACAGAAAGCCTAATAAAGCCCTTTGAAGATGAAGATTCTGCTAGATTTATAAGAGCTTTTTTAGGTGAGTGTTTGATGGCATTGCTTAAAAAGTTTGTCAGGATAAGTTTTAGAGCAGCTTCGTCAGCCATTACTTTAGTATTTTCGTTCAAATTGTTTTGCACAGTTAATTTTTTCTTATCTAAGTTAGGTTTGAATTCTTCGATTAAATTTTTAGTAATCGAAAATGAATTTATAGACTCAATTGAGATCGGATATTCCCCCGCTTCCATACTTGAGATTTTAAGCAAATCATTGACTATCACTGTCATGCGTTCTGATTGAGAAAATATTGCTTCCGTAAATAACTTAGCGTTTTCGTCATCTTTAATTAGTTTATTTTCTATTAGAGTTTCTGCATTGGCTTTAATGACACTAATGGGAGTTCTTAATTCATGAGAGACGTTGCCGATAAAATCTTCCCTCATTTTTTCAAAATTCTTTGATTTTGATATATCACTAAAAACAATTAACATTTCATCTCGAATGTCATCTTTTTTGGCACTCACCAAATAAACAGTCTTTATAGATATGGGACCTGAAATTTCTCTAACTAAGTCTTTTTTATTCCAGGCCTTTTCGACGAATTTTTTAAATTGAGGGTAACTTATATTTTCGAAAAGCTTGTCGCCAATATTTAAATCCGGGAAAAACTCTGTATTAATAGTTTTATTCAGATACAAAACTTGATAATTTTTATCAACCAGTATTACTCCTTGTCCCATTTTTGATAACACAGAGCTAAATTGTTCTGTTTGTTGCGTGTAATAGACTAACTCATCTTCTACCTGACTAGATTCTTTTAAGAGCTCGTCAAAAATTTCTTCGGAGGCAACTGAAGGATCATCCATATTATTTTTGGCGATAAGCTGAGCTGCTGAATTTACTAATCTTTTAAAATATTGATAAATAAAATAGGTTGCGACAACAGTGGTAAGAAGTAACAAATAAAACCCTAAAATTACATTTCCATTTAAGAAAATATTACCTCTATAAATAATGTACCCAACCAAAGTAACGAAAGATACAATTGATAATACCCATAAGAAAAGTTTTATTTTTACTGAAAATTTCATTTAGTCTGACTTATTGAAAATATACCCTTCTCCTCTTATTGTTTCTATTTTATCTCCATATTTTCCAATTTTTGATCTCAGTCTTTTGACATGGGTATCGACAGTTCTTGTTGTGACATCATTGTTATAACCCCAAACTTTTTCAAGAAGATTATCTCTTGTTTGAACTTTGTCGGCTTTTGATAAGAGATGTTTGAGAAGTTTGAACTCTTTTGAAGTTAAAGATATTTTCTTATCAGATAAATAAACTTTGTGTTTATTGGTATCTATTTTTAGATCTTCAAATGCAAGCACTTCTTTATCACCTTCGTCTTTTTCTTTCGAAGATCTTTTAAGCATGCCGCCAACTCGAAGCAATAACTCTCTGACACTGTAAGGCTTAACAACGTAATCGTCTGCCCCTACTTCGAAACCTACCACTCTATCTACTTCCTCTCCTTTAGCAGTGACCATAATAACCAAGATGTTCTTTAGGTCGTCTGTATTTCTAATATGTCGACAAATATCTAAACCGCTTATATCGGGCAGCATTAGATCAAGAATAATTAGAGCTATCGAATCATTTTTCTCAAGCAACTTCATTGCCTCTTCGCCATTTAATGCTTTTGAAACTTTATAACCTTCGCTTTCAAAATTAAATGAAAGGGTCTGAAGCAAATCAGGTTCGTCTTCTACCAATAAAATATGATCTTTACTCATCTTCTAATTTTACTAGAAATAGTTTTTTCTTGTTTAAAAAACAATTAATTTTGCAATTTTGTAATGCTTTCTCAATAGTTTTGACACTTAGGTTAGCTCTTTCGGACTTTTAAGAAAATTAAGCCCTCCAACTAAAATATCAGGCTCTATTAGGTTTATCTGACAAATTGAACAGGTTTTTAGATAAACATATTTGGTTTTTAAGATCTCTTCAGCAACCTGAGAAATTGTAGGATTATGTCCAAAAATAACAATATGCTTCTCGTGATTGTTTTCTAAAATTAAACTTTCATAATCTTGTAAATTTGCATGATACAAATCATCAACTATATTTAGCTTAATTGGAGTTAATTCTTTTTCAAAATATTTTGCAGTCGATAAAGCTCTATTGGCTGGACTACTGAAAAGAATAGGTTTCTCTTGAATATCATCAGTAAACCACTTTGCCATTTTTGGTGCATCTCTCGTGCCTCTTTCATTTAAAGGTCTATCGAAATCACCTAAAGAAAAATCTGCCCAAGAAGATTTAGCATGGCGTATAAGACTCAAAATCATTAATAAATAGAATCAATCACATAGCTGATAACTGCTAAAAAAACTGTGACTGAGACCAATAAAATGATGAGTCCCCAAAAGTTAAATTCTTTATCTTCTTTCATGATCTGGCATAATAAGTTTTTTTATAACATTAACATATGGCAAAAGAAGATTTAATAGAAATGGAAGGCGAAGTAATAGATACGATGCCTAATACTACTTTCAAAGTTAAATTAGAAAATGATCATGTAATTACTGCTCATATATCTGGAAAGATGAGAAAAAATTACATACGAATTCTTACTGGAGACAAAGTGAAAGTCGAAATGACTCCTTACGATCTGTCAAAAGGAAGAATAACTTTTAGGTCAAAATAATATTACTTATCAGCTTTTGCTTCCTCTTCTGAGGATTCAAGTTCAAACGAAATAACTAAATCGTCTTTGTCTTCAGAAACAAGAACGGTTCCACCTTTTTTAGAAAGATCTCCAAACAATATGGATTCAGCTAAGTTTTTCTTAATTTTGTCCTGAATCAACCGTTGCATTGGCCTAGCGCCCATTTTTTCATCATAGCCATTTTTGACAAGCCAAGCTCTCGCCTTATCATTTACTTCCAGAGTGACTTTCTTTTCATCTAATTGTGCTTGCAATTCAGTTAAGAATTTATCCAATACCGTGTGTATAACTTCCTCACTTAATGAATCAAATTGAACTATGGCATCAAGCCTGTTTCGGAATTCAGGAGTGAAAGTTTTTTTAATTACTTCCGATCCGTCGCTTGCGTTATCTTGCTTTTGAAAACCCATAGATTCTCTTGCCATTTCTTGTGCTCCTGAATTTGTAGTCATAACTAAAACACAGTTTCTAAAACTTGCTTTTCTTCCGTTATTATCAGTCAGGGTTCCGTGATCCATAACCTGAAGCAGAACATTAAAGACTTCGGGGTGCGCTTTTTCTATTTCATCTAATAAGATAACAGAGTGCGGATTTTTCGTAATAGCTTCAGTAAGAAGACCGCCTTCATCATAGCCAACGTAACCTGGAGGTGCTCCTATCAATCGAGAAACAGTATGTCTCTCCATGTATTCAGACATATCAAATCTAACTAGTTCAACGCCTAATAATTGAGCAAGTTGTCTAGATACTTCTGTTTTTCCAACTCCTGTTGGTCCAGAGAATAGGAAAGATCCCATAGGTTTTTCGTCATTTCCAAGACCTGCACGTGACATCATTATAGAACTAGCTAATTTATTGATAGCCAAGTCTTGTCCAAAAATAACTCGCTTTAAATCTTCTTCAAGCTTTCCAAGAGAAACTCTATCTTTGACAGAGATGCTCTTTTCAGGAATTTTAGCTATCTGCGAAATAACTTTTTGAATATCTTGTTCTCCAACGGTTTTTCTTTTTTTATCAGAGGATAGTCTTATTCTAGCTCCAGCCTCATCAATGACATCAATTGCTTTATCAGGCAGATACTTATCATTAATATGTTTTGCCGAAAGCTCTGCCGCAGCTTTCAATGCAGCTTGCGAATATTTCAATTCATGGTGTTCTTCGAATCTAGACTTTAAACCTTCTAAAATTTTTATTGTTTCTGCAATACTAGGTTCATCTAAATCAACCTTTTGAAACCTTCTTGCTAATGCACGATCCTTTTCAAAAACAGTCCTATATTCTTTGAAGGTTGTAGAGCCAATAAATTTAATAGGACTTTTTCCAAGAATTGGTTTGAGTAAGTTTGACGCATCCATAACTCCACCAGATGTGGCTCCAGCACCAATAATGGTATGAATTTCATCAATAAATAAAATCGCGTTATCTATTTTCGAAAGGTCTTTTAAAATAACTTTTAATCTTTTTTCAAAATCTCCTCTATATTTAGTGCCTGCCAATAAAGAGCCCATATCTAGGGAGAATATTTGAGCATTTGAAAGAGTTTCTGGAACTTTTTTATCTATAATGTTTTTGGCTAGCCCTTCAATAAGAGCTGTCTTTCCAACTCCAGATTCACCAACCAAAATAGGGTTATTTTTTGATCTTCTAGCAAGAATTTGTGTAATCCTAATCAGCTCATTCTCTCTACCAATAACAGGATCAATACGACCTTGGAGAGCCTCTTCATTTAAATTCAAAGCAAATTTAGAAATGTTCGAATCTGTCTTGTTTTCAGTTTCTTCTTCTTCAGCAGAAAAGTCAGAGAAACTTTCGTCTTCTAATGTCTTTTCACCATGGCTTAAGAAAGCGACAGCATCCAATCTGTTCATGCCTTGTTTTTTTAGCAAATAAACGCTGTGACATTCTTTTTCACTAAAAAGAGCTACAAGTACGTTTGCCCCTGTAACTTCCCCAGCTCCTGTTGATTGAACGTGAAACACAGCTCTCTGTATAACTCTTTGATAGCTCAAAGTCGGTTGAATCTCTTTAGCCTCATCTTGAGTAAGTGGTGTGTTTTCTTCAATAAATTTTGTTAACTCTGATCTAAGAACTTCAATATTAATATTGCATGAGCTTAAAACTTTAATAGATTCGTCGTTGTCCAGTATAGAAAGCAATAAATGTTCTGTAGTGACAAATTCATGTTTTTTTGAATGAGCGTATTTAAAGGAATTATTTAAACAAACCTCAAGATTTTTTTCTAACATCTATTCTTCCTCTGCTGGTTCAATTTCACTAATTAAAGGGTGTTCATTTTGTTGGGCAAAGTTGTTTATATGCATTGATTTAGTCTCAGCTACTTCTCTTGTAAATATTCCACAAATACCTTTTCCCTTAGTATGAACGGATAACATTATTTGTGTGGCTTTTTCTTTATCAAGACCAAAGAAAGATTGCAAAACATAAATGACGAATTCCATGGGGGTATAATCATCGTTTAGTAAAACCACATGATAAAGAGAAGGCTTTTTTAAAATTGGGTCTGAGGGTTTGACTAGAACTGATGTGTTTTCATCAAATTCATTAGCATTATTATTTTTCAAATAATCTTTTGGCATTTTTTTAATATTAATCGTCTTTAACTAATTTTATTTGTGGCTCCTCATTAGAATCTGTTTTATCAATTATTTCCATTCCAGAGATTATTGAGTCACCGAACTCTGAACATTTTAATAAAGTTGCACCATCCATCAATCTATCTAAATCATAAGTTACTAGCTTAGATTGAATAGACCAGCTTATGCCTTTAAGAACGTAATCAGCAGCTTCTTGCCAGCCCAAGTGTTCTAGCATCATGTGTGCAGATAATAATAGAGATGATGGGTTGACTTTATCTTTTCCTGCATATTTTGGTGCAGTTCCATGGGTTGCCTCAAATAAGGCGACGGAATCTCCAATATTCGCTCCAGGCGCCAATCCAAGGCCTCCAACTTTTGCAGCCAAAGCATCTGAAATGAAATCTCCATTTAAATTCATTGTTGCTATAACATCGTAATCAACGGGCCTAATTAAGATTTGTTGTAAAAAATTATCCGTTATCACGTCTTTGATGATTATTGGTCTATTAGTTTTTGGATTTCTGATTTCCATCCATTCTCCGCCATCTAAACTAGAGGCCTCAAATTCCCTTTCAGCTAGGCTATAGCCCCATTCTTTAAAAGATCCTTCGGTAAACTTCATGATATTTCCTTTGTGAACCAAAGTTACTGATGATCTATCATGTTCTATTGCATACTCAATGGCTTTTCTAACTAATCTTTCAGAACCTTCCTTAGAAATATTTTTAACTCCTATGCCGCAGTTTTCTTCGAAACGAATATTTTCAACTTTCATTTCTTCGACTAAGAATTTAATAACTTTTTGAGCCTCTTCACTACCTGCTTGAAATTCTATACCGGTGTATATATCTTCTGAGTTTTCTCTAAAGACGGTCATATTTGTAAGTTCAGGTTTTATTACCGGTGTTGGTACACCTTCAAAGTATCTTATTGGGCGTTGACATAAAAAAAGATCTAATTTTTGCCTTAATGCTACATTCAAAGACCTTATGCCTCCTCCTATCGGAGTAGTTAAAGGGCCTTTTATACCTACAGAGAATTCTCTTAAAGCATCAATTGTTTCTTGGGGCAACCATTCATCTTCTCCATAAACATCTAAAGACTTTTCTCCGCAATATACTTCCATCCAGATAATTTTCTTTTTGTCCCCGTATGCTTTTTGGACTGCATGATCAATAACTTTCAACATAACCGGAGTTATGTCTGTTCCAATTCCATCGCCTTCTATGAACGGGACAATAGGTTTGTCAGGAACAATTAAGTTTCCTTTATAATCATGTGTTATTTTTTCCCCTTCTTTGGGAACATTTATTTTTTTAAATTCCATATTAACGATTTAGAAATTGGGTTTTTTCTACTATTATAGCATTTTTTAAGGATCAAAGTTATGGCAAATAAAGTACTAGTAGGCGTTTCAGGCGGAGTAGACTCTTCTGTATCGGCTGCGATATTAAAAGAAAAAGGGTACGAGGTAACTGGTGCTTTTATGAAAAATTGGGAAGATGATGACGGTACTCCTTATTGCAGTGTTAAAGAAGATTTCCTTGATGCAGCCAGAGTTTGTGACAAATTAAATATTGAGCTTATTCAATTAAACTTTTCTAAGGAATACAAAGAAAAAGTGTTTGAGTACTTTCTTGCTAGCCTAAAAGAAGGCAAAACTCCAAATCCCGATATTTTTTGTAACAAATTTATAAAATTCGAGGCTTTTTACGACTACGCGATGACAAATAATTTTGACAACATTGCAACAGGTCACTATTGCCAATTAGAACAAAAAAACGATGAATATTTGTTAAAAAAATCTAAAGATCAGTCAAAAGACCAAACTTATTTTTTAAATGATATTAAAAAGGAAGTTTTAAAAAAATGTATTTTTCCCATAGGAAATATTGAAAAAAGTGAAGTAAGAAAAATAGCTAAAGATAAAAAGTTAGTAACATTTGATAAAAAAGATAGTACGGGAATTTGTTTCATTGGTGAAAGACCCTTTCCAGATTTTCTTTCTAATTACTTGCCACAAAAAAAGGGAGATATTTTTGATGAAAATAGCAATCTAATTGGTAAACATAATGGTGTTCATTTTTATACTCTAGGACAAAGACAAGGTTTAGGAATTGGCGGAGTTAAAGGTTCGTCTGAACAGCCTTGGTATGTTGCAGCTAAAGATAATTTAAATAACTCTTTAACTGTAGTTCAAGATAACAACCATCCTTTATTGCTTAATTCTGAACTGAAAGTAAAAAAAATAAACTGGCTGATTAGCAAACTTCCTAATTTAAATAATCTTAATTGCAAAATCAGGTATCGTCAGAAAGATCAACTTTGCTCTCTTAAAGAGACTTCAAATGGATGGGTAGTTTCTTTTGAAGAACCACAAAGAGCAATTACCCCGGGTCAATCTATTGTATTTTACGACGGGGATACTTGTTTGGGTGGAGGAGAAATTGATTAAAGACTTCAATTTTTACTTAGAGAATAATGTATAATTATCCCGCTTCTCATGCTGAAAAATACGCTTAAATCAATATCTCCTCTAGATGGGAGATATGCAACTAAATTAAGTGAATTAGAAAATCATTTTAGTGAATTTGCTCTTATCAAAAGTAGAGTCTTAGTTGAAATCAAATGGTTAATTTTTATGTCTAAATCTAAAGGCATAAAATTTGTTCCCCCTCTTCAAAAAAATAAGGAAAACGCTTTGAATAAATTAGTTGAGGATTTTTCTTTGCAAGATGCGGAAAAGATTAAAAAAATAGAAGCCAAAACCAACCATGACGTTAAAGCCGTAGAACTTTTTATAGGAAAAAAATTAGATGAGTTAAAGCTTTCTAGTTATAAAGAATTTGTTCATTTATTTTGTACATCGGAAGATATTAATAATTTATCTTACAATTTAATGCTTAAGGGATATTTAGAAAATGAATTCAAGGAAATCAATTCGTTTCTATTGAAAGATTTGAAGTCTAAATCAAAAAAATGGGCAAAATTATCCATGATGTCTTTCACTCACGGTCAGTCAGCTTCGCCGACTACATTAGGTAAGGAAAT
Organism: uncultured SAR86 cluster bacterium; assembly: GCA_902522825.1. GTDB lineage: Bacteria > Pseudomonadota > Gammaproteobacteria > Magnimaribacterales > AG-339-G14 > CASICS01. The sequence goes on from CABYXE010000001.1 coordinate 154,897, forward strand.
TGCAAATTTTCATGAACGAATTAAATTTCATTTAAATATACTTTCACCTATTAAGCCAAGTGGAAAATTTAATGGAGCAGTCGGAAATTACAATGCCCATTTTATTGCGAGTGAAAAAATTAATTGGCAATTGATATCAGAAAAATTCGTTAAGTCTTTGGGTTTAAGTTGGTCAAAATATTCAACTCAAATAGAGCTGAAAGATGAAATGGTTACAATCATTTCTACGATAGAAAATTTAAATAATGTTCTTTTGGATTTATCAAAAGACTGCTGGTTGTATATTTCAAAAGGTTATTTAAAGCAGTTACTTGTAGCTGGAGAAGTGGGTTCCTCTACTATGCCTCATAAGGTAAATCCTATAGATTTTGAAAATGCTGAAGGAAACTTAACCCTGTCAAATGGTCTTCTTCCTGCAATAAGAGAAAAATTGCAAGTTTCAAGATTGCAAAGAGATCTATCTGATTCTACAACCTTAAGAAACATGGGTTCAGGTTTTGCTTATTCTTATCTTGCATATAAATCTTTATTAAAAGGTCTCTCAAAAATAGAACCCAACAAAGAGCAAATTAAAAAAGATTTGGAAAATAGTTGGGAGGTTTTAGCTGAGCCCTTACAAACTATAATGAGAAAAAATAAAATTTCTGATAGTTATAATCTAATTAAAAAGATATCAAGAGGAAAACCGTTTGATAAAAAAATCTATTTAGCTATCATAGCTAACTTGGATGTTAATGAAGAAGATAAAGCTAAACTTTCTCAATTAACTCCATTAAAATATATCGGCTTAGCTGACAAATTAGCGAAAGAAATTTAAATCTTACAATAAATAATTTAGGGGAAACTCCATGTTGAATTACAAAGAAATGCTTGATCATTACACTAGCCTCAGAGAGAAAGAGCCTAATCTTTTAAAACATATAAATGCCGAAAGCGCGGCAAGAATGAGACTTCAAAATAGATTTCACTCTGGTTTAGATATTGCAAGATACACAGCTGACATTATGCATGCAGACATGAAAGACTATGATGGAGATTCTTCTAAATATACTCAATCTTTAGGTTGCTGGCATGGTTTTACAGCTCAACAAATGATGATGGAAATTAAAAAATCTCAGAAAACTACTGCTAAATCTTATGTTTACTTAAGTGGATGGATGGTTGCGGCCTTAAGATCTGAGTTTGGTCCCCTGCCTGATCAAAGCATGCATGAAAAAACTACCGTTCCTAACTTAATAAAAGAAATTTATACTTTTTTAAAAAGAGCCGATTCTGTTCAACTACAACATTTATTTAATGAACTTGACGAAGCTTATAAAAGTGATTCTGATACACAAGAAATAATTTCTAAGATTGATAGCTTTGAAACTCATGTTGTTCCAATTATTGCTGATATAGATGCTGGATTTGGAAACGAAGAAGCTACTTATTTATTGGCAAAGAAGATGATTCAATCCGGAGCTTGTTGCATTCAAATAGAGAATCAAGTTTCAGACGAAAAACAATGTGGTCATCAAGATGGAAAAGTTACTGTTCCGCATGAAGATTTTCTTTCAAAGATTAATGCTGTTAGATATGCCTTTTTAGAGTTAGGCGTAGAAAATGGAATTATTGTCGCAAGAACTGACTCCCTCGGCGCTGGCTTGACTCAAAAAGTCCCTGTTTCTAAAGAAACTGGAGATTTAGCGGATCAATATAATTCATTCCTTGAAACTCAAGAGATTAAAGATTTAAACCAATTGAATGAGAATGATATAACAATTCATCAAAATGGTGTTTTAGTTAAACCCGTTAGATTGGCAAATGGGCTTTATCAATTTAAGAAAGATACCGGCTTTGATAGAGTTGTATTAGATTGTGTAACAAGCTTACAAAATGGAGCAGATTTACTTTGGATAGAAACAGAAAAGCCTAACGTAGCTCAAATAGCAGAAATGGTTAATAAGATTAGAGAAACTGTTCCAGATGCAAAGCTTGTTTATAATAATTCTCCTTCTTTCAATTGGACACTCTCTTTTAGAGAACAAGTTTATGCTGAATGGGTCAAAGCGGGTAAGGATGTCAAAGACTATCCTGATCCAGCTAATACTCCAAGAGGTCTTATGGATATAAAATTTGATGAAAGCGAGCTAGCTTTAGAAGCTGATGTTTTAATTCAGAATTTTCAAAAAGATGCTGCTAAAGAAGCTGGTATTTTTCATCATCTAATTACCCTTCCTACTTATCATGAGACTGCTTTAGGTACAGCGGTTCTTTCTGAAGGTTATTTTGGAGATAAGGGTATGCTAGCTTATGTAAAAGAAATCCAAAGAGCAGAAATAAGAAGGGAAATGTCCTCTGTTAAGCATCAGGATCTAGCTGGTTCGACAGTAGGTGATACTCACAAAGAGTACTTTTCAGGTGATAATGCTTTAAAAGCCGGTGGTGCAGATAACACCATGAATCAGTTTTAGTCTTTTACTTTGCCGCAAACATTGCAAGTATCGCCTTTATCTAGGTAAATTCCTCCGCAGCTAGGCTGCAAAGGCTTTTTGTTAAGAATTAGGCCTATTGCCATGCCCGCAATAGACAGGGCGACAACGATTAATGCAAATATTACTGTAGCCATATTCCTTATTCTACCAATTCATACCAGCTAGAAGTACTGATATTTTTAATTTCTTCATCTTCTTCATATATAAAATAAGCATTTAAGTTATTCTGTTTAGCTAGATTCAACCATTCATTTTTAGGTGAAGCATAAAGTGCAGTAGCCCATGCATCGGCTAGTGTTGTTGAGTTTTTATCAATTACTGTGACGCTTAATATATTTGTTTGTGAAGGTTTAGATGTTAATGGATTTAATATGTGCCCTGGATTTCTATAATTACCTGAAGATGCAATTGATAAATTACTTAAAGAATAGAACTTTTTATGTATGGTTTTTATCAAAGACGGATCCTCAATAGCAAAAGTCCAGGATTGAGAATTGTTATGTCCCTCAAATCTTAATTCTCCGCCTATCTCTATCATAAAATTTGAAATGTTATTAGCTTTCAAAACATCAGAAACTTTATCTACTGCATATCCTTTTGCAAAAGAGTTAAAGTCGTAATTACCCTTAATTTTGTGATTAAAAGATCCATTTGAGTCTTTGTGTACGGTCCAGCCGATTTGATCTAAATTTTTCCACTCTTCTGAGGTCTCTTTATATGCAATCTGATTGTTATTTAAGAGAGAAGTAATTGAGTCATCTTTATAATGTGAAAAAAGATTATCTATTCTATTGAGTTCGTTAATCACAATAGATTGAATAAAATCTGAGTTACCTTCATCTTTAGGAAAGTATTTTATTTGCCAAGTTGTGCCATAAATTTCGCCTTGAAGTATTTGTTGCTTAGAATTTTCAGAGCAACTTGAGATAAATAAACTAAAAAAAAAGAAAAAGAGAACTTTAGGCATTTTTAGCCACCGAAATCATCAAACATGATGTTTTCAGGCTCAACTCCTAAGCTATCTAGCATTTTGAATGCTGCATCCATCATCATGGGTGGACCACACATATAGTATTCACAGTCTTCTGGAGTTGGATGGTTAACGAGATAGTTATCATGAAGAACATGGCTAATAAAACCTGTATAACCACTCCAGCTATCCTCCGGCAATGGATCTGATAAAGCCGTATGATAAGAAAAATTTTCATACTTTCTTTCAAGCTCTCTAAATTCTTCATCGTAAAACATTTCTTTTAGACTTCGAGCACCATACCAAAAAGATATTTTCCTTGAAGAATCTAAGCTTAATAGCTGATCAAAAATATGAGATCTCATTGGTGCCATGCCCGCTCCTCCTCCAATGAACACCATTTCATTTTGTGTATCCTTAGCCATGAATTCCCCGAAAGGACCAAATATAGTTAATTTGTCACCCTTTTTTAAATTAAATAAATAGGAAGAAGCTTCGCCTGGAGGAAAATCTGTTCCAGGAGGAGGACTAGCAATTCTGATATTGAATTTCATAATACCTTTTTCTTCAGGATAATTTGCCATTGAATAAGCTCTTATTACTGGCTCTTTAACTACCGACTTATTTTCAAGAACTTTAAATTTTTCCCAATCTTCTAGGTATTCTTTCTCAATTTCAAAGCTTTTATAATCTGCCTCATAGGCTGGTATTTCCATTTGGACATAACCGCCTGCATCAAAACCTACTTTCTCTCCTTCTGGAAGTTCAAGAATCAACTCTTTTATAAAAGTTGCAACATTCTCATTTGATTTGACAGTAGTCTCCCATTTTTTTGCACCAAAAACTTCATCAGGCACAGTAATCTTCATATCGCTTTTCACCGGAACTTGACAAGACAATCTCCAGAAATCTTTCTTTTCTCTATTATTAAAGTGGGCTTCTTCAGTAGCTAAGATTGAGCCTCCTCCATCGTAAACCTGACATCTACATTGCGCACAAGTTCCGCCCCCACCACAAGCTGAGGATAGAAATAAATCTTGTTCTGCAAGAGTTTGCAGCAACTTACCGCCTGCTGGTACTGTAATAGTTTTTTCAGGATCACCGTTTATTTCAACTGTCACATCTCCAGTAGAGACCAATCTAGTTCTTGCAAATAAAATGACGAAAATCATCACATTCACTATCAAAGTAAAAGCAACTATTCCTAGAACTATTTCTATTAGATCAACCATTAAATACTTATACCCCCAAAAGACATAAATCCAAAGCACATCAAACCAACAGTTATAAAGGTAATACCTAATCCTTGTAAGCCATCAGGAATGTCGCTGTACTTAAGCTTTTCTCTAATTCCAGCCAGCATTACAATTGCGAGCGCCCAACCTACTCCAGCTCCTAACCCATAAACAACACTTTCTCCAAAGGCCAAACTTTTTTCAACCATAAATAAAGAGGCACCCAATATCGCGCAGTTAACTGTAATCAATGGCAAAAATATCCCTAGTGCATTGTATAAAACAGGCACATATCTATCTAAAAACATTTCTAAAATTTGAACAGTAGCGGCTATAACGCCGATGTAGCTTATAAGCCCAACAAACTCCAAAGAAACTTCTGGGTATCCTAACCAGGCCAAAGCGCCCTCTTTAAGAATATAGGTATAAATTAAATTATTAAGCGGAACTGTAATTCCAATAATTACTATCACAGCTATTCCTAAACCAATTGCAGCATCAATTTTTTTAGAAATCGCAATAAATGTGCACATTCCTAGAAATACAGAAAGAGCAATATTTTCTATGAATACTGCGTTAATAAAAATACTAAGATAACTTTCAAGCATGATCTATCTTTATTTCTTTAGGGGCATTTTTGCTCATTTTAAATTCTGCCGGCTCTACTTGCTCAGTCTTCCAAGATCTTAGAAACCAAATAAATAATCCTATGATTAGAAAAGAACTAGGTGGTAATAGAAAAAAATTGTTACTTACATACCAGCCACCTTCAGAAACAAGAGGGAGAATTTGGACGCCTAATAGTTGACCACTTCCGATTAACTCTCTAATTGAGCCAACAATGATTAAAATAATGCTATACCCTAAACCATTACCGAAACCGTCAACCATACTCATATAAGGTCCGTTTTGCATGGCATAAGCTTCAGCTCTTCCCATGACAATACAATTAGTGATAATCAAACCCACGAATACGGAAAGGGTTTTGCTTGTTTCGTAATCGTATGCTTTTAAAAGTTGATCTACGATAATAACCAACGACGAGATAATGGTCATTTGAACAATAATTCTAATATTGCTTGGGACTATATTTCTTATCAAAGAAATAAAAAAATTAGAAAGAGTAATCGTTGCGGTTAAGGCAACACACATTATAAGAGTTGGATATAGTTTGCTAGTTACTGCCAGCGCTGAGCAGATACCCAAAACTTGCAATGCAATTGGGTTATCTTTAAAAATCGGAGATAACAATACTTCCGAAGTTTTAGCCATTTATATTTTCCTGTTTAAGATTATTTAAAAACTTTTTGAAACCGCTATCACTCAACCAGTAAGCGAGAAGATTTGAAACGCCATTGCTAGTTAATGTAGCTCCAGACAAACCATCTACCTCATAAGTTGACATGTCGCTGCTATTATCCACTTTTCCTTTCACAACTTTAATAAGAATTTCGCCGTTTTCATCGTAAATCTTTTTTCCTCTCCATAAAGCTTTCCATTTTGGGTTATCAACTTCAGCGCCTAAGCCGGGAGTTTCTTTATGTTCGTAAAATTCAAGCCCGACGATGGTATTTAAATCACTAGAAATTGCTAAATATCCATATAGAATTCCCCATAATCCATAGCCTCTAACTGGCAGAATTACAGTATTTAACTGGCCTTCACGGTACTCAAGAAATATCTTTGAGAAATTTTCTCTTTTCTTGATTGTTGCAATATCTTCTATCGAACTAAGGACTATATGTCGAGATGGATCTCTAAGCTCTTTAGAAAGGTCATACTTCTCAGTTGAATCCTTGGTAATAAGTCCTTCTTCTATATCAATAATTTTTTCTTCTATAGAGTCAAATGCTACTTCTGTTGACCCATAAAACCCCTTTAAATCTGCCGCAGCAACTATCTTTTTTTGTTGATCTAAAATTGCATTATTTTTTTGTAACTCTTTTAATCCAACAGCAATAGTAGAAATAACTGCAGCACAGACTAAACAGAGTCCAATTCCAATTATTAAAGTATTTTTAATACTATCTTTATTCTGCATTTAGCACTCTAACTCTTTGCTTTATATTCCTAGAAACAAAGTAATGATCGATTAAAGGAGACATTAAATTTCCAAATAAAATAGCTAACATCATTCCTTCTGGATAGGCTGGATTGAGAACCCTGATCATAATGACCATAAAACCAATCACGAAACCATAAACCCATCTTCCTTGATTAGTATGCGATCCTGAAACAGGCTCAGTTGCCATAAAAACTAATCCGAACATGTAACCACCCATGACCATATGCCACCAAAAAGGAATTGCAAACATTGGATTGGTGTCACTTCCGGCTAAATTGAAAAGCGTGCTTGTAAAAACCGTGCCTAAAACAACACCGGCTACAATCCTCCAAGAAGCTATTTTTGTATATAACAAAACAGCAAGTCCTATCAATATCGCTACAACAGAAGTTTCTCCAATTGAGCCAGGAATAAATCCTAGGAATGCTTCATTCCAAGAATATGGCATGTTCATATATGACTCTTGCGCAGACATCCCTAACATAGTTGCTGCTGTATAACCGTCTACAGCAATCCATGCCATATCTCCTGACCAAGAAGCTGGATAAGCAAAATATAAAAATGCTCTCCCAGTTAAAGCAGGGTTTAAGAAATTTTTTCCTGTACCCCCGAAAATTTCTTTTCCTATTACAAGGCCGACGCTAATTCCTAAGGCAACTTGCCATAAAGGAGCATCAGGAGGACAGGAAAGAGCAAAAAGAATAGTTGTGACAAAAGCTCCCTCACTAATTTCATGCTTTCGGATGACAGCAAATATCATTTCCCAGCCAATTCCTACAATGAAGGTTACTAAATATATGGGCAGAAAATATACTGCACCATAACTAATGCAATCTAAGAGATTATTAGGATTTAAGCCTGAAACAAGCTGAATTATTGGCCAATGCCAATCTGTTTCAAAGACACCTCCGTTTAGATTAATTTCTTCCAGTGCAGATAAAGCTTGAAAGCCAACGTTATACATTCCAAAGAAAGCTGCAGGAAATGTTGCTAACCAAACAATGACCATTATTCTTTGAATATCACTTCCGTCTCTGATATGGGTAAGGCCTGATGTTTTTCTATCTGAGGAATAGAATAGATTTTCAAATACATCAAAAAGAGGAAAATATTTTGCAAATTTCCCTGAGCCTTGAAATGAAGGTTTTACTTTATCAAAAAGATTTCTTAGAGGATCTGACAATTTAACCTTCCTCCTCAATTTTAGTTAACATTTCTCTTAGGAGAGACCCATAATCATATTTACTCGGACAAGCATAAGTGCAAAGAGCGAGATCTTCTTCATCCAGTTCTAAAATTCCTAATTTCTGAGCTAACTCGGTATCGCCAATAACAATACTTTTTAAGAGTTGAGTGATCATGATATTGAAAGGAAATATATCTTCAAAAATTCCAATTGGCACTATAGCTCTGTCTGCGCCATTCATTGCTGTTGTGTAATTTAATTTTAATAATTTTTCTTTCAATTTAGTAAGAAAAACTGGAAGAACAGAATGTTTTTGTAATCCAGGTCTTAGAAAATTTAAAAACTCTCTATCCTCTTTTTCTACTTCTCTCAACACTGATACTTGAGCATTGTATCTTCCTAAATAATTGGTATAGCTATTAGCTTCTCTGCCGCATAAAACAGAACCAGAAATAAATCTATTATTGCCATAAAGAGTATTACCTGAAGTAATTTCTGATATTGATGCACCAATTTCAGTCTTAACTAAACAAGGGGCTTCAACTTGAGGCCCACAAAGAGCTACAGTTCTAGATGTATTTATAGATCCGGATTTAAAAAGTTTTCCTATCATCGCAACGTCTTGATAATTAATAGTCCAGACAGTCTTATTTATACTAACTGGAGAAATTCTGTGGATTTGAGTGCCAACTAGTCCAACAGGATGCAGACCTTCAAATTCATGATAGCGAACTTTATCAGACGTAATTTTCGAAAGGTTATTATCAATAGAAGTTGAAATATGTACACAATTTTTTGGAATATGTAAAATTACTTCTAATCCAAAATTAAAATCCTCAATATGGTGCTTTAGATAAAGCTCTGGATCTAAATTCAAAGGGTCTGAACTTATCAAGGAAATAAAAATTTCATGAGGTGAGTCGGTTATTTTAGGGATTTTAGAAAATGGTCTGGTCCTAAATGAGGTCCATAAACCAGAGTTAATTAAATTTTTGATAATCAGATCTTTTGGTATAACTGATGCATCTTTAAAAGATTCAAAAGAGACTTCTGAAGTACTGTTTAAATTTTTCTCTATTACGATTGACAAAAATGCTCTTCGTTCACCTCTATTTATCTCAACAACTTTTCCGGAAACTGGTGAAGTAAATTTCACTCCTGGATTTTTTTTATCCTCAAAAAGGTTTTGCCCTTTGATCACCACATTTCCTTCCTTAACCAACATTGTAGGTTTGAGTCCATGGTAGTCGTCTCCTAAAAGAGCAACATTTCTTACTGACACAGCGTTAATACTTTGAGAATTTATATTTCCACTAATTGGAATATCTAAACCTTTTGAAACTTTAAACTGCATATGTAGAGGGGGTTTTAAGCATGTTTATAAAAAATTTGGCAACTTTCTATATTGTATACCTGACATTCTTTTTATAACTTTTAACAATTGAGCACAATATCCAATTTCATTATCATACCAAACGTAAACTATTGCATTTCTATCATTGAATATAGTTGATTGACCATCAATTACTCCGGCGTATTTACTTCCAACAAAATCAGAAGAAACATTTTCAGTTGAAATGGAAAAATCTATTTGGTCTTTCAATAAACTATGAAAAGCAGTCTTTTTTAGGAATTCATTAAATTCTTCTAAGTTTGATGATTTGGATAAATATAGTTTTAAAATTGCCAGAGAAACATTAGGTGTTGGAACACGTATTGCATTTGCAGATAACTTACCTTTTAAATTAGGCAAAACTTGAGAAACAGCACTTGCAGCTCCGGTTTCGGTTAAAACCATATTCAAAGCAGCTGCTCTTCCCCTTCTATTTTTACTATGATAATTATCTATAAGATTTTGATCATTTGTATATGCGTGAACAGTTTCGACATGTCCATTATCAATTTTATATTCATTATCTATTGCACTTAAAACAGGAACAATTGCATTGGTGGTACAAGATGCAGCACCAATTATTTTGTCTGTATCTTCAATATCATCATGATTAACTCCATAGACAATATTCTTAAGCCCGCCTTTTACTGGAGCGGTTAATAATACTTTTTTGATTTCTTTATTTTTTAAATGAGCAGATAGACCCTTTTCATCAGAAGCTATCCCAGTATTATCAATTAGTAAGGCCTCTTTTATTCCATACTTAGAGTAATCAATATTGCTAGGATCATCAGCATTAATAAATTTCACGACATTACCATTCATAATTAACGCATTTTCTTCTTCGTCAACTCTTATGGTTCCTTTGAATCGACCATGTACTGAATCTTTTCTTATAAGTTCAGCTCTCTTCAATAAGTCATTACCGGATTTTTGTCTTGTAACAACTGCTTTTAGCTTTAAAGTCTCGCCCGCGCCACTATCTTCAAGCAATAATCTTGTAATAAGTCTCCCAATACGGCCAAAGCCATAAAGAACTAAGTCTTGGGGACTATCTAAAATCGGATCATGAACTCCAATAACTTCCTCTATTTGGCTATGAACAAATTCATCTATGCTCAACCCTTTATCATCAAACATAAAACCAGCAGCTAATATTCCTATATCTATTTGACAGGGACCGACGTCGAGTTTATCAATAGCAGCTAGTACTAAAGAGGTTTCATATTCGCTAAGTTCATTGGCTTCAACTTCACGAACTTTTCGATGAAGTTGCATTATCTCAATTACGGACAAATTCATTAAAGGGTTTCCGTAAAGAAGAATTCTTACATTGCTTCTATGCCATTTGCCTATGACTGGAATCATAGACTCAACTAAGGATTGTCTTTCTATCCAGTTTTCTAAATAGTTTTCAGGTTTTGCCCTTGATCTTTTATCAGGGTTATTGTCCGAGTCGGTTGGGACCATTTTCTTATAAGGAAGAGTATTTTTTTAAGTGATAGTCTGCGTTTCCAAAAATAGTTCTTATAGTAGTTAATCTTTTAAAATAATGGCCAATACTCATTTCTTCTGTAACTCCCATGCCGCCATGAAGTTGAATTGCTTCTTCGCCTATTAACTTTGCAGCATTCCCTACTTGATATTTCAAAGCTGAAATAGATTTAACTGCGTCATCTGATTTATCATTCATTTTTGCCGCAGCCATAAGAAGTAAAGATTTTGTTTGTTCATGCACCATGAAGGTATCTACCATTCTATGCTGAAGTGCCTGAAATTGACTAAGAGCTTGGCCAAATTGCTCTCTAGTTTTCGTATATTCTAAAGTTAATTCATTCATTTTTTGCATAATTCCAATAGCCTCAGCAGAGATTGCTAATGTAGCTAAATTGACAACTTCTTCTATAGTTGAAAAAGCCTTACCTAGATCGCCAAGAAGCGCTTCTTTTGTTAAGACAACATTTTCTAAAGTAAGTTCTGATGCTTTTGAACCATCTATATTTGAATAATCCCTTAATGAAACACCCTTGGTATCTCGATCTACAATAAAAAGGCTGATCCCATTTTTATCTAATTGAGACCCCGATGTTCTTGCAGAAATAATTAATTTGTCTGCAGCAGGTCCGTTCATTACTACCGATTTGAAGCCGTTTAATTTAAATCCATCTCCATCTTCTTCTGCCGAAGTAGTAACATCGTTTAAATCAAATCTACTTTGAGGCTCCGAAAAGGCAAAAGCTAACTGCATATCTCCATCTAATAAATTCGGAAGGATGGAGTCTTTTTGTTCCTTAGTTCCGAGCTTACTTACTAGATTTCCAGAAAGAACAATGTTCGGAATGTAAGGCTCAACAATAAGACCTGTTCCAAAAGCTTCCAAGATAATCATTACATCTACAGGACCGCCATTGTAGCCTCCATCTTCCTCAGAAAAAGGCATTGCTAGTAGGCCAAATTGAGAAAAAGTCTTCCAAAAATCTTTACTGAAACCATCTTCGGATTTGACAAGCTTTTCTCTTACATCAAAAGGGTAGTCTTTTTGAATAAACTGATGAATTAAATCCTGCAGTTGTTTTTGTTCATCGGAAATTAAAAAATCCATGATTTTTCCTAAATTGATTAAAGTCCTAAAACAGCTTTTGCTATAACGTTTCTTTGTACTTCGTTACTACCGCCATAAATAGACACTTTTCTGTAATTTAAATAATGAGGCATAACGTTAGCTGCAAAGTCAGGACCAATTCTTTTTTCGTTAGATTTTAAGTCTTCTTCACTCATAAATGGATGAGCATAATAACCTAGTGCTTCAACGTATAGATCTGACAGTGATTGTTGTAAGTCTGTACCACCAATTTTAAGAATTGATGATTCTGGACCAGGATGACCTCCTGCAGAAATAGAAGCTAAAGTTCTAAGTTCCGTAAATTCAGCAGAGAGCAAATCAATCTCGACTTTATTTAATTTATCCATAAATAATTGATCATCTTTTAAAAATCCTTCGTTTAAGGGAAGTTCTTCTGAAATTTGTCTTAGTCTTCTAATTTCTCTTTTCAGGTGAGGAATTCCTCCTATACCCGTTCTTTCATGAGCTAACAGGAACTTCGCGATACTCCAACCTGCTCCTTCTTCACCGATAAGATTTTCTGCAGGAACTTCAACATTATCTAAATAGACCATGTTTACTTCGTGTGATCCATCAATTGTTATAATCGGCTTAACTTCTACGCCAGGAGTTTTCATATCGATTAGTAAAAAACTTATTCCTTGCTGTTTTATACCAGAGGAATCAGTTCTAACTAAACAAAAAATCCAATCTGCATGTTGAGCCATGGTAGTCCATGTTTTAGTACCATTGACTATGTATTTATCACCTTTTTTTTCTGCTTTTGTTTTCAATGAGGCTAAATCAGACCCTGATCCTGGCTCTGAATATCCTTGACACCACCAAACATTGTTATCTCTTATGTCTGGCAAAAATCTTTCTTTCTGCTCTTCCGTTCCAAATGTGTAGATTACTGGGGCACACATACTTACTCCAAAAGGCACTATATTAGGAGTGTTAGCTTCAGCTAATTCATTTTGAAAAATAAATTTTTGAGTGACAGACCAGCCTGATCCACCATGTTCTTCAGGCCAGTTAATAGCAAACCACCCTTTCTTGCTAAGAATCTTCTGCCATGTGACTATGTCTTCTTTTGATACTGGCGTACCGTTATCCATTTTTTCTTTAATTTCAGACGGATAGTTTTCTTTGATAAATGATCTAACTTCTGACTGAAATTTTAAATCTTCTTCTGAAAAAGATAAGTTCATAATAATCCTCTATAAAGTATTTGATTTGTCTCTGAGGTAGGTATTATACACACAGATTTAAACTTCAAAAAGTGTAAACACACTCATATGCATAGAATTTTAGGACATCAAAAATCTTTAGTAATTTGTGAAAATCAATTTTTTTTAAATAATTTTATTGATTTCCTTAACAAAGAAGAAATACAAAATTACTGCGTATTAAACGATCTCGAAGTACTCCCATATGATTTATTTTCACCACATCAAGAGAAGTTATCTTCACGTCTTGATGCAATGATAAGAATATCAAATGAAGATAACATCATTGTTCTTTCAACCATAAATTCTTTAATACAGCCTTATTTTGATAAAAAATGTTTCAATAATTTTTCTTATGAATTTTGTGAAGGAGAAAATTTAGACAGAAATCAACTAATTCATTCTTTGAGTAAATCTGGATACAAAGCAAGCGAAATAGTATCTGAAAGATCTGAATATGCTATCCGAGGATCAGTTATAGACATATTTCCTGCAAATTCAAATTTACCTCTGAGAATAGATCTAGATGATGAAAAAATTGAATCAATTAGAGTGTTTGATAAAGATTCTCAAATTTCCTTTAAAACCATAAGTAAATACAAATGTAGATCTAGCAAAGGTTTTGAGCTGGACAAGGATTCGATTGCTTTATTTAAAAAAAACTGGAGACAAGAGTTTGCAGAAGATGGAAGTTTTTTTGACCAAGTAAGTAAAGGCTATTTCCCCGATGGAATTGAATCTTATTTTCCATTGTTTTATGAAAAAAAACCCTCCTTTAACGACTTTTTTTCTTCTTTTTCTAAATTTTCATACGGAAAAGTTGAAGTAAGCGCTGAAAAATATTGGAACTTAATTAAAAGAAGATTTGAAGACTTTATATCTGATGAGAATCGTCCTCCCCTAAAACCCGAAATTCTTTACAATAATCCAAAAGAAATTTTAGAAGAATTAGAAGTTTTACCGGTAAAAGAAATAAAAAATGTTTCTTTTGAAGAGGTTCAAAATAAAGAACCAGAGGAGAATATAGATAAAAAACAGACATCTATTGAAGACTTTTATGAATTTACAATCGATAAAAAAATTGTCCACTCAAATTACGGCATTGGTATATATAGAGGTTTAAAAAATTTAAATAATACGGAATGTTTTGTAATTGAATACGAAGGAGAGGAAATTTTATACATTCCCGTGGACTCAATGAATGTACTTAGTCCTTACGTAGGAAATCAAGACATTAAACTAGATTCTTTAAGCAAAAATAATTGGAAAATTAAAAAAGAAAAGTCTGAAAAAAAAGCATACGATATTGCAACTGAGTTATTAGAAGCCGAAGCAAAAAGAAAAATTGAAGAGTCAGAGAGATTAGAAATATTAGATGAAACTAAGTATCAAATTTTCAAGAACGGCTTTGGGTTTAAAGAAACAAATGATCAAAACACTACAATCCTACAAGTCATTAATGATTTAAACGTAACTAAACCTCAAGATCGCCTAATTTGCGGCGAAGTTGGGTTCGGAAAAACAGAGATCGCTTTGAGAGCATCCTTTATTTGTACAGAAAATTTAAAACAAGTATGCATTCTTGCACCAACAACACTCTTGGCAAGACAACACTTTGAATTATTTAAAGAAAGATTTAAACAATTTGATGTAAAAGTAGAATTTTTATCAAGAGAAAGAACTCAAAAAGAAAAAAAAGAAATTATTGAAGATCTAAAAAATGGAAATATTTCGATAATTATTGGAACACACTCTTTACTAAGTGATTCCATATCTTTTGCTGATCTTGGATTGCTTGTAATTGATGAAGAGCATAGATTCGGAGTTAGGCAAAAAGAAAAACTTAGAACTTTGAGAAAAGGAATTAATGTAATTTATCTTTCTGCTACACCCATTCCTAGGTCTTTAAATTTAGCTTTATCTAAAGTAAGAGATATTTCTATTATTTCTTCTCCACCGCCAGGCAGAAAGGCCGTAGAAACTATAGTTTCTAGATATTCAAATGCTTTAATTAAAGAAGCATTAGAAAGAGAATTTCACAGATCTGGACAATCTTTTTATTTATTGAATAGTGTGTCAAATCTTGATTTTAAGGCAAAAGATATTAGAAAAATGCTCCCGGATGCAAAAGTTACAATTGCTCATGGTCAAATGTCTCCAAAAGATTTAAAAGAGACTATGATTAAATTCCATAACAAAGAAATAGATATATTGGTTTGCACCACAATTATTGAAAGTGGTCTAGATATTCCGAACGCTAATACGCTAATAGTAGAAAGTACTGAAAATTTTGGACTATCTCAGCTTCATCAAATTAGGGGAAGAGTTGGACGATCTAAAAGACAGGCGTATGCCTATTTTTTAACATCAGAAGAGAAAAATCTGACAAAAAATGCCGTCTCTAGAATTGAGGCTCTTAAGTTTGGAGATTCGCTTAATTCTGGATTTAACTTAGCTATGCGAGATCTTGAAATAAGAGGAGCAGGAGAAATATTAGGCGAAAAACAAAGTGGTGTAATTGATTTTGTTGGATTAACTTTGTTTACTTCTTTAATAGATAAATCAATAAAATTGTTGAAAGGAGATCTTGAAACCAGTCTGGATGAAATTGAAATAAAATTAGGTGTAAACGGATACATTACAGAAGAATCAATACCTCAACCCGAAGTAAGATTGTCTTTGTATAAAAAAATATCTTCTTTCGAAAAGGAAGAAGATTTATTTAATATTAAAAAAGAATTAGAGGATAGATTTGGAAAACTTCCAAAAGAAACCGAAAATTTAATTAAATTTGCAAGAATAAGAATTTTAAGTAGCAAATTATTAATCAATAAAATATTATCTGAACAAGATAGAATATATCTTTTTATAGATTTAAATAGCCCGCTCAAGCCGGAAAATTCAAAATTAGAAAAAATATTTCTCAACTATTCTTATAAAGAAATGGATAAAATAGACTTTGTCTTAGATAAATTAATTGCATTCAATGAACAGAATAATTCTTAAAATATTTTTTGCCCTTTGCTACCTTATTTATTCAAGTCTATCTATTTCAAATGAAAATATTTACAGGATTGATTATATTATTTTTAAATATTTACCTGATATTGCCTCTAATGAAAAATTTGTTGCTCCTGAAATAAAACTTTCAGAAGAATTAATAAATATTACTGCTCTTCAATATCCTGAGTTTAAAAAGCCGGATTCTTTGGTTAATAATTTTCCCTATCAAGAATTATTCCAAGATATTTCAGTTTCAAGAATCGTAGATAGTTCAAACGAAGAAAATGAAAACAAAGAGGAGAAGGTAATGATGTCAAAAAATCAACTTTTCTTTCAGAATGATTCAGGAGTTGATTTTTCTATGGAAGAAATTATTCAAAAGTTAAAAAGAAGTAAGAATTATAGAGTAATTGGAAAAAATTCTTGGTTTCAAGAAGTAAAAAATGAAGTTTTGGCTCCGTCTGTTTTTGTACAGACTAAAATTGATAACGGAAATATGGTTTTTGGAGAAATTAAAGTTTATAAAAAAAGGTTTTTACACGTGGACTTAAATCTATATTTTGGGAAAGAGTCTTCTGATTCTGTTAATTTTGAAAAAGAAATTGAATTGAAAGAACTTGGTAAAAATAGCGAATTCAAATCAACCAAACTTAATCTTTTTGAGAACTTAAATTTAAATTTTTTATATCAAATTAACCACTCGAGAAAAGTAAGATCTAGAGAAGTTCATTATGTAGATCATCCAAAGTTTGGGGTGTTATTTGAAATAAATCCTATTACGAGTAATTAGATTTTTTCTCTCTATAATGATCTAAGAGCTTTTCTAAAATTTCTACATCTTCCTCATTATTATTTTCAGCAAGCATTGTCTCTGCTTCAACAATAGCTTGATCTAAAGTCTGTCCTCTATCCTTAAGCCACGGCCCTTTAGAAAAAAGTCTTGTTTTTACAAAAGACTGAAATCTTTCAATCATTTCATCAGATGCGAATTCAGGTTTTTGATAACAGACAATCCTCTCAGCTAATTCTCTATATCTTTCATCTTCAAAACCTTCGATTAATTTAACTTTCTCAGCCCAAGGTGCTAATTCGAACCTATCTCTCCACAATTTGTCAGCCTCTGAGGGAAAGCCATCATATATTCTTTGTTCTACAATTTCTTGTGCCGGCCAATTGAATTGATTATCGCCTAGAATATTAGAAACCCTCTCTTGGAAATCAATATTTTCTCTTATCAATTTAGCTCTTTCTTCAAGTTGTTTTTCAGGTACATCTAGAAAGCTGGATAAGTTAGGAATTTTTTTTGAGTTTATTAACGGTATAGTTTTATTGATAGCAATTTTTTTAAATGCTCCAGATCTACCAAACTGCCCTTTAAGTTCGGAATCTTTCATTTCGAATAACTCTTTAGGGTCAAAATATAAATCTGCAAGAATTATTTCATTCTTATTATTTGGATTTTGGCCGCAAGGTACAACTGGGTAAGTAAATTTTTTACCTCCATACAATTCACCTTGCATGCAAAAAGGTTCGGAGTTTAGAAGTTCAATGCAGCCTGCTTTTGAAGAAGCTAATACAGCTGAATTCCAAACTTCAGGAATTTTTTCTTTTATAACTCTCAAAAGATTGATCATCAAATAACAATCAACTACAGCATCATGAGCATTTTGAGCAGAAATTCCATTTTTTTCTGCAAGAAGCTCTAATTTATATTTTATTTTTCCGTCATCGTCAGTTGGGAAATTAATTTGATCTGAGTAAAAATTGGCAATGATCATCATTATGACCATTAAATCTATTCGATTTGCTCCATTTGTATTTGTCATATAGGGATCATAGAGATTCCAATAAAATTGTCTCCTAAACAGCTCTTCATCAAATTTCATTCCATTGTAGGTAACATGAATCAAATTCTTTTCTTTACTCCATTCTGACCATTTATCTTTCAAAATCGTCATCATGTCATGATGAGACATATTATTATCAAGACTATCGATTTGTTTGTGAACTTTGTATGCACCAACAGTCGGAACGACCCAAGGCAGTACCTTAGAAGAAATATCTAGTTCTTCCAAAACCTCGAAGTTTTCATCGCTTAAAACAGAGCCGATTTGGATAATTTGAGAAAACCAAGTATTTAAACCTGTGGTTTCTGTGTCATTAAAAACGTAAAGCTTATTGTCTTCACTCATTTATATATTATATAAAAAAAAGCGACGGATAATGTCTTTAAAAATTATTTATAGTATGCGTTTTCTCTTTGGGAATGATCAGTGGAGTCAACAATTTCAGTAAGCTCAGGAATATTGTCTTTAAGAGTTTTTTCAACTCCATCTTTAAGAGTTAAATCAACCATTCCGCAACCCTGACAACCTCCACCAAATTTGAGTACAGCTTTAGAGTTTTCAATAACTTCTACTAAATGCACTTCACCGCCATGTGACGCTAAAGAAGGATTTACCTCGCTATAAAGAAAGTAATTTATTTTTTCTTCGATAGAGCTATCTTCTTTTAAATTTGGTGTTTTTGCATTTGGAGCTCTAATTGTTAATTGTCCACCAAATTTATCTGGATTGTAATCAACCTTGGTATCTTCTAAAAAAGGTAAGCTGGCATTTTCTAAATAAACTTTTATCTTTTTAAGCTCTAAAAGCTTATCGTCATCTTCTTGCTCGCCATCTTTGCAATAAACAATGCAAGTTTCTGCATTAGGCATTCCTGGATCTGTTACAAATATTTTAATATTTATATTATCTTCTTCTTGTTTAGCGAGTAGATCAGCTAAATATTCTTCAGCTGATTCAGAAATAGAGATATCTGGGAGAGTTATATTTTCGATTCTAACTCCGGCATCGCTTCAAAGAGATCGGCAACCAAACCATAATCTGCAACCTGAAATATCGGTGCATCTTCATCTTTGTTAATTGCCACGATGACTTTACTATCTTTCATTCCAGCAAGGTGTTGAATGGCTCCTGATATTCCAACAGCAATATATAAATCTGGCGCAACTATTTTTCCAGTTTGGCCTACTTGATAATCGTTAGGAACAAATCCAGAATCTACAGCAGCTCTTGAAGCTCCAATTGCTGCACCTAATTTATCGGCAATTCCTTCCAAAATCGAAAAGTTATCCCCGTTTTGCATTCCTCGTCCTCCAGAGATAATAACATCTGCAGCCGTTAATTCAGGTCTGTCTGATTCAGCAATTTCTTCTTTGACAAATTTTGAAATTCCAGCATCGTTAATTTCTTCAAGAGTCAGTATTTCTGCAGAGCCGCTTGCTGCATCAGCAGCATCGAAGCCGGTTGTTCTTACAGTAATAATCTTCTTAGCGTCATTGCTTTTCACAGTTGCAATGCAATTCCCAGCATATATGGGTCTTTGAAAAGTATCAGAACTTTCTATCGCTGAGATATCTGAAATTTGACTTACATCTTGCAAAGCCGCAACTCTTGGCATGACGTTTTTACCATTAGTAGTTGTTGGAGCCAGAATAAAATCATAATCTCCTGAAATATTAGAAACTAAGGTAGCAATATTTTCAGCTAAAAAGTTTTCATAAGCGTCTGATTCAACTAAAAGCACTTTTGCAACTCCAGAAATTTTAGCAGCTTCTTCAGCTACAACTGAACAACCGTTTCCGGCAATTAAAATATGTATGTCTTGATCTAATTCAAGTGCTGCAGTTACTGTATTTAAAGTAACTGGTTTTAACTCTTGATTATTATGTTCTGCTACTACTAGTGCTGTCATGAAATCACCTTTGCTTCGTTTTTAAGTTTATCTATCAATTCGTCTACCGTTTCAACAATGACTCCAGCTTCTCTTGTTGCTGGTAATGAAACCTTTAAAGTTTCTAATCTTGGAGAAATATCAATTCCTAAATCTGAGGCGGGAATGACTTCTAATGGCTTAGATTTAGCCTTCATAATATTAGGCAAAGATGCATATCTTGGCTCATTAAGCCTTAAATCAGATGTTACTATCGCCGGCAAATTTATATCTAAAGTTTGTAGGCCACCGTCAATTTCTCTTGTTACAGACAAACTATCTCCTTCCAAGTTAACCTCAGATGCAAAAGTTGCTTGAGAAAACCCAGTTAGTGCTCCAAGCATCTGTCCTGTTTGATTGTTATCACCATCTATGGCTTGTTTACCTAGTATTATTAAACTTGGGGATTCTTTATCAACAACAGATTTTAATAACTTTGAAATTCCCAAAGGTTCCACTTCGACATCAGTTTCAATCAAAATAGCTCGATCGGCTCCCAAAGCAAGAGCAGTTCTAAGTTGTTCTTGAGATAAATTTGAGCCAACAGTTACAGCAATAATTTCTTCAGCTTTACCAGCTTCTTTCAGCCTTACAGCTTCTTCAATAGCAATTTCACAAAATGGATTCATCGCCATTTTGACATTATTTAGATCTACCCCAGATTCATCTGGTTTAGGTCTTACTTTTACGTTGTAATCTACAACTCTTTTTATTGGTACTAAAATTTTCATATAATTTTTTGGTTAATAGCCTTAATACGTCGCCATTTTAATTGATATCAGTTATTCAAGCAAAGACTTGAAGGCATAAGTTTATATAAATATTGTAAAAAAAAGCTTAAAAAAAGCATTTTTTTATGCTTATTTGATATAAAACAACTTGATTATTTGTTTTTAAACTACAATATACATAAATGGAAGTTATGTCAGAAGAAATGTCTAGAGACGTCATGGAATATGACGTGGTTATTGTTGGTGCAGGACCTTCAGGTCTTTCCTCGGCTATAAAACTTAAACAATTAGCAGCAGAAAATAATTCTGATTTGAGCGTTTGCGTTATAGAAAAGGGTTCTGAGGTTGGGGCGCATATTCTGTCAGGTAATTGTTTTGAGCCAAGAGCTTTAAATGAATTAATTCCTGATTGGAAAGAAAAAGGTGCTCCTTTAAATAGCCCTGCTACTAAAGACGTTATCAAGTTCTTATTAAATGAAAAATTATCATTTAATGTTCCCTTCCCTTCATTTCTTTTGCCAAATTTTAATAATCATGGCAATTATGTCATGAGTCTGGCCAATCTTTGTCGATGGCTTGCAACTCAAGCTGAAAGTTTAGGCGTAGAAATATTTCCTGGCTTTACAGCTTCCGAAGTTATATTTGAAGATAATGTAGTTAAAGGCATTCTTACTGGAGAAATGGGTATTTCAAAAGAAGGTGAAAAAAAACCCTCATATCAACCTTCTATGGAACTTCGAGGCAAATACACCATTTTTGCTGAAGGTTGTCGTGGACATTTAGGAAAACAGCTTATTTCTAAATATCAATTAGATGCAGAAAGTGACCCTCAGCATTATGGTATCGGTTTTAAAGAAGTATGGGACGTACCAGAAGAGTTTCATTCCGAAGGAACGGTTATGCATACTTTAGGATGGCCTAGTCTCAATTCCGGAGCTGGATCTTATTTTTATCATGGAGAGAATAATCAAGTTTATTTAGGAATTGTAGTTCCCCTAGATTATTCCAATCCTCATTTAAGTCCTTTTGATGAATTCCAACAATGGAAACAACACAAAGATATAAAAAAAATATTAGAAAAAGGAACTAGAGTTGCTTATGGTGCTAGAGCTCTCACCAAAGGTGGATATCACTCAAGACCTAAAATGACATTTCCGGGAGGACTTTTAGTGGGTTGTGATGCTGGCTTAATGGTGTTCACCAAAATCAAAGGATCTCATACTGCAATGAAATCTGGAATGATTGCAGCAGAATCAGCATTTGAAGCAATATCCAATAATAAAATTGGTGAAGATTTAATAGATTTTGAAGAAAAGTTCAAAGCTTCATGGATACAAAATGATTTGTATAAATCACGAAATATGGCAGCACTCATTCATAAATATGGAATTTTGTTAGGCGGACTAATATTAGGAATAGAACAATTTCTTTTCAGGGGAAAAATGCCTTTCACTTGGAGACATAAAACTCCAGATTACGCATGTCTAAAAAAAGCCTCAGAGTCTGAAAAGATAGATTACCCAAAGCCAGATGGCATAGTAAGTTTTGATAAACTTTCCTCAGTATTTTTATCCAACACAAATCACGAAGAAGATCAGCCGTGTCATTTAACACTCAAGGATGCATCAATTCCTATAGCAGTAAATCTTCCTGAATACGACGAGCCTGCGCAAAGATATTGCCCTGCAGGAGTTTATGAAGTGGTTGAAAAAGAAGGCGAAAAAAAATTCCAAATCAATGCTCAGAACTGTGTGCATTGTAAAACGTGTGATATCAAAGATCCTAGTCAAAACATAGTTTGGGTTACGCCTGAAGGAATGGGTGGACCTAACTATCCAAATATGTAATTTAGATTCGTTCTCTATTCTATTTTTCCTAAAGAGAACTTCTCGCCTGCACTCTCTAAATATAACTCTTGAGTTTCCTTATCAAGTTCAGCCTCTCGAACCAACTGATAAAAAACATTTCTTGAAATCAACCCTTCTAAGTTTTTTCTTACTAATAGATAAGGAGATGGTTCTTCCGTAATTTTAGAAAACTCGACTCTTAAAGGATGTTTTAAGTTTAACGGAACGACATCGCCTACATTAGTTTGAAAAAAGAAAGTCTCTTGATCATCAATTATTTCCTTGTCATAAGTAATTATTACAAAGGGTTTATCAGCTACATTAATTTTAATTTTTTCTACTGGAGTAACTAAATAATAATCTCCATCTGCATCTAATCTCAAGACTGAGCTGAATAATTTAACCATTTTCTCTCTACCTATGAGAGAGTTCATAAAGTACCATTTTCCATCTTTAGAGATTTGCATCTCAATATTTTCGCAAAGCGGAGGATTCCATTTTTCTACTGGTGGTAATTCTCCAGAGGTTTTTTGCGCTTTCAAAATATCTTTGAGAATACTTGCTGTGTTTGTTTCTTTATTCACTTTTAACTAAAAATCGATGGTTCATAATCTAAAATAATTCCAAATTTTTCTTCTATTATATCTTTAACCTCTAATGAATAAGTTACAAGAAAATCTGATTGATCAGAAAAATTATAAAAAACGAGTGAATGTAAATCAGATATTCCACAGTCTCCTTTTTTTGAACCTTTTAATCCTGCTTCTTCTATAAGCCATGCTGCCGATACTTTGTATCTATTTTTTTTAAAAAGATAACTCTTAATATTAGGAAATTTTATTACAAGCTCATCTAATTTTGATTCAGATATAACTGGGTTTTTAAAAAAACTTCCTACATTTGGAATAATTTTATGATTAGGTAATTTTAAAGAACGAATGCTTAGAATATTTTGTCTTTGCTCTTTTGCATTAATAACCTCTTTTGGAAGTGATTCATATTGAGTATTTGGTTTAAATGTATTGCTTAAATCAAGACAAACTTTAGTGATCATTAAGTGAGGATTATTTTTAAAAAGACTATCTCTGTATGAAAAATTACAAGCTTGATTAGAAAAGACTTCAAAACGGCCCTTTTCAAGATTAAATGTTTCAATATAGTTAATAAAATTTGATACTTCGGAGCCATAAGCACCAATATTTTGAATAGGAGAAGCTCCAACAGAGCCTGGAATTCCAGACAAGTTTTCTAATCCATACAAATTTTTATCTAAAGCTGCTGAAACAACGTCATCCCAAATCTCTCCGGCGCCAATAATTATTGAATTTTTATAAATTGAAAAACCTTTAAGATTGTTTTTAATTACCAGACCATTTAGATTATTTTTTAAGATAATATTTGTGCCATCTCCCATAATCCAAAATTTTAGTTTTTTTTCTTTAAGAAAATCATGAATTAAGAAAAGATCATTTTTTGAATCGCAACTTACAAAATATTCACAAAAATAATTAAGCTTTAATGAATTATTTTCTTTTAAATTAAAATTAGATTTAAAATTTTTTGGCAATTTCATTTGCTTCTTTTAGATCTTGTTCAGTATCGACGCCAAGATGAAATAATGATTTTGAGGGTAAGGCCTTAATCAAAACGCCATTATCTAATGCTCTTAATTGTTCTAATTTAAATTTAATTTCTCTTTCAGATTGCTCCCAATTTACAAAATTCCTCAATCCTGAGTATTTATATCCGTATATTCCTAAATGAATAAACCAATCTGAATTATCTCCTTTTACCTCTCTAGAAAAATCTAATGAAATACATTCATCAACTTTAATTTTAACTTCATTTACATTGTTAATTGATGGCAAGGTTTCATGTGCGGAGTAAAGTGTAGTCATCTCATGATTAAAAATACTATCAATTTGAAAATTAGGATTGTCTTCAACAACGTGAAAAGAGTTAAAAATATTATTTATATCTTCAGGATCAATAAATGGTTCATCTCCTTGAACATTAATTACCAGATCATCATCTTCAAGACCTAATTTTTCTGCTACTTCAAAAATTCTATCAGTTCCAGTTTGATGTTCAGAAGATGTTAATACTGCATTTCCATCAAACCCTTCAACTTCTTTTTTAATTTTTTGCGAGTCAGTTGCAACATAAATTTCGTCTGTAATTGAGTTACTAGCAGCTAGATATGTCCATTGGATCATGGGTTTACCATCAATTAATTTAAGAGGTTTTTCAGGCAAACGCTCAGAATCCAGTCTTGCAGGAATAATAACTATTTTTTTCAAGAGATTATGTTTTTATAAATTTCATCTGCAAAGTCGTCAGATAATTTTGCTTCTATTTTTAGATACCAAAAATTTCCAATAAAATTTTTGCACTTAATGGCATCTTTTTCAGTCATTATTATGGGTAAATCTTCTAGCCCCATAAAATCTGCTTTTGTATAAGCGTGATGATCAGGAAAAGCATTTTCTATGACTTCAAACCCTAAATTTCTTAAAGTAGAAAAAAAATTATTAGGATTTGCAATGCCAGCGACTCCATAGACTAATTTCTCTAGAGGCCAGTCTTCGATTTTTCTCTCTTCTCCTGAGCTAAGTTTTATCCATGAAACTGGTTCATAAGTCATTAAAGTATCTTTTTCAGATAAATCATCTTCGTCAGATCTGAATTTATTTGTATTAATAATATAATTTACATCTTTAAGCCTTTTTAATGGTTCTCTTAAAGGTCCAGCAGGAAAAGTTAAACCATTTCCAAATTTTCTAAATCCATCTACTAATGATATCTCTATATCTCTATCAAGCTTGTAATGCTGCAAGCCATCATCGCTAATTATTACGTCGCAATTATGCTTTTTCAAAAGAAATTTAACTGCCTCTACTCTGTTAGGAGAAATAACCGTGGGACATTTAGTTTGATTAAAAATAAGTTTTGGTTCATCTCCAGAAGCATTAACACTAGTTTGCTCATTTACTTCTAAAGGAAATTGAGAAGAAGCACTTTTATAGCCTCTTGAAATAATTCCAGGACTAAGTCCTTTACTTTTTAATAAATTAGCAAGCCAAATCACAAAAGGTGTTTTGCCGTTACCTCCAACGCTTAAATTACCCACAACTATTACTTTTTGTTCAGGTTTCCAAGCATCTTGTTTTTGTTTCCTTCTTCTTATCGAAGTTGCAATATTAAATAACCAAGATAATGGAAGCATAAATTTTATCCAGGTTTTATTTTCATACCATGCTTTTTCTATTAATCCTTGTGGAGATTTTTCCTCAATTTTTATCGGAGGAATTATAAGTTTAGTTTCAGGTGATTTTTGTAGATCTTTATCTGAAAATTGATTTCTATAAAGTTCGTAATATTCTCCTTCCAAAGCAAGAAGATCGTTGTGATTACCCTGCTCTATGATCTTACCTTTTTTTAGTACGATAATTTTATCAGCACTTTCAACTGTAGATAACCGATGTGCAATAACTATTGTTGTTTTGCCAATTTTTAGTTTTTCAATAGCTTCTTGAACTAATTTTTCTGACTCAGAGTCCAAAGCAGAGGTAGCTTCATCTAATAATAAAATAGAACATTTTTTTAAAAATGCTCGCGCAATTGCTATTCTTTGCCTTTGCCCTCCAGATAAAAGCGTTCCGTCATTACCAACTATAGTTTCATATCCATGTGGTAATTTTGAAATAAATTCATCTGCGTGTGCTTGCTTAGAAGCTTCGATTATTTGTTCATCAGAGGCATCAGGATTAGCGTATTTAATATTATTAAAAACCGTATCATTAAATAAAATAGTTGTTTGTCCAACAGCAGAAATGTTGGCCCTTAAATTTGTAAGCTTTACTTCGTTGATTGAGCAGCCATCTAACAAAACTTTTCCCTCTGATACTTCATAAAACCTAGGAATTAAATTAACTATAGTTGATTTTCCTGCTCCAGAGGCACCAACTATTGCAAGTGTTTTATTAGATGGAGCTTCAAAAGATAAATTATCTAATGTTTTTTCTTCAGAATTTTCGTAGCTAAAAGAAACATTTCTAAATTTAAGATTTCCTTTGCACTCATTTAAAACTAACTCGCCATCATCTTTTTCAGGTAACTCATCCAATTGGTCAAATATTGTTTCAGCTGCAGCTACTCCTCTTTGTATCATTGCATTAACTTGAGTTAATTGTCTTATTGGCTTAGCCAACATTCCTGCTGCTCCAAAAAAAGCTATAAAAGTTCCGGCTGTCATAACTTCTAAAACATTTGAGTCCAATGCAATCCAAGTAATCAAAGCTAAAGCAAGAGAAAGAATAATCTGAATTAAAGGAGATGCAATAATATTAGTAGACTCAAATTTTAAATACGCAACGGTATTGTCCATGCTTGCTTTCTTAAATCTTAAGTTTTCAGCATCCTGTTGATTGAATAATTTTATTTCTTTGTTAGCATTTATAGACTCTGAACTTACGTGAGTAACATCCCCCATAGCATCCTGAAGCTTTGTACTCACTCTTTTAAGTCTTTTGGCAGCAAATAAAATGATTCCACTTATAAAGGGCGCAGTTAAAAGAAAAACCAAAGTAAGTCTCCAATTGAGATACATAAGGTAACTTAAAAGGCCTATTACTATTAAGCCCTCTCTAAATAAAATTTTTAATGCTTGAGTACCTGAATCCCTTACTTGGCCAACATTAAAAGTTATTCTTGATAATAGATGACCTCTATTATTGACGTCATAAAATTTTGAGGGCAGAGAAACTAAAGATTTAAAAAGATCAGACCTCAAATCATGGACTAAATTTAAAGAAACATACATCATAAAAAAATTTCCTAAATAAAAGCCAATTCCTCTAAATACAGCTAGACCAATCAATGCTAGAGGTAAAAATAAAGACTTAGACGTATCCGGCATTGAAATATAGTCAACTATTTGCTTAAACCATTCCGCTATTGCTACTTGAGAAGACGCAAAAATTATGAATCCTATGAAGCTTATAAAGAAATAGCTTATATAAGGCCTTACATAGGTAAGAAGCCTAAAATAATATGATTTTTTTTTCGCCATATTAATTTACCTGCGAGACACCATTGATTTGTATATTTTTAAATCCGTTTCTATTTAAAGACTCCATAATTGTTACTAAATATTGATATTTTGTATCTGAATCGGCTGAAATTATCGCTGTTTTTATTTCTGGAGAAATAGAACGCAACTCTTTATTAAGAGATTTTAGAGAAAAAGTATCTAAAATTATATTATTGATCAAAACATCTCCTTCCTTTGATATCTCTATTTTGACTCTATTTTCAGGTAAATTACTCATTGTTTTTTTATCGATGCTTGGCAAGTCAATAGACATACTTTTTAAATCGATGAATTGAGTGCTTAGAACAAAAAAGATAAGCAATAAAAATATTACATCCACTAATGGTGTAATTTCTAAATTTATCTCAGGTGATTTTTTTTTCTTGAAGTTCAATTTCCAGATAGATAATTAATTAGTTTATTTGTTTCTTCTTCCAACTCTAAAGAATAATTCTCTATTGTTCTATTAAAAGATCTATAAAAAATGAGACTTGGAATTGCAACTATCAATCCGGCTGCTGTTGTAACCAATGCTTCTGCAATTCCTCCAGCTAGAGGTGCAATTGAATTAGTTCCTGAGACTAGCAAATTACTAAATATAGAGATCATTCCAGTTACCGTTCCTAAAAGACCTAAAATAGGTGAAACAGATGCAATAGTTCCTAACAATGTCATGAATTTTTCAAGTCTATTGATTTCAAATCTACCTATCTCTTCAGCTCGAAGCCTTAAATTTGTTTTGCTTTTAATTTTTTCTTCAATAAGACTAAAAAAAATAGTGCCTTGAATAGAATCCTGGGCCATTTTTTCTTTCATACTGCTAGTAAGTGATTTTTTTTTAATTTGCGAGATTATGTCTTTTGTTAAATCTTTAGGTAAAACTATATCTCTAGCCAAATTCCATGACTTCTCGATTATGATGGCTAATGAAATAATTGAAAGAAGAATTATTGGCCAAATAATAAAGCCGCCAGAAAAAAGAATATAAGACATTTTTAGTTCACCCTAAAATCATACTAAAGCACCTGAGTCCATAGTCATTTGAAAATTTGATATTGATTCAAAATTTCTATCATGAGTGGCTATTATCAATGCAGCCTTAGAATCTAACATATAGTCTTTTAGCATAGTTCTTACTTCTTCTGCAGTTTCTCTGTCTAAATCCCCTGTAGGCTCATCCAATAAAACAAATTTTGGATCATGCACTAATGCTCTAGCAATTGCTACACGTTGTCTTTCACCCCCAGAAAGTTGATTTGGTTTATGCAGAAGCCTTTTTTCTAATCCAAATTTCTCTAAGATAATTTTTGCTTTTTCGTTCGCATCAGCTTTATTTTCTCCATTTAATAAAAGCGGAAATGAAGTATTATCTATGGCACTGAATTCAGGTAGAAGATGATGAAATTGATAAACGAAACCAATGTTTGATCTTCTTATAGCAGCTAATTCATCAAATGATAAATCTTCAAAATTATGATTTTTGAATTCAATTTTACCACTTGAGATCGTTTCTAAACCTGCTAAAAGGTGAAGGAGAGTAGATTTACCTGAACCAGACCTGCCGAAAATGATCATTATATCTGACTCAAAAATTGAGAAACTTACATTCCTTACAGCTTTAATGACATTCAAATTATCTGAAAAATTTTTTGTTAAGTTAATTGCCTCAATAACTTTATTACTCATTTCTTAAAACCTCTGCTGGAATTACTCTTGAAGCTACCCTTGCTGGATATAAACAGACAATTAGAGTAAGAATAATAGTGGAGATTAAAATAAAAAAGATCCAAGAAAATCTTATGTCTATTGGAAAGTAACTTATAAAGTAAGTACCTTGCATTAAAGAATTAATGAATTCTTCAAAAATTTTTGAAGACAGTAAAAAAGTAATAGCTAGACCTAAAATTAAGCCAACTATAGATCCAATAAAGGAAATCATTGCGCCCAGATATATAAAGATTCTTCTTATTTCTTTTTTTGACATTCCCATGGTTTTAAAAATTGCTAATTGAGCTTTCTTATCGTTTATCAACATAATTAACATTGAAACTATGTTGAAAGCTGCTACTAGAACTATTAAAAAAACTAAAAGCCCTACCAATGTTTTTTCCATCATTATGGCTTCGAATAAAGGTCCATATGTAAGTGTCCAATTTTCAGCAATTAAAATTTGGGTAGTAAAGTCTTCAATATCCATTAATACTTCCCAAGATAAAAAATTAGCATCAAATAAGTCATCAAATTTAATTCTAAAACCGTGAATTCTATCTTCAAGAGATAATAATTTAGAAGCTTGTGAGATATTAATATATGCAACTCCTTCATCAATATCTGGAGCTCCTACTCTGAAGATTCCAGTTACGTTAAAATTCTTTATTTTTGGAAAGTATCCAGAAAAAGAAGCATTATTATCAGGAAGCATTAAAGAAACTCGATTGCCAATGTCTAGGTCTAATTTTCTAGCTAATAGGTCTCCTAAGATAATATTACTCGAAGCTTCATTTAATGATTCGTAACTGCCCTTTATAATAAAATCCGACACTACCGATACATCCTTTTCGGAATCTGGATCAATTCCTATTAAGTTTGAACCATAAACTTGATCAGAACTTCCAATTAACATTTGCGACTGAATAAAAGGAGCTGCTCCAATTACTTTGGGGTGAGTTTCTAATTCTGAATAAATATCTTTCCAATCAGAAACTGGTGACACGCCTAAAATAGAAGCATGAGGAATAACATTTAGTATGCGATCTCGAAGTTCCTTTTCGAATCCGTTCATTACAGAAGATACAATTATTAAAACTGCAACACCGATTGCAACACAGGTATAAGCTAAAGAAGATACAAAAGATGTTGCTCCTTTAGTTTTCGACCTTAAATATTCGAAAGCAATTGATAGAGATATATCTTTAGTTCCCATAAGATATAAAACTATACAGAAAAACTATTTCAATACTGAGTCTTTAGTGGATTCAAACTGCTTGCCTTTATAAGG
The DNA here is from genome assembly GCA_902522825.1 of uncultured SAR86 cluster bacterium. Classification (GTDB taxonomy): domain Bacteria; phylum Pseudomonadota; class Gammaproteobacteria; order Magnimaribacterales; family AG-339-G14; genus CASICS01. The sequence goes on from CABYXE010000001.1 coordinate 185,496, forward strand.
AGGCATCATAGGAGCCAAAAGGTCAGCTGAAAATTGTTTATAAATAGCTTTGGCATGACTGAAATTTTTAAACCCATCAAAACCGTGATAATTACCTGTTCCACTTGGTCCAACACCACCAAAAGGTATATCTTCTTGACCTATATGCCAAATAACATCGTTTAAAGTAACACCTCCAGAAATAGTATTGTTTAAAACGTCATCTTCACGTTTTTTATCACTACCAAAGTAATAAAGTCCTAAAGGTCTATCTTTAGAATTGACATAACCAATAGTCTCTTGAAAGTCATCGTATTCCTTAACTGGCAGCAAAGGCCCGAATATTTCTTCTTTCATTATATCCATATCATCTGTAGGGTTTAGAACCAAAGTTGGTGGGATTTTATGAACTTCTTGTTGACTAAAGTCTTCGTCCGCAGGATTAATTACTCTTATATCTGCTCCTTTTTCTCTAGCATCTTCTATTAAACTATTTAATCGATCGTAATGTTTTTCATTAATCACGGAAGTATAACTTTGATTATATTTAAGGTTTTCATACATGGACTTAACGGCTGTTTCAGATTCCTTTACAAAGTCTTCCGATTTTCCTTTAGGAACCATTACATAATCTGGAGCCAAGCAAATTTGTCCAGCATTCATTGTCTTTCCCCTCATGACTTTTGTAGCTGTGTTTTTTAGATCAGCATCTTCATCTACTATCACAGGTGATTTTCCTCCTAATTCCAAAGTGACTGGTACCAAATTTTCAGAAGCAGATTTCATAACGAGCTTTCCAGTTTGAGTACTTCCTGTAAATAACAAGTGATCAAAAGAAAGAGCGCTAAATGCTGCTGCAACATCAGGTCCACCAGTAAAGACAGCTGCCTCCGCAGGATCAAAAAACTCTTTGAACATTTTTTCTGTAAGGTCAGAAGTAACAGGAGTAAATTCTGACGGTTTAATCATAACTCTATTTCCAGCAGCAAAAATTGTTCCTAATGGAGAAAGAACAAGATTGATTGGAAAGTTCCAAGGACTAATAACTCCAACAGTTCCTAATGGCTGATATTTAATCCACGATTTTGCACCTAGCAGGGACATAACTGATCTAATTGCGAAAGGCTGAGAAGAATTACTTTTTCTTTTTTCGTCTTTCATCCATTTTTTTACATTCTCTTTAGCATGATTGATAGAACCAATTGTTGACATAATTTCTGACATGAATCCTGCTTTATAGTCTCTGTTGCCAAAATCTTCTTGAATAGCATCTAGAATTTCAACATTATATTTTTTAAGCATTTCTACACATCTAGTCAATCTATCTTGTCTAATCTCTAGGCTTGGCGTACTTTCTTCAATATATAATTTTTTTTGAAGTTCTAAGACTTTTTCCATTTCTTGGATTTTTTCATTTGACATAATTTTCTCCCTTTTTTAATTTATTAAGTATTTCTTAAATTCTTATCTTTCTCGTTACTTTTTTTAATAGTATCTCTGATATTTGTCCAATCTTCATCTTTTAGTTTTCCTAAACTCGAAAAAGTACCTCCGGCTGAAAGATAAGCAGCCCCATCTATGGCAATGGTTTGTCCAGTCAAATAATCACACCCATCTGACATCAGAAATGTAGCTAAATTACCGAGCTCACTCATTTCTCCAACTCTACCCATAGGGTTTGATGACATAGAGCTTTGGTCTAAAGATCCCTCATTATTATCTGTTTCAGGACTCAATCGTGACCAAGCCCCTTCAGTAGGAAAAGGTCCTGGAGCAATACAGTTTAATCTTATATTATGAGGACCCCATTCCACTGCTAAAGATTTGGTCATCGCATTTATACCTGACTTTGACATAGCAGATGGCACAACAAAAGGTGATCCTGTCCAAACCCATGTAGTTGTTATAGATAAAATGCTTCCAGATTTATTTTGTTCAATCCATTTTTTACCCACGCTGTTGGTCATATTGAAAGTGCCATGAAAAACTATGGAGGCGATTGCATTGAAAGCATTTGGAGATAAATCGTTAGTCCTGCTAATGAAATTTCCCGCTGCGTTATTTACCAATCCATCCAATGGCCCATCAGCAAAGACATTGTCAATTGCTTCTTCTATTGCTAAAGAATCTCTTATATCTAAGCTAAAGGACGAAATTTTACCTTGAGTATCTTTTGATAGCTCCTCTACCGTTTCCTTTAAAACAACATCTCTTCTTCCACAAATAATAACTTCCGCACCGTATGATAAGAAATATTTAGCCATTTCTTTACCTAAACCGCTTCCACCTCCGGTAACTAAAATTCTTTTCCCTTTTAATAAGTCTTCTTTAAACATGATTTCCTTTGATTAATAATAAAAATATTTTTTTTGAGTTAAAAGTATAAATATTATTAATAATAATGCCAGAAAACTAATAGCTAAATAAGGTAAATTTGGACTTAGCATGTAAAGAGGCATTATTGAAAATGGAGTTATTAAATGTCCAATTGGAAAAACAGTACCCATCCATCCGCTAGCTGCTCCCTGCTCTTTCGGGCTAACAGAAAGAGATAAAATAGTTACATTGCCAGGCCTGATTAGACCAGATCCTAATCCGAACATTATTAGAGATAAATATAAATTAGATATTGAGGTTGCATTTGCTAAAAACAGATAGCTCACAAGAATTAAAGAACATCCCCACTTAATAAGATTTAAGGGTCTTATCTTAAACTTATCAACAATAAATAAATTCGCAAACATTCCTGACATTGCAACTAGTGAAAAGCCAATGGCAACTACTGCATAAACGCTCTCTCCACTCGTAACTATTACATCTTTTGTATAGAGCGCAGAAGTTAAAACTAAGCATGCATTTGATATTCCCATAAATGAAGCAACTAATAGTGACGGCCAAACTCTTGAGTCATAAAATTTAAGCTTTGTTGTATTTTCATAATCTTGAGGTTGAGCAGTTTCATTCATATTTTTAAAATTATAAAAACCAATTAATAGGCCTAATAAAGCAATAAATAAAAAAGGAGCTAAAAGGTTTTCATTAAAAATAGATAAAAGAACTCCCACTACTATAGGCCCTATGACGACACCAAACTGCCAGCCAGCATCAAATCTAGCAAAACCTGCTGTCCTAGTTGTTGGCGAAGTTAAATCTGCAATTCTACCTCCGGCAGCTGGCCTCACAGCACTTCCAAGAAGTCCATTGATTAATCTCGTTAAAATTAATAAGGGAAAAACTAAGGCCAAAGGTAAAAGAAGATTCTGAGCCGAAATCAAGATAGCAGCAAATGATGCCATAGAAAAGGCGAAGCCAATCATGCCTAATAAGAAAATTGAACCTCTTCCAAACCTATCACTTAATCTTCCCCAAAATGGGCTAAATATCATCCAAGCTAAAGCTGAAATTGAAAAAATTAAACCCACTTCAAATTCACTAAATCCCAAACTTCTTACTTCAGATGGAATTAATATGAAGACAGTTGATTGCCCAGCGCCAACGCAAGCTAATGCTGCAGAAAGGAGCCATATAGATTTATGTGGTTTTTCCTGTTCATTAATCATAAGCCAGAATGATAGAAAAACATTCGTCTGCATCTAGGGAAAAAATAATATATTCGTGATATTCATTTAAGGCATGAGACCATTCATGTTCAAATTTCATATTATTTTTTTCATCATTAATTGATCTATTAAGAAAGAAACAAATTGATTTTCTTTTTAAAATTACGTCAATGAAATATTTAAATCTTGTTAAAACCTGATCGGAAATTTGAGGAGTATCTTTTCTAGGTTTGTTCAATTCATCTAATAATTTTATTTCTATTTTTCTACTTTCCAATTCTAAATAATCTTCACTAGAAAGGTGCTTGCAAGAATAAGGTCCATGAAAATCAGGTGCTCTTAAAAACATAAAATCTGTTAACTGAAAATTATTAAAATCTTCAGATAAAAATTTGTTAATAATAAAAGGAAAGCCATGTTTTTCTATTGAATGCGAACATTTAGATCTGGAAATAATCGCTTGACCATGTTCATGCAGCCGCATAAATTCCAAACCTAAGAATTCGAAATTAATATTTTTTGGATAAGTTAAAATATTTTTTTTATTTTTCATCTAAAGATCTAATGCCAATTTTTTTTCTTATTTCCACTAATTTTTTTTCCGCAATAGTTAATACTTGTTTTTCTCCATCTATCAGTATGGATTCAACAGTCTTTTGGTTCTCTAGATAGAAAAAATATTTATTTCTAAAACTTTCTAATTCTGTATTTATTAAGATAAAGAGTTCATTTTTTAGTTCGCCCCAACCTTTGCCTTCAGAAAACATAATTTCCACTTCTTTTAATAAATCTTTAGAAGCAAAGGCTTTGAAATAAGAATAGAGAATAGAGTTATTTGTTTCTTTTGGTTCTCCAGGCAACAGAGAATCAGTAACTATTTTATTAATACTCTTTTTTAAAGTTTTTTCATCGGAAAATAATTCAATATAGTTTTTGTATGATTTACTCATTTTTCTGCCGTCTGTTCCCAACAATAATGGAATGCTCTTAGAAATATGAGCCTGAGGTATTGTAAAAATTTCGCCATAAATATGATTAAACCTGAGCGCAATATCTCTCGTCATTTCAATATGTTGCTTTTGATCACTTCCAACCGGAATAAAATCTGCATCAAATATTAAAATATCTGCGGCCATCAATACTGGATAATTAAATAATCCTGCTGTAATTCCCTTATCTAAATCCTTGATTTTTTTCTCTGCATTTAAGTCTTGAGCTGCTTTATAGGCATGTGCTCTATTAAGAAGTCCTTTTGATGTTGTGTTGGATAAAATCCAATTCAGCTCCATTATTTGTGGCACCCTTGATTGCCTATAAAAAAAAGTCTTTTTGGGGTCAAGACCACAAGCTAACCAAGCCGATGCAATCTCTAAACTAGATTTATGAGTTAATTCTGGATCTTGCTGCTTAATCAATGAATGATAGTCAGCTAAAAATAAAAAAGATTTCTGGGATTCTTTTATTTTACCAAGGGAAGGTTTTATAGCCCCAACATAATTCCCTAAATGGGGAGTCCCACTAGTTGTAATGCCGGTTAAAATTGAAGACATGAATGTAGTATAAAAAAAAACACCACAAAGTGGTGTTTTATTAACGAAGTTGAAGGGGTCTAGTGGGTTATCTAGTGCAGGCGAATTACCCTTCTCCCTGCAGGTGGCGAAATTTCTTCCGTCTTCTCACCCTTCTTCTTCTATCCCTTAGCTTCTTCCTCACCGTCTCGAGTTATTGAAGCTCCTACCAAGGTATGAATTTATCTTAATGAAATGGAATATTTTTTTCAATAGCTAATTTACGGTTTTTTAGACTAAGTTTGAATTAAAAAAAAATTTTTTATAAAAAAATGATTTAAAATTTTTTTTAGAGTATTTTGTCTAAGTAATTGAGCATAATTTTTTTAAATTCATCTCTTTTTGATAATTTTTTTAGATGATTGAAAGATTTTGGATAGTCCTTTTCAAAATCTTTGGTTATTAATTCAAATCCTTGTTCTTTAATTATTTTTTTGTTGTCTCTCTCTCTAAGAAATTGTGCTAAATCACAAACAAATGAAACATCCGCAATAGTAAGCTCGTTTCCTACAATAAATTCATTTGCTGATAGGGATCTTTCTATGCCATCCAGATAAAACAAATAAGCTGACTTCATTCTGTTATGCAAATATGGCTTTAGAGAATTAATTTCCAATACATATACTTGAAATTCTCTTGCAAATACTAAGTTAGCATCAAGAAAGCTATCGATCCTGGATTGAATAAATGGGTCTTCGCCCCCGTATAGAGATTTCTTAGATGAAACTCTGGCAATTGCTCTCATGATACTATTGGATTCAAAAATTCCTTCGGATCCATCTGAATTGAAACCTGCAGGAACTGTACCAAATGGATGCTTCTTTAAAAATTCATCAGTTTTATAAAGAGTCCCCTTAAACCCTCTTTTGCTTAATCTTTTAAAATGGTCTAGTTTATTTAAATTTAAAGAATCAATTTTCTTAGGTTCAAAGTCCCATAACCAATTTGCTAAATTTGAAGGTTTATCGCCAATGACTTTAAGATCTACATCACCTAATTCGGCAGTGATGATAGATTTCCATACTCTCGGATTTGGTAAATATGAAAATATTCTTACTTGTTCAGACATTTTTAAAAGAATGTGGCGGAGGGGGTGGGATTCGAACCCACGAGGCCATTTCTGACCTGCTGGTTTTCAAGACCAGTGCATTCAACCAAGCTCTGCCACCCCTCCGAAACCAAGAATTATACAGTTTTTTTTATTGTATTTATTTGTTTAAAAATTTAATCAATTAGTTTAATTGCTTCATCAAAACTACAGAGAGGTAATTTATCTAAGATTTCGAGAAATTTATCAAACTCTGATTTTAATAAACTTTCAGAAAGATCAGGGACAGAGTAATCATTAGAAATCTTTCTCATTAAGCCAACTCCTCGATCTATTTCTACAATTTTAAATTCTAATCCTTCTGCCTGACTTAATTCATAAGCAAGTTTCCAACAATCTCCAGTCCATGGCCATCCTTTTCCAACTCTAGGCATATGTTGTTCTAAATAATTTGCAGGCAAAAAGTCATGAAATGCGATCCAGCCTTCGTCATTTAAATATTTCAAACTATTTAAAGCATCTCTACGCACTTGTTGGTATTCGTGAAGACCGTCTATAAAAACTACATCAAATTTTTTGGTATTCTTTTCGAAGAAATCATCGGAAGCCATTTTGTGAGTTCCTCCTGATGCCGGATCCACGCCAATTTTGTTGTAACTTGCTACAGAATGGAATAACTCATTCTGATCGCATCCTATTTCTAGGTAATTACAATTTAATCCGCCAGTTTTTGAAACAAGTTTATTCACCAAAGCAATTCTATTAAAACCTTTCTCACTCCACTTCCAATCAATTGAGCCGTCTTTAGAATTATAAATTTTTTTATATATGCTTCTTTTTAAATCCATTTCTACATTTAAAATAATTATAAGTTCTAATAAAGTTTTTTGTAATTTATTTCTTTAAGTGTTCAAAATTCAAAAAATTTGGCAAATTTTAACAATTGTGCCCTTATATTATTACTTTGTTTGACAGAAACTATAAAAAGTTGTTCCCCGCTTACTAATTAATAGATTTTATTGTTTTTTATATGATTAAATTTATTTGCTAATAACATAAACTCTGGGGAGGAAATTATGGAAAATGCATTTAATATGATACGTGACTTGGTTTCAGGTTTAACTGGAATTTTAGTTGGAGTGATTGGGTTGGGAGTTGTTGCTGGGATAGTTTTCGGCGGGAACTCTTTTTTCTTTGGTGATGTCTTGAACCAGCTTATAGCTGTTATTCAAACATTAGGTGATAATGGAATTGTTGGGCTTTTAGCTGCAGCCATTCTTATTCAGCTGCTTAGATAGCTAAAGATATAGGTTTAGGGACCTTTTAGGGGTCCCTTACCTTAAAAAAATATGGACTGGTTAAACTTAGAAACAATAAAAAACTTTCTTTATAAGATTACTGAAGTTTTAGCTTTATTTGTAGCAGTATCTTTGCTCGTTGGTATTATTTTTGGTCCTGAAACTGCTTTTTTTGGATCTGTTGTCTTAAATTTTTCTTCGATCCTTTCTATTGTTGGAGAAGAAGGCTTGATAGCCCTGATATCTATATTAATTATTGCCGCAATAATTAAAAAATAATTTAGGTTTTTCTTTTTGGAGGCTGGAAAGTCTGCAACGACACATCCCAGCCCTAAATTGGGTGGCTGTATAAAGGGCTAATTCTCTAAAACAGCCTAAAATTAAGTTTTAGGTCTAGCTTCGTTTACAATAACTTTTCTACCATCAACTTCTGATTCGTTCATCGCTTCAATAGCTTCTGGGCCACCAGAGTCCAGTTCTACAAAACCAAATCCTCTAGATCTTTTTGTGTCTCTGTCTGTTATTACATTTGCAGAAGTTACTGTTCCATAGCTTGAAAATAAGTCTTCTAATTCTTGATTACCGATACTCCAAGGGAGATTTCCTACGTAAAGTTTCATATGTTCCTATAAGTGAATTGTTTCAAAGTGTGTATTAAATACTAATTTGATAAAACTACTAGCTATATTTTAATAAATTTTTTTTTTGCTAAATCAGATAAAGCTTTCTTGCAAGTTTTTTTGTTAAAAAGTTTCTAATATTCTAGCTTTTTTGTTTTGCAATCAAATATGCTCCCACCAAAGATAAAATAAGTATTGCTACTTCAGGGAGAAACATTTGCATAATAAAGCCAGTACCATGAATCGTTGCAGCAACTATATGAGCAATAACAACTATAAAAAATAAAATGGATACAGAAAAAACCCAAATATAGTTAAGCGTTATTGCGCTAATCAAGCATAAGATTGGAACTAATAAGAAAAATGCAGTTAAGTCTCTAATCAAAGCATTTTGAGCTGCCAAACTTAAATCATTAAAAATAAAACCGAAGCCAACGCTTGTTTCGGCTGGATTTAAAAGCCAACCTATGCCGCTTGGCAAAAGCATTAATCCGGGTAATAAACAAACTATTCTAGCTAAAATCATTTCTACCTCTCTTATTTAAATCTGTTTTTATTGAGGGTATCGTTCAAAGTATTTATTGAGTCTTTGAGCAAGGTATTTAAAAATCTACTCAACTTGTCCTGAATTTTTTTCTTTGTTTCAAATTTAATTTCATAAACATCATGTTTTTTTGAAAAGTTCATTAAATACTCATCACTTGTTTGAATTTCATCTACTAATCCTACTTCTAATGCTTTGCTGCCTTCCCAAATTTCACCTGTAGCTACTTTAGAGATATCTAGATTAGGCCTATATTTGGATACATGCTCTTTGAACAGATCGTGTATCTCTTGAAGATCTTTTTTAAACTTCTCTCTACCTTCTTCAGACGTCTCGCCAAAAGTTGTAATTGTTCTCTTGTATTCTCCAGCAGTATGTAGCTCATAATCAACATCTAGTTTTTTAAGAATTTTACTGAAATTAGGTATTGCTGCTACAACTCCAATTGATCCTATTATTGCAAAGGGGGCTGAAACAATTTTATTTGCTACACATGCCATCATATAACCACCTGATGCAGCTACTTTATCGACACAAGCAGTAAGTTTAATGCCTGCATCTCTAATTCTTTTTAACTGAGCAGCCGCCAAACCGTATCCTATAACTGTGCCTCCGGCACTTTCTAAATTTAATACTATTTCTTCACATTTAGTTTCGCTCTGAAGGATTGCACTAATCTCTTCTTTAAGATTCTCTACATTAGATGCCTCAATATCACCTTGAAAATTCAATACATATACTGGTTTCTTTTTAGATTTAACTTTTGATTTTTTTTCTTTCTTTAAAGATTTTCTTAATTTTTTCTTTTCATCTTTATTCATCGTCAAGACCTTCAATGAGTTAGCCATTGATTGGTATCGCTTTGTTAAGTTTTTTATTTTTAAAGATTCGCCTGTTTCAGGAGCTTGGCGCATCGAAGACACAAGAAAAAAAACAGGGATAAAGATTAATACAATTATAGTAATTGCCTTTAAAACAAAAAAACCGTACGAGATTAATAATTCCATAATATTAGAAGTTAAATTGAGGTTTGATTCTATCAGTATTAATTAATTTTTGAATTAAAAAGACTAAAGCAATTTTTTATTATTCATATAAGGTTTAAGAACATCAGGAATAGAAACAGTTCCATCTTCGTTTTGATAGTTTTCTAAGATTGCAGCCATGGTTCTTCCAATTGCTAAACCAGATCCATTCAGCGTATGACAAAGAACATTTTTTTTATTCTTTTTAATCCTAATTTTCATTCTTCTAGATTGAAAATCTCTAAAATTACTACATGATGAAATTTCTCTATATTTATTTTGACTTGGAAGCCAAACCTCAAGGTCATAGGTTAAATTCGAAGAAAAGCCAATATCCTTTGAACAAAGAATTACTTTTCTAAATGGCAATTTAAGCAAGCTAAGGATATTTTCAGCATGAGAAGTAAGAATTTCCAGTTGCTCGTCGGAATCTTCCGGATCTGTGAATCTTACAAGCTCAACCTTTTCAAATTGATGCTGACGTATAATGCCTTTTGTGTCTAAACCGTAACTTCCAGCTTCGCTCCTAAAGCAAGGAGTATGGCAGACATATGAAATAGGAAGCTTATTGGATTCAAGAATTTCATTTCTGTGATAGTTTGTAACAGGAACTTCGGCAGTTGGAATAAGATATAAATCCTGCTCCTCGTCATCAATTTTGAATTGATCTTCTTCAAATTTTGGTAATTGTCCTGTGCCAGTTAAAGATTCAGAATTAACTATCAAAGGAACGTAAATTTCTTTGTAGCCATGCTCCCTAGTGTGAATATCTAACATAAAATTAATTAGAGCTCTATTTAAAAGCGCAAGTGAATCTTTAAAAACTACAAATCTTGATTTAGCAATTTTTGAAGCAGCTTCAAAATCCATTCCATCACTAAGCAACCCAAGCTCTTGGTGATCTTTAATCTCAAAACTAAAATTTCTTATTGATCCATTTTTTTTAATTACCTTATTATCTGCCTCAGAACTTCCTAGAGGAACTTTTTTATTTAGGAGGTTGGGGATAGTTAGCAGAAAACGATTTAATTCAAGTTGAATTTGATCTAATTCATTTTTTTTTAATTTCAAATCTCCAGAGTTTTTGGAAGCTTGTGCTTTAACTTTAGAAATGTCCTTTTTATCTTTTTGTAATTTTCCAATTTCGCGAGCTAACTTATTTTGCTCTTCCTGTAATTGCTCGGTTTCAACCTGAACTTTCTTTCTTTTTTTTTCAGCTTTTAACCAGAATTTTTCATCGAGTTCAAAACCTCTTTTAATTAAATTTTCTCTAGTATCTGAAAAATGTTTTTTTAAATTCTGAATATCAATCATTTTAATCCAAGGAAATAAGATCTTTCACTTCGTAATTATAACTAAATACAGACGACGATAGTTTTGGATTAGCAACAAAATTAGAAATTGAGATAGTACTTTTTTTTCCAAATGCATCTTGATATTCAACTTTTTTTAAAAAAATTTCATCAAAAAAAATTTCGATGTTAGAAATGTAAGTTTTATCTTTGGGTTCAATTTTACAAGAATCAATATCGCAATCGAATTTGGAAAAATTTAGACATATGCTTTTTTCATCTTCAAGAAGAAAAGCTGCAGGAATCTGATTAATTATTTTTTCCTTCTTATATTTAACTGCTTGATCTAAGTCATAATCAATCCGGTATACCGAATTTTTATTTATTAAAATTTCTGATTCAATAAAAGTAGGATTTAAATTAGAAACTTTTAAAAAGAATGGTTTTTTTAGAATAATTTTTCCAAAAATTGTTTCTCTTTCCTTGCTCTCAAATGTTTGGGAAAAATCTGCGCTATAAAATGTTTTCTTAGAAAAATTTGATAATTTATTGTTCTCCCCTAAACAACTTCCAAAAAGATTAAGTGTAAAAATAAAAAAAAATAAAGATAAATAGGATTTAGTCAGCATCTGGTCCTGGAGCAAGAACTTCTCTATTTCCATTTGAATTCATCTCGCTAACCAGCCCAGCTGATTCCATTGTTTCTATTAAACGAGCTGCTCTGTTATAACCAATTCTGAATTTTCTTTGTACTGCTGATATTGAAGCTCTTCTTGATTCAACTACAAAAGCTACTGCTTGATCATAAAATTCATCTTTTTCAGAATTATCTCCGTCACCCTCCGCTCCTTCAGCTACTTCCGGCGCTTTAGTTACTTCGTCTAAATATTTGACGGTTTCTTTATCTTTCCAATCTTTAACAACTCTAATAATCTCTTCCTCACCCACAAAAGCTCCATGAACTCTTAATGGAATGGAAGTGCCAGATCCTACATAAAGCATATCCCCTTTACCTAATAATTGCTCCGCTCCAACTTGATCTAGTACTACTCTAGAATCCATAGATGAAGCAACATTGAAAGCCATTCTCGCTGATATATTAGCTTTAATAAGGCCAGTAATAACATCTACAGAAGGTCTTTGTGTAGCCAAAAGCATATGTATCCCTGCCGCTCTTGCCTTTTGGGCTAATCTAGCAATTAATTGCTCAACTTTTTTGCCCACGACCATCATTAGATCAGCTAATTCATCAACCGCGATTACAATCTGAGGCAGCTCTACAAGGTCAGGAATATCGCTTTCAGTAATTCCCTTGTCCTCATCTACTTTTATTGTTGGATCTTTAATAGGAGCTCCGTCTGCGATTGCTTTATTAACCTTAGAATTGAAACCTCCCAGGTTTCTGACCGATAAAGCAGACATAAGTTTGTATCTTTTTTCCATTTCATTTACACACCACCGAAGTCCGTATGCTGCTTCTGACATATCTGTGATAACAGGACATAGTAAATGAGGAAGATCTTCATAAACAGAAAGTTCAAGCATCTTGGGATCAATAAGAACCAACTTAACTTCTTGAGGATTGGCTTTATAAAGTATGCTCATTAGCATTGAATTTAAGGCTACTGATTTACCTGAGCCTGTGGTTCCAGCAATTAATAAATGGGGCAAAGATGCCAAGTCCTCTAATACAGGCTTACCTTCAATATCTTTACCGTAAGCAAGAGTTAAGGGACTTTTAGCGTCTTCAAATTCTTTTGAAGCAATTACTTCGCCCAACATCACGCTTTCTCTGTCAGCATTAGGAATTTCTACCCCAATAGTTTCTCTTCCTTCAATAACTTCTACAATCCTTATACTTCCTACTCCTAAAGATCTCGCTAAATCTTTATTAAGATTTGAAACCATAGAAACCTTTATGCCCTTGGGCAATTCAACCTCAAATCTTGTAACTACTGGCCCCCGCATTGTTTCTCTAACAATGGCATATTCTCCTTCTGGACCAGTAACCTTAAATTCTGCTAATTTTGTGATTAAAGCTTCTTTTAAAATATCTAGTTCATAAAGTTGCTGAGAAGTCATTTCTTTATTGTTTGCTTCCCTTTCATCTAAAAGAGAAATTTTTGGCATCTCTCCTGGGATTTTCTTTTCAAATAATTCTTCTTGTTTTTCTAAGACAACCTTTTTGCCTTCAGGTATTTTAGACTCAGCCTTTTTTATTTCAGGTTTAGGCATCGATTTTATTTTAGATTTGTGTACGTTTAAAAACTCTTGTCTATTTTTCTTTTCTTTGCCTTTCCTTATTTTTTCTTTAAATGTCTTTAAACTTTCTTTTGTAATTTTATTTATAAAGAAAATAAAATTTATAAATCTATCTTTCAAAATTGAAATCAATTCTTGCCAATGCAAATTTATTAATAAACTCAAACTGACCATGAAGAAGAAAGCAGCGACAATTGTTGTACCTACTAAACTTAGGTAGGGAAGCATTAGAGAAGACAAATATATTCCAATGATTCCAGCCGAAGATTCGGGAAAATAATTATTGTAATCATCAAGATGAAGGCTTATCAAAAGAGAAACCGAAAAACATAAAATGATAAACCCTATAAATGTAAAAAAACTTGATTTAACTTCTATCTCCGAATCAGAGATATCATCTTTCTTTAAATAGTAATTAAGAGGATTTATAAAAAGTACAATCGAAAATACCCAAGCAGTTAAGCCCATAAAAGAATACATAAAACTGCTAGTCCAAGCTCCGACTATTCCTATACTATTTGAGACATTCGATTCTAATGATTCCGTCCATTGAAAATCATCAATAGAGAATGTTAATAGGGAAATACTTAAGATAATTCCTGTCAATAATTGAAATAAGACGAAGAGGTCTAAGAGTAACTTCTTGGATGAAGAACTCAATTTGAATCTGGCTTTTACAGATTCAGAAATCAGCGGTGTTTTCTTTTTATTCAAAAAATTTAAGAATATTATTCTGCATTATAGCTATGTAAGTATAATAGAGTTATACATATCTTTCTTTTATAAAATGACTCAAGAAAAAAAACTAATAATTTTAGGTTCTGGACCAGCCGGATATAGTGCTGGCATATATGCTGCTAGAGCGGGACTTGACCCTATTTTAATAACTGGTTTAGAAATGGGAGGACAATTAACAACTACAACAGATGTAGAAAATTGGCCTGGTGACTCAGACGGATTACAAGGTCCTGAATTAATGGTTAGGATGGAAGAACATGCAAAACAATTTGATGTTGAAATTATCAATGATCATATTGAAACAGTTGATTTATCAGAGAACCCTTTTGTTCTAAAAGGAAGTAATGAATATTCTACAAAATCTTTAATAATAGCAACGGGAGCATCAGCCCAATATCTTGGAATTCCTTCAGAGCAAGCTTTTTTGGGCCGAGGCGTTAGTGCTTGCGCGACCTGCGATGGTTTTTTTTATAAGGATAAAGAAGTTGCGGTAATTGGCGGGGGAAATACTGCTGTTGAAGAAGCATTGTATTTAAGTAATATTTGTTCAAAAGTCTATCTGGTCCATAGAAGAGATGCTTTAAGAGCTGAAAAAATCCTTCAAGATAGAATATTCGAAAAAGAAAAAAATGGAAAAGTAGAAATACTTTGGAACAATCAACTTAAGGAAGTTATTGGAAATGAATTTGTCGAAAAAATTGAACTCGATAAATTTGGCTCTTTGAAAGTCGAAGGAGTTTTTATTGCTATAGGCCACAAACCTAATACTGACATTTTTGAAAACCAACTCGATATGAAAAATGGTTATATTCAGATTAAAAGCGGCTTAACTGGAGATGTTACCTCAACAAGTAAACCCGGCGTATTTGCTGCCGGTGATGTAGCAGATTCGGTTTATAGACAAGCAGTTACATCTGCGGGATTTGGATGTATGGCAGCCCTAGATGCGCAAAAGTATATTGAAGAATCTTCCTAAATTTCATCAGTCAAAAATAAAATGAATAACTATAAAAATATTTTAGTTAATACAAAATCTAGTGTGTGCTTTATATCTTTGAATAAGTCAAAAAAATTAAATGCTTTAAGTTCTCTTGCCTTGAAAGAAATTACCAAGGTGTGTAATGAAGTAGCTAAAAATAAAAAAATAAAGATCGTTGTAATTTCCTCTACTTCAGAAAACTTTTCAGCGGGTGCTGATATAGCAGAAGCAAACAAAAATAAATCTTTTGAGGATCATTGGCATGAAAATGCTGGTAGAAATTGTGTAGACTCGATAATAAATTTACCTCAACTATCAATTTGCTTGATTGAAGGTTATTGCCTTGGAGGTGGAGCCGTAATTGCTAGCGCGTGTGATTTTAGAATAGCCAATGAAAATTCTTCCATAGGTTATCCCGAAATCGAACTTGGTATGAATTTAAGTTGGCTTGGCTTGCCCTTGGCTATAGAAGCAGTTGGTCTTTCTGAAGCGAAGCATATGATTTTAAGCGGAGAAAAATTCAGTGCTAAAGAAATGTTCAGTAAAGGTTTTTTAAACGAAGTTTTTAAACCAAGCGAGAAGGATGCATGTTTAAAAAAATGGGTTAATAAATTTAAGAATATGCCTGGTTTACAACTTAAGATGATTAAGAAAAGTGCCAACGAGTTAGCTTATGCGGAGGCAAAAGCGACAATGCACATGGAATTCGATCAGTTTTTACTATCTAGAAAAAATTAGAAGCTTTCTAATCTTGACTTCGCTTCATCGTATTCAGATACCATTTGGTTTACTGCATCTTCTACTGAAGGAGCATCCTTAATTGATCCAATACCTTGACCGGAACCCCAAATATCTTTCCATGCTTTGGATGAGTTATCCTTCTTTGCTATAGCTGAGGTACTAAAATTCATATCGTCTTTACTTCCGGACATATGTTCATCTGGATTTAATCCTGCCGCCTCGACGCTAGGTCTTAAATAATTTCCGTTTACGCCTGTAAAAGTAGCACTATACATAATGTCGTCTGCGGTGCTATCAATAATCATTTGTTTGTAACCTGGAGAAGCATTAGCTTCCTCTGTTGCAATAAACTTGGTTCCAACGTAAGCAAAATCTGCGCCGAGAGCCAATGCAGACAAGACAGATGATCCCTCGGAAATACTTCCTGAAAGAGCGAGTGGTCCATCAAAAAATTCTCGCACCTCTCGAACTAATGCAAAAGGACTCAAAGTACCAGCATGTCCTCCTGCTCCTGCACAAACTAAAATTAATCCGTCAGCTCCTTCGGATAGAGCTTTTTTTGCATGGCGAATATTAATAACATCATGCATTACCACTCCTCCATAGCTATGCACTGCTTCCGTTACGAATCTTGGGGCTCTTAGACTTGTAATTATTATTGGAACTTTATGTTTTACACAAACTTCCATATCGTGTTCTAAACGATCGTTGGAACTATGACATATTTGATTTACTGCAAAAGGGGCAACTTTTTTTTCAGGATTAGCCTTTTTGTATTCTTCTAATTCTTTAGATATCTTTTCAATCCACACCTCTAACTGGTCTGCAGGTCTTGCATTTAAAGCCGGAAAAGAGCCAACAATTCCTGCTTTACATTGAGCTATTACTAGCTCTGGATAAGAAACCGTAAAAAGCGGAGCGCCTATTACAGGAATTCTTGTATTATTTTTTAAAAGTTCTCTAATATCCATTATTGTGATGCCACCCAGAAAACAACCATTGCTGTAACAGTAAGCATGATAATTACCGCAACTAAAGCATCGACTTTACTGTCTGCATTTGCGGCTTTTTCGTCAAACTTTACTTCTTGATTTTCTTCCATGATTAATTTTTTATTCTTATTCTACCGACTTGTTCGCCTTTAAGAATTTTTTCTATTTCTAAATCTAATTCGTCAAGACCAATATCTTTTATTTGATCATTTATTTTTTCTAGTTTCCAGTCAGTGGCAAAATTATGCCATATTTCTTTTTTTACTTCGATTAATGTTTCAGCGGAATCGATACCAAGAAGAGATAATCCTCTCAAGATAAATGGAAAGATACTTGTATTCAAATTAATGCCACCTACCATTCCACAGCATGCAATTGCTGCTCGTTGATGAGTCGCAGTGATTAGATTAGATAAAATATCGCTTCCGACTGCGTCAACTCCACCTGCCCATCTGGGTTTAGATAAAGGACTTTTCATCTCACCTTCAAATTCTGATCTATTGATTACTTCTTTTGCTCCTAAAGACAAAAGAAGATCTGTTTGATTTTCTTTTCCTGTAATTGCGATTACATCAAATCCAAGTTTAGATAAAAGCATGACTGCTACGGTACCAACTCCACCAGTTGCTCCAGTTACAAAAATATCACCATCTTCAGGTTTAATTCCATTGAGTAATATTTTTCTTACGCAAAGTCCAGCTGTTAACCCAGCTGTTCCAAATGCCATTGACTCTTCTAAACTAAAATTATCGGGTTTTTTAATGATCCACTCTTTGGGCACTCTAATATATTGTGAAAATCCCCCTGAGGTGTTCATGCCAAGGTCATAGCCGGTAACAATGACTTCGTCACCATTTGAAAAATGATCAAGATTTGACTCTTCCACTATGCCTGCAGCATCAATGCCAGGAGAGTGAGGGTAATTTCTTGATACTCCTTTATTACCCGAAGCAGAAAGAGCATCTTTATAATTTAAAGACGAGAAAAGAACCTTTATTAAGACGTCTCCAGCAGGTAGATCGTTTAAAGAACGTTCTTGTATGCTTGAAGTGAAACCTTTTTCGGTTTCTTCGGTTACAAATGCTTTGAAATTCATGATTTAAATTTTTAAGGGCTCATTTAACATTAAATAAAAAAAATAAGATACTTTAAGTTTATCTATGCTTTAAATTAGATCACGTCCTTAAATCAAACTATCTAAACGCACTTAAATTGAGCATTTAATAAATCAAATTTATTTTTTGGCAAAATATAAGGTTCTATTTTCTCCGGTTTAATTGACTCTTATTTATTAATTAATAAACAGGAGATGTAATGAATAAATTTAAACTATTAATAGTTAGTATCTCTTTGATTCTTGCTTCAGGAATTGCATCAGCAGCATCAGTTTCTGCTAATGCGACTTTACAAAGCGACTACACATGGAGAGGAATGACTCAAAACAATGGAGATGCATCTATAAACGGTGGATTAGACGTTGAGTTTGATTCTGGTTTTTACGTTGGAACTTGGGCTGCAGCAGTTGGATCAGGTGCTGAGGTAGATTACTACGGTGGTCTTGCAGGTGAAATGGGCAATATTTCTTATGACATTGGTTATATCAAATTTGACTATCCTGCTTTAACAGGTACTGACAATGTTGACTTTGAAGAAGCCTACTTAGGTCTTGGTATTGGTGATTTTGGATTTTCTTTCGCATCAGGACAAGATTCAGCTAGTGATAACATTGAGATATCCTATGGTTTCGGTGATTTTGGATTTGCTTACGGTGAATACGATGACACAGGCGACTATTTTTACTTAACTTATGGTTTCGAACTTGGAGATTTTGCTTTAACGGTTGGTTACACGGAATTTGATGACGATCCTGATACTGCAGCTATGACAGCAGATGAAGACGCCTTCTTCCTTGACATAACCCTTCTGTAAATTTAAGTTTCATAATACCTAAAAACCCCCTTTTTTAAGGGGGTTTTTTTTAAATAATTATTTATAAACCACAATATGTAGTGGTTTTCCGCATTTTTAAGTAGCACATTTGCTTGCAGAATGACAAAAAAGAGTATAACCATGATTACTGAATAACCCTTTTATTATAAATTTTATGTTTTAATAGCGACTTATTTATAAATTTATAAATGGAGAAGATATGAATAAACTTAAATTAACGTTAATTGGTTTAGCTTTGGTATTTGTTTCCACATTTACTAATGCTATTTCAGTCTCTGGAAATGCGGCTATACAGACCGACTACATTTGGAGAGGAATGACTCAAAACGATGGACAAAACTCTGTCAACGTTGGCTTAGATGTCGACTTTGAAAATGGATTTTACGTCGGTACTTGGGGTGCAGCAGTCGATGTAGGTGCATCTACTCTTGAATTAGACTACTACGGTGGTTACACATTTGAAATGGGTGGCATTGGAGTCAATATTGGTGCTATTCAAGTTAAATACGACCAAGAAAATACTAAGGATTTCTCGGAAAATTACGTAGCTTTATCTCTTCCAATGAATGTCGGACTTCATTATTCTGAAGGAGACGAATTGGGTGATTATGCTGAGATAAGCTGGGGCATGGACCTTGAAACAGGATCAATTTCATTGGCTTATGGCGATATGGATAGCTCTAATGGTTCAATTGCTGCAAATACAGCTGATGGTGGATCTCATACTACTGTAGGTTACAGCATACCAGCTGGAAACTTTACAGTTGATCTTTCCTACAGTGACTTTCATGGAGACACTAACGCAAATGGAACTACGAATAACCAAGATGCAGTTGTTTTAACAATAAGCATGTAAGTTAGTCTTATAACTTTTTAAAAACCTCTCTTCGGAGAGGTTTTTTTTCTCCCGCCTACTTAATAAAATCAAATAAATATTTAGCTACTTCAGTGGGTTGTCTGTATGTAATGTCATGCGTGCCCTCTTTAATTTCCCTAAAATGTACTTGAGGAACATCATTTTTTAAACTCTCATATCCAGAAATTGGAACCACTCCATCTAAGTCACCCCATATTACTTGTGTATTTATTTTATCTTTACCAATTTTTTTAAAAGCATCCGAAGAATCAGTCATATCAAAATTTCTAGCAGTAGATAATAAAGATTCAACAAAACCTTTATATAGGGTTTGTGGGATAAAGAAATCTTCAAACTCTTCTTGATTTATAGCTTTCGGATCATCGCTATTTTGGGTCTCTGATGCCGAAATTTTTTTATAAATTGATGGAAAAGCTTTGAATAAATAATCTCCTAATAGAGGAAACATAAAGAGTTTCATTACCCAATGAGGATCAGGAATATAACCAGCAGGGGCAATTAAATTTAAAGTTTTAATCTTTTCTTTATTTTGGTGAGCAAACATTGCTGCTATTGGGCCTCCCATAGAATAGCCAACTAGGTGAATATCTCCTGGCTCTTCTAAGAATTCTAATAACTCATTTAAAGTATCTACGTAAAAATTTAAATTATATTTCTGATTTGGTCGATCAGAAAAACCCCTACCAAAATGATCGTAAGCTAAAACTCTCCTACCAGTCTTCAAGAGGTCTTCCATTATTCCATTCCAAACAAAACTTGGAGTAGAGAACCCATGAATCAAAACAATTATTTCATTAGAAGATAAAACTTCTGGTTCGTGCCAACGATAATATATTTTTCCTTTAGATAATTTTGCATGATTTCCATAAAGAGGAATTTTTATCTTTTCTGGATTCTTCAGTTTTAAACTATTAAAAGCATAGGGAAAAATTATTAAAGTGATAAAAATTATTATTGCTGTTAAAGTCATAACTCCTCCCCAGAAGACAATACAAGTAAAATTATTTTATGCATTCATTTTTAAAAAGCAAATTTCAAGGTTTTGTTCATAGAGGTGATACATCAAATTTTATTGAAAATACTTTGGAAGCTTTTAAATCTGCAAATGAGCTAGGATATAAATATTTAGAAACTGATTTAAGAGAAACGAAAGACGGAAAAATAATTACATTTCACGATCCAAATTTAAAAAGAATTACCGGCTCAAATGTAACAATAAATCATACAAGTTTATCTGAAATAAGAATGAGACGATTACCTGCTAGAGAATTTATTCCAACTATAGATGAGGTGCTAGAAGAATTTCCTAATTCTTTTTTTAATATGGATCTTAAAGTAAAAGGTATTGAAGAAAAGGTCCTAAAAAAGATTAAGTTCCATAATGCTATGGATAGGATATGTCTGGGCTCTTTTAATGCCAACGTAATAAGAAAAATTAATGCCCTTGAGCCAAAAATACTCACCTCAATGGGTTTATCGCAAGTTGCGATGTATAAATTTTTTAAAAAACCAAATAACTCAAAATTAATTCAAGTTCCTACTTCTTGGAAAGGAATAAAAATAATTACAAAAAAGTTTATCGAAAGACTTCATAATGATAATTTAAAAGTTCACGTTTGGACAATTAACGATAAAATTGAAATGCAAAATTTAATCGATATTGGTGTCGATGGAATTATGACAGACAATGCCTCAGGGTTGATGGATGTAATGCGGAAAAATAATTTAGTTTAATATTTTGGAACCATCCAAAGTACCAATAGCCCAGGTATAAATAATAGTAACAAGCTTAAAATTCCATAATCAGGATTATCAAAAGTATAAGCAACCCACCCTACTAAAATAGGCCCCAATACCACTGCAGATTTACCTACAAGATTATAGAAACCAAAAAATTCTGCTGATTTTTCTGCCGGAATCAATTGCGAAAAAATAGTTCTGCTTATGGACTGAACTCCACCTTGAAAAAGGCCTATCGTGAAAGCTAGGAAGTAGAAACCTGAAATGTTAGTTATGAAGATACTAAAGATGGTTACAAAAATATAACCAATAATTCCGATAGAAAGCATTAGTTTTAAGCCAAACCTGTCACCAAGAATTCCATATAAAATTGTAGCTGGAAATCCGACAAATTGAGTGATGATTAGAGCTAAAATCATATCTGATGCTTCTAAGCCAATATCTGCACCATAAGCCAAAGCCATTCTTACGATCGTATCGACGCCATCCATGTAAAGCCAATAAGCTAAAAGGAATAAAGATAATGTTTTATATTTTCTGATGTCTTTGAATGTTGAAAGCACTCTTTGAAAAGACTGTGTAATGAGATAAGTAATTTTTATCTCAATTTTATCCGATGAATTTTCCTTTACATATTTTAAGATTGGAATAGAAAAAAATCCCCACCAGACAGATACACTCAAAAAAGAAAATAGCACCGCTTCCGTTATTGATTTAAGTCCAAAAAACTCTGGACTTTGATACATAGCAACATTTAAAACAAATAGAAAACCGCCTCCTAAATAACCTAACGAGTATCCTAATGCTGAAACTCGATTTCTATTCTCAGTAGAAGAGACATTTATTAAAAGTGAGTCATAAAAAACATTTCCACCAGAAAATCCAATACAAGCAAAAATGTAAACTGACATTGCCGTTAGCCACATGCCTTGAGCAATAAAAAATAATGAGCCGGTTGTAATAATTCCCAAAAAGGCAAAAAGACCTAAAAAAAGTTTCTTTTTGTTAGTTATATCTGCAAGAGCGCCTAAAAAAGGCGCGATACAAACAATAGCTAATCCTGAAATAGAATTTGCTGTTCCAAGCCATGCTGAGCTTTCAGGACCTGACAACTCTCCAGCCCAATAACTTTTAAAAAAAATAGGAAAAAATCCAGCCATAACTGTTGTTGCAAAAGCGGAATTCGCCCAATCATAAAGAGCCCAAGACAAGACTTCTTTGTTTATTATTTTTTTTTTAGAATTCACTTTTGTTTTATTTTTTCTTAAGTATCATAATCCGATGTCAAAAGATCTTAACGATTCTCAAATTACAAAAAACTTAATCATTTTCTTTCTAATCATTGCAAGTTTAACAGTTGCCCTTGCCTATCTAGGGATTTATATTCAGGAATCTGAGTATAGAAAGAATATAGAAATTGAAAATAGAGAATCTTTAAAGGAAGATTAGCCTTAACTTATCTATCAAACTTAAGCTTTTCTGAAACTGTTTTATCAATAACAAGTTTTCCGTCAATCACTATTGGTTGCCCATTAATAATTGTTCCATAAACTGATGAACTAAAAGTTTTGCCATTAAATGGTGTCCATCCACATTTTGTTAACTCTGTTTCGTTGGAAACAAGAGTTTCTTTATTGAGATCAAAAATCATAAAATCTGCTTTATATCCTTCCCTTATGTAACCGCGATCTTTGATAGAAAAACGATCAGCAACTTTATGACTCATATAAGAGATAACTTCGCTGAGTGAATAATAACCTTGTTTGTGAAGCTCTATCATTATTTGAAAAGAATGTTCTATTAATGGAATACCTGCAGAAGCTTCCAAATAAGGAAGTTTTTTATCCTCAAAAACATGAGGAGCATGATCAGTTGCAACAAAGTCAATGTAGCCCTCCTTTAAAGCTTCTCGCAATGCATTTCTATCTGATTCTTTTTTTATTGCAGGATTGCATACTATTAAATTACCCAGCTCCCCATAATCTCTCTCGTCAAACCAAAGATGATGAACACAAACTTCGCAAGTAATTTTTTTATCTTTTGTAGCAATATTGTCAAATAATTCTATTTCTTTCTCAGTGGTTAAATGAAGGACATGTAAATCAGAACCGTGTTTTTTAGCTAGATCAATTACTTTAGATGACGATCGATAACAACAAATATCATCTTTTATAACAGGGTGAAAACTTGCATCGATTTCTTCATTTTCAAGCTTAACTTTTTCTAAATTTGCTTTCATTGTGTCGTTATCTTCACAGTGAGTCACTATCGTTACTGGACAGTGCTTAAAAATTTGCTCTAAAGCATTGTCATCTTCAACTAATAAAGTTCCTGTCGAAGTTCCCATGAAAACTTTTAACCCACAAGTTTCTTTGGGATCGAGTTTTTTTATTTCTTCCAAATTTGTTTCAGTTGCTCCGAAATAATAAGAATAATTAGTCCACGATTTTTCAGCGCCTAACTGATTTCTCTCAGCAAGCAATTCCATTGTTGTTGTGTTTGGATTTACGTTGGGCATATCAAAAGTTGAAGTAACTCCTGAATGCACAGCTGCCAAAGATTCAGAGCGAATATCTCCTTTTTCGGTTAACCCCGGATCTCTAAAATGCACCTGATCATCTATAATTCCAGGCGCAGTGTGTTTACCTTCGAGATCTATAACTTGCTTTGACCCTTCTCTTATTTCACTGGCAATTTTTTCTATTCGATCTTTTTTGATACCAATATCTACCGCAGATTCTTGCCCCTCATTTATCAGAAGACAATTTTTAAGTACCAAATCGAAGTTGCTCATTTTATTTTATAGTCGTTAATAAAAGAATAATTTTAGAATTCTTAGAATCAATTTCAAAATTAGACCTTTGAGAAATATCATCAAAAACTCTATATAGATCAAATATAGATAAATTTAAAAATGATGCAAGTGAAGATGTTGATCGACAATACTTTGATTTAAAAAAAACTTTAAAACAAACCTTTATTGAATTTTTTTTTATTGAAAAAATATTTTTTAATAATCCTTTGAGACAAAATAAATCTACAACCAAATACTCTTCCAAATCAAGATCATGCTCAAAAGAGTCGATAATTTCGCCGTTAGAATTTATTGCTAAAGCATCTTTAATATCCATTTATATTTTTCTCACTATTACCGTGCCGTAATTATGCCCTTTTCCTACTTCAAAAATACATCCTACTCTTTTTAAAACAATTTCTACTAACGAAATCATTTTTTGGCTATTGCCACATATTATTAATAAAGGACAATCTTCCTGATTCTTAAAAATAAAATTCTCAACTACCAAATCTACTTCGTGGTGTCTTTTGCCATGTAAATCTAAAGTTGTTAACTTCATAACTTATAAATTGATATCTCTACTCCATCAGGATGTGATTTGGAGTATTCTCTTAAGGTGGGAATAAATTTACTAGAGTAATCAGATGAAGTTCTTACATAGTCTAAATAATCTTCTAAGTTAAACAAAACGACATTATCGGCAAATATCCATGCGCCTTTTTTTAATAAACCCGTTGTTTCTAGAAGTTTTAAATCACTCAAATAAAGGTCTTTCCAGTGATCAATAAAAACAAAGTCAAACGGGTCGTTAAGCTCGGTTATTAAATTACTAGATGTGCCAATTTTAAGATCATGATTCTTGGATAAGCCAGCTATCGAGATATGTTCTTTTGCTATTCGGGCAAATTTTTCGTTAGCTTCTATAGAAGTAAGTTTGGAATCTTCTCTCAGACTATTTAATATCCTTATGGATGAGTACCCAAGATAAACACCTAATTCTAAAATATTTTTTGCATTTGAATCTTTGATGGCCTGTTCTAATAATAGTCCTTTTTGGTCTCCAATATTCATCAAAAAAGTTTTTCTGTACGCGTAAGCATCGATTATTTTTAGAATTGATTTGGGGTCATTTTTAGTTGCTTTTAATCTAACTAAGTCTAAAACTTCTTCTTCTTTAGGTTTTTTAATTTTTGTTTTAGTTAAAAAACTATCTATAATTTCTTGATAAGCTAAACTCAACACACCCAGAAAACTCTTTCTGTTGATGTTAAAAGGCATTTTAGATTTTTTATTTAATTTATTTTTTGTCGAGTTCATGCAGATAAAAGTAAAGAAGTAATTTTAAATTAAAAATATGATTAGAGCATTTTATAAATCTGAAGAATGGGCCTTGTGGGCCTATGGAGGATTAGTCCTTTTAATATCGTCTCTTTGGGTTCAAGTTCAGCTGACTGTCGCTATTAATTCTTGGTATGGTGGATTTTATGACCATCTTCAAAAAGCAGCAGAGTTTGTAGATGACCCTCAAGAAGGAATTGATATTTTTTATGATTTTCTAATTTCTACTGACTACTTGGTAAATGGATTTGAAGGACAGCCAAGCTTTTTAGTTATAGCCATGCCTTATGTAATATTGGCGACTTTTACTGCGTGGTTTACTAGAATTTATGGTCTACGATGGCGTCAAGCTATCACATTTAATTACATTCCTAGATGGCAGGCAGTAGAAGAAGAAATAGAAGGAGCAAGTCAAAGAATACAAGAAGACTGCAACAGATTTGCTCGAATAGTTGAAAGTTTAGGATTGCAGATTGTAAGAGCAATCATGACCTTGGTAGCTTTTGTTCCAGTCTTATGGACACTTAGTGAATCTGTAACCATTCCTTTCTTTAGCAACATAGAAGGCTCTTTGGTTTGGACAGCTCTTTCGGTATCTATCGGAGGATTGGTTATTTCATGGTTTGTGGGATATAGACTTCCAGGGCTAGAGTATAACAATCAAAAAGTAGAGGCAGCTTTTAGAAAAGATCTAGTTTTGGGAGAAGACGATAAGGTAAATTATGCTCAAACCGACACTCTTTGGGGCTTATTCACAGGTATAAGATTTAATTATCAAAGGCTTTACATGCATTATGGTTATTTTGATATTTGGATTGAGAGTTATGGGCAATTTATGGTGGTAGTGCCTTTTCTAATTATTGGTCCAAGTCTATTTACAGGCGCAGCTTTATTGGGAGTGGTAATACAAATTTCTAATGCATTTGATAGAGTTCATAGTGGTTTTGCATTGTTTTTATTTAATTGGACAACAATCACTGAACTGAGGAGTATTTGGAAAAGACTAAGTGAGTTTGAAATTAATTTAGACAAATACTCAAAACCTGATGAAATTACTACGTAATTTTTTCCAAAAAATTTAATAAGTGTTTGTTAACTTCTTCTGGTTTTTCCTGCTGAACCCAATGTCCAGCGCCTTCAATCATTTGAATATCAATTAAGTTTTCATAGTAACTTCCAATAGTATTTTTAATATCATCAGCATCCTTATAGCCAACGCCATTAAAAAAATTCACTGGATCTAGTGAGCCAGTAATAAATGAGGCAGGTTGTTTCAATTTAGCATCTTTAAAATCTATTAAATCTTCAAAATCTATTTCTAAGGCACGATATCTGTTTATTGGCCCTCGCATTCCACTCATTTCAAACTGACTAACAAAATAATCCATTTCCTCTTTGGTAATCCAATCCGGATAACTATCAAACTCAAAGGTACCTTCCAAAAACTTAGCATTCGGATCTTTGTCTAAAGTCTCTTCTGTATATTCGAAACGCCTAAGCATGCCTCTAGCATCCCCAGAAAAATAAGTCAGCTCCAATCCTTTTCTTAAATCTTTCTCAAATTCTGCTTCCGCTTCTCCTTCTTTTTGAAAATAGAGAATATAAAAAAACTTGCCTTCAAAAACCATTTTGAATAATTCTATTTGAGACATTTCTCCCCTGGGAGTGTATGGAACTGAAAGACCAGCAACAGCACTAATTCTATCTTCATTAAATAATGCTGTGGTATGAACAATAGGTCCTCCCCAATCATGTCCTACCAAAACTGCTTTTTCAAATCCAAGAGAATCAATTACACCAATTACATCATTACTGATATTTTTAAGTGAGTAAGCATCAATTTCATGAGGTTTATCAGATTCACCATAGCCCCTGACATCAATGGCTGCTGCTGTATAACCAGCCTCAGCAATTTTTGGTATTTGGTAACGCCAGCTATACCAGCTTTCGGGCCATCCATGCACCATCAATACTAAAGGGCCCTCTCCTTCAATAGCGGTTTTAATTTTTACACCGTTTGCATCTAAAACTTTGAACTCCATCAGTTATAATATCAACATAAATTAATAAAATGGCAATACTTAAAGCTGCAATCATCACTGTTACTCCTTTTCAGCAAAATTGTTCAGTAATTTGGAAAGAAGATACTAAAATAGCTGCGGTCAATGATCCAGGCGGAGATTTAGAGATAATAGAAAAATTTATTGATGATCAAGGCTTGACACTGTCTAAAATATTTATCACCCATGGACATTTGGATCATGCTGCTGGAGCAAGAGAATTAGCAGATAATTTTAAAGTTGATATAGAAGGCCCTCAAATTGAAGATGAATTTCTAACTTCAACATTAGAAATGCAAGGCAAATCCTACGGAATGGATAGTGCACAAAATTTCACTCCTGATAGATGGTTAAATGAAGGAGATCAAATCGAATTAGATGGAGAAAAATTAGACGTTTATCATTGTCCAGGTCATACGCCTGGACATGTTATTTTTCATCACAAGGAATCTAAATTAGCTATCGTCGGAGATGTTTTGTTTCAAGGCTCTGTGGGAAGGACAGATTTACCTGGCGGAAGTATGGATGCTTTAATTGCAGCTATAAGGGAAAAAGTTTTGCCGTTGGGTGATGACATCACTTTCATTCCTGGTCATGGGCCAATTTCAACAATTGGACAAGAACGTTTAACCAATCCTTATGTAGCAGATCAATTATTTAAAGAGAGCTCGAATTGAAAAAAATTTTTTTAATATATATTTTTTTATCTTCGTCTTTTCTGATTTCAGATTCGTCAGAAATAGTTAATTTATATGAAAATCAAGCTGATGAGTTGCAAGAAAAAATAACTAAATGGAGACGTCATCTTCATGAATTTCCTGAGCTTTCAAACAGAGAATACAAAACTGCTAAATATATTGAAAGTCATTTAAAGGAAATTGGCTTAGAAGTAAAAACTGGGATAGCTAAAACAGGCATTATTGCCATTTTAGAAGGTTCTGAACCTGGGCCTTTTGTTGCTCTGAGAGCAGACATGGATGCTTTACCAGTAGTTGAAAGAACAGGCTTACCTTATGCTTCAAAACAAAAAGCTAAGTATAATGGTTTGGAGGTTGGCGTCATGCATGCTTGTGGTCATGATGCGCATATGGCTATTTTAATGGGCGTCGCAGAATTTTTTACGGCAAATAAAGATAAAATTCCTGGATCAATTATGTTTATTTTTCAGCCCGCCGAAGAAGGCCCTCCTGTAGGGGAAGAAGGTGGTGCAAAACTTATGCTGAAAGAAGGCATTTTTGATGAACGCAAACCCGACGTTATATATGGTCTTCATGTAAATCCAGCACCCCATGGTGTAATAGCCTATAGAGAAGGTCCAACTATGGCTGCTGCTGATTCTTGGAAAATCATTATAAAAGGAAAACAAGCACATGGCTCGACTCCTTGGGCTGGCATTGATCCAGTTATGATCAGCTCTCAAATCGTCAATAGCTTTAATACAATAGTTTCTAGAAAGTTGGATATAAGAAATTTACCAGCTGTAGTTTCTGTTGGGAGTGTTCATGGCGGAGTGAGAAGTAATATCATCCCTGATGAAGTTGTCTTAGAAGGAACAATCAGAACTTATGATCCAAAAATGAGAGACATAATCATTAAAGAAATGACTACAATTGCAGAGAGCATTGCAGCTATGAACGGAGGCTCAGCAGAGGTAACTATTCCTAATGGCGCAAATTATCCTCTGACCATTAATGATGAGAATTTAACAGCTAGGGTAATACCCATATTGGAAAATGTGGTTGCTTCTAAAGAATTTCTTGTAAGAACCGATAGATCAACTGGAGCGGAAGACTTTTCTTATTATGCTCAGCAAGTACCAGGTTTCTTTTTCTTTCTCGGAGTAACTGAAGAAGGAAAAGATTGGACAAAAGTAGCAGGAAATCATTCTCCTTATTTTGAGGTAAGTGATCCTTCTCTAGAATTGGGAGCAAAAGCTTTTGTTCATCTAACTACAGGATTTTTATTTCAAGAATATTAATTAAACTTAATTAATATTAAATAGATTTATAAATGGCTTCTTCAAATCTTTTAAGTACCTGCTTGGGTTTTTCATGATAACAGGGAGCAATTTGCATCATAATAGTTCCGCCAATATCTTTTTGTTGATCGAACCAAAAGAAAGTATTCATAATCCCTGACCAAGCACATGAGCCTTTGGTCCTTCTATTTGGCACATCTTCTGAGTTAATCATAAAACTATAGCCCCATTTTTTTTCAATTCCTGGAAACCATTCGTTTGGAGCGATAATACTAGGGTTAAATGTTGGTTGAAAAGGTACGTTGAGTTCACCAATTTGGTTAGTAGTCATTTGTTTGACTGTTTCAATGCT
The DNA here is from genome assembly GCA_902522825.1 of uncultured SAR86 cluster bacterium. Taxonomy (GTDB): domain Bacteria; phylum Pseudomonadota; class Gammaproteobacteria; order Magnimaribacterales; family AG-339-G14; genus CASICS01. The sequence continues at coordinate 215,234 of CABYXE010000001.1, forward strand.
TAATACATTCTCTCCATTGACCTTGCCACCATTTAGGAACATTCTTAAGAATTTTGCATAGTCATTGGGACAAGAAAATACCCCACCACCGCCGTAAGCAAATTTGTCTATTTGAGGAGACGACATTAGCTCACTAATGTCAATTAAGCTCCCTTCTTCTTCAATTGAGTAAATTTTAGGCAATCTATCCTCACCAATTGTTGATATGTCAAAGGAGGTGTTGCTCATCTCTAGAGGTTTAAATAATTTATCTGTCATGTAATCATTCAATGATTGTTCTGATAAAGTTTCAATAATTCTACCAATCCAACCCAATCCAATACCGTAATGCCAGTATTTACCAGGTTGTTCTATTAGAGGAGCCTCTAAGAACTTTCCTTCTTTATCTAACAGATCAACTATTTTTTCATCCAATAAAAGATGAGAAAGTGTTTCATGATGAAAATCATATCCAAATCCTGATGTATGAGTTAATAATTGATGCAAAGTTACTTTTGTTTCCGGTTCACTATAAATAATTTCATCATTTTCGACAGAGGCAACCTGAAGGCTCTTTAAATTATCGATGTAATTTTCAGCTGGAGAATGAAGATCTAATTCTTTCTCCTTAGCAAGTATCATAAAGGCTGAGGTGGTTAAAGCTTTGGTCATTGAGGCAATTCTAAAGATTGCATTAGTTTCAAGAGGTTTAGTTTTCTTTAAGTCTTCGTAACCTACTGAACCTGAAAATAAGGTTTCTTTGGAATTAGTCACTGCATAAGCCGCATAAGGGATATTACTTTCTTCTAAAGCAGCTTCTAATACTTGGTTTATTTTTTCCATAACACTCTCCTATGTTGATGGAGCGGGCAGCGGGAATCGAACCCGCATCGTCAGCTTGGAAGGCTGAAGTAATAGCCATTATACCATGCCCGCAAATCTTAATTTGAAGTGAAATTATACATAAAGCAGAAATTAATTTTATACTTCTTGGTATATGAATAAAAACGGCCTATTATTTTTTTTATTTTTGTATTCTCTTAATTTTTTAGGAGAAAGTTATATGACAGAAGAACAACAAATATTTGAAGTTTTTAAAAAAAATACTATTCAGAGATTAGAATCTGAAAGCAAACTAATTAAAACTAGATTTGGAATAATTGAGTACGCAGAAATTGGCTTCTCTGGTCCTGCTATTTTAGAAATTCATGGAAGCCCTGGTGGTTATGATCAAATTATAGAAACCGCTGGCTTTAGGACTATAGCTCCAAGCAGGCCCGGCTATCTAAGAACTCCACTTACTTCTGGAGAAAGCCCCAAAGATCAGGCTAAATTATTCAGTGCATTGCTAGATGAATTAAATATAGATTCTGTGATTATCAAGGGTGTTTCTGGAGGTGGTCCTTCAGCCATTGAGTTTGCAGCTAATTATCCTGAAAGGACCAAAGGTTTGATCCTCTTTGAGGCTCTCACTCACTCTTGGACTGTAGCCGAAGATCAGTCTGGAGATATAGGAGATTTTTCTGACCTTGATATGTGGAAATTATTATCTAGTCTTGAAAAAAACGGAACTGAGGCAATGGTTTCTTTTTTAATACCGGATATCAATAATCAAAAATCTGTTTTGAAAAGCGAAAAAAATACTGAAAATTTAAAAAAATTATTTTGGTCTATTTGGCCGCTAAGTTTAAGAATAGACGGCTGGGAAAACGATAAAGATAAATTTAAAGACATATCTCTCCCCTTAAATGAGATTAAAAGTCCAACTTTGATTGTCCATGGAACGAAAGATATAAATGTCGATATGCGACATGCTAAAAAGGCTTTCCAGGAAATCTCAAAATCAGAGCTGTATGTTGTAGAGGGCGGAGATCACTATATGAGCTTCAGCCATGATGAAGAAATAGAAAAAATAATTTCAAATTTTATAGACTCTCTATAAAAAATTATTATCTTCTAGTTTTAAGAGCAATTTTTTTGAAATTAAGATTTTGAAAAGTAAAAGACGTCTCTTTAATCAAATCACCAAATTTTTCATTCCAGTCAAAATGAACTCCCAAAACTTCTTTTCTGGGAGGTGATATTTTGAAAGTCACATCATAAGAATCATCTATACTGCCCGGCAATTTTATATTCTGCGCATAATGCAAATTATCAATTAGGTTTAAATGTGGAGTTAGGTTTACTTTGTTAGTTGTACCATTTATATTTTTTATAAGTGCCTCTACTTCTAAATAAGCTACAAAACTACCAGGAGGAGCTGACGCTAGATTGTCTTCCTTCCAACTCGCGAGCATTTCAATATGAATATCTGTCTCGTTTTCTGATAGATACAAACTATTCGGAAATATTATATCTTTCGGAGCTGCTTCAAAAATAAACTCTATCCCTGGAGATATAGACTTCTTCCCAATAACCATTTCTTCTCCGGACAAAGAGCCTAAAAACAGAACAAGGATTATGAGTAAGTGTTTCATTCGTTTACAATTATTTTACATGAAAAAGATATTATTTTTGATTTTCATTTTTAGCTTAAATACCTGGTCGGGCTTTAATGATATTTGTTTAGTTCCTAACCTTGACCTAACAACTATTAAAAGTGAACTTGAGGAAAAAGGCTGTGAAAAGAACGATATTCTTTACGTTATGACTGAAAAACAAACAGATTTACCCTTCATGATGGCCAATTTCTGTATGTATAAAAATCATGAGATCACTCAAAATGTTACTCAGGAAGTTTCAACTGTTTATCATCTAACTTGCGTTTTTAGAGGAGAAAGAAGAGAGTTTAGAAACTAATATTTAGTTTAGCGAATCGAACTTAATTAAACTATCAGCCGCAGCTTTAATTGCTTCTTTAGCTGGTCTAGGTTTCCAACCTAGCATTTCTCTTGCTCTGGATGAATCCAATTTTCTATTTTTTCCAAGTTCGGGAGAAATCATTTTTAAAGGTGGTCTCAAAAAAGCAAAAAGTTTTAAAAGCCAAGTAGGTGCTTCGCGAGATGGAATTTTATTTTGAAATTCTGGAAAAGCATCTCTTAGATAGTCAGTTTGCTCTTTCATCATCATGTTGCTTTCTGAACAAACAAATCTTTTCCCTGCTGCTTCAGGATGGGTCATTGCAAGCAATTGAAGATCTGCAACATCTCTAACGTCTACCACTCCCATATCCATATTTGGCACCATAGGGTAATTGCCTGACATCAATTCAAGAATTACGCCAACACTGGTCCCATAATCTTCTTCAAGAACAGGTCCAAAAACCATTGCTGGATTAACAACAGAAAGTTCCATGCCGCTAGAATCCTTCTCTATAAATTCCCAAGCAGCTTTTTCTGCTAGTGTTTTGGATTTAGCATAAGCACTTGTATTTTTATGATTTACATCGGTCCAATGTTCTTCATTAAATGAGAACTCTTCATCAATTTCATCATCTCTCCCATAAAGTATTGCTGCAACAGAGGATGTCACTACAATTCTTTTAACTCCAGCCTCAGAAGCTGCTTTTAAGACATTTTTTGTGCCTTCAAGCGCAGGAGTGATTAATTCATTTTCATCTTTGGGGTTTTCCATCATAACTGGCGAAGCGACATGAAGAACATAATCACAGTCCTCCATAGCCTCCTTCCAGCCTTCTGAGCTAGTTAAGTTCGCAACTTTCCAATCTATGGCTAAGTTTGATTGCCCTTCATATTCTTGCAGTCCATCAGAGATAATTTGATTTAGTTTGTTAGTTCTACTCAAGTCTCTTACCGTTGATCTCACTTTAAAGCCTGCTGCAGTTAGTTTAATAATGCAATGAGTAGCAATAAATCCTGACCCGCCAGTGACTAAAACTGTTTTTTGATTTTCCATAAAGTGATTTTAAATGAATTGATATATAAAAATAAACGTCTTTTTTAGAAGGGTTAAAAGGTAGAAACGTCTTTTTGTCTTTTGTTGTGTGCAATTCTTAGTATTACTGTTACAAATAAAGAAAGCAAAAAGCTAATAATCAAGGCGATACTAAACGGCGAGGTAAAAAAGGCTATAAATTGTACAAAAGAAAAAGATGCAAACATTACATAAACAGGCCAAACGGTAGAGGTTGGATTTTTTCCTGTGAAATATCTATAAATAAAATAAATACCTGTCAGGTACAACATAGGTCTAACCGTTTTGGTTCTTAGGGATTCTAATTCGTCGGCACTAAGCCCCAAGAGAAGAAAATTCGTATGATAATTAAGTTCAAATACTCCATCTATAGAAAGAAAAATCAAGAAGACAAATAATCCACTCAACAATAATTTTATAAATGTTTCCATTTCAACTCCCTCTAATTCTTAAAAAGTAGGAAACTATAACAAAATTTAAAAAGTTGAGACTTCTTTTTTTCTTCTGTTATGGGCAATTCTAAAGATAAATACAGCGGCAACAGTAATTAATAAATTAACCAACATAAATAAATTTACTTTATCAAAAGTAAACAAAGCGACGAATTGAGTAAAACTAAAACATATTGTCACTACGTAAACAGGCCAAATAGTTGAGGTTGGATTTTTACCTATAAAATATCTGTATATAAAATACAAAAGCGTTAAGTACATGGTTGGGTCAATAGTTCTTGATTTCCAACTTGAAAGCTCTTCAACAGAAAATCCAGAACCGGGAAAATTTTGATAATCAAAAAATACAATCCTTAAAACAGCCATACCTAAAAAAAAGATCGCCGCGGCGATCATTACTGAAGTAACTAACTTATTCACTTATTAAATTTAACAGTTTTTGTTTTTTTTTAAAATAATTATTAGAGTCATGTGGTGTTTTTTTATTTTGCCTATAAAATAAATATTAATTGAATTTTAGGAGATAACGATGGATCTTGAATTTGGCTCAGAGTACGACGAATTTACAAAAGAAGTTGAAAGCTTTTGCAAAGAATACAGCAACGCAATTATAACTTCTTCAAATGACAAGAAATTTGAAATGCATGATGCACTATCTGGTAATTCAAATGAAAAATCAGGAAAAATAGTAAGTCGATCTGACTGGCAAAGACTACTTATAGAAAAAGGTTACTTTGCAAGATCTATTCCTAAAGAATATGGTGGATATGGTGGCGAACCCGACATAATCAAAAGCCGAATTATCGCTACTGAATTTTCTAAGCATAAAGTTCCAAATGCAATGGGGGGTCAGGGTATTGATATGTTGGTACCTACTCTTCTGGAATGGGGAACCGAAGAACAAAAACAAAAATATATTAAATCAACTCTGCATGGAGAAACTATTTGGTGTCAAGGATACTCAGAACCAAATGCAGGTAGTGATTTGGCTAATCTTCAAACCAAAGGAGAGTTAATAGATGGAAAATGGGTAATCAATGGTCAAAAAATATGGACTAGTACTGCGCAATTTTCTCAAATGATGTTTTGTTTGATAAGAACTGAGCCAGAAGCATCGAAACATGCTGGTATTAGTTTTATTTTGATACCCATGGATACTCCTGGAATAGAAATCAGACCTTTGGTTGATATGACTCTTAAAGCAGGCTTTAACGAAGTTTTCTTCGATGATGTTACAGTTCCAGAAGAAAATCTTGTTGCTAAACGAGGTGAAGGTTGGTCGGTTGCCAACTCTGTTTTGGGTCACGAAAGAGGTTCGCTTGCAAACCCAAATGCAACAATGAATAGACTCAATACACTAATTAATCTAATGAAAGAAGAGACTATAGATGGAAGAAGGCTAATTGATGTACCTTCTTATAGGGATAGACTCCTGCAAGTTCAGGGTAAGGTAATGGCTGTTCAAGCACACTCCTTGCGTTTGCTTTCTTCAAAAATTAATCCAAATCAAAATGTGAAATTAGGTGGAATGATTCAAAAATTAGTTGGAACAGAACTTAGACATGAGCTTGAAGGTTTGGCTATTGATATCATGGGAGAGTTAGGAACTCTCTATGAGGACGATCCTAATGTCAGAGACGGAGGATCGTGGCAATTTACTTATATGTACTTCTTGGGATTAATAATTGGTGGAGGGACTAACCAAATTCAGAAAAATATTATTTCAGAAAGAGGATTAGGCATGCCAAGAGAACCAAAAGTAACCGCAGAGGTTTGATATGTATTTTGGTTTATCAGAAGAACAAGAATTTTTTCAAGACAATGTAAAAAAATTCCTCGCGGATAATGCTTCTATTGAAGAGATAAGAAAAATAACAAGCGGTGAAGGCCAAGAACTTCAATCAGAAATTTATCAAGGCATTATTAATTTAGGGGTTAACGCCCTGCTCGTTCCAGAAAAATATGGCGGATTAGGTTTAAGTTTGCTTCATGCCGTTGCGATATCGCAAGCTTTAGGGAACGGCGTTGGACCAATTCCTTTTTCAGGCTCATATGTAATGGCTCCTTTGGCAGTAAATCTTGGAGGTAACGAAAGTCAAAGAGAAGAACTTTTACCAAAAATTGCATCCAACGAAATAAGATTTGGTATTGGTCTCAGTGAATTTGTTGGAGCTAGAGAGGATGCCGGATTGGAAATAAAAAATAATAAAGTCTCTGGGAGAGCGCTATTTGTAATGGATGCGGAGAACTCAGATAAAATTATTTTATCTACTAAAGCTGGCATTTTGTTCTTAATAGATTCAAAAGATAAAAATCTTACAATTAACAAGTTAACTACGGTAGATAAAACTAGAACCTTTCATGAATTGATTCTAGATAAGGTCAATTGTGAAGTCTTAGAAGAATCCACAAAGGATATTGAAATTGTAAAAAGAGTTATTGATGCTGGAAGAATAATTTTAGCAGCTGATACATTGGGAGCTTCTGAATCGATGATCGAAAAGGCAGTCGCTTATTCAAAAGAAAGAAAGCAATTCAACAGAACTATTGGGTCCTTTCAAGCTGTGAAGCATATGTGTGCCGAAATGGCAGCAGATCTTGAGCCTTGTTATTCTTTAGTTTGGCAAGCAGCTCATTCTTTTGAAGTTGATTCTGTAAATGAATCAAGATTATTAGCATGTCAGGCAAAATCTCACTTATCTGAGATCGGAAAATCTATTTCAAAAAAAGCTACAGAGGTCCACGGCGGTATGGGTTTCACTGATTTATTGGGATTGCACTATTGGTTTAAGAGGATTGGTCTAAACAGACAAATTTTAGGAGCACCAGAAATTGTTAGAGAAGAAGCTGCTGAAATTCAAGGCTTCAATCAATAGTTTATAAAGAATAAAAGTTCTCAGCTGATTTCATAAAAAGATAATCTTTATCTCCCTGGGAAAATTCCTTTGCCATTTTTTTAAAGGCATTCCAAATTGTTCGGTAGGAAATGGATTGTTTATCTACAGGAAAATTGCTCTCAAACATACATCTTTCGGGTCCAAAACTTTTAATAGAAAACTCATAATATTTTTTTTGTGCTTCTATTAGTTGATCTGAGGAAGGGGGCATGGCTTGTTTATGAAATTCATATCCATTAATAGGCATCGCCAATCCACCTAACTTAGCGTAAACATTTTGATTTTTTGCTAGCTCATTAATATCTTTTTTCCATATTTCGAAAATTTCATTTTGCTTGCCTCGATAAGGGCCTATTCCCAAAGGCCCACTAAAATGATTTAAAACAATCTTAAGATTTGGGTGTTCTTTAGCTAAAAGTGTTACTTGTTTTACCTGATGATGGTATTGCCAAGCTTCAAATGACAAATTTTTATTCTCTAGTTCATTTAAGCCCTCTGAAAATTCATCTGAAAGATAAAGGTTTTTTTGAGGATGGTGATGTGAATTATCTATTTCATCATGATGATCCCAGCCTCCAGCGTGCCTTATTCCTTTAAAAAGGCCTTGTCCTTCTTCTAAGTGCTTTTCAAGAATTGAAGAAACGTTTTCTGAAAGTAAATCTGCATGTCCTACAATTCCACAAATTTGAGCTTTGTCAGGTTGTTTTTTTGCTTCTAAAGAAATGTTCCTTACAAAGATAGTTTCACCAACCGGTCGTGAACTTTCATCGCCGTCTAATAAATATTCTTGTGAGCACTCTATAAAAACAGTTTTTTTAATATTGTGACCGTCATCTGTATCTTTCCACAAGTCATCTAATAAATAATGCAATTCTCCAGGCCATAAATGATGATGTGGATCTACGATTGGCCTCTCTGGCTCTAAAACTTCTTCTTTAACCTGATCTAGCCATGCTAAACGGTCTTCAAGAATGCTCACATTAAGACTTATATTCTATTCTTTTCGAATGTAAGATTGGTTCAGTATAGCCACTTGGCTGATTTCTACCTTCCAAAACTAGATCGCATGCAGCATTAAAAGCATATCCAGAATAATCCGGTGCCATATTTTCATAGTTAGGATCGCCTTTATTTTGATCGTCAACTACTTTAGCCATTTTCTTCATAGTTTCCACTACCTGATCTTTATTAGTAAGACCATGATGAAGCCAATTGGCTATGTGTTGACTTGAAATTCTGCAAGTTGCTCTATCTTCCATTAAACCAACATTATTGATATCTGGAACCTTAGAACAGCCCACTCCTTGATCTACCCAACGAACGACATACCCCAATATACCTTGAGCATTATTATCTAGCTCAGCCTGAATCTCTTCAGCAGAAAGATTTTCTGGATCTTTTAATAAAGGGATTTCCAGAATATCTTCTAAACTAGCCTTTGCTCTTTTTGTTAAATCTTCTTGAACCGAAGGAACATTTAATTGGTGATAATGCAACGCATGCAAAGTAGCAGCCGTTGGGGATGGAACCCATGCACAATCTGCTCCTGCTTCAGGATGCATAGTTTTTGTTTCATACATATTTAGCATTTCATCAGGCATCGGCCACATTCCTTTTCCAATTTGAGCTTTACCTTTGAATCCAGTTTCCAATCCAGTGTCTACATTCCAATCTTCGTAAGCACTTATCCATGGTTGTTGTTTCATTTCAGATTTTTTAATGAAAGGCCCAGCTTCCATACTCGTATGGATTTCATCGCCAGTTCTATCCAAGAATCCAGTATTAATAAATATCACTCTGTCTTTAGCAACCTTAATACATTCTTTTAAATTGACGGTTGTTCTTCTTTCCTCATCCATGATGCCGACTTTTACTGTCAAAGGATCTAGGCCTACTGCTTTTTCTACTGCTGCAAATAAATCACATGTTAATTCTACTTCTTCTGGGCCATGCATCTTAGGTTTAACAATATAAATACTTTTAGCTCTGCTATTTGATAGTTCTCCTGAAGAAAGTACATCGTGTTTTCCTATTGCAATAGTAAACATAGCATCCATGATGCCCTCAAAAACTTCTTCATTGTTAGCATCTAAAATTCCTGGATTTTTCATCAAGTGTCCAACATTTCTGACGAGCATAGTGCTTCTTCCAGGAAGAGAGAAAGTGTTTCCAATTAAATCAGTGTACTCTCTGTCTTTATTGAGAGTTCTTGTTAAAGATTGACCATTTTTTGAAAACGTTTCTGATAAATCTCCTTTCATCAAGCCAAGCCAATTTCCATAGACTTCAGCCTTATCAATTCCATCTACTGCAGCAACAGAATCTTCACAATCTTGAATTGTTGTTATTGCGCTTTCAACCAAGACATCCTTTACTCCCGCCGGATCATCACTACCGATAGAGTCATTTCTATCTATTTGAATTTCTAAGTGCAATAGATTATTTTTAAGCAAAATTCCTGAAGGATTTTCAGTTGAGCCTACATAACCGATAAACTTTGAATCATCTTCGATAGTAGTTTGAGTCTGATCAGCTAATGTAATTTGCAATTTACCGTCAAAAATTTGAAACGCAGTAATATCTTTATAAGAACCCTGAGTTAGAGGGATATTCTCATCTAAGAATTTTTTTGAAAATTCAATAACTTTTGCCCCTCTTTTTGGATTATAAGCTCCGGCTTTTTCAGCACCATCTTCTTCAGAAATCACATCAGTTCCATAAAGTGCATCGTATAAACTTCCCCACCTTGCGTTTGCTGCATTTAAAGCAAATCTAGCATTCATAACTGGCACTACAAGCTGAGGACCGGCTATAGAAGATATTTCTGGATCAACGTTTTGTGTTTCTATGGAAAAGTCTTCTGGTTCATTTAATAGATATCCTATTTCTTTTAAAAATTTTTTATATTCGGCTTTATCAATTGACTTGCTTTTATTGTTTAGGTGCCATTCATCAATACTTTTTTGCAGATCTTCTCTTTTTTCAAGTAACGCTTTATTTCTAGGAGTAAATTCTTCTATTATTTTTTCAAAACTTACCCAGAAACTTTCAGGCTCAATATCTATTCCTACACAAACTTTTTTATTGATTAAGTCGTCTAATTCTTTAGCTACTTTTAGAGAACCATGATTTATATATTCAGTCATAATATTTTTATATTGATTTAAGGAAAGATAATTCTAGCAGATGTTTTCAGCTTATAATTACTAAAAATGAATTTAGAAAACTTAACAAAACAACTTATTCAAATCGAATCTATATCGCCAAATGATGCAGGTTGTTTTGATATTTTGGAATCCGAATTAAAAGAAATGAATTTTTCTTGCGAAAGAATAAGTTATAAAAATGTTGAAAATCTTTATGCTGTAATAGGATCTCAAGGTCCTACTTTATGTTTTTTGGGCCATACAGATGTTGTTCCGACTGGTCCTGAAGATCAATGGACTCATCCTCCTTTTAGCGGAGAAACTCATGATGATCATATTTACGGCAGAGGAGCTGCTGATATGAAAGGAAATATTTGTGCTTTCATAGAAGCATTAGATGCTTTCTTAAAAACAGAAAAGTTGGACTATAGAATAGCAGTACTTCTTACTAGTAACGAAGAAGGCACTCCTGAAGACGGCTTTATTGATGAGCTATTAGAAGAATTAAAAGCTAGAGGAGAAACTATAGATTACTGTTTAGTAGGAGAGCCGTCTTCTTCATTAAAAATAGCAGATACTATAAGAATTGGAAGAAGAGGTTCATTGAGTGGGAAATTAAAAATAATAGGAAAGCAAGGTCATATAGCTTACCCGGAAAAAATAATTAACCCTATTTTTTTAGTTACAGATCTAATAAAAATTCTAAAAGAAAAAAAGTGGGATTCAGGAAATGAACATTTCCAACCAACTTCTTTTCAAATATCAAATATAAATTCTGGAACAGGAGCTGGAAATATAGTTCCTGGTGAATTAATTATGGATTTTAATTTTAGATTTTGTTCAGAATCTAGCAGTGAAGATTTAATAAGCAGTTTTGAAGAAATACTTAATTCTTTAGATTTAAATTTCGAGTTGGATTGGTCATTGAGTGGAAATCCATTTTTAACTACAAAGGACTTTTTTATTAAAAAAATAATTTCAGCAATTAAAAATGTAACTGGTAAGGAGCCCTTAATTAATAATGGTGGTGGTACATCCGATGGAAGGTTTATGACTGCTATGAATGCAGAAATTGTTGAGCTAGGCCCTCTTAATGAATCAATTCATAAGATTGATGAAAACGTATCCTTAGCCGATTTGAAAACGCTTAGAGATATTTATATAAATTTATTGAAAAATTTATCTACTTAAGATTTCTAAAATTAGGCTTACGCTTTTCTAAAAAAGCCATTATTCCTTCTTTAAAAGGAGGAGCATCACATAAAATTCTTTGAGTTTTAGTTTCATATTCTAGCTGATCATCCAGAGTTGAAACCAAAGCGTTATCATGCGAATGCACTATAGCTTTCAACCCTTCAATTGCTCCATCTGCCATTTGAGATGCAATTTTCATGGCTTCTTTCATCAAATCTTCATCTGAGAATGTTTTCCATAATAGTCCCCACTCTTCAGCTTTTTCGGCTGATAGATCTTCTCCCAGCATTGCCAATCCATTTGCTCTAGCTCTCGATAAGAGGTTTGGAACGAACCAAGATGCTCCAACATCAGAAATAATACCAAGCTGATTTCCAAAAACTAATTTAAACTTGGCTGACTTTGAGGCGATTATTATATCCCCACTTAAAGCAAGCCCAGCGCCGCCTCCAGCAGCAACCCCATTTATCGCATTAACGACAGGTTTTGGACAATTTACTATCTTTTTAATCATGGGATTCAACCCTATGATCATGCTATTTGCTGCAGATTCTCCAGCAGACCATCCTGGTTCACCAGGCCACCCGCCGCCAGTTAAATCAGCTCCGGAACAAAACCCTCTTCCTTCTCCTGTTAAAATGACTGATCTAATATTATCGTTTGAACTCGCTTCGTCAAAAGCAGAAATAACTCCCAATACAAGGTCGTAGTTAAGACTATTCAAACTTTCAGGCCTGTTCAGCGTAACGGTCAAAACTCCATTTTCACTCACTTCTCTTTTTACAACATTTTCCATTTTTAAACCTCTAATTTTACTTTGGTGAAACCTTTTGAAATTTTAACAAATTCTTTATCTACAATTCTATTCATTATTCTAAATTTAAATATGAATTTAATTATCGGCAATAATAAATCTATAAGAAATTTATTTACCAAAATAAATTTTGGTGGCCTTGATTGAATTTGTTGTACTTGCTTAACCTCAATCAGTCTTTCTTTTTCTATCTGATCAAATGCAAAATCAAGATCAGAATTAGAAAGTTTTTTACTGTTAAATAAAGGAAGTAAATAATTCGCACACACAACAGCATCCCGCAGCGCGATGTTTAAACCCTGACCTCCGACAGCATTCATGGTATGCGCTGCGTCACCTAATAATAAGGCGCCTTGTTTATTCCATTTTTTTACTCGGTCAAGAGTCATTTTCAAAACAAAAGGGTCTGAAATTTCATTGTTATCTAAACAAAATTGAAGATGTTTGGAAAAGTCTTTAGGTGATTTATCTTTTATAAATTTAATCCATTTTTCTTTTCCTTGTTGTTTTAATTCACCATATGATCCAGATGGTATTACCCACCCGACCTGCATTTTTTCATCATAAACAGCTACGCAAACAAGCATAGAATTTGGAAACAAGCTAAAAAACGCATGCGAACCAGGAAAAGCTCTTTCAGGATATGGTATTTTGAACCACAAAACATCTGACGGTTGATGATAATTTTTTACGGAAAAATTTAACTTTCTTCGAACCATAGAACTTCTTCCATCGAAACCTATAACCACCCTTGCCTTGACATCAATTTCTTCATTAGAACCAGATATTTTTACTCCACAAACTCTGTTATTTTCGTAGATTAAGTCTTGGCCTTTATATCCTCTATAGAAGCTGAAGTTTTTATAATCTGATGATTTCTCAATTACTTTTTCTAGTAATTGAGGTTGCGATACCCAGCGAAATTCGCCATTTTCAATAAAATCGGGTTCTGGGTTGGCAATTAAAGTTCCTTTATAAAAAATATTAAACTTGTTTACTGTTCTATATTTAATATTTTCAGTATCTATATCAATACCAATTTGATCTAAAACTTCCTTGCCGCTAGGCATAAGAGCTTCTCCTCTAAACTCCTTAGAAAAATCTTTTTGTCGTTCTATTAAAGCTACTTTGACGCCTCTAGAAGCAAAAATATTTGCTAATGTGGCTCCACCAGGACCACCGCCAACTATTGCTATATCAAAAACATCCATTAGAGCAGGTTAACACTTCTTAAATAAAAGTTCTGTAAATGAAACTTATTACTTAAAAGAATATATAACTAATAATTATGACATAATCCTTAACTTCTAAATAAAAGTTATATATAGTTTTCCCATGTTAAGCAGAGATGAGATACCAAATAATTTTGATTCAAATTTAAATCAAAGAACCCAGGTTCATTTACAGCCTGAAAGTATTTCAGATAGTGTGGCTCTTTTTATAACTAGATCTTTAAGATTTTTTGCTGACACTTTTTTTAAAAAAAGATATGGTCACAGAGCCGTTGTTTTAGAAACAATCGCTGCTGTCCCGGGTATGGTTGGCGGCATGTTAGCGCATTTCAAGTCTTTGAGAAAAATGATTGATGATGGAGACTTTATCAAAGAGCTTTTAGAAGAAGCTGATAATGAAAGAATGCATTTAATGACTTTTATTGCTATTGCAAAGCCTTCTGCTTTCGAGAGATTTATTATTATGGCTGGTCAATTCTTATTTGGAGCTTTCTACACAATCTTATACATTTTTTTCAAAAGAACAGCCCATAGGATGGTTGGTTATTTTGAAGAAGAAGCAGTTTTTTCGTATACGGAATATTTAAATGAAATAGATTCTGGAAAGATACCTAATACCCCCGCTCCTGAAGTAGCTATAAATTATTGGGGATTAGATAAAAGTGCAACCTTAAGAGAAGTTATAGAAGTTATACGTGACGACGAAGCTGGACACAGAGATAGAAATCACGCTATAGCAGATTCTTTTTAAAAAATTATCTTATTGCAATAGGATTAACAATCATTTGAACGGCTCCCCTCACCTTCGCTGGACCAAGTATAAACAAAAATTCATTTACTTTATCTTCAGCTAATTCTCCTGTATTCATGGCCTCCAAAATATATATACCATTATCCTTTAATAAGATTGGATGGACTGGAAAAGGTTCTCTTTCGTCCATAACCGGAACAACGTCTAAAGACCAAGTATCAGCTCCAACGGCGATGACCTCTTTTTCTGCAAGAAACAAAGCAACATCTGGCATCATTCCTGGAGCTCCTGCTCCCCACTCTTTTGGTTCACTTAAAAGTTTTGCTTCTGTCCATCCAGTATGAAATAAAACTACATCTCCTTTCTTAACTGAAATTTTTTGATTGTTCATGGCTTTTTTTACGTCTTCAAGATCAAAAGTATCCCCCATATCTAGATAAGGTACTTCGAAAAAGTCAGCCATATTAATTAAAACACCCCTAGCTACCAAAGGAGGAATTTTTTCTATGCCAAGTTTAGTTAAGCCAGTAATTTGTGCAAAATCCTTTCCTTCATAGCAATTATAAAATATTCCCTCTGGAGAACCTATGTGACCTAATCCATCAATTTGTGACCCCACCCCAAACCAACCATTAAAAATATCATCATTAGCAGCTAGATTTGGATAAACATCTTTACCAGCTCCG
Organism: uncultured SAR86 cluster bacterium; assembly: GCA_902522825.1. Taxonomy (GTDB): domain Bacteria; phylum Pseudomonadota; class Gammaproteobacteria; order Magnimaribacterales; family AG-339-G14; genus CASICS01. The sequence continues at coordinate 230,258 of CABYXE010000001.1, forward strand.
TATTGCTGAAAAGGCTGAACTATAGTTAGTTCTATTGATCTTGGAGGATATGCAGGTGTGTCTTTGTCTATTATTAAGCCAAGACTATAAGTTTTACCTTTTGTAATTAATTTAGATGCTTTTAAAACGGATTCAGAACTTATCAAATTAGCGTTTCCAATTTCATCATCTTCTCCCCATTTACTCTTAACACAACCTTCTGAAAAACTAAAAGTTGAAAATATAATAAAAATAAAAGCGTATAAAAATTTCATTTTTCTCCAAAAAAAATGGAGCGATTGACGGGGTTCGAACCCGTGGCCTCGACCTTGGCAAGGTCGCGCTCTACCAGCTGAGCTACAATCGCATTGAAAGGTTAATTTACATCAATTTAAAGATGACAAACAATAGTTTTGTTAAATTATATTAATTATGTTACCAGTATAAAAAAATAATTTTGACGTAATCTCTTTTTTTTTATAAATTGAGGTCTGCTTCTTGAGTCTTGGGGGAGAATCTCAAGAAGCTCTTAGAATAAAAAAAACCCCAGCGAAAGCTGGGGTTTTTTTTGCTTTTAAATATTAAGCAGTCTGAGAATCAGCTTTTGCTGCCGCCCATATTGCTAAACCAAACGCAGTTTTATTAATTAAATCTGCAAGGTTATAAATAATATTCAATGAATTAGCATCTACTCCACCTTCTGAGAAATACCCTATGGCATAACCTATCGGGTAAATTGCCCAACCAACAGTAACAATCCATTTGATTGTGTTAAACGCTTGTTGACTTGCTGCATTTCCACTTGAAGCATTAGCTGCAGCTGTTTCTCCAAGAAAGATTTCATAAATAATGTAAAGCCAAGCAACCATTCCGATTACAAAACCTACAGTTACATTCATTAATCCAGTTTCTCCAAGATAACCAAAGACCAACATCACGATTGATGCTATTAAAAGTCTCCAGAATATAGCAGCGCTTACTGCAGTTACAGCAGCAATAACTAAATAAAATTCAATAATTTGAAGTGGCACTGTTATGAGCCAGTCAATATATCTGTATACAGTTGGAGTATCTCCCATAACAACCCATACTTCTCTCATGTATAAGTAATGCCAGAAAGCTACACCAGTTACTAATCCAGCAACAGTCATCGATGTTTTCCACTTGCCTTTAACGTCTGATCTTTCTATGAAGAAAAACACAGTTGAAGCAAGCATAATCGCTGTCGCCAACCAAAATGAAATACCAACATAATCGTTAGTAGCTAATATATTATCCATAAAACCTCCCCGTTTTATATCTGTAAAATCCTTTTTAAAATATTCTCAGTCTTTAATATATAACAGTTTTTTATATTTTTACAGTGACATTTTGTCAATTAAGCTAATTTTTTTACCCACCTTCCAGAGTTAAATCTGTATGTAAACAAAATAGCTTTCACAAAATAATCAATCATTAGGCTAGAAAAAATATATTCAATTGGCAAGTCAAAATATAAGAAAACAAAAGCTACTGTTAGCCTGAAAAAGACAAGACCTATCATCGTTATTATCAAAGGTGACTTCGTATCTCCAGCTCCTCTCAGCGCTCCTCCTAATGCAAATTCAATAGCCATTAAAGGCTGCATAGATCCCAAAAACCAAACAAAAATAACAGTTAATCTAATGACTTCAGGGTCATTAATTAAAAATCCAGAAATTTCTTTAGAAAAAATTGCAATAGTAAGACCAATAAATGTCATTGAGACTATTGAAAGTCCTGTTGATTTCCATCCGCTTTTCTTTGCCTCTCTTGGATTATCGGCACCTAGAAATTGACCTGTTAAAGTTGCTCCTGCGGCAGAGAAACCCTGACCAATCATAAAAGATAGCATCAGTATGTTGATCCCAATATTGTAAGCAGCAATTGGAGCAGTTCCATATAAAGAAATTATCCAAAAATAAATTAATAAACCCAGCTGGAATATTCCTTGCTCTATAGTTGCTGGAGTAGCAATTTTTAATATCAATTTTATTCTATTGGTATTGAATGAATTAAAATTTGGAAATGGGATGATAGTTAGCTTTGAAAGCCAAAGAAAAAGGAAAATAATCGTACCAATGGTGAAAGAAATTCCCCACGCCAAAGCCGCTCCTAAAACTCCTAAATTTGGCAATCCAAAACTACCGTTAACAAGGCCAATTAAAAGAAATACATTAATAATATTTTGAAAAATCATAATTACTAATGGTGTTTTTGCATCTCCAGCAGCCCTAAGAGCGGCTCCAAAAATAAAAGAAGCCGAAAACATTGCAGAAAATAACATTGAATACTTTAAATAATCGATTGCTAAATTTTTAGATTGCTCATTTAATCCGAAAAGCCCAATGATATCTTCTCCATAAATCCAAACGATGAAGGTAGTGCATAATCCTAAAATCACCCCAATCCATAATGAGTCAAATAAGACTTGAGCGGCTTCATTTTTTTTCCCTGAACCATAAGCTCTAGCAATTAAGGCAGTTGTTCCGGTTGAAACTGCCATAATTAAAGATTGGATAACAAAAAAAATTCTTTGCCCTGTTCCCACTGCTGCCAATGCTTCTGTTCCTAGGGCTCCTACTGCTTTTAATCCTACTATTCCTACAGCAGCGAAAAGTATATTGGCAATTATTGATGGCCAGGCTAAACCCCATATAGAAAGGGTTTCCGGACTAGATACCTTTTCAATTACCTCTTCTGAAACTTCAATGTCTAATGACTGGTCAATAGTCGCCATGAAAAATCCTTAATTGCCCTAGAAAAATTACAAAATTAATTCAATTCCAAACGCAAATATTCTTCCCCTAGGATCTATTTGTCTTGGATCGTAACTAAATTCTGGCTGACTATTAACCTTAGGCGCGTCTTCGTCGGTAAGATTTAGTATTGAAAAATTAAGATTGTACTTTAAATTTTTATTTTTGAAATCACGTTTATATCCAAGGTCATACATTAAAGAAGAATCTACCTTATTGGAATATCCTCCAACAGAAATTGCTCGTGCAAGCAGTTTTTTATGGTTATCGTAACCACTTACATATCTGGCATTGAAAGTATATTTATTAAGGTTTTTTTCCAATAAGGCAAATAGATTCACTTTGTATTCAGGAAGAGAATATCCATCAATATCATGATTAAATCTTCCAGCCCTCTCTATTGAAGTGCCTCCTTGAGTAGTTTCATACTTCATTAAATAAGTACCATTTATCTTATAGTCAAACTGTCCAAAACTACTGTTGTATTTTCCAGATTCGAAAGAAAAATCTATACCAGATAAATCTGTTTTTTCTTCATTAATATATTTTACATTAGCTGCAAAAAGCACTCCTGAATTGTAAGTAAAAATTGGATTATTAGGATTTGCAGCATAGAGGGTTTTGGCACTTTCAACGGTTAATCGGTCTTTGTAATTTATTTGCCAATAATCTAAAGAAATTTTCCTATCCTCATAAAGATAAATAATTCCAAAATTTGAATTTGTTGATGATTGGGGTTTTAGATCTGGATCTCCTACCTTAGAAACTCGAATAAAAGTTCCGGATACGTTGCTCAACGATGTATTTGCAGAATACAACTGACCCAAAGAAGGCATAGCAAAAGAAGTTCCAAGAGAACCTCTTAATATTAAATTATTATTTATGTATTTTTTTAGAGATATTTTGGGATCAAATGAGGATTCATCGCCAATTTTTTCAAACCTTGCTGAAATTTTTATATCTAAATCATTACTTATCTGAGGATAAAATTCAGAAAAAACCGCATATTTTTCTCTGTCAGAATTAACATTTGATCCGCCTCCTAAAAATAATAAATCTGCAGATTTTGTCATTTTACCATCAGCATCAAATTCAACTCTGGCTAAGTCATTCCAAGTTACATCAAGGCTTTCTAAACCAGCTTGAAAACCTACAACATAGTTAGAATTATTTATTTGACCCTCATAGAGAAAATCAAAAATAGATAATTTTGCTTTATGAATCGAATCTTCCCTGCCTGAAATATAGTTTTTTAATGTTTCTGAATTTTGAGAGGAGTCAAAGATGTTCCATGTTAGATCAGAATTTGGGCCTCCAGTATTATTCAAAGCGGCTATCAATCTTGAATTAATGGTATCCGGACGACTCATTGAATTTTCATGCTCACTATGAGTGATAGCTAATTTCATTTTGTCGTCTTTATTTAAATCGATATTAAGATTAGTTGAAAAATGGAATTGATCTATTTCTTTTGGTGATAATGGAGAAGGTGACGAAGCGCCCAATGGTCTGCCATTCCATTTGACAGGATTATTGAATGGGCTACCTGCTTTTCCTACTCCTATTACTGGAAATGACAATGCTGGATAAGATGGAGATTGGGGATTATCGTTTACGTCTACACTTGAAAGAATAAAGGTTGAGGAAAAACTATACTTCTCGAAGGATTGATTAGCATTTAAATAAATCTTTTCATGATCCTCATCATTTGTGATGTTAAACCTGTCACCGTATAAAAATCCACAATATAATTTTCCATAAGCTGAGAAATTAGGAATACCTCCATTTTGAAGGCAGTTAGAATCCTGAATAATATCTCCAGAAGAATAGACATTACCTTCATAAGCCCCTGTACCATTAGTACCATCCACTGTTGCTTCAAAACTATTTCCAAACATGCTTACTCCAAGTTCAGAGATGCCTTCTATTTTTTTTGAGGGCAAACTAGATCGATTTAAAATCTCTAAACCTAAAACCAAATTGATATCGTTCAAACTATTTCCGTAAAGAAACTCTAGTTTCCTTTCATTCTGTCCATAATGTTGCGTCTTTTGGTTTGAAAATTTTAACTTTCCTCCGTCAAAATTATTATAGGTTAAGAAATTTACTACTCCAGCAATAGCATCTGAACCGTATAAAGAAGTAGCTCCTTCTTTTAAGACTTCAATTCTTTCAACAGCAATTTGAGGAATTAAATTTATATCTACATAGCTATCTCCGCTTTCTGCAGGCAATCCGGCTAAAGTGTTTCTCTTAGAATTAATCATTACTAACGTCGCTGATAAATTTAAACCTCTGAGATTTATATTAGCCATTCCTTGATCCGTTCCTTCTAAAGAATCGCTTTGAAAATGAGAACCAGATGAAGTATGAATATACTTTCCAATTTCTGCTAAAGAAAAGATATTTAAATTTTCTAAATCTGCTGCAGATAAAACATCTACCGGAGAAGATTCAAGAGTTTTATCTTTAAGATAAGAACCTGTAACCACGAGCTCTTCATCTGCTGAAATTAAAATTTGAGCAGTTGAAAATAAACCAAGAATGAGTAGAGACTTTAAAAATTTCATCAAGGACGGATTATATCTTCTTTGAAGTCTATATCTAGTGTGTATGTCGATAAGTTGTTTATTTACAATTAAATTAAAAATAAAAAATTTTTAAAAAAACTTGAAAAAAAGTACCTTAACTCTATAATTGCACAATAATCGTTCATTCTTAGTATCAATAAGGTGCAAAGAACGGAAGTAGGAAGATAGGAAAACCTCTTTCTTTAAGATTTAAAGAAAGGCAAGCAAGTACCGATAAGGGAACGAGACCGAATATCTACCGAAGGAACGCGTTGAGAAGGGTGTGTATCTTAAGATGCATGTACGAAATCGAAACGAAAACTGGAGGCACGATATGACTACTTATAGAGGTATCAAAGTTACTCCTGAAAATATCTCAAAGGATGAGAAATCTCCAAAAGCAGGTATTTACAGAGGTACTAAGCACGATGCTATTAAAAGTGAAAAGTCTAACACGTCAGGTGAAGGAATTTACCGTGGTGTTAAGCACGTAGCTTAATTATTGATAGCGATAAAAAGGGAGACTTTAGTCTCCCTTTTTTTATAGAAAAAAGGCAGATCTTTCGATCTGCCTTTTTATAGGGGGAGAATTTACTCTGAAAACTCAGGGTAAGCTGAGACTCCAACTTCTGAAGCATCCATTCCTTCCATCTCATCTTCTAGAGTAGGACGAAGTCCCATAATAGCTTTGATGACAAGAAGCGTTGCTCCTGCAGTTATAAAAGTCCAAAGGAATATTGAGACAGCTCCAATTGCTTGTGTGCCAAATGCACCAGCTCCTGATAATGGAGTTGCCATGATTCCCCAAACACCTACCGTACCGTGAGCTGATATTGCCCCAACTGGGTCATCAACTTTAAGTACTGAGTCAAAGAATACGACTGAAAAATAAACTATCACACCACCGACTGCTCCAATGATTGTAGCGAGTCCGCCTGAAGGTGTATCTGGAGCAGCAGTAATTGCAACCAATCCTGCAATAGCACCATTAATACCCATGGTTACGTCCATTTTTCCTGTTAATACTTTTGAAATAATTATTGCTCCTAAAACACCACCAGCAGCAGCTGCGTTAGTATTTAAGAAGACTTGAGCTACAGCGTTTGCGTTATCAACTGTGTGTACAGCTAATTGAGAACCACCGTTAAACCCAAACCAACCTAGCCATAGGATAAAAGCACCTAATGCTGCAATTGGAATATTTGAACCTCTCATTACAGTTACTGATCCATCAGAACCGTATTTACCAGATCTTGCTCCTAAGATAAGAACAGCTGCTAAAGCGGCAGAAGCCCCACAAAGGTGAACAACACCTGAACCTGCAAAATCAGTGTAGCCGATAGCGTCTAACCATCCACCACCCCATTTCCAGTATCCTTGTACAGGATAAATAAAGCCAGTCATAACGACTGCGAATATAAAGAAAGGTATTAATCTCATTCTTTCAGCAACAGCTCCTGAAACAATTGACATAGCAGTTGCGACAAAAACTACCTGGAAGAAGAAATCAGCTGCGTCAGAATAACCCAAATCATAATTTGCGGTTAGTCCAGACAAGCTAATGCCCCAAGTCGTACCCATTCCTGGCAGATAAGCATTTATAACATCATCGCCTGGGTACATTAAATAAAAACCACATGCCAAATACATTACGCATGCGATTGAATATAGACCTAAATTTTTGGTTACAATTTCTGAAACGTTTTTTGAACGAACTAATCCTGCTTCCAACATAGTGAAACCGGCAGCCATCCACATAACGAAAGCTCCAGAAAGTACTAAATAAAAAGTATTTAGTGCAAATTCCATCTCAGTCATCATTTTTCTCCAATAATGCATCTTCACCGGTTTCTCCAGTTCTGATGCGGATTACATCTGTAAGCTCGTTTACGAAGATTTTTCCATCACCTATGGATCCGGTATTAGCCACGTCACGAACAGCCTCGATGATATTAGGAACATCATCATCGTTGCATGCCACCATTAGCATGCCTTTAGGATTTGTATCAGTTACATATTCTGAACCTCTGTAGGAACTTGTATGTCCTTTAGAAGATCCAAAGCCTCTAACGTCAAATAAAGTTGCACCATTTATCTTTATTGCAGACAAAGCGCTTTTCACGACTTCGACTTTTGACGGTCTCACAACTATATAAACAAGTTTCACAAATCCTCCTAATGAAAATGATTTTACAGAGGCACGATTTCCCACTAAGAATGATGATTTGAAAAAATTTTAAAAAAAATGCCTTATAAAAAGGCAGTTTTCAAGAAAAATAAAACTTGTGTGCTCCAAAAATGAGCTTTTGACATAGTGGCGTCCCCTAGGGGGATCGAACCCCTGTTGCCGAGATGAAAACCCGGTGTCCTAACCGCTAGACGAAGGGGACTTGAACAGATCAAGGATTGTATCAGAATGATTTTATTTGTTAAGCATCTCTTCTATTTTGCTTAAAAAACCTCTTAAAATTCCAACTTCTAATTTATCTGGTCTAGCTTTCTTCAATAATCTTTTAATTCTGGCTTGTACTTGTCTGGAACTATTTTGATTGTAAAAATCTAAACCAAGGAGGACTTCATCAATATGCTTTAATAGAAATTCGTCTTCCTCATCAGTGCTTAGAGGAATATCTTCTTTAATTGGAACATCAATATCCGTTAATAATGCATTTCTAAGTTCATAGGAAATAATTTGAACTGCATGAGACAAATTAAGAGAAGAGTATTCTTCACTTGAAGGAATTTTTAAATGCATGTGACATCTCTGTAATTCTTCATTCGTTAAACCGCTTTTTTCTCTTCCAAAAAGAACAGAAATCTTATTGTTACCATCTAAGCCCGAAACCTCTTCAAAAATTTTATTTGTAAAAGTATTTGGCCATGGGATAGTTCTTTCTCTGGCACTAGTTCCTAAAACCAAGGTTTTTTCTGCCAAAGCTTCATTTATAGAAGAATAAATGATTGCATTATCTAAGAGATCACTCGCACCTTTCGCTCTGTAAAAAGCTTCATCAGCAGGAAAATTTACTGGGTTTACTAAGCCTAATTTATTGAAACCCATATTTTTAACAGCTCTTGCGCAAGCACCTATATTTCCAGGATGAGAGGGTTCTATAAGAACAAATTCTACATCAAATTTATTTTTAAGTATTAAATCAGTTTCATTCATTGCAATAGTTTACAATTGTTTTTCTTAAATTATGGAACCGAAAATAAATATAGCTTTAAAAGCAGCCCGCCTTGCTGGAAAAGAAATAAATAAGTTTGCAAGAAGAAAGGATAAGCTGAAAATTTCTGAAAAAGGCCCTACTGATTTTGTGACTCAAGTTGATCAAATTGCAGAAAAAATTATTATTGAAACAATTAAATTATCCTTTCCCGATAGTGCTTTTGAAGGTGAAGAATTAGGCAAATCTGGAAAAGAGGACGCAAAACTTCTTTGGGTCATAGATCCTCTAGATGGAACTACAAACTTCATTCATGGTTTTCCATATTATTCAGTTTCTATTGCATGTTATGAAGATGGAGTTTTAGAACATGGTTTGGTTTACGATATTACTAGAGACGACGAATACTATGCCTCGAGAGGTAAAGGAGCTTATTTAAATCAAACGCGCATAAGAGTGGCCGATTTACCTAGTTTAAAAAACTCTCTTATATGCAACTCATTTCATTACTCTGACCATTTAGTTCCAAAAATGGATCAGATGAAGGTGATTAGAAATTTATATTCTCAGGGTCTTACTTTGAGAAGGACTGGCTCTACCGCGATTGATTTGGCCTATGTAGCATCGGGTAAGCTAGATGCATTTTTGGGTTATGGAATGAAACATTGGGACTTTGCGGCGGGTGCTTTGCTTGTGAAAGAATCTGGAGGATATGTGACAGATTTATTAGGAAGCGAAAAAATTAGTTCCAGTCATCATATTGTTGCAGCAAACAAAAAATGCAATGAAGTTATTTTAAAAAATGTTTTAAAAGACTGTTTCGATTAAGGCATCCCGTCATCTAGAACCTCAGTCTTTTTAACCATCAAATCTTCAGAAGTAATATTTAAACTGAGTAAAGTATTACAAACTATGTAAATAGAAGAATAAGTTCCAGATATTACTCCTACCATCAAAGCTATTGAGAAATTACTAATTGTTTCTCCTCCAAAAATAAACAATGCGAGTAAAACTAATAAGGTTGTTAAAGATGTAATTAAGGTCCTACCAATCATTTGGCTTAGAGATCTATTAATAGTGATTTCGGCTTCAGATCTTCTTTTCTTTCTAAAGTTTTCTCTAACTCTGTCTGAAACAACTATTGTGTCATTTAGGGAGTATCCAATAACAGCTAAAATTGCAGCAAGAACTGACAGATCAAAATCTAAGGAAAAAATGGAAAAGAATCCCAACACTATAACAACATCGTGAACTAGCGCTAAAAGCGCCCCTAAAGCAAATTTGTATTGAAATCTAAACATGATGTAAACCATCATGACTGCTAAAGCGGCTAAAAGACCTAATCCACCTTGATCTCTTAACTCTGACCCAACTTGGGGGCCCACAAACTCTTGTCGTCTTACTTCAAAATTAAAAGACTTTTTTAAATTTACGATTAAAGCATCTTCATCTATGGAAGCTTCTCCTCCAGGAACTTTTATACTTATATCCTTGTTGGAACCGAAATAATTAACTTGAAAATCATTAAGTTCCATTGATTGCAAAAAAGATCTTATTTCTTCTAAAGAATTAATTTCTTCATCAAGCCTAATTTCTATTAAGGATCCGCCAGTAAAATCAAGTCCAAAATTTAGTTTATTTATAAATAAAGATGAAATAGAAGCGATGATTAAAATTGAAGACAAAACAGTTGTTTGTCTTCTGATTTTCATAAAGCTTGTATTAGTTAAATCCATAATTTTTCAATTTCTTTCTTTCTACCATAAATAAAATAAACCATCATTCTTGTAAATAAAATTGCAGTAAACATAGAAGTTAAGATTCCAATAGACAGCGTAATAGCGAATCCCTGAATGGGACCTGTCCCTACAGCATAAAGAATTACTGCAACTATTAAAGTTGTTAAATTGGCATCGACAATCGTAATAAATGCCCTATCGTATCCAGCCGAAATTGCATCATGCGGCTTTAGATTATTTTTTAATTCTTCTCGAATTCTCGAAAAAATTAAGACGTTAGCATCAACTGCCATACCAATTGTTAAAACAATTCCTGCAATTCCAGGCAAAGTTAAAGTAGCAGAAAGAATAGACATAACAGCAATTATCAAAACTATATTTAAGACTACGGCTAAATTAGCAATCAAGCCAAAAACTTTATAATAAAAGATCATAAAAAGCAGAACCAAACCTAGTCCTAATAATAAGGATTGAATCCCTAGTTTGATATTATCTGCACCTAAAGATGGCCCTATAGTGCCTTCTTCGACGAAATCCATTGGGGCTGCTAAGGCACCAGCTCTTAATAACAATGCTAGTTCAGAGGCTTCTTCAGGAGAATCTAAGCCTGTAATTCTGAATTGACTGGCAAGAGCAGATTGGATTGTGGCTAAACTTATAATTCTTTTATCAAAAAAATTAGTTACCTCTGGAACTCCGTTTATAAGTTCTGTTTTTGATTTTCTTTCAACAAAGAGAACTGCCATTTTATTTCCAACGTTATTTCTGGTTGATCTGTGCATTTTTGCACCACCCTCAGAATCTAAGCTGATATTGACTTGAGGAAATCCATTTTCATCATATCCAACGCTAGCGTCAGATACTTGGTCTCCTGAAATAATTAGTTTTTTTTCTAAGTTTACCTGTCTGCCGTCGAATAAAAATTTTTCAACTCTTGACGCAAGAGAAACTCTATTAGCTGCTTCTAACCTAAACTCGAGATTTGCTGTTTTTCCAATAATTTTTTTTGCTTCGGCGGTATCCTGAACACCTGGCAGTTGAATAGAGATTCTTTTAGTCCCTTGCCTTTGAACAACTGGCTCTGAAATACCCAATTCATTTACTCTATTTCTTAAGGTATTAAGATTCTGCAAGACAGCATAATCTATCATCTGTTCTAACTCATCATCGGATAGTTTTAAAATAAAATCTAAAGAATTTTTTTGCTCTAAATCAAATCCACTTAATCTTTGCAAAGCTTCGTCTAAAGACTGTTCGTCTTCTTCTTTATTTAAAGAAACCAAAATATTTGAATTTTCTATCTCTAATGATCTTGGTTTAAGAGAAATTTCTCTAAAAATTCTTTTTAAGTTACTAATAGATGATTCTAATTTCGCTTCAATTAATAAGTCTGTGTCTGCCTCAAGCAAGAAATGTACTCCACCTCTTAAATCTAAACCCAACTTCATAGGAAAGGCACTTAAATTTTTAAGCCACTCAGGGGTATTTGGAGCAAGATTTAGAGCAATTACAAAATTTGAGTCCAACGAATCTTCGAAGAACTGTTTAAGTCTAATTTGATCTTCATAATTTTTAGTTCTAAATAAAATTGATTTTGAATCGCTCTCCATAGAAATAAAATTCAAATTATCATCTTTTGCGTTGTCCTCAATGGAAGCAACTACTCTTTCATTAAAGCTGCCGCCTGAACTATTGAAAGTAATTTGAACTGCTGGATCAGGAGGAAAAATATTAGGCAAAGAATAAATAGCTCCTATAAATAAGACGCTAATAACTAAAAAAATTTTCCAGAATTGAAAACGTAACACGTTATTCTCTATATAGAGTTAATAGTTCCTTTGGGCAGAATACTGCTAACAGCGTCTCTTTTTATTGTGAATTGAACTTCATTTGCTCTAACTATTAAGAAATCTTCAGATATTTTAGATATGGTACATACCAGTCCTCCAGAAGAAATGATTTCGTCACCTACAGCTAAATTTGCAATCATCTCTTGTTGAGATTTAATTCTTTTGTTTTGAGGCCTTATAATTAAAAAATACATTACTGCTATAAAACCCAGCAATAGTATAAATTGTGGCCCCAAAAAACTTGATGTTTGAGCAGCTAATATTTCAGTTTCAATCATAATAATTCCTCTGGTACCGAAGGAGAGACTCGAACTCTCACGCCTTTTGGGCACTCGATTTTGAATCGAGCGCGTCTACCAATTCCGCCACTTCGGCATAATTAGTTGTAAAATTAAATAACACTTTAATTTTAGTGGTTAAATACGTCAAATCTTGAAGAATATTAACATTTAAACCAGTACAAAACTTTATAATGCTAGATTTTCTTATCAGCCCAGAAGCAAATTTTGAGATAGCAGAATCTAAAGAAATACTGCAAACAAAAAAGGTAGTTTATGTTTTATCCTCAGAATCTAGCTATGACCTCACTGCATTAAAAAAATGTACGAAAAAAAATTCTTTTTCATTTCCCTCAAGAATCAAAAAAAATTTCTTTCAGCTCAAAGCAGCTAGAAGACTTTTTCCGTGGCAACGTCCAAGGAGAAGACATCCAAGAGAGTTGAACGAATTAGCGCATTCACCCAAAAAAACAGCGAAACTAATAATTATCCCCGTAGATGTTTATTGGGGTAAGGCGCCTGATAGAGAAGATCACTGGGTAAGACTTTTTTTTAGAGATTCATGGGAAGGAGCTTCAAGTGTTAAAAATTTTTTAAGAGCTATTTTTAATGGAAGACAAGCTATCGTTTATTTTCATAAACCTTTAGAGACTGAGGAGATTTTTTTAAAAAAACATGCAAAACCTTCTCAGCTAGTTTTAAAGACTGAAAGACTTTTGAGAGCGAGATTTAGAAAGCACCGTCAAGCTAAATTAGGAATTGATATTTCAAGTAGAAGAACCTTGATCCATTCGATTATTCAATCTGGATCTGTAAAAAAAATTATCGATAAAGAGGCCGGGGAAAATATAAAAAAAAGAGAAAGATTGAAAAAAACTGCAGAAAAATACGCTTTAGAAATTTGCTCTAATTTTTCTTATCCAGTAATTTATTTATATGACAAAGTTTTAAATTGGTTTTGGAATTCTCGATATGAAGGCCTTCATTCAGTGGGCTTAGAAAAAATAAAGGACCTGGCTGCTGAAAATACAATTATCTATGCTCCGTGTCATAGGAGTCATATCGATTACTTAGCACTCTCTCATCAGCTTTACTTAAATAACTTAATGATGCCTCAAATAGTTGCAGGCAAAAATTTAAATCTCCCAATTATTGGTCCAATTCTCAGAAATGGAGGAGCATTTTTTATGCGAAGATCTTTTGGAGATAATAAACTTTATTCAAGAGTTTTTTATGAACATTTAAGAAAGTTGCTTCAAAGAGGAAGTTCGATTGAATTTTTTCCCGAAGGCGGAAGATCTCGATCTGGAAGATTATTGCCTGCAAGACCTGGAATAATATCTATGTTAGTTAGAGCCTTCCAAGATATGGATGAAAAACCCGTTAAATTTGTTCCTATTTCAATGAATTACGAAAAAGTCTTAGAGGGCAATTCCTATTTAAAAGAAACATTGGGAGACACAAAGAAAAAAGAAAGTTTGGGGTCTATTTTAAGAGTTGCAAGAGATTTTAGAGGATACTTAGGAAACGCTTATTTACAAATCGGTGAACCAATAGATTTAAAAGAATTTTTAGATAAAAACTGCGAAAATTGGAGAAATAATATTATTTCTGAAGACCTAGATAACTCTCCAAATCAGCAATGGTTATACGATATAACTCCTAAATTAGGCAAGAAAATAATGACCAATATTAATAAGGCTACTGTCGTGACGCCAAGTGCAGTTTTTGCTTCAGCAATTTTAAATGCCAACAAATTCAGTCTATCGAGAGAAAAATTAATTGCTAGAATTAAACTGTACTTAGAACTTGTTAATTTATCTGAATATTCAGATCAAATTAAAATTTCTGAAACTGATCCGGAAAAAATTATTTTGAAAGTAGAAAAACTTAAGCTTATTGACGAAATACCTAAATCAAAAAAAATAAAACTAAAATTTCAGCAAGCTGCAATGTTAAGTTTCTATAAAAATAATATTTCACATCTTCTCATATTAGATTCAATGATTTGCGGAATGTTTCAATTTAGAGAATCAATTAAAAAAAGTGAAATCTATGATTTAAGTAAGACTCTTTATCCTTTCTTCGCGGAAGAATATTTTCTTCCATGGTCTATAGAAAATATTGAGACTCAAATAGAGCAATCATTAAAAAAACTTTATAACAGCAAGCTATTATCAATAAAAGATGAAGTAATATTTAGACCAGATATTAACTCGGATGAATTTATTGAGTGTCAGGCTCTTGGAAGAATTGCGCAGAGAAGTATTGATAGGTTTTATATTTTAATGCTCCAACTATGGCGAAATGAAAAATCTCATATCTCAATAAATGATTTAGAAAAAAAATGCAGAAAAATTTCGAAGAATCTTGAAGAAAGACATAGCTGGCTTATGCCTGAATTTTCAGAAAAGTGGACCTTTGATTTATTCATTAATCACTTGATTGAAGCCAAATTTGTTAGAAAAGATGAAAAGGGATTCGTTTTTCCTTTAGAAATCACAAAAAGAATTGAAGAAGATTTTAAAACCTTTATAACTCCTGAGTGGCGAGAGGAACTATTCAGCCTAGAGTAATATTTTTTGTTATATTAAACTCATGAAAATTAATTTTCCGCCCATCATTTTACTAGCAAGTTTATTTTTACAAATAGTACTTTTATTTTCGTTTCCTATATCAACTGATTTAAGCTCTTTGCTTGGATTGATTTTATTAATTTCGGGTATTTTCCTGGTAATTTTAAGCTTTAGGTTTATGAGAAAAATGGAAACTACTTTTATTCCGGACGGAACGCCAAAAAAACTTTTAGCATCTGGTCCATTTAAAATTTCAAGAAACCCCATCTATTTGGGAATGCTGATCATTCTTTTTGGAGTTGCCTTTTTGATGGCCTCATTATCTGCAATTATCATTGCTTTTGGGTTTGGATTAATAATTAATTTTACCTGGATCTCTCATGAGGAAAAAAAACTTAAGGATTTGTTTCCAGAGGACTGGGAGAAATATTCTGCGAATGTTCGAAGGTGGATTTAAATTGTCCTTCTATCAAAAACCTCGAAAGTTATAACTTTTCCTTTAATGATATAAGAAGGCTTGGTTGCATATTGCGATTTACTTAACTTGTGTCTTTTAATAATTATCAAACCAGCCTTTGAATTCAATGCTGCATCTATAAGCTCTTTTTCCGGAGCTGAAGGAATACATTTTCTCAAAAACTGAATTTCCTTTTTAGCAAAAGCTTTTGTGTTGAGTTCAAACATTGGATCTAAAAATAAAATATCTTTTTTTCCTGCCTTTTTAATAGAAAGCAAAGAATCTGAATTGATTAATTTTAATTTTTTTATTTTTGAGTCCAATAAACATCTTTGATTAAACTCGTAAAGCCAAGACTCTTTTTCGAATGCTATTACTTCAAATCCCATAGAGGCAATGCTAGATGCGTCTTGACACAAACCTGCAGTTAGATCGTATACCAGAAAAGACTTATCAAACTTTGAAAAGCATTTATTTAATAAATTTTTATCCCCCTTCTCCTTTTCTAAGGAGTCTAAATCTATAGAAAAAGGTTTAGAGTTTTTATCATCTAGGTCTTGGAGAAGGATTTTTTCTTGAGAAATCCAAATAACAGGTTTGATTCCCTTTGCAATTCTTATTTGCCTGGGAGAGGCAAAATGTAGCTCATGCTCTTCTGCAAAATTTTTTGCAAGATTTTTTTCCTCAACTTTTAAATAAGAAACATAGGGATAATTCATCTTTAAAAAACTAAAATAAAGCCAGCAAGAAAAATTCTATAAATTCCAAAAGGCACAAATCCAACTTTTTCAATGAGTTTTAAAAAGAAATGTATGCAACAAATTGCTGAAAGAAAAGATACAGAAGCAACATAAATAAGTTCTGAGTAATTTATTTTAAAAATTTCTTGATTTATGCTTACCAATTCTCCAAAAAAAACAATAGATAAAGTTGGAACTGCGAGTAAAAAACTAAACTTCGCAGCATTAGATTTCGTATAACCCAAAAATAAAGCTCCAATCATTGTAACCGCAGATCTTGATGAACCTGGCATTAAAGCAAATATTTGAAAAAACCCTATTAATAATGAGTCTCTTAAAGAAATTTGACTCAAGTCTTTTTGATTGGAAGAAAATTTATCACTAAAAATTAATACTATTCCAAAAATTAAAGTGCTCCAAAAAATTACCTCTTCTGATCTTAAGTTGATCTCTATAAAATCTTTAAAAATAAAACCTGCAATAGCAATAGGAACTGTAGCTAAAAAAAGATTTGCTCCTAAGTTATTTTTTTCAAAAAAATTAAAGTTCTTAATGATTTCTATTAAGTCATCTCGAAAGTAAAATATAACAGCTAATAAAGTTCCAAAATGAGCAAAAATATCTATCGTTAAGCCTTGATCGGGCCAATGCATAAAACTGGAAACTAAAATTAAATGAGCTGAGCTAGAAATAGGCAAAAACTCAGTTAAGCCTTGAACTAAAGATAAAATGGTTAGTTGTAATAATTCCATTTTAGGCTCTTTTCCATTGATTCTCCCCTGACAGATAGTTGATGGTAACTTTTTCAGCGGGTATAAATTTTTGTAGAGTAATTAAATCTTCTGCTAACTTAAAACTAAAATTTGCTTTAGGGAGAATTTCAGTATAGATATTTTTCTTTAATTCTTTGTCTATAAGATTTAAAGCATTGCCTGCGAAAAAAAAATTTTTTGGTTTTGAGCTAATTAAATTATTTATTTCTGCTTTGCTGATCATATAATCTGGTTTGCGGTTAATGGCTAAACCATTATCATTTTTATATTCTCCAATATACAACTCCTCCATGTGAGCGTCATTTATGACTAAAATATCCTGGGTATTCGATTCTTCAATAATTTCCTGAGCAATGATCCTCAAACTTGAGATAGGAATAATTGGTATTTTGAGGCCATACCCTAATCCTTGAGCAACCGAGCATCCAACTCTTAACCCAGTAAAAGATCCCGGCCCACTTCCAAACACAATATAATCCAACTCTTCTTTATTTATTTTGACTTCTTTCATTGCCAATTTTATGTACTTAAAAATAACCTCTCCATGAATGTTAGAAGTATTATTTTGGTAAAGCTTGGATTCTTGTTGATCTGTTTTCAGACAAACTGAGCAGGAAGCACTAGAAGTGTCTATCGATAAAATATTCGACAAAAATTATTCCTCTAAAGCTTTTTTTATTTCCAAGCTTACATTTTCCATAGTCTTGGAACCATCTATTTCAATATATTTCAAATCTGTCTGAATAGACTTAGAACGATAATAAACAATTAACGGGTTTGTTTGTTCCCAATAAACTTCTAATCTATTTTTTACCGTGTCTGGCTTATCATCGTCTCTTTGAATTAAAGTTTCTCCTGTTTCGTCATCAATTCCTTCATTTTTCGGAGGATTAAACTCAACGTGATAGCTTCTACCTGACGATTGATGAATTCTTCTTCCGGACATTCTATTTATAATAAGTTCATCTTCTAACGTAAGCTCTAAGACAACATCTAAAAATATTTCTTGATTATCAAGCGCATCAGCCTGAGGGATAGTTCTTGGAAAGCCATCAAATAAGTAACCATTTTTACAATCTTCCTGCTTAATTCTCTCTTTTACTAAATTTATTATGACTTCATCTGGAACAAGGTTTCCTGCATCCATGATTTCTTTTGCTTGTTTCCCTAGCGCAGTTTCTTTTGCAATCGCTTCTCTCAACATATCTCCAGTCGAGATATGAGGAATAGAGAAATTTTTACATATAATTTCTGCCTGCGTGCCCTTTCCTGCTCCAGGAGGGCCTAATAAAACTATCTTCATTTAAAATATTCCGGGTATCAATTTTGCTTTTACTTTTTCTTTATATCCCATGTATTCATCAAACTCATTCTGTAGTGTCTCTTCCTCGCTTTGAATTCTATAAGCAAGCAAAAGAAATAAAGTAATTGTCAGAAATAATGCAGAGAAGATACTTCCGAGCCATAAGGCCATACCAAGAAAAAATAAAAGGAATCCAGAATACATTGGATGTCTCACATATGCATATAAACCACTATCTATTATTTTATGACCTCGGTCAGTTTGAATTTCTACTACTGGTTCAATAAAATCGTTTTGATTCTGCGCTTTAGCTACCACCACAAACCCAATTAAATAAATTATTAACCCCAAAATTTGGAAGCTAGGATTAGCTTTTTCAAAGACTTCTAAGTAAAAAACATCTGTTGGAATCAATAAAGTTCCTAAAAGCATTATTGAAGCTATGCTTGCTAAAATGATTTTATCTTTTTTAGATTGATTTTCAGAGTTCATAACCATCCTTGCCTCCATTCCTTTGGGAAAGTAAACAGCGGAATAAATTCCATAAGGAATCGCAATTGCAACATGCAGGCACAAAAAAAAATAAGCTTCAAACCAATATCCACCTGCAATTGGTAATAAGAGAATACCAAATAAAAAAGCTTGGAATAAAACTCCAATAATTATCTTAAGTACTAACATTATATGTTCCTCTAATTAATTATTGCTTGCGCTACTGCAACAGCTAGTCTGTCTGTATCACTAAGACTTAATGATATGCTTTCGATTCCTTTCTGAAAAGCCAGTTCCTTTGCCTTACCTTTCAACTCAACTTGAGGAGGACCATATTTTCTTATAACAACTATGTCTTTTGGTCTAACACCTTGGCTAAATCCTACACCTAAAACTTTAGAAACTGCTTCCTTAGCTGCAAAATTCTTTGCAAGGAAATTTGGCTTGGCTCTATTTGATTTTTTATTAAATTGGTCTATTTCAAGCGGATCATAGACTCTATTTAAAAATCTTTCTCCAAAATTTTTATAAGTGCTTTTAAGTCGATCAACTTCTACTAAGTCTATTCCAGAATTTATTTTCATTTCTAATTTGAACTCACCCAAATTGGTGAAGACCACGCTCTCTCTTGAATTATTTTATCAATTCCTTCTCTAGGCGCATAATTATTTTTAACAGCATCCCACGTTGACCACCTGCAAGTAGGATTTTCTAATACCCTCAAATAATAAAAGGTTTCAATATTGGGGTCATATTCTTCATCAACCCATGAAGTTTTGAGTTCACTTGCACCTTTATCTTGAGAAAATTCACAGGTATCTAAATTTACTGACGCATTATTTGAGGCACATAGTTTTGATACTGGATCTGGTTTAAGTCCGTCGGCACAAATCACGTCAATTAATTGCTCTTTAGTCTCTCTATCTTCTTCGCTGTAATAACCTTTAATAATTTGAATTCTTTGAAGTGGTGCTCCATTTTTGTCTTTTTGGGCCCAAACAACGAAAGATGGTTTTTTTGTTTTAGGTAAAATTAAATCACCTCCCATAGCAACACCCGATTCATAAACTTTAGTTATGAGCTCGTCATCGTTTAAGTTTAAATTCAATAGATTATCGCCAGCAAAAAATCTTAACCTTATTCTAGTACCTGAAGTGGCATAAGTTTCCTTATTGGAAAGTGCTTCAAAAATTGAGTCTCTAGTATTGGCTTTTGCCCATACTGCTGCGAGACCTCCAACTGAATTAGAAATAACCTCGCTACCTGAATAGAAACCCTGGTCTTCCTCTTCAGTCATATCTAAGTTTTTCACCTCATCTGTTAAGAGTTCTTCAGGAATAGGAATTGATCCTCTTATCATGGGAGAAGTAAGAATAGCTGCTGTACCTGCGCTATCTGATTCTTGAAAAATATATGCGCCATTATGAGTATCTGTAGAACCTATAAAGCCTATTTTGAAAGGATTTCCTCTTTCCTCATGCTCTAAAGCAAGCCCTCTTTGCAGTCCCTGTCTAACATAACTGCCATCTGGTTCAGAATAAGATGTTCTTTTTCCTTTTCTAGAATTTACAATTTCAAAATCTGCCCACTTATCTTGTGGCGATAGCCGAGGATGAGTTTCAGATGTACCTTTTATTTGAGTAATTTCTACAATTGGTTCATTTCTCATCCTTTGATCAGAATAATCTTGGTCTATTGGACTTCCATCAAACTTATATTTTTTAAATACTTGGCCATTTGAACCATTAGGATTATGAGGAATCGCTAAACTATCCAAGCCATTTGACCTAAGTCCGTCCATCCAATTCCACAACTCTTCTGGATTAATTGAATCGAACGAAGAAAAAGGTCTTTTAGGTGCCTTTGATGATTTAAAAATAACATTTCGATGATATGAGCCACTTTCTGGTTCTTGGCTTCTAACAGTCCACTCGTATGCATTAAAAGTAGTAAATTTTCCTGGGTCGTTATGTTCCTCGGCTGCTTCCATAATTTTTCTCCAAGCAGATAGGTGTTCTTCATGATCATAAGCTGCTGAGGCAAAAATAAAATTTTGAGCAAAAAAAGCTCTAATAAGATCTAAAATACTGCCTCGTTCTGAAGGAAATCCTCCATCACTTCCGCGGATAGTATTAAATAACAAAAATCTATCAAACGCTGATTCAGGGATCAAATTTTCAGGCCTATTAAGATTGTGAAAAGGCTTAGCTTTTGGATGCTTTCCAATATTTGAAGTTGGATCAGCCCATAAGCTTGCCATGCCTAGTAGGATGGCATGATCTGTTACCGCATAAAAATCCAATGGTTCTTCTAAAGTCATATCTCTAACACCATTAGAGATAGTTTCTCCCTTGGCAAATCTATAACTCATATCTGGCGTGACAGTAGTACCAAGCAGATAAGCATCGAAAGAGTATTTTGTATGAACATGCAAATCTCCAAAATAGAGATTTCTTTCTTCGTTTAGAGGAATATCTTTAATTTCAGCTTTAGAAGAAAAGTCTATTATTTGATCGTATTGTTTAGAGCATGCGCTCAAAAATTGAATAATTACTAAAATTGATATTATTTTTTTCACTTAAATACTTCCCTTGATGAGAGAGGCTTTTCAATAATATTTTCGATCGCCGCTCTCATTATCATTTTTATAGAAAATCTTGTCTCTGGATCTTTAAAATTATTTTTTAAAAAATTAATTATGTGCTGCCCCAATATTTTTTGTCCTTTCTCTCCTTTAGAAAATCCTAATTGAGGGTTAAAAGAATATTTTGACTTGGAGTCAATATTCCTTCCTTCAACATCCTTATCTATATTAAAACCGTATCCAAGTTCTGATATCAACATATATTCAAACTGTCTTAATTCAAATTCGATAGATTCATTTTTATGTCCATCTAAGAATTTAAAAATGTTCACTAGATTTTCATAAACGTGCGGCATTGATTCATAAGATTCTAATAACTTTAAGATGATTTCATTTAAATAAAGATAAATTTTAAAATTGGGACCTTTAATGTCTATAGTCTCGGTAGATTCACAGCTAGTAAGAGTTTTTAAGTCATTTTTTCCTGAAAAAGAAATCTTAAAAATAGCTCCAGGAACTGTTAAAACTTGAAATTTACTTTTTTTAGATCTGGCTCCTTTTGCGACAGCAGAAACTTTTCCAAAGTCCTTAGAAAAAAAAACACATAGCAAACTTGATTCTTTAAACTTTGTTGCGTGCAACAAAAAAGCATCAGATTGATTTTGATTTGATTTCAAAAATTATCTCCGTAACCAAACTTATTCATTAGATTAAGATTGTTTGTCCATTTTTTGCTGACTTTAACGAACAATTGAAGGTTAATTTTTCTTTTCATCTCTGCCTCTAAATCTTTTCTTGCCGAGGTTCCAATAGCTTTTATCATTGAGCCTCCCTTTCCAAGAATAATGCCTTTTTGACTTGAGCTTTCAACAATTATGTTTGCATATATAGTGATTAATCCTTTTTTTCTTTCTACTTTATCTATTCCTACATTCAACCGATAAGGCAATTCGTCGCCAAGCCTATTTATGGCCTTTTCTCTAATAATTTCCGAAATGAAAAAATTTTCTGAAAACTCTGTCATTGAATTCTCAGGAAAATGAAATGGTCCTTCTGGAAGCTTTTTTGTTATTTCGTTAGTTAAATTTTCAAGATTTTTCTTTCTTAAGGCTGAAATAGGTATTACAGCTAAGAAATCAAATTTTTGTTTAATTTCACTAATCAAAGGAAGTAATTCCTCTTTCTTTTCAAGTCTATCTATTTTATTTATAGCTAAAATTATTGGCTTGTTAAGTTCTTTAAGGCTATCTAAAATATTTTTTTCTTCTTTGAGCCACTTAAATCTATCAACTACAAAAACTACTAAATCAACCTCTTCATAACAATGTTTGGCCAACTTGTTCATATATTTGTTAAGAGCTCTTTTGTGGCCAGTATGGAATCCTGGGGTGTCTAGATAAACTATTTGAGATTCTTGACTGGTAGAAATTCCTAAAATTCTATTTCTAGTGGTTTGAGGTTTTCTAGAGGTGATAGCAATTTTTTTTTCAATTAAAGAATTGATCAATGTAGATTTACCTACATTAGTTCTTCCGCTAATAGAAACAAATCCAAATTTTTTATTATTCATAAAAATTAACTAATTTACTTAAAATATTTTCTGCGGCTTTCTGCTCTGCTTCCTTTTTATTTCTGCCATGTCCTTCACTCGAAAGGTTTAGCTCCTGTATTTCGCAAATAACTTTGAAACTATCCTCATTATCTTCTTTTAATTTATAAACCGGAAGATTAACTTTTCTTTGTTGCAACTCTTCCTGAAGAAGCGTTTTTTTATCTTTAGTCTGATCAGTTGAAAGAGATTCAATTTCATTCTGGAGTAAATCAATCATCACGGATGCTGCTTGATTGAAGTCTTTATCAAGATAGATTGCTCCGATAATTGCCTCAAGCGCATTTCCATAAATTGATATTTTTTTATGTTCTTGGTTTGAAAGAGATTTACCTATCATAAGATTGCTTTCTAAGTCTAATTTGGAAGCCACTTTAGATAAGGTAGCCCTGCTTACCAAATTTGATCTCAAAATAGATAAAGAGCCCTCATCAAGATCAGCAAAGTTTTTTATTAAATATTCTGAAACTGCAAGATTTATTACAGCGTCTCCCAGGTACTCTAATCTTTCATTGTTATCTTTAGATTTGCTGCTATGAGTTAGAGCCGTTTTTAAATAAGTTTTATTTTTAAAAGAAAAATTTATTTTTTTTTCTAGAGCGTTAAAATTTTTTGTCATTCTATAAATTTATTTCTTGAAAGCGAGGGAATACAGCTTAAACATTCCCAATGCATCCAAATGAAACTGGCTTTTCCCGATACATCTTCTTCCGAGACAAATCCCCAGCTTCTGCTATCTAAACTATTATCTCTATTGTCTCCTGAAACAAAGTAATGCCCATCAGGTACCTTCCATGAATTGCTTAAATTTCTATTTTTATTAGTTTGTCGAACTAAATAATTATTTAAATTTTGCGATTCTTCAAAAATAAATTCATTTGATTCTTGTTTTATAAATTTCTTTTTTAAAGGCTCGCCATTAACGAAAAAATTTTTATTTTGATATTTGATTTCGTCTCCTGGCAACCCAATGACTCTTTTAATGTATTTGACTCCCAATTCAGAACAATTTTCATAATATCTTTGCCAATTAAATCTTTGTTGGTTTGAAATTAAATCTAAACTTTCTGGGTAAGCGCTTTTCAGATTTGAAGAACATACAGTGTGTTTTGGTGTAAAAACTATCACATCGCCCCTTTTGGGAGAGCCTAACTTGACAAAGGTTTCGTTTCCTATTGGATTTTTTAATCCATAACTGTACTTATTAACTACCAAAAAATCGCCAATTGCTAATTGCGGCAGCATTGATTCAGAAGGAATCTGAAAAGGTTCAAATACAAAAGATCTAAAAGTGGTAATTAAAAATAAAATAATGAAAAAAGATTTAGCTTCCTTTTTTAGACTATCAAGATTTATAAAAATAGCAGCCATCCAGATCAGAAAAGCTACAACAGTGATTGAAACTAACACATAGCCAAAATCTAAATTTAATTTAAATATTGCGTAAAGAGCTAAGAGAGGAAAAGGGAAAGAGATCCAATTAATTATCTTATTGAACTTTCCTTCTAATTTTATTTCGGAATAAACCCAACCTAAAAAGAGTCCTACAAGGATAATTATCGAACTTAACAGAATCAACTCAAAGTTCATTTTGTAACCCTAAGAACAGACAAGAAAGCTTCTTGCGGAACTTCTACTTTTCCAATTTGCCTCATTTTTTTCTTACCCTTTTTTTGTTTTTCTAATAGTTTTTTCTTTCGGGTAACATCTCCTCCATATAACTTAGCAGTTACATCTTTTCTATAAGCTTTAACTGTTTCTCTGGCTAAGATTTTGCTTCCGATTGCACCTTGAATTGCAACATCATACATTTGTCTGGGAATGACTTCTCTAAGTGATTTTACGATTTCTCTCGCTTTAAAATCTGCTTTAGATTTATGAACCATAAAATTAAGAGCATCTACTTTCTCTCCATTCAAAAGAATATCTATCTTAGTGATATCACTAGACTCAAATCTTAAGAAATCATAATCCAAAGAGGCATACCCTTTGCTAGAAGATTTTAATTTATCAAAAAAGTCTAAAACTATTTCATTCATAGGCATTTCGTAAATAAGTTCAATTTGTCCTCCTACGTATCTGAGTGATTTTTGGACTCCTCTTCTTTCAACACAAAGTGAAATTACATTTCCTATATATTTTTCAGGGACTAAAATTGTTGCTCTTGCAATAGGCTCCCTTACCTCATTGATAGAACTTTGATCTGGATATTTGCTGGGATTTTCTACTTCAATTAAGTTGTGAGAAGTATCCTCAATTTCATATATCACTGTTGGAGCTGTGGCTAAGAGCTCAATGCCATGTTCTCCTTGAAGTCTTTCGATAATTATTTCCATATGAAGCGTGCCTAAAAATCCACATCTAAAACCTGAGCCCAATGCCTGAGACTGTTCTGGTTGGAAAGTTAAAGCTGCATCATTTAAAGATAATCTTTCTAATGACTCTCTGAATAATTCGAATTCAGAAGAATCTAGTGGGTACAAAGCTGCATAAACTTGAGGTTTAACAGGTTTAAATCCTGGAAGAGCTTTTTCATGATCTGGGTGAGTGACGGTATCTCCAACAGGCGCGCCCCTAATATCTCTGACTCCTGCGCATATGAAGCCAACCTCTCCAGCTTTGAGTTCTTTTTTTTCTAATCTTTTGGGAGTAAAGACACCTACTTTTTCTGCAATATGAATATTTTTGTTAGAACTTAACTTAATTTTTTCCCCGGCAACTAAAATTCCATTTACTACTCTTACAAGTGAAACCACACCTAAGTACTGGTCAAACCATGAGTCAATTATCAAGGCTTCCAGTTTTTCATTAATATTTCCTTCTGGAGGGGGAACAAAAGAAACTAAAATATTTAACAGCTCTTCAATTCCTTCTCCGTTCTTTGCACTTATGGCTGGAGCATCCGAAGCATCAATACCTATTATTTCCTCTATTTCAACTTTTACTCTTTCAGGATCGGCTTGAGGAAGATCGATCTTATTTAAAACTGGTAAAATACTTAGCCCTTGATCAATAGCGTTATAACAAGTTGAAAGTGTTTGGGCTTCGACTCCTTGGGATGCGTCCACTAATAAAATTGCAGCTTCGCAAGCAGCCAAGGATCTTGAAACTTCATAAGCAAAATCAACGTGCCCGGGTGTATCTATCAAATTAAAATTAACTATTTCTTCGCTAGTTTCAAATCTCAGAGCAACTGATTGGGCTTTAATTGTGATGCCTCTTTCCCTTTCTATGTCTAAAGAATCCAAGACTTGTGCTTGCATTTCTCTGTTGCTTAAACCTCCACAAAACTCAATTAATCTATCTGCTAAAGTAGATTTTCCGTGGTCAATATGTGCAATTATTGAAAAATTTCGAGTAGTTTCTTTTTTTTCATGCTTTGGCATGAGCCGATTATGTCTTATTTTGCAATTTTTAGCGTTAGAAAAGTACCATTCCCATTTCTGACGATTCTAATTGGAACGCTTGATCCTTTTTTAAGAAAACTAATAACCTTTTTGTAATCGTTTAAATTATCAATTTCCTTTTGTGCGATTGAAGTTATTACATCTCCTATTTGCAAACCCGCTTCCATTGCTGGTCCTGAGTAAACCTCTTTTACCAAGACTCCATTAGATATATTCAATCTCTCTCTATTTTCAGGCGATATCTCTTCTATTGAGCCAACTATGATCCCTAATTTATTTCTTTTTTCCGATTTCTCGGCAATAACCGGTTGATTTGGATCTAATTCTTCCAATTGTCCTACTTTCACAGCTATCATTTTTTCTCTTTTATTTCTAAATACTAGAGCATCAACTTTAGTGTCTGGTTTAATTCTGCCTACTATCAAGGGTAGATCGCCCGAATAGATAATTTTCTTACCATCAAATTCTAAAATTACATCCCCGTTTTTAAATCCTGCTTTTTCTGCTGGGCTGTCTTTAATGACGCTACCTATTAAGGCTCCTCTTGGTGTTCCAAGTTCGAAAGAATCAGCTAGATCTTTCGTAATCTCTTGAACACTTACTCCAAGCCATCCCCTAGCAACCGAGCCAGTCTCTTTAATTTGATCAACTATTTCTTTTGCATAATTCATCGGAATAGTAAAAGAAATTCCCATGTATCCACCTGAGCCAGAGTAAATCATTGCATTTATTCCGACCACTTCACCATTCATGTTGAAAAGTGGGCCACCAGAATTTCCGGGGTTAATTGCAACATCGGATTGAATGAAAGGAATATAAGATGTCTCTTGACCAGGAACACTTCGTGTTTTTGCACTTACTATTCCCGCAGTGACAGAAAAATTTAGTCTATAAGGAGAACCAATTGCAACTACCCAATCTCCCACTTTGACCTCATCAGAGTTGCCTAATTTTAAAAACGGAAGATCTTTATCAGCATTGATTTTAAGGACTGCTACATCAGCTTTTTTATCACTACCTATTAATTTTGCTTTGAACTCTCTTCTATCATTCAAACTTATAGTAATTTCAGAAGCATCTTCTATTACGTGGTGATTAGTTAAAACATAGCCATCGGCTGAGATTATAAATCCTGACCCGCCCGATTGTATTTTTCTTTCTGGTTGATTTCTTTCTTCAAATGGAAAATTGAAAAAATCTTCAAAGGGACTTCCAGGAGGAAAAGGAGAGCGAGATCCATGCATCCTATCTCTTCCTGAAGGAATAGTTTTTACCACACTAACATTTACTACTGCTGGTGAGGTGTATTCCGCTAACGATGAAAAATTAGGAAGATCTTCTTTATCAATTCCAGAAAAGGAAAAAACAGAAGTAGATATTAAAAAAATTGTTAAATAAAAGCTTCTCCTAAGCATATTAATTATTAATTTTATTTATTAAAAAAAGTGTTAGATATTTTAATTAACTTACTATTCGAAATTTGGTCACTAGAAACATTCAAAACTACTGGCTCATTACCAGCCTTTGTATGAAGAGTAATCCCAGTTTCAATCAAATTTAATCTTTCTGTTTGAGAAATATCATTAAAATAAACTTTAATTTTTACAGCTTCATCGTTAGATAATTGGTAGTTAGCTTCGATGGCGTTATCAGATACCATCCTATAGTTTTTTAGACTACCGTCAAAGTTAGAGCCTAAATCAACAAGAAGAGCTTCATTACCTGGTAATGGCAAATTTTGATTAAAAGTTTTGGAGGGGTTGGTTATTTTTGAGAGGGAGTCTGGAGGAGAGAAGTTTTTTAAATTTATTAAGGGAGATGAGAGAACTAAGAAAAAACCTAATAAATAACAGCACGCCTTAATATAATGTGTCGGAAAAAAATGTGAAAATTGCCAGGTCTGAGTATTTGAAAGTGAGAGAATTTGAGAAGTTGAATTGAGATGGGACATTACTGAAGAGGAGATATCTAAGTTGGGATCTATAAGCTCTCCCTTTAGAGCAGCCCTCTGCTTATTCATCCTAAGCCAAAGAGCTTTGATATGGGGATTACAATCTATCTCATCCACGAGTCTCTTGGTCTCAAATGGAGTAGTTTCTCCATCTAAAAGCATTGACAATCTTTGTTCTAAAGTTTCATTCATATTTTTCTAGCCCCAAAATTAGACATGTTATATTTGGAAAAAGTTTGATCTAACATTTCTCTTCCTTTGTGAATTCTTGATCTAACCGTTCCGATCGGACATTCGAGAACATTAGCTATTTCTTCATAGCTAAGCCCATCAAATTCTCGCAAACTTAATGTAACTCTGATGTCTTCTGGAAGATTCTGCAAAGCTTTGTTAATTGCTGATCTCAATTGTTCCGCTTGAAGAATATTCTCTGGATTCTCAGATGTTGTTGCCGATTCAGATAGAAGTTGATCGGTTGTGTCATTATCATAAACTTCAGAAGCTCGAGCTTTGGTAGAAATAACATTTTTTGCTGTGTTAATGGCTATTCTGTAAATCCATGTGTAAAACTTACTATCACCTCTGAATTTTTCTATATTTTTAAAAGCTTTAATAAAAGCTTCTTGAGCAATATCCTGAGAAAGTTCAAAATCTTTTAAAAACTTGTAGACAGAATAGACCAAACGGTCTTGATATTTCAAAACAAGTGCATTGTAGGCCTTTTTGTCGCCCTTTTTGACCAATTCTATTAGAGCTAATTCGTTATCCATTATTGTCCTTTTCAATTTGACAAGTGCATTGTGCATAAGTTCAGCTAAATTTCACTAGAAAATTTAATTATTTTCAAAATTATTTCTTCATATTTTTCCGTAGCTTTTGCCTTCCCGTATAAAATTAGATCAGCTAAGTCCACGTCTTCAAATTCTAATAACTCAATAAAATTTAATTTTTCTAAATCTTGAAGGTTTTCAAACTCTCTATTAACAAACGGTACTAAAATTTGATCTAACTCGTTTAATCCTCTTCTGCTTTTAAATTTGGCTTTATCTAGCAAGAATGGACTCTCTTTTTTCATTATAAAATTGTAAAATATTAATTAATCATGAATATATCTGCTTCTGACAATATTGTACAAATATCGGGTTTAAATTCTGCTGAATTTCTTCAGGGTCAAATTACAAATGATATAAATCTTGTGTCTGATAACGCTATGCTGGATAGCGCTATTTGCAATGTGAAAGGAAGGGTTATTGCTGTATTTAGAATTCTTAAGGCAGAAAATAGTTTTTATATTTTTTTAAACCATTCTGTGGCTGAAAAATTTGTAAATCATCTTGAAAAATATTCAGTTTTTTATAAAGCAAACATAAAAATCTTAGACTATTTTCCTAAAAGTATCGAAATAATTCCAGAATTGACTTGGAAACAAAATTGCATAGATAGAGGCTTTGTGGATATGAATTCTTCAATTTCAGAATCTTACACTCCTCATGAATTAAATTATCAGGATTTAGAACTCATTAACTTCAAAAAAGGATGTTTCACAGGGCAAGAGGTAATTGCGAGAATGCATTACAGAGGTAAATTAAAATTTGGACTGGCCAAATACCATATTCATGAAGATAGTTTCTTAGGTGAGTTTGAATTTGTATTCAATGAAAATGGAAAAAAAATAGGTCAAGTTGTATCTTGTACTAAAAACATAGGCTTAATAGCAATGAAGGATAAATCTTATTTAAAGGAGAAGTTTTTTAAGGAAAATTCAGAGGAGATTTGTTTTCTTAATATCGAGTCTACTTAATTTGCCAATCAATCTCCTTTTTACCAGCGTCTTTTAGGAAAGCGTTACATAAACTGAAGTGTTTACACCCAATAAAACCTTTGTAACAAGATAATGGAGAAGGATGAGAAGTCTCTAGCACCAAATGTTTTTCTTTATCTATGAATTCGTTCTTTCTTGAAGCAAAATTACCCCACAACATAAATACTAGATTATTTTTTTTATTAAAAGATCTGATTATATGATCAGTGAATGTCTCCCATCCCAGTTTTAAATGTGATCCAGGAATTCCCTTCTCAACAGTAAGGGAAGAATTCATTAACAAGACGCCCTGTTTCGCCCAATAAGACAAATCACCATGCTCAAAATTTTTTATTCCCAAGTCGTTTTCGATTTCTTTAAATATGTTTTTTAGAGATGGAGGTAAAGGCTCTTTCTTATTTACAGAAAAGCTTAAACCATTTGCTTGGTTATAATTGTGATATGGATCTTGACCCAAAATAACAACTTTGGTGTCTTCAGGGCAAGTTAATTCAAATGCTTTAAAAATATCTCTTTCTAGAGGAAAAATTTTTTTATTTAATTTTAATTCTTCTTCAAGTCTTTGTTTCAACGATAGCACATACTCTTTTTTATGTTCGTTTGAGATAAAATCTTTCCAGTTTCTTGGCATCGAAAAATTCATTTTTATATCGTATCAAAGTGATTTTTTTTATCCACAGAATCTGTGGATAAGTCTTTGGATAAAAAAAAGTATTTAACTGAAGCCCTTATGATAAATGGTCTTTACTTAAATTGGTTAAAAAGTGATCAATTAAAAAAATTCAATAATATCAATACTTTACGTGTGCTTTAAAAAAGTGCAACTTTTGAGTAAGAATTTATCAAATATTTTAGGCATTGAAAGCATATCTATGAGTTTGTGTGTAACTTTTACCTTTTTTTAAAAAAATATATATAAAAAAAATTTTTTTTAGTTATAAATAATCTTACAAGATGAAAATATTTCTTGATTTTTTTTATTAAAGTTAAATCAATAGGTTGCGAAAGCTATTTTAATGGAACCGGTCCGCCAAGATGCATTCCTCCGTCCAAAAGAAGTGTTTCGCCTGTAGTTGTTACGGCATCTTCTACAAAATAAATAATTGAATCGGCTACTTGATCAGCAGTTACTGTTAAACCAAGAGGCGTTGCTTTTTCAGTTGATTCTTTGACCATCTCATAAACCTCATCACCTAGGCCATTCCTTAACCAGTCGCCTTGAATAAATCCTGGGCAAATTGCATTAACTCTTATAGGCCCTAATGCCCTCGCTAAAGATTTTGTCATATTCAAAAGAGCCCCTTTCGAAGATGCATAAGCAATAGAGCTACCAATTCCAGTTACTCCTGCTATTGATCCGACATTTACTACGCTAGGATTTGGACTTTTAAGAAGAAATGCTTGAGCTTCTTTGAGCATCATATAAGGCCCAACTGTATTCACGCTATAAAGTCTTAAAAAATCTTCCGAAGTCAAACCAGCTAAATTTTCGTGGGCATTAAATTTTGTTGTGCCTGCGTTATTTATCAAGGCATCTAATCTTCCCCATTTTTGGGTAGTCTCTAAAACAACATCATGACAATTTTTTTCTTCAGAAACATCAGATTGTATAACTAAAGTTTCTGCTCCAAGTTTTTGACATTCTTCAGAAACTTCCATTGCAGCTTTTTCAGAGCTGGAACAGGTGATTGTCACATTCCACCCACGCGAGGCTAATTTAACTGCTGTAGAGGCTCCTACACCCCTACTTGAACCTGTTACTATTGCTACCGGCTTGTCTGAATGAGTCATAAATCTAGATTGCTCTCACGTTTATTATATTTTCTAACGACTTGAGTTCTTCAATTACTTTTTCTGATGGTTGAGTTTCTATGTCAATAACATTGTATGCAATTTCATCTCTACTCTTATTGACCATATCGATAATATTTAAGTTATTTTCTGCCAATATTGTCGTAATTTGACCAATCATCCCTGCCACATTCTTATTTGCCACAGTAATTCTAAACTCGGACTGTCTTTCTTCTACTAACTCAGGAAAATTAACCGAATTTTTTATATTTCCGTTCTCTAAAAAATCTTTTAATTGATTTGCAGCCATAACCGAACAATTTTCCTCTGCTTGCCTAGTACTAGCCCCTATATGAGGCAAAATTATTACATCTCCATCCTTTTTTGCTCTTTTGATAAGATTTAAATCTGCAAAATCTGTCACATATGCTCCTAATTGATTCGTACCAAGAGCCTCAATTACAGCAGCAGAGTCAACAATTTCATCTCTTGCAAAATTTATTAACTTTAATCCAGGTTTGCATGAAGAAAGTAAAGGTTTATCAATAAGATTTTTCGTCGCTTCAATAGCCGGAACATGCAAAGTAATGTAATCAGAATTAGCGAAGATTGTTTTTAAATTATCTGTTCGTTTAACATTGTTTGGCAGTTTCCATGCAGCCTCTACTGTAATGGCTGGGTCATAGCCAATTACGTTCATATCTAAAAAAACTCCCATACTTGCAACTTGTGCGCCTATAGCACCCATTCCGATAACTCCTAATGTAGCTCCTTTTAATTCTCTTCCTTTAAATTCTTTTTTACCTGCCTCTATATGCGCTTTTAGATCATCAGAATCAATTCCATCTATTTCATTTACAAAGTTAGCTCCGGCGTATATTCCTCTTGAGGACATAAGTAGACCAGCCAAAACTATTTCTTTTACTGCATTAGCATTTGCGCCAGGAGTGTTAAATACCACTATTCCTTTTTCAGAACATTCAGCTACGGGCACGTTGTTATAGCCGGCACCTGCTCTAGCAACGGCTTTAAGGGAATTATTTAATTCATCAACAGGAAGCTTATAACTTCTTAAAATGATAGCATCTGGATCATTTTGAGCATCCGAAACAGAAAAATTTCCCTCTTGAAGCCTAGTAAGTCCAGTATCAGCTATGGCATTATGTGTTTTTACTTTAAAATTCATGAACTTTTTTTTAAAAATAATAAATAGATCAGCAATTCTATAGTCTAACTTCCATGTCACCAAAACATTTTTTAAATTTTCAAGGAATTACTAAGGAAGATTTTCATACAATTATTAACAGAGGCTTAGAGCTAAAAAATTCATCTGATCTTAAAAAGACATTAAAAAATAAAGTTTTAGGGCTTGTTTTTGAGCAACCCTCTACGAGAACTAGAGTTTCTTTTGAAGCAGGTATACAAAGATTGGGGGGAACCTCTCTCTTTCTTTCTGGTAAAGAATTGCAGCTCTCTAGAGGAGAGCCCATTTCAGATACTGCTAAAGTTTTATCTTCTATGTTGGACGCTATTATCTTAAGGACTGCTGAACATGAAAAATTAGAAATTTTTTCTCAAAATTCATCTGTTCCACTTATAAATGGTTTAAGCGATTTGTATCATCCTTGCCAAATAATGGCAGATTTAATGACATATAAAGAAGTTATGCGTGAGATAGAGTTAGAAAATGTATGCTGGATTGGAGATGGCAATAATGTTTGTCATTCTTATATTGAAGCAGCCAAAATTTTAGGCTTTAATTTATCCATATTTTGTCCAAAGGGGCACGAGCCCAATGCGACTATTTTAGAATCGTCGAAACAATTTGTTACTTTAACTCCTAGTAAAGAATCAGCATTAGAAAATGCAAATATTGTAACCACTGATGTATGGACTTCAATGAACTCTAATTCACAAACTAAAGAAAAAGAAAAGATATTCAAAGATTTCTTTGTTTCACCTGAAGATATGAAAAAAGCTTCAGAAAATGCAATTTTCTTGCATTGTCTGCCAGCCCATAGAGGCGAAGAAATAACTTCTGATATGCTAGAGGATCAATCGGCAAAAGTCTGGGTGCAAGCTGAAAATAGAATGCATGTGCAAGAAGCTATTCTCGAGTTCTTGTTATTGGATTAATTTTTTTAAATACTTCTGCCAAGCTGCAAATTTTTGATCAAGATTATTTTCCGGTAGAAATTTCTTGTCCATATTCCAAAAGTCTTTTAGGTCATCTTGCTTTGCAAATCCAGAGCCTATAGCAGCAAGATATGTAGCCCCTAGCGCTGTAGTTTCTATATCTTTAGGCTTATAAATTTCTGTTTTCAAAGTATTAGCCAAAAGTTGAGAAAAAAAAGCATTATTTGACATTCCGCCATCAATTTTAATTGAGTTCACCTTTGCTCCATCGGCCTGCATTGCGTTCAGAAGCTCTTTCGTTTGAAAAGCAACTGACTCAAGAGTTGCTAAAGATATTTCATTTATACCAGAATTCAAAGTAAGCCCAAAGATTGCCCCTTTGGCCTCTGGTTTCCAATGCGGAGCGCCAAGCCCAGTAAAAGCCGGCACCACAAAAACTTGAGAACTTGGATCAGCTTCCAGGGCAAACTTTTCTGACTCCTCTGCAGAATTAAAAAAATTTAATTTATCTCTTAAATATTGAATGGAAGATCCTGCAACAAAAATACTTCCTTCCAGAGCATAAGTAATATCTCCATCAAGCTTATAAGCTACGGTTGTAAGAAGTTTATTTTTTGAAGTAACTAAATTTTTTCCAGTATTCAACATTAAAAAACAGCCAGTGCCATATGTGCTTTTAACAGAGCCTGACTCGAAGCAAGTTTGACCAATTAGCGCTGCTTGCTGATCTCCAGCAACCCCGCAGATTTTTATAGTGCCTCCAAACAATTCGGTTTCTCCAAAATAGTCTGCGTTTTCTTTAATCTCTGGAAGTTGAATATCTTCTAAATCAAAAATTTTTAAAAGATCCTCATCGTACTTGCAATTTTGTATATTAAATAATGAAGTTCTTGATGCATTTGAAGCATCGGTAAAGAAATTTTTACCTCCTGAGAGTTTGTATATTAAAAACGTATCTATAGTCCCAAATAGATAGTCAGATTTATTTTTTAAGTTTAAATTATCTTTTAACCATTTCATCTTTGAAGCAGAAAAATAAGGGTCTAATAAAAGACCTGTCTTTTCTTTTATAACTTCTTCTAATCCATCCTCTTTTAATTTTTTGCAAAACTCTGCCGTTCTTCTATCCTGCCAAACAATAGCTTTAGCTAAGGGCTTTTGAGTTTTTTTATCCCACAAAGCAACTGTTTCCCTCTGGTTAGTTATGCCTATACTTACTATCTCCTCAGGCTTTAAAGAATGTTTTTCTATTAATTCCCTAACGCAAAAAACTACAGAATTCCATATTTCTTCCAAGTCGTGTTCCACTAGTCCTTCTTTTGGGTAGTATTGGGTTAGTTCAACCTGGCTTATATCTACTTTGTTTATTCTATTGTCGTAAAGAATAGCTCTAGAACTAGTTGTACCCTGATCAATTGTTATAAAGAAGTTTCCCATGAAGGATATTTATATCTACTTATTCACACTTAATCCACTGAATTTTCATAAATTGTTCTATTGATTTTTTGTTAAAAACACTTTATCTTGTATGTATTAAAAACAACGACACTACATATAGGGTCTCCAATAACAAATAAATTGGTGGAGAATTAGAGAAAAATGGACATAACAGAAGGAAATCAACAAAAAACGATGGAAAACTTAGGCTCCCAACCGCCTAAGAAAGAAATTATAGAGCCCGGAAAACTAAGAGTAATTAAAAGAAATGGTTCTGTTGTAAATTTTGATTCATCTAAAATAGAAATTGCAATCACAAAAGCCTTCTTGGCTGTTCATACCAGTGCTGCTGCAGCCTCTTCTAGTGTTCAGCAAAAAGTTAAAACGCTTTCTCAAAATGTCTTTGAGACCTTTTCTCAACGCATGCCCTCAGGCGGAACAATACATATTGAAGAAATTCAAGATCAAGTAGAGCTGGCTTTAATGAGGTCCGAAGAATTAAAAGTAGCCAGAGCATATGTTCTTTATAGAGCAGAAAGGTCTAAGTTAAGAGAAGAAGATTCTCTTGCCAATAGAGCAGAAAACGAATTAAAGCCTTCAGAAAGAACGGAGCTAATTGCAAAAGAAGCATGTGAAGGTCTAAGTGGAACCGATGCATCGGTAATCATAAAAGAAGCTAAAAAAAATCTTTATGATGGAGCGCCAGAAGAGGAAATTAAAGAAGCTCTCATACTGTCATCGAGATCTCTAGTAGAGGTTGAGCCAAACTACACTTTTGCGACGGCAAGAATTCTTCTTGATAGTCTCAGAACAGAGGCGCTAAGTTTTCTAGAAGTAAAAGAAAATGCTACTCATGCAGAAATGGAATCTCTATACGCTCCGTCCTTAAAAGCCTTTGTTGAAAAAGGTATAGATCTAGAATTGCTGGATCCTGAATTAAAA
This sequence comes from uncultured SAR86 cluster bacterium, assembly GCA_902522825.1. GTDB lineage: Bacteria > Pseudomonadota > Gammaproteobacteria > Magnimaribacterales > AG-339-G14 > CASICS01. Next base: position 266,638 of record CABYXE010000001.1, read on the forward strand.
AATATGGACCTTGAATTTTTAGGTAGCCAGATTAAGCCAGAAAGAGACATGCTTTTTTCTTATCTTGGTCTACAGACTTTATATGATAGATACTTTATTCACAGTGATGAAATCAGATTTGAATTACCTCAAGTCTTTTTTATGAGAGTTTCTATGGGTTTAGCCATTGCAGAAGAAAACAGAGAAGAAAAAGCAGTGGAATTCTATAATTTACTCTCCTCCTTTGATTACATGAGTTCTACACCAACTTTATTTAATGCTGGTACTCCTCATTCTCAACTATCTTCATGTTATCTAACTACTGTTCCGGATGATCTTCATGGCATCTATGGCGCCTTGCAAGACAATGCAATGCTTTCCAAATGGGCGGGAGGCCTTGGTAATGATTGGACGCCAGTAAGAGGCATGGGAGCTCATATTAAAGGAACAAACGGAAAATCACAGGGAGTAGTTCCTTTTTTAAAAGTTGTTAATGACACAGCAGTTGCAGTAAATCAAGGCGGTAAAAGAAAAGGCGCTGTGTGTTCATACTTAGAAACATGGCACCTTGATATAGAAGAATTTGTAGAGCTTAGAAAAAATACAGGAGATGACCGAAGACGAACCCATGATATGAATACTGCTAATTGGGTTCCAGATTTGTTTATGGAAAGAGTCTTTGAAGGAAAAAAATGGACTCTATTTACTCCAAACGAAACACCAGACCTACATGATTTAACAGGCTCAGCTTTTAAAAAGAGATACGAAGAATATGAAAAAGCAGCTGAAAAAGGAGAAATAAAGGTTTATAAAGAAGTAGAAGCTGAAGACCTTTGGAGAAGAATAATTTCAATGCTTTTTGAAACCGGACACCCTTGGATAACGTTTAAGGATGCCTGTAACTTAAGGTCTCCTCAACAACATGTTGGAGTTATTCATTCATCTAATCTTTGTACTGAAATTACTCTTAATACATCCCAAGATGAAATTGCTGTATGTAATTTGGGATCAGTTAACTTACCAAATCATTTAGATGAGAATGGTGAGCTTAATGAAAAGAAAATTGAAGAAACAGTCAAAACAGCAATAAGAATGCTCGATAATGTTATAGACATAAATTATTATGCTGTTCCTCAAGCTAAAAATTCGAATGATAAACATAGACCAATAGGCTTAGGTTTAATGGGATTTCAAGACGCTCTCTATTTAAGAAAGACTCCTTATGCTACAGAAGAAGCTGTGTCTTTTGCTGACCAGTCCATGGAAATGATTAGTTACTATGCTATTAAATCATCTTCAGATTTAGCCTTAGAAAGAGGTTCCTACTCATCATTTGAAGGATCCCTTTGGAGCCAGGGAATAATGCCTTTAGACTCTGTTGACATCATAGAATCTCAAAGAGGAGAAGGATATATTGACGTTGATAAAACGACGACAATGGACTGGAATACACTTAAAGAAACAGTGAAAAGCCAAGGCATGAGAAATTCCAATGTAATGGCGATTGCACCCACTGCGACCATTGCAAATATTACTGGCTTAACTCAATCTATTGAGCCGACCTATTCAAATCTTTTTGTTAAGTCAAACTTATCCGGAGAATTCACTGTAATAAACATGCATTTAGTAGATGCCCTCAAAGAAATTGATATGTGGGATGAGGTGATGGTCTATGATCTAAAGAACCTTAATGGAAGCTTAGAAGGAATAAACAGGGTTCCTGAAGAACTTAAAAAGCTATTTGCTACTTCTTTTGAAGTTGAGCCAAAATGGTTAATAGAAGCTGCAAGTAGAAGACAAAAATGGATTGATCAAAGTCAATCACTCAATTTGTATATTTCTGATCCTAATGGAAAAAAACTTGACGTTATGTACAGAATGGCTTGGTTAAAAGGCTTAAAAACGACTTACTACTTAAGATCAAGAAGTGCTACTACTTCAGAAAAATCAACAATAACTAACTTAGAACTAAACGCAGTTCAATCTACACAGGCAATTGAGGAACCCTCTGCTTGCTCAATTTTAGATCCTGATTGCGATGCGTGCCAATAATAAAAGGAGAAAATTATGTTAACTTGGGATGACTTTGACGAAAAAGAAGAGAATAAACCAGCTTTAGAAGCTGAAAAACAAGTGATTGAAAAATCAATTGTAGAAGAAACAAATATTACTGCTGAAAGTTTAGATTCAGAATCCGCCTCTTATGCGAGTTCAAGTTCTGAGAGAAAAGAAAAGGCATTAGCAGGTTTGAATGATCTTGATACAGAAGCAGGATTAGCAGATTTAGAGGGTGCCTCCGCAAGAGTCAGTGTTGATGAAAAACAAATGATTAATTGCAGAGCAGACGTAAATCAATTGGTTCCTTTTAAGTATGACTGGGCTTGGCAAAAATATTTAGACGGAAGTGCAAATCACTGGATGCCACAAGAAGTCAATATGACTGCCGACATTGCCTTATGGAAAAATAAAGACGGTCTAACGGATGATGAAAGAAGAATCGTGATGAGAAACCTAGGTTTCTTCTCTACTGCAGATTCGCTGGTTGCAAACAATATAGTCTTGACTGTTTATAAACAAATAACTAATCCAGAATGCAGACAGTATCTTCTAAGACAGGCTCTTGAAGAAGCGATCCATACACATGCATACCAATACGTAATTGAATCCCTCGGAATAGATGAAGGAGAAATATTTAATATGTATAGAGAAGTCCCTTCGGTAGCAAGAAAAGCTGCTTGGGCTCTTCCTTTTACCAATTCTCTTTCGGATGAAAACTTCAAAACTGGAACACTTGAGACAGATAAAACCTTATTAAGGAACTTGATTGCTTTCTATTGTGTATTAGAAGGTATCTTCTTCTATTGTGGTTTTACTCAAATATTATCAATGGGAAATAGAAATAAAATGACTGGAACGGCAGAGCAATTTCAGTATATTTTGAGAGATGAATCTATGCATGTAAATTTTGGAATAGATATGATTAACCAAATCAAGCTTGAAAATCCTCAACTATGGGATGAGGCTATGCAAGAAGAAGCTGCAGAAATGATTCTTCAAGGTACAGCTTTAGAAATAGAATATGCTAAAGACACAATGCCAACAGGAATTTTAGGAATGAATGCAGATATGATGACTGAATATCTTCATTTCATCGCTAATAGAAGACTGACCCAAATAGGTCTTTCTGAAGAGTTTCCTAATGCAACAAATCCTTTTCCTTGGATGTCGGAAATAATGGACCTAAGAAAGGAGAAAAACTTCTTCGAGACAAGAGTTATCGAGTACCAAACCGGTGGCGCACTTAGCTGGGACTAAAACTCCATTAGTTATTGCTCATAGGGGGGCATCTTCTAAAGCACCGGAAAATACTTTCGCAGCATATGATTTAGCTTGGAAGCTAAACTCAGATGCCATTGAGATAGATATAAGAAAAACAAGAGACTCTTTTTTTGTTTGTTCTCATGACAATAATTTAAATAGAGTGTCCTCTTGTAAAAAAAGCCTATCTTCTATGTCACTTTCAGAATTAGCTGATGTAGATATTGGTTCTTGGAAATCATTAAAGTATAAAAATGAAAGAATGCCACTTTTTTCAAAGGTTCTTTCTAAAATCCCTGATGGAAAAAGAGTCTTTATAGAAATCAAAGGGGCCCTAGAAGAAATAGACGAGCTAATTGATATTGTTAAAAAATCAAGATTAAAGACTAGAAACTGTCATTTTTTATCTTATATTCCTGCAAATATAAAAAAAATTAAAACAGATTTCCCAAGTTTTAAAGCTACGTTAAATACCATCCCAGCATTTTATAATTACGAAATAAACAAAATAAATAAAATAATTAAAAGTTCAATGTCAGATGGAATAAGTCTTCACATAGACTCTAGCGAATCAATCAAACTGGTAAAAAAGCTAAAGAAAGAAGAAAAATTTATTTTATCCTGGACTGTAAATGATAATAGTTTCATGAAGAAATTAATAAAATCACAAGTTGACGGAATCATCACTGACTACCCCCAAAAACTAAATAAGATTCTTGATAAAAAATAATCTATTATTTAAAAAATAATAAAATAGAAGACATGGAAGAATTAAAGAAACTAGCAGATGGTATTTATTTTGGTGAGGGTCCGAGGTGGCACGATAACAAACTTTGGTTTTCTGATTTTTATTCTCATAAAGTCATGACCTTAGATGAAAATAATGTTCTGGAGACAATTTGTGAAGTTCCAAATCAGCCTTCGGGCTTGGGATGGCTGCCTAACGGTGATTTATTAATAGTTTCAATGCTGGATAGAAAGATCTTAAAATTTGCCGATGGCGAAATATCTTTACATGCAGATTTATCAGAGCATGTAACACATAAATGTAACGATATGGTTGTAAGTTCAGATGGAACAGCCTATGTGGGAAATTTTGGTATGGAAGATGCCGGAGAAAGTGTGAATACCACCCATCTGATGATAGTAAAACCCGATGGAACAATTCTAAAGGGTCCAGATAAACTTCTTTTTCCAAACGGAACTGTTATTACTCCGGATGGAAAAGAATTAATTGTTGGAGAAACTCTGGGAGCTAAATTAACTTCCTTCAAAATTGACGAAAATGGAGAATTAATAAATAGAAAGCTTTGGGCTAGGACTTCTCCATTAATTTTTCTTCTAATTATTAAATTTTTAAGCTCCTTAGGCTTCGATTTATCTAAAGTAGACTTTTCAAAATACTCGAAAAGCCTTCATGTTCCAGACGGAATTTGTCTAGATGAAAAAAATGGGATTTGGATTGCATCACCCACGTCAAGTTCGGTGGTTAGAATAGAAAAAGGTGGAAAAGTAACAAATACAATAAAGACTCCTAAGAATGCTTTCGCATGCATGTTAGGTGGAAAAGAAAGAAAAACGCTCTTTGTATTACTTTCAAATAGTTCTGATCCTGTCGAGGCCCAGGCTACCCCTGAAGGAGAGATTCACTCCATCGAGGTAGAAATTCCCGGCGTTGGAAAACCTTAGCTTTTACCTATCAGCTCAAAAATTTTGACAGTTTGATCTCCGCCTTGATACGGAAGCTTTGCGTCTGTCATATCAGATATTTTTTCCCAATTGTCAGCTATATTTTCAGCTGTCATATCGTCTTCGGTTCCAAGGTTAACGCCCATTGTTTCATGAATCATAACTCTGGTGAAAACTCCTGCTCCTGCTGCAATTATTGCGCCATTAGGTGCGTCTTCGGAAACCATATAAGTTACTGCTGGCGTAACAAATTCGGGTTGAAGTTTCTCCAAAACCTCTCCAGGCATTAAATCTTCTGTCATTCTTGTACCCGCTACAGGTGCCAAAGCGTTACATTTAATATTATATTTAGCTCCTTCGAGTTTTAAAGTATTAATCAAGCCAACACATCCCAGTTTGGCTGCTCCATAATTAGTTTGTCCAAAATTACCATAAAGCCCACTAGAAGATGACGTTACTACTATTCTTCCATAATTTTGTTCTTTCATTATTTCCCATACCGCCTTGCAACAATTTACGCTGCCCATTAAGTGAACTTCTAGAACCAATCTAAAATCTTCATCTGTCACTTTAGTAAAGCTTTTATCTCTTAATATCCCGGCATTGTTAACTAAAATGTCAATTCGACCCCATTTATCCATGGTTTGTTTAACCATTTCTGCTACTTGAGAAGTATCGGTAACACTTGCACCATTTGCCATGGCTTCTCCACCAGTGGCCTTAATTTCTTCTACCACTTTTTCCGCTGCAGATAATGAACCGTCATCTGAACCATCTACATTTCCACCTAAATCATTTACAACTACTTTCGCTCCTCTTTTTGCTAAGTCTAAAGCGTGACATCTACCTAAACCGCCTCCTGCTCCTGTAACAATTGCTACTTTTCCTTCAAAATTAATGGTCATTTAGTTCTCCTTGTTATTTAATACGCGTTTAATTAATTCAAGTCGGTAATATTACATCTTGTCTGAAAGTAAGCAAAATAAATTAGTAGATAAAAATGCTCCTGTAATAGTTGGTGTTGGAGATTTTATTGATAGATCTAAAGAAGATGGCTTAAATCTTCAAGATCTTTTAGCTAAGGCTGGAGCATCAGCAATTGATGACTGCGGTGTAAAGGATTTAAATAAACATATCAATTATCTAGGAGTTGTAAGATTCTCAATAGACTTCTTAACTGCATCAAATCAATCAAGTTTTCAATATTCAAACTTTCCAAGGACGTTAAGTAATAAGTTAGGTATCTCAGCAAGAGAAGAAGTTTACGCCCCGATGGGGGGGAATAGTCCTCAGGTACTGCTCGATGATGCTGTAAGTAAAATATCTGCTGGTGAGATAGATTGCGCTCTATTGGCTGGAGGAGAAGCCCTTCAAACTATGATAGCAAGATTAAAATTAGGTTTGTCTCTAGATTGGCTAGATGAGCCAGGAGGCAATCCAGAAATGATTGGAAATAACGCAGTGGGCTTTTCTGACCATGAAAAGCTACATGGCATGGATCTTCCAACAAATGTATATCCTTTGTTTGCAAACTCTATAAGAAAAAGCGAAAACAAATCTGCTAAAACTCATCTAGAAGAATGCAGTGATTTATTTAGTGAATTCAGTAAAGTAGCCTCAAATAATCCTCTTTCATGGTTTCCGACCTATCGAAGCAAAAAAGAAATTTCAGAGATAACTCCTACAAATCGAATGATAGGGTTTCCATATAATAAGTATTTAAATGCAGTTATAAGAGTAAATATGTCTTCTGCTTTTATACTAATGTCTCACAGTAAAGCTGAAGAATTAAATATAGAGAAATCAAAAAGAGTTTACGTTCATAGTTGTTCTATATTAGATGATATTTGGAATGTGACCCAAAGACCTAACTTTCATAGCTCGCCGGCCATTAAAAAATGCGTAAATCAAGCCTTAGACAAATCGGAAATTAACTTATCTGATGTTGAATATTTCGACTTATATTCTTGTTTTCCTTCTGCAGTTCAAATTGCTAAAAAAGAACTTGGAATTGCAGAAGAAAAAAAAGACTTAACTGTTACGGGAGGATTGCCTTACTTTGGAGGTCCTGGGAATGCATACACAATGTTTTCAACTACAGAAATGGTTAGGAAATTAAGAGAAAAGCCCGAATCTTATGGATTGATTACAGCTAATTCTTGGTTCATTACAAAACATGCAGCAGTTGTCTTATCGACCAAACCCTCTAAAAGTTACGAAAAGATAGACAACAGTCTTGTTCAAAAGGACATCAATTCAAAAACGATTAAGAACTTTACCGAAACACCTATAGGAAATGGAAAAATAGATACTTATACCGTAATAAATAGTCGAAAAGGTTTAGAATTTGCTCTAATTATAGGCACACTAGAAAATGGTTCTCGTTTTATTGCTAATAGTGAAAAAGATGAGGCTTTACTAAAAAGAATGGTTAATAGTGAAATGCTTGATAGAAAAGTTTCAGTATCTCAAAGAGAAGGAAAGAATATCTTTAACTTAATTTAAAAGGGAAATATTATGAAAGAAGTAAATGTTTTAGTTACAGGAGCGGCAGGCCAAATTGGTTATGCACTTTTAACAAGATTAGCAAGCGGAGAAACCTTTGGAGAAGATACTTTAGTAAATCTTAATTTAGTTGAAGTCCCTCAAGTGGTATCAAGATTAGAAGGATCTAAAATGGAATTAGAAGATTGTGGTTTTAATACTTTGGGAAAAGTAAAAAACTTTTCAGATATAAATGAAGCTTCAGGAGATATTGATTGGGCTTTGCTAGTGGGAAGTATCCCTAGAGGTATAACCATAAATGGGAAAAAAATCGAAGAACGCGCAGATCTCTTGAAAATAAACGGAGGAATTTTTACTGAACAAGGAAAAGCTATAGGAGAGAATGCTAAAAAAGATGCAAAAATTTTAGTTGTAGGAAACCCAGCAAACACAAATGCACTTATTGGTTCTACCCATGGAAATAATTCATCTCAAACGTGGATGGCAATGACAGCCTTAGATGCAAATAGAGCTAAAGCTCAGGTTGCAAAAAAATGTGATGTTTCAATTTCAGATATAAAAAAAATGACTATTTGGGGCAATCACAGTCCCACTATGTATCCAGATTTAGATAACGCAGAAATTAACAATAAATCTGTAAGTAGTCTTATTAATAATTCAGCTTGGATTGAAAACGACTTTCTTCAAAACGTACAACAACGTGGAAAAGCTATTATTGATGCCAGAGGTGCCTCATCTGCAACCTCTGCGGCTAATGCGGCTATTGACACAGTGAAAGCTACTTTGACTGAAACTCCAGAAAAAGACTGGTTTAGCGCTGCTATTATGAGCGATGGAAGCTATAACGTTCCTGAAGGATTAATTTTTGGTTTTCCATTAAGATCAAATTCAAATGGTGAGGTTTCTATTGTTAAAAATTTACCAATCAGTGATTATGCTCAAGAAAAAATTGATATAACAACAAAAGAACTATTAGAAGAAAAAAATGATATTGGTGATTTACTATAATTAGTGTCGGTGCATAATATGTTCAAACGAATGTTCCATTTTAACTAATTGCATTTGGTAAAGGTTGTATAAAAGGAAGCTTCCAATAGAAATAATAACTAAAGCTAATAAAAATCCTTTTTTCATTTTTCTAAGTATTTTGGATTATCTACTTTAATTTTTTCCTCTGTTAAATCATATAAAAAATTTATTAAAGTCTGGTCTTCTGAATGAATCTCATTATTACTTATCTTTTCTGAAATTTTTTTAATTGAAAAATTTTTCTCTTTAATTAAATTTGAACCTCTTTCTATTAACTTTTCGCTGATTTTTTTGCTTAGTTTAATTTCTCTTTTAACAATACCGAGAACATTAAAAATTATTTTAAATTTAAGTGTCTTGTCATTTGAGAAATTTTCAGAATTTATTTCTTCATCAAGACTATCAATTATAGCGTCTAATAATTCTTTTATAGTTGGTCGATCAAAAATATTCATAAATAATTTTTATGTTTTATCATGTTCATTAAATCAAATTCTGTCTCTGATACCCTTCTTCCAATTGCAGCTTTTTCTAAAGAATTAACTGCTCCACTCAGATGGGCAAAAGTTTGAACCATACAAATAATACCCCATTTTAATGATCCATATAATTGCCATAAATCAAGCTGAGAAATATCTATGTTTATTTTTGAATTAGATTCATAGCCTGAAATTAAATCTTCAATATCTCCCAAACCCGCTGCTCGCTTGCGAACATTCCCAAATCGCCAAGACCTAACACATAGCCATCCTAAATCTTCCATAGGATTTCCAATATGAGCTAGTTCCCAATCAATAACAGATTCCAATTTCTTCTCCGAAATAATGAAGTTGCCAAAGCGATAATCCCCATGAACTAATACTTTGTCATAATCAATCACATCCTGATTTTCTAACCACTTAAAAGCTAAATCAAATACAGGTTGGGGTTGTTCAAAACTTTGATAAATCGTATAGAGTTTATTCAAAGACTCAGCAAATGTAATTTGTTCTAAATCTTGTAATTGATCTAATTTAGTCTGATGAATTTGTGCTAAAGATTTTCCAATTTCAAAAGGTAGTTTATTTCTAACGCTTTCATAATTTTTATCTTTTAGTATTTTTCTCGGGATTGTTTCGCCAGAGACTGCTTCCATGACATAACCTTCGCCAATTTCATTTCCTTCAGAAAATTCTAATAAGATTTTAGGTACAGGAGCTCCTTGAGCCTTAACTATTTTTTGAATTTTTGCTTCCAAAGATTTAGGTATTGCCATTACAGCTTTATCTTCTAAAATTGATCGCCTAACGATCAATTCTTCATCATTAGCAAGAACAATTCTATTAATATCGGCAGATGCTCCTCCTGTAAGAGGAATCAAAACATTGATTTTTTGATTTAGTGAATTTTCTAAAAATTCCTGAAAAACCGACATATCAAGAAGATACTAACGAGGCATCTCTTTCTCCAAAATCCCAGCCAGGACCATTATTTTCATAATTTTTTAAGATTCTTCTGGCAACAGATTGCACATGCACCTCATCTGGACCATCGTAAATTCTTGCCTCTCGGGCATGGCGATACATCAAACTCAAAGGAGTGTCATCTGTAAGGCCTTTAGCTCCATGAACTTGAATAGCACGATCAATAACGTTATGAAGCATCTCTGCACCGAGAACTTTTATTAATCCAATTTCTATTCTTGCGTCATCGCCTTGATCAATTCTTTTTGCAGCGTCCAAAGTTAAATGCCTTGAGGCTTGAATCTCACAAGCACTATCAAAAACAAATTTTTGAAGTAGTTGTTTTTTGGTTAAAGCTGTTCCGAATGTTTCTCTTTCATGCATTCTTTCACAAAGTAAATCAAATGCTCTTTGAGCTTGGCCCAACCAACGCATGCAATGAAAAATCCTTCCTGGGCCTAATCTTTTTTGAGCAATAATAAAACCTTGCCCTCTTGGTCCTAATAAATTTTCTTCAGGCACTTCTACATTGTCGTATTCTACTTCGTAGTGTCCTCCATTGATTCCTAAAACAGGAGTTTCCCTTATTATTTTATAGCCTGGGTTATCTGTTGGAACAATTATCATGCTAAAAGCTCCATGACTTGCTGCATCTACTTCTGTTCGACACATTACGGTAGTATAAGCCGCTCGAGCAGCGCCAGTAGTAAACCACTTTCTACCGTTAATCTTCCACGCACCATTATCTAGAATAGCTGTTGTTTGAAGTTGAGTAGGATCAGAGCTTGCGACGTCAGGTTCTGTCATACCAAAACTTGGAAAAATTTCTCCTTGTACTAATGGTTCTAAATATTTGTCTCGCCATTGAGCCGAAGCAAACTCTCTAAGCATAATAGAATCTTGAAGAGAGTGAGTTCCAAGGGCTACCATTGCAAAAGATGATCTTCCTATAACCTCATTTACATAGACATATTCCATGAAAGGCATCCCTCCCCCTCCGATATCTTCTGGATGACCTAAAGCCCATATTTTTTCTTCCTTTGCTAATTTCATTAAGGAGCCTAAAAGTTCTCTTGATTCAGGCGTTCCTTGAGCCAAATCATTCTCTTTAGGGTAGATTTCACTCTCGATAAAATCTTTTACTTTAGCTCTTATTTTTGTCCAATCTTTACTCATATCATTCACTTATTTTTTAGTTGTGGAAATAATAAAACATCTCTTATAGATTCTGCACCTGTTATTAGCATAGTCAATCGATCTATTCCGATTCCTACTCCTGCACAGGGAGGCAATCCATGCTCCAAAGCCTCTATATAGTCTCTATCAAAGTGCATAGCTTCTTTATCTCCTGAATCTTTTTTTGCTGCTTGCTCTTTAAAACGCTCTGCTTGTTCTTCAGGATCATTCAACTCCGAAAAACCATTAGCTATTTCTTTACCATCAATAAATAATTCAAACCTTTCTGCAATATTGGGATCTGACGACGATGCTCTTGCTAGAGGGGAAATCTCTATTGGATAGTCAGTAATGAAAGTTGGCTCAATTAATTTTCCTTCTGCGCAAGCTTCGAAAATTTCATTTTTTATAATTGAATTGGAGGCTTTCTCTGGAATTTTAATTTTTTCTTTTTTGCAAAACTCTTTTAACGACTTCGAATCTGCTAAATCTTTTTTCTTAAGGGAAGTATGCATAATCACCGCATTATCCATAGTTAGTTGAAGAAAGGGTTTTTTAAAGATTTTAGGTTTTATGGTTAAGTTTTTAACAATTTTTTTAAACATTTTCTCAATAAAATCCATTTGAAAATTGCTATCAACAAATGCAGTATAGAACTCTAACATTGTAAATTCTGGGTTATGTCGCGTTGACAAGCCTTCATTTCTAAAATTTCTATTTATTTCAAATACTTTTTCAAAGCCTCCGACCACAAGTCTTTTTAAATATAATTCTGGCGCTACTCTTAAAAATAAATCCATGTTTAAAGAATTATGATGAGTAACAAATGGTCTTGCCGTAGCGCCTCCTGGAATAGGATGCATCATAGGGGTTTCGACTTCTATAAATTTTTCTTCAATCAAAAAAGATCTCATATTATTTATAATTTCAGCTCTAGTCTTAAATATCTCTAAACTTTCTGGGTTTGTAAGCAAATCTAAATATCTCTTTCTATAGCGTAATTCTGTATCAGTTAAGCCTGAGTGTTTTTCTGGAAGAGGCCTCAAAGATTTAGTTAAAAGTTTTATTTTTTTTACATGAATAGACAGTTCACCTGTGTTTGTTTTAAATACAATTCCTTCAACACCGACAATATCTCCCAAATCATAGTTTTTAAATTCATCATAATTAGAAAGCTCATCGGCTCTAAGATAAAGTTGAATCCTGCCAGAGAAATCCTGAATAGTAGTGAAGCTTGCCTTGCCCATTAATCTTCTGAGCATAATTCTGCCAGCAACAGTAGTTTTTTTATTTTTCTTAGCTAAATCCTCTTTGGAGAATTGATCTAATTCATCTATGAGTTCTTGAGATAGATGTCTTCTCTTGAAATCATTAGGATAAGCTTTTTTAGCTAGTCTCAACTCAGCTAGTTTTTTTCGACGCTCTTCAATTAAGTGATTTTCTTCTTTATCTTGAGTCATTAATCTATTCCTTGTTTTAAACTAGCCTCAATAAATAAGTCGAGATTACCATCTAAGACATCGTTACAGTTTCCAGTTTCTACTCCAGTTCTTAAATCTTTTATTCTGGCTGAATCCAATACGTATGATCTAATCTGACTTCCCCAACCAATATCTGATTTTGTTGCTTCTAGGTTTTCCATTTCTTGCTGCTGTTTTTTTAATTCTATCTCAAAGAGTTTAGCTCGTAACTGTTTCATAGCACTATCTTTGTTTTTATGTTGAGATCTTTGAGTTTGACACTGTACAACTATTCCTGAAGGAACGTGAGTTAAGCGAACTGCTGAGTCAGTCTTATTAACATGTTGCCCGCCTGCTCCACTTGCTCGATAGGTATCGATTCTGATATCCGCAGGATTTAGATCAACCTGAATTTCATCATCGACTTCTGGGGAAATAAAAATAGAAGCGAAAGAAGTATGTCTCCGATTTCCTGAGTCAAATGGAGACTTTCTAACTAATCTATGAACGCCAGATTCAGTTCGAAGCCAACCATATGCAAACTCTCCATTAAATTTAATCGTAGCGCTTTTTATACCGGCTACCTCGCCAGGAGAAACTTCAATTAATTCAGTCTTAAACCCTTTATTTTCTCCCCATCTTAAATACATGCGTAAAAGCATTTCTGCCCAATCTTGTGCTTCGGTACCTCCTGATCCAGACTGAATATCAAGGTAGGAATTAGCTTGATCCATCTTTCCAGAAAACATTCTACGGAATTCTAAATCGTTGATTTTTTCCTCTACCACCAAAAGATCTTTTTTAAGTTGATTTATTTCTGATTCATCGTCGCCCACTAACTCAAATAATTCGTTTAAATCATCAATTGATAAAATTAAGGTTTCAATTAAATCAACTAGTTTTTCTGTGGAAGCCTTTTCTTTGCCTAAGTTTTGGCTTTTTTCTTGATTCGACCAAACTTCTGGGTCTTGAAGTTCAGTATTTATCTCTTCTAAGCGCTTCTTTTTACTATCAAAGTCAAAGGTACCCCCTAAGCTCTATCAAAGATTTAGATGCTGTTTTAATTCTTTCACCTAAAGATAGTTCTACCATTTAATTAAGCACCTCAGAATTTATGAAACTTTTCAATTCTTCGAAGTTGTTATTTATTACAGAATAAGATTCATCCTTAATCATTATTTGCTTTAACTTTTCAGGGGTAATCTTTTCTAAATATTCTGACTGCGCTTTTACAGCATCTGGAAATTTTGCTGGATGAGCTGTAGCAAAAGTAACGACATCAGAAAGGTCATAATTTAAATCATCATTTCCTTTAAGAGCCGTAGCTGTATGAGGGTCAAATAAAATATTTTCATCTACAAAGCTTTGAGAAATAGTTTTAATAATATCCTTGTCATTGCATGTTGAACTTTGAAAAAACGTTTTTACATCTTTCCATATTTCATTAGTTTGATTATTAAATTCAATAGGTTTCATCGGAAATGAAGAAAAAAGACTTCTCAAGAGCTGTCCGTCACCCTCGTAAATTTCAAATAATAATCTTTCAAAATTACTTGCTACAGATATATCCATTGATGGTGCTAAAGACGATTTGGCCTCCTTTTTCTCATAGATATCTTTAGAAAATAATTGGTAGAGCACATCATTCATGTTCGTAGCAACATTTATGCCTTTAAAGGATAAGCCCATCTTTTTTGCGGTCCAGCCCGCATAGGCATGCCCAAAATTTCCTGAAGGAATTGATGCAATAAATTTTTTTTCTAACTTTAATTTTGTATAAAAAAAGTAAACGCTTTGAGCCATAATTCTTGTCCAATTTATGGAATTAATTGAAACCAATCTGATATCTTTATTATCATTCTCTAAAAACATTTTTTTAACTTGATTTTGACAGTCATCAAAATTCCCTTTTACGGCCAAAGGAAAAACATTGCTCGCTCCAGAGGTTGTCATTTGTCTTTGCTGAACAGGTGAAATTTTTTTATCTGGAAACAAAATGACAATATTTATGTCTTTAAAATTTTTACAAGCTTCAATTGCTGCTGAGCCTGTATCTCCGGAGGTAGCTCCTAAAACAACAATTTTTTGATCAGTTTTCTCTGCTGCTTTATCAAGTAAAGCTGCTAAAAGCTGCATTGCAATATCTTTAAAAGCATATGTAGGCCCATGAAATAGTTCCAAAATAAATCCTCGATTTTCAGTTTCATTCAGTCTAATTACTTCTGGAATGCTAAAAGAGTCGTAAGCTTCTTTTACTAATTTTTCAAAATCATTCTTTGTTAGGAAACCTTCAATATAAGGAAATAGAATATTGGAAGCTAATTCTTGATAAGTTAAATTCTGAAAACTATTTATCTCATCTTCAGAAAATTCTGGGAAATTTTCAGGCATATATAAGCCTCCATCTTTTGCAGTTCCTGAAGTTAGAACGTCTACAAAGTCTAATCGTTTGGAATCTCCTCTTGTGCTGAAGTATTTCATTTTAAATTTCTAAAATTCTTATATGAGAAATGGGATTTTTTACTTCTGAAAGCATTTGTATGTCAGAAATTGTCTTTTGTATAATTTTTTCGTCAGAATTATTTATTACTATAACCAATGGAATTGCCCCATCGCTTTTATCTAACTCTTTTTGTATTAAGTTGTCTATGGAAAGATTGTTTTCTGCCAAAAGTGTAGAAATTTTTGCTACTACTCCAGTTTCATCGCTGACTGTTATTCTTAAATAATGATCGCATGAAAAGTTTTCAAAACTTGAAAAGAGAGGATTTTCTACAAATTTTTCATAATTAAATATTTTTCCGTCACCCACATCCATTATGTCCGATAAAACTGAATTGGCAGTAGGTTTCGCACCTGCGCCAGGACCGGCATACATAGTACTACCGACATTTTCTGCATTTATAAGAACTGCATTACTCTCGTTTTCTATTGGAGCTAGAAGAGAGTTCTTTTTTACAAAAGCTGGAAAACTCCCCAAAGTAACACTCTCCGTTGACATTATGCCAACTGATAATGGCTTTAAGATAAGTTCCAGTTGTTTGCCAAAATTGATATCCAAAGGTGAGATATTATCAATGCCTTCAAAAAATATATTTTTTATAACAGCATGCTTACAGAATGAAAGAGTTGCCAAAATACTAGTTTTTTGTGCTGCGTCTTGTCCTGAGATATCAAAAGTAGGATCTGGTTCTGCAAAACCCTCTTCTTGAGCTAAAAGTAATGCAGCTTCAAAAGATAAATTTTCGTCAGCCATTTTAGAAAAAATAAAGTTTGAAGTGCCGTTTAAAATTCCAGCAAAGGAATTAATTTTATTACTTATCAAACCGTCTCTTATTATTCTAATGATAGGAATACCTCCCGCAACGGAGGCCTCAAAACCAAAGTGAACATTATTTTCGTTAGCTAGTTTGAAGAGCTCTTTAGAGTGGGTTGCAACTAATGCTTTATTTGCCGTTACAAAATGTTTTTTATTTTTTAAAGAAGCTTTTGCTAACTCATAAGCTTCCTCAACCCCACCAATTAACTCAACTACAACATCTACGTCATTTGATTTTGGAACTTCGTAAATATCTGTGACTGTGTGAATATCTTCAAGACCTTGAACTTTACCTTTTCTAGCTCCTATAAGAGATATAGAAACACTAAGACCATAATTTTTTTCAATTAATGCTTTTGAATTAATTATAGTTTTCGCAAAAGCGTAGCCTACGTTTCCTGTTCCGCATAATCCAATTTTTAAATTTTTCATGCCTTACTTAAAGAGTTTTTTAATATTTTTTAACGCTTGCTTAGTTCTTTGATCATTTTCTATTAAAGAAAATCTAATATAGTCGTCTCCATACTCTCCAAAACCTATTCCAGGAGAAACAGCTACTTGAGCTTGTTCTAATAAAAGTTTGGAAAACTCTAAAGATTTCAAATTAAATCTTTCAGGAATTTTTGCCCATACAAACATTGTTGCTTTCGGCTTTTCAACTTCCCATCCAATAGCATTCAATCCCTCACATAAAACATCTCTTCTCGATTTATACATTTCGCAAATTTCTTCTACGTACTTATCGCCATTATTTAATGCTTCAATTCCTGCAACTTGAACTGGTGTAAAGTGTCCGTAATCAAAATATGATTTTAGTCTTGCTAATGCGCCAATAAGTTCGGTATTTCCACAACAAAACCCTATTCGCCACCCAGGCATGTTGTAGCTTTTAGAAAGAGTAAAAAATTCTACAGCTATGTCTTTAGCTCCATCTACTTCTAAAATTGAAGGTGCTTTATATCCATCAAAACAGAGATCTGCGTATGCCAAATCGTGAACCACCCAGATTGAATTTTCTTTAGCTACTTTTATAATTTTTTCAAAAAAAGCTTTATCTACACATTGTGTAGTAGGATTGCTGGGAAAGTTGATTAACAGCATTTTTGGTTTTGGAAATGATGACTTTATTGCCTCTTGAAGGCTTTCAAAAAAATCAATATCCGGTCCGATTGGAACGTGTCTTATATCTGCACCAGAAATGACAAATCCGAATGGATGAATTGGGTAGGCAGGATTTGGGACTAAAATTGTATCTCCCTTATCTACGGTAGCCATAGCAAGATGACCTAAACCCTCTTTAGAGCCAATTGTTACAATAGCTTCTGTTTCTGGATTTAAAATAACTTCAAACTTTCGTTCGTACCAATCAGTAATTGCTTTTCTAAGTCTTGGTATTCCTATAGATTGAGAATATCTATGAGTATCGGCTCTTTGAACAGTCTCAGTAAGTTTATCAACGATACTTTTGGGAGTTTCGCCATCAGGATTACCCATACTAAAATCAATTACATCCTCTCCTTTTCTTCTTGCCTCCATTTTTAAAGCATTAATTTGCTCAAAAATATAAGGGGGCAATCTATTAATTGCTGAAAAGTTTCTATCTAGGTCGTCCATTATTTTAAATATTCTATTAAATCTTTAGCATCAATATAGCCGGGTATAGTGAAGCCTGATTGAGAGATTATAGTCGGTGTTCCTTGGATATCTATGCTTTTGGCTAATTCGTAATGAGTTTTTATTGGATTATTCAAGCAATCTTTATTTTCAAAATTTATATCTTTTTTAAGTCCTGTCAGGATTTCTTGTTTGTTCGCTGAGCACCACGCAGTAGACATTTTTTTATAGGTTTCACTTTGAGTACCTGATCTTGGAAAGGCTAAATAATTTACTTCTATTCCTTCATCTAAATAAGACTTAATTTGACTGTGAAACTTTCTACAAAACCCACAATCTACATCTGTAAAGACGTAAATTTTATATTTTAATTCTTCAGGAGAAAATTTAATCAAGGAAGCTTCATCAATTTTTTTTAGCATTGCTTTTGCTTTAGAGTAATTTTTTTCTCTAGATAAATTAATTAACTCTTCATTGGTTATTTTAAAAATATCTCCAAGTAATAAATATTCTCCGTCTTGCTGGACATAAAAAAAAGAACCATCTGAGAGCTTAACTTCGAAAAAGTTTGGAAGTTGTGAGTCGCTTATAGACTCAATGTTTAGTTCAATGGGAATTATATTTGATAACTTTTCCTCAATTAAATCTATGGAGTCATTTTTTGACTGGGCACAACCAAATATAAAGAAAAGAAGAAATATAGAAACAATTTTTTTCATTTACCCTCTTGGATGATGTTCGTTATGAAGCTGCTGCAACCTATATTTAGCAACTTCCGTGTAGATTTGAGTAGTATTCAAATCACTGTGTCCTAACAAAAGCTGAACAACTCTTAAGTCAGCACCATTATTAAGTAAATGCGTTGCAAAGGCATGTCTCAATACATGAGGCGAGATATTTTTTTTATTTAAGCCTGCTTTCTCGGAATAGAATTTTATTCTATGCCAAAAACTTTGTCTCGTCATTTTAGATCCTCTTGAAGATATAAAAAAATAATCCGATATATTTCTATTCAATAATTTTGGTCTGCTGTCATTTAAATAAGCATTCATGATATTAATTAATTTCTCTCCCATTGGAACTAATCTTTCCTTTTGGCCCTTACCAAGAACCTTCATTACGCCCTGACGTGCATTAACATGAATTAATTCTAGATTTATTAACTCGGAAACTCTAAGGCCACATGAATATAAGGTTTCTATCATAGCTTTATCACGAAGACCCAATGAAGAATTATCATCAGGGCATTCTAATAATCTTTCTATTTCATTTTCATCCAAGGTTTTAGGAATAGATTTCATTACTTTCGGAGTTTCAACTTTTTCACATGGATCTATAGATAATATATTTTTTACAACTAAGTATTTGTAGAACATTCTTAGAGAAGAAAGTTTTCTTGCGACCGATTTGCTGCCTAGTTTTTGATTAAATAGATACGAAAGATATTGAAGAATATCGGCTCTAGAAACTTCTTCGTAATTTAATGAAATTTTTGAAAGCCACAAGAAATACTTTTCGATGTCGCTTTTGTAAGAATCCAAAGTGTTTTGACTCAACCCTTTTTCAATCCAAATAGTATCTAAGAAGGTATCTAGAATTTGCCCTTCATCGCTTCTCATAGAGATATTCTAGATTTTTTCTTTGATTCTTGCTGATCTTCCGGATCTTTCTCTTAGATAGAAAAGTTTAGACTGTCTTACTTTGCCTTTTCTTTTTCTTTTGATTGATTTGATCAAAGGACTATGAGTTTGAAAAGTTCTTTCAACTCCAACTCCATTTGAAATTTTCCTAACTGTAAATGAAGAGTTTAATCCTCTATTTTTGATAGCAATTACAACGCCTTCATATGGTTGAAATCTTTCCTTAGAGCCCTCTCTTACAAGATAATCAACTAAGACGGTATCGCCTTGAGCGAACTCCGCTATATCTTCTTTTAATTGAGGATTTTCAACTAATTGAACAGATTTTCTTGAACTTGTCATTTTCTTTTAATGCCCTTTAATAAGTTCGCAATTCTATCAGATTCATAACCAAGGTCACTAAAAAATTCTTCTAAAAGTACAAAATCTTTCAAGTCTAATTCTTCTGGAAAAATATCTCTTCTGTTTAAAAAAGTTTTTCCTAAAGATTGTTTTTTTCTCCAACTTTTAATTTTTTCATGATCTCCAGACAACAAAACTTCAGGAACCCTTCCTAAATTATTTTTTTCTGGTCTAGTATATTGAGGATATTCGATATATTCTTCAGAAAATGATTCTTCTTTAATTGAATTAATATCTCCTAAGACGTTTTTAATATTTCTTACTATTGTTTCGAAAACAACCAGCGCAGGCAATTCACCTCCGGTCACCACATAATCACCAATACTAATTTCCTCGTCAACTAGAGAGTCAATTAACCTTTGGTCTATTCCTTCATATCTTCCACAAATAAAAATTAATTCTTTTTCTAAAGATAATTCTTGAGCTCTTTTTTGTGTTAGTTTTTTTCCTTGAGGAGATAAATTGATCACCTTTGTATTTTTTGAAGTAAGTTTTTTTGATTCTTCTATTGCTTTTTCTATTGGCTCAGATCTTATTAACATTCCTGGTCCCCCCCCAAAAGGAGAATCATCTAAACGTTCATTTTTTTCTAAAAATTTAATTGGATTTATTGTTTCAAATTCTAAGATGGATTCTTTATAAGCTTTATTAATAACACCTACAGAAAAAAAAGTTTCGATTAATTCAGGAAAAATAGTGACGAATATTGCTTTCATTTAGATATACCAATCAACAATAATTAAGTTATCACTTACTTCTTTAATAACTTCTCCAAAATTGAATGGGATAAGTTCTTTTTTGTTATCCTTTTCAATAACTAACACATCATCTGATCCCGTTTCTAAGATTTCTATGACTTTTCCAATGTGAGTTCCATCTAAGTGCTCTACTTCTTTGCCAATCAAATCTTTCCAATAAAATTTATCTTCATCTAATTTTGGAAGATCTTCAGCTTTTATAAATATTTCCTTGTTTTTTAGAATTTCTATTTCCTCAATAGAATTTAATGATTCGACTTTTAAAATATAATTTTTTCCAGATTTAGAAAATTGATCAATTTTTAAAATTTCTTTTTTTCCTTTTTTATCTAAATAAAAATTTTTAAAATTAAATAAATTTTCAGGAGGTCTCGTGAAAGAATTGACCTTTGCCCAACCTTTTAACCCAACAGGTTTACCAACTGAGGCAACCAAAATGAATTCGTCATCCTGGGCATCCATATCTATTAATTTATTTATCGTCTTTTTTGTCTGATTCTTCAGCTGGTGTTTCTTCAGCTGGTGCTTCTTCGGCTGGTGCTTCTTCGGCTACAACTTCTTCAGCTGGTGCTTCGGCTTCTAAATCTGCTTTTTTCTTAGCTAATTTTTTTAGTCTTAGCTGTTCTTTCTTTTGTTCTATTTTTAATAGATCATCAGCAGATAATTTTGATTCTTTTATTAAAGACTCCACTCTTTCACTTAAAGTAGCCCCTGTTCCAACCCAGTAATCTACTCTTTCGTGATCTACACTCAGCCTAATATCTTTTCCTTTTGCGATAGGATTAAAAAATCCGACTCTTTCTATGAATCTTCCGTCTCTTGGTTTTCTAGAATCTGTCACAGTAATGTGAAAATAAGGACGCTTTTTTGCACCCGCTCTAGATAGTCTAATAGTTACCATAATTAAGTATTTTTCCTTTAAGAGTGGCTATTCTAAGTAAATTCGTTTGGTATTCAAGTAAAACATCATATAATTAGAAAACAATGTTAATTTTCTTAATCTTCTTTTTTAAAATTTGAACGAAATCCCTATTTGGATGCTTATTACAAGTATCTTCTTTTTGCTTTGTCTCTCCGCTTTTTTCTCTAGTGCTGAAACTGGAATGATGGCGCTTAATCGATTTAAATTAAAACATTTAGTAAAACAAAAAAATAAGTCTGCTATCAGAGCAAATAAACTTCTTCAGCGGCCTGACAGACTTCTTGGAATTATTTTGATAGGGAATAATTTTGTAAATATATTGGCTGCTGCATTAACTACGATCTTATGTCTTAGACTATTCGGAGATAGTGGCGTTTTGATAGGCTCAATAGTTTTAACAATGATTATTCTAATATTTGCTGAAGTTACGCCTAAAACTTTCGCAGCAAATTATTCAGAAAAAGTAGCTCTACCCTCATCAATAATTCTTAAATTTCTTCAAAAATTATTATATCCATTGGTATGGATAGTAAATTTTTTCTCAAATTCTCTTTTAAAAATGTTTGGGGTCAAGGAAAAAAAATCTGATGATGACTTGTCTCCTGAAGAATTAAAAAGTGTGTTAGAAAATTCTGGTGATTTAATCCATGCTAGATATCAAGAAATGCTTTTGAGCATTTTAGAATTAGATAAAATTTCTATAGACGAGGTAATGATTCCTAAAAATGAGATTATCGGAATTGATATATCAAAAGATATAGATGACATAGGAAATTTTTTAAAGAACTCTAAAAAAGAATTTTTTCCAATTTTTGATCAAAATATCGATGACATAAAAGGCATTATTAATCTTTATGGAATTAACTCCTTTTTATCTTCAAAAGAGAAAGATACAGATTGCCTAATGGAAAATTCAGAAGAAGTGTATTTTGCTTTAGAAAATACTGCTTTAAATATTCAACTTAATAACTTTCAGCAAGATAAGAAGCGAGTTGCGGTCGTACTTGATGAATATGGTTCAGTTAAAGGCATGGTGGATATAAATGATATTCTTGAAGAAATTGTCGGAGAGTTATCAGATCCTCATGAGAAAGTTAAAATTGATATTAAAGAACAAAAAGATGGCTCCTATTTAATCGATGCAAGCATTTCAGTTAGAGAAGTAAATAAAAGATTAGGTTGGGACTTGCCTCTCTCAGGGCCTAAGACTCTTAATGGGTTAATCTTAGAAAATACTGAAACTATTCCTGAAGCTAATATTTCTTTGGAGGTAGAAGACTACCTTATAGAAACAATATTAATCAAAGATAATATGATTAAGTATGCCAAAGTTACGAAACTTAAATCTCCTGATTTAAATGAAGAAGAGTTTGACTAAATAGGACATATAAAAACACTCAATGTGTATAATTATTTAAAATTTAAAGAGGTAAAAAATGTTAAAAAATGAATTTACTGTATTTGGTTACGAGATGGAAAAAGTTACAGTTGCTTTTGGTTTTTTCTTAGTATTTTGGGGAGTGGCTGTTTCAATGATTGCTCAGAGTGATTCAATAACCTCTTACATACCATCTATATTAGGATTGCCATTAATTTTATTCGGGTATTTAACCTTAAAGATTCCGTCAAGAAAAAAATTATTTATGCACCTTGTAGTGCTTTTTGGATTGATAATTTTTTTAGGAGGATTGGATGTCATTAGAAGTTATCCTGGAATATTTTCTAATTTTTGGGCTGATCTATCTAAACTCATGTTAGCTGTGACTGGTTTTATATATACATACTTAAATATAAAATCGTTTATTTATGCAAGAAAAGCTAATTAACTCTTAGGAAACTACTTTTCCAAAAATATCTTGTTTTCTGTGCAGTTGATCGCAAACAGAGGAATGCAGCTTTTTATTGTCTCCTCTTAATATTATTAATCCTCTATTGAAACCTTCTATTCTTTTTATGACATACCCTAATTCAGGCATTTTTAATACTACGACATCGTCTTTAAAATAATTAGGAAAAGAATCAATTTCTACAATGTCCCCATCTTTGTATGTAGGATTCATGCTGCTGCCTTTGATTCTAAACTTTTCAGGCATCTAAAGTTTAGGAACTACCATTTCTAGTGCAGGTGGATATGGTGCAGTAACTCTTGAGGTTTCAATATTTTTAGTTTTCCAAAAAATCTCACTAAAGTTATTTACAAGCTCAACTAATTTTTCTGCATTTCCTCTTTCAAGACTTTGTTTGCACTTTGATCCCTGCATCATAATTGAATGGACCACTTCGTGAACATTAGGAAACGCTTCTATTTGAGGGCCTTTAAAATAGTCTCCCCATATAATCCTTGTCTCATCTTTAACAATGCGAGCCTGATTTTCTTTTTCTAAGGTTAGCCTTGATAGTTCTGAAGAGTCTTCGGGTTTTGAAGTATCGAGATTTTTCTCTTCAATTATGTCAATGATTCTTACTACAGTAAGAGCTGCAATTTGAATGACAATTGGATCATAGATTTTGCAAGGAATATCGCAATGAGCTGAAGCTTCTTTAATTTTCATTTTATTTTTCTCCATAGTGTTCTTACCAAAAGCACCATCATTGGAATCATTATAAACGCTGCTTCCAAGTGAAAATGAACTAAGTTATTTCCTGAGTGGGCAAAAAGAACACTTGGGAAAAGTAAAAACATACTGTAATTTTCTAACATAAATTCATTATAAATTATAAAAAAAAAATAGGGGCTATTTGCCCCTATTTTTATAAGTTTATTCAGCTATTACATCATGCCTTCCATACCGCCCATTCCAGGAGGCATTCCACCAGGCATTCCGCCTCCTGCATTTTCTTCAGGAATTTCGGATACCATTGCTTCTGTAGTAATCATTAAACCAGCAACTGAACCTGCCGCTTGAAGAGCAGTTCTAGTTACTTTTGCTGGATCTAAAATACCCATTTTGATCATATCTCCATATTCTGATGAAGCAGCATTAAAACCATAATTACCTTTGTCAGATTTAATTTTATCAACAACAACTGAAGACTCTTCTCCTGCATTCATAACTATCTGTCTGATTGGAGCTTCCATTGCCTTCAAAGCAATTGCAATTCCGATATTTTGATCTTCGTTATCGCCTTTGAGTCCGTCAACATCCTGTAAAGCTCTAATTAAAGCAACCCCTCCGCCAGGAACTACTCCCTCTTCTACAGCGGCTCTAGTAGAGTGAAGAGCGTCTTCCACTCTAGCTTTCTTCTCTTTCATTTCCATTTCAGAGCCAGCACCAACTTTAATAACGGCGACTCCGCCTGCTAGCTTCGCTACACGTTCTTGGAGTTTTTCTCTATCGTAATCTGAAGTTGTTTCTTCAATTTGTGCTCTGATTTGATTAACTCTTCCTGAAATATTATCTTGAGTACCTGCACCATCTATAACTGTAGTTGTTTCTTTAGTTAAAACCACTTTCTTTGCAGTTCCTAAAGATTCGATTGTTGCAGATTCAAGGTTTAAACCAACTTCTTCAGAGATAACTGTTCCACCAGTTAAGATTGCTATGTCTTCCAGCATTGCCTTTCTTCTATCTCCAAATCCTGGAGCTTTACAAGCTGAAACTTTTACTACACCTCTCATATTATTTACAACTAAAGTTGCTAGAGCTTCGCCTTCTACATCTTCAGCAATGATAAGTAATGACTTCCCTGCTTTTGCAACAGCCTCTAACAAAGGAAGCAAATCTCTAATATTCGAAATTTTACTATCGTGAAGAAGGATCATAGGATCTTCGAGTTCGGTAATCATTTTCTCTTGATTGTTAATGAAATAAGGAGATAAGTAACCTCTATCGAATTGCATACCTTCAACAACTTCAAGCTCATTTTCTATTCCTGAAGCTTCTTCAACGGTTATGACGCCTTCCTTACCAACTTTATCCATCGCCTCAGCAATAATATCTCCCACTTCGATATCGCTGTTGGCTGAAATAGTTCCAACTTGAGCAATCGAAGATGACTCCTCACAAGGGATAGCCATCGATTGAATGCTTTCTACTGCTTTAGTAACTGCTTTATCGATACCTCTTTTTAAATCCATTGGATTAAAACCTGCAGCAACTGATTTAAGGCCTTCGTTTACGATAGATTGAGCTAAAACTGTAGCAGTGGTTGTGCCATCTCCTGCAGCATCAGAAGTCTGTGATGATACTTCTTTAACCATTTGAGCTCCCATATTTTCGAATTTATCTTGGAGTTCGACTTCTTTAGCGACCGATACGCCATCTTTTGTGACAGTTGGGGCGCCGAAAGATTTATCCAAAACTACATTTCTTCCTTTAGGTCCTAAAGTAACTTTTACTGCATCTGCAAGTATATTAACTCCATCAAGCATCTGCGCTCTAGCAGAATCTCCAAATTTTACATCTTTAGCCATGTTTTCCTCTTTTAATTTAAAGTTAAGATATCGTCCCTAAAAGGTCGCTATCGTTTAGTATTAATAATTCTTCGCCGTCAATTTTAATTGTATTGCTGCCTGCATATTGTCCAAAAACGACTGTGTCGCCGACTTTTACAGATACATCAACTTTTTCACCATTATCTAGCGTTTTACCAGGGCCAACTGCTAAAACTTCTCCTTGGGATGGTTTTTCAGCTGCAGATCCAGGCAGTACTATGCCTCCAGCAGAGGTTTCTTCTTCATCGCCTCTTCTTACAAGAAGCTTATCGCCAAGTGGACTAAATTTCATATCTTTTTCTCCATATATCCTTAAACAATTGTTTTGAGTTCCGCATTCTAGTTAAGACTAAGAAAATAAACAACTCAAATATATTTATGTTCTTCTTTTAATTTTTCAAGTGTTTAAGTTAAAAAAAATTTTTTTATAAAAATTACTCCAATTCCTAAATAATTAAAAAATAAATCTACTAAATCTCCGTCTCTGTATATAAGAAAGAATTGAATTAATTCAGATATTGATGCGTAAAGAATAATAAATATGAAAGAAATTTTGAAATAATTATTAGATTTTATTAAGAAATGAGATAACAAAAGGAACATTAAAAAATGCAAAATTTTATCTGATAGTCCTATAGAAAAATCTCCTGAAGGTTTTGAGAAAAGACCATAAGAACTTATTAATAACATTAATAAAAAAGTAAATGTCCACAAGAATGAAATTTCTTTTTTCTCAATCAAAACCAAAAATCTCTTTTTTTTGATAAACCATTAAGGAAAAAACTATTGCAGGTATTCCAAGTAAAGCACAAATTACAAAGAAATAATGAAATCCGAAATCATCAACTATAAAGCCTGAGCTTCCAGAAATAAGTCTTGGAGGTATAGCTACTAAACCAAACAATAATGCATATTGTGTGGCAGTATAAGTTTTAGATACCATCCTTGATAAGAAAGTTATGCCCACTACTCCAATGAATCCTTGAGAAAAATTGTCAATGGTAATGGTAAGAACTAATGCCCTAATATCATAACCAACAGAATTTAGATAAATAAAAGGTAAATTCGCAAGCGGAACAAAAAATGCACCGAAAACCATATTTTTTACTAATCCAAATTTATAAAGAGTAGTTCCAGCAAAAAGTCCCCCAATAATTGCCATCCAAAGCCCATAAAAGTTAGCAATTTCTGCAACTTCTATTTTTGAGAAACCAACTGATTGATAAAATGGCATTGCCATTGGGCCTAAAAACATATCACTAAGTCGATAAGTGAATGTAAGTAGTAAAAGCAAAAATAAATGCTCTTTATATCTATAGAAAAGGTCTGTCATAGGGGCAATAAAAGAATCTTTAAACCAAATTAGCGGTTTATTAATTATCGAAATATAAGGCTTCTCTTCTCTTTCCGGCTCAGGTAAAAAAAATAAAATTACTAGCGAAAAAAATAAGAATAAAATTCCTACAAAGATATAGGCTAAATTCCAGCCATAATATTCTGCTATGTAAAACGTGATTACTTGCGAAAGGAGAACTGCTCCTATTCTGTAACCTATTATATAAACTGCTGAGGCTTCTCCAATTTCATTTTTATTTACTAGCTCTATTCTTAATGCATCGACACAGATATCCTGCGTAGCTGAAAAAATACTCAAAAGAATAACCGCGAATACAAAAATTTGTAGATTTTTTGAAGGATCCTGAAATCCAATAATAATAATTGTTAAAAAACTTAGAACTTGCGATAAAAAAAGCCAACTCCTTCTTTGTCCGATTTTATGAAAATAAGGAACTCTAAGTCTATCAACGAGAGGAGCCCAAAACATTTTTAGCGAATATGCTAAAAGCACTAAAGACAAAAGTCCGATTGTAGATTTTTTTATCCCTATTTCAGCTAACCAAAAATTTAAGGGGTCAATCAGAAGTCCCAATGGCAAGCCTGATAAAAATCCTAAACAAAGAACTAGTATTACCCTAGGTTGCGAATAACTCCTAAGGGAATTAATCCAGCTCATTTTTTAATCTCGAAAATTTTTGAATTGCAAAGGAATTTCTATTTCTTCTTTCTTAAGCAGTGAAATTACTTCTTGTAATTCGTCTCGCTTTTTTCCTGTAATTCTTAACGAATCTCCTTGAATTGAGCTTTGAACTTTTATTTTTGAGGATTTAATAGTTTTTACTATTTCTCTAGCTATATCTTGGTTTATCCCTTGAGTAATATCAGCGCTCATAGAAGCTGTATTATTTGAGATAGACTTTTCACCTAACTTCAAAGCTTTTAAATCTATAGACCTTTTGGCTAAATTTTCTTTTAAGATTGGAATCATTTGATCTATTTGAAAAATTTCTTTTGCATTTAGTTTAACTATTTCGTTTGCAAATTCAAAAGAAGCATTTGCTTCTTTAAAATCATATCTATTTGTAATAACTCTATTAGATTGATCAATGGCATTGGTAAGCTCATGAAGATCAACTTTGGATTCGATATCAAAAGATGGCATAACTAAACCTCAGATTTAAAATATTCCCAGTCAAAATATATTCCAGGATCCGACTTTCTCCCTGGAGCAACAAATGAATGGCCGACAATTCTATCTTTGTTAATTTTAGGATAATTTTCCATTAATGTACGAGTTAATTTTATTAATTTTGAATATTGAACCTTTTCAAATTTACTATCATCAGTTCCTTCTAGTTCTATGCCAATGGAAAAATTATTACAATTATTTTTTCCTTCAAATGAGGATTCTCCTGCATGCCAGGCACGATCTTCTGTAGAAACAAATTGTTTAAGTACTCCCGTTCTCTCTATTAGAAAGTGTGAAGAGACTTTCAGATTAATTATTTTCTCGAAATAAGAATGTTTTGAAGAATCTAATTTATTTAAAAAAAACTTATCTATATCATTGGAACCATACTTTGAAGGTGGAAGACTTATGGAGTGAATAACAATTAGACTTATTTCATCACTTCTTTGATCAAAATTTGGAGACTCTAAAATTTTAGCTTCTTTGATCCATCCTTTTTTTTTATCCATTAATCATTTTCTCAGCCAATAAGTCTCCAGTAGCAGCCCCCAAAGTCCAGCCTAAGTGTCCATGTCCAGTATTATAAAAAATTCCCTTTGCCTTGCTCTCAAATATTAATGGCATCATGTCTGGCGTCATTGGCCTTAACCCGGCCCAGGGTGTGTAATTTTCAGTGCTTACTCCAGGAAAATATTCTCTTACCCATCCCAAGAGAGGTCTGATTCTATCTTGTCGAATATCTTTATTTTTTCCAGCCAATTCAGCAGTTCCTGCAACTCTTAACCTATCTCCCAACCTGCTTGATACAATTTTTTTTGGATCATCCAATAAAGAAACTTTTGGGGCAGATATTTTGGATTCTTTATCATCTAAATGGATTGTTACGCTATACCCTTTTACTGGATAAACTCGCATGCTGTCGCCAAGCACATCTGCAAATCTTTGAGTTTCAATCCCTGCACAAATAGCAACTTGATCAAATTGTAAGCCTGAAGCGCCAGATTCATTGGTAGCAGAAAGAATGACCTTATCTTTATCCTTATAAATTGATTCAATCTCAGTATTAAATTTTGACTTAACGTTGTATTTTTCTTCTAAGACCTCGTGCATATTTTTGCAAAATTTATGTATATCTCCACTTGCATCTGATTTGGTATAAATTCCTCCCACGATCTTTTTATCATTTTTTGCTGATTTAAAAGCAGGCTCTAAATCTTCAACTTCATCAGAATCAAGCACCTCCCATTCCATTCCCTCTTGGTGCAGCCAAGATGCCTTACTAGCTGCCGCGTTCAATTCTTTTTTACTATCGTAAAAGTGTAAAATTCCTTCTTTGAGCAGATCAAAATCTATTCCTTCATGATCTGCTATATCAAAA
The DNA here is from genome assembly GCA_902522825.1 of uncultured SAR86 cluster bacterium. GTDB lineage: Bacteria > Pseudomonadota > Gammaproteobacteria > Magnimaribacterales > AG-339-G14 > CASICS01. The sequence continues at coordinate 296,231 of CABYXE010000001.1, forward strand.
TATATTTGCCTAGCCCTTTTTGCTAACTCAATAGTCTCTTGAGTTTTTGATTTATGTTTTCCATCAAATGTAGCCATTAAGAACCCCATGATCCATTTGTATTTTTGTAAACTTGGCGATGGATTAAATAAAAGTGGAGCATCTTTTTTAAACATCCATTTGACTCCATTCATTATATTTTTTGGGGTATTCCAAACTTCTGAGTTACTAGCACTTAATTGTCCTCCGTTAGCATAACTTGTTGCCATTGCAGGATATCTTCTGGAGTCTATAAGGGTCACATCTAATCCTTGTTTAGCGAGGGAATAAGCTGTAGTAGTTCCAGCAATTCCAGCTCCAATTACTGCAATTTTCTTTTTCATCTTAGTTCGGAAGGTAGTTTGAAATAAATATTTTCTTCTAGGCCATCTAACTCTTCTTCATTTGAATAGCCAAAATCTGTGCATTTTTGAACTATTGATTGAACTAACTCTTCTGGGGCAGAGGCACCAGCAGTGATTCCTAGAGAAGAAACATTTTCTAACATATCTCCAGAAATTTGATCAGGATCATCTATTAAATATGATTTTGATCCTGATTTTTCAGCCAATTCTTTCAATCTATTTGAATTAGAGCTATTTTCTGAACCAACTACTAATATGAGTTGTGTTTCTAAAGCCAGTTGTTTAACTGCATCTTGCCTATTTTGTGTTGCATAACAAATATCTTCTGAATTTGGTTCTTGCATCGCGGGAAACCTTTTTTTTAACTCAAAAATTATTTCCTTTGTATCTGAAACCGAAAGTGTTGTTTGGGTAACAAGAAATAAGTTTTTAGGCTGATTAATAACTACGTTTTTAGCCTGTTCAACGTTTTCAACTAAATACATTTTTCCATCTGATCCATTTGGAAACCTTCCAAGCGTTCCTTCTACTTCCGGATGGTTTTTATGACCGATCATGACAATATCTTTTCCCGCAACAGCATATCTAATCACTTCTTTATGAACCTTAGAAACCAATGGGCAGGTAGCATCAAAGTACTTTAATTTTCTCTCATTAGCATCAAGTTCTACTTTTTCTGCAACACCATGAGCAGAAAAAACGGTAATGCCGTCTTCGGGAATTTCTGATAATTCTTTTACAAAAATAGCTCCTTTCTTTTTTAAATCTTCAACAACTTTTCTGTTGTGAACTACTTCATGTCTTACATAAATTGGAGCACCATATTTTTCAAGAGCCAATGAAACTATATCTATAGCTCTATCAACTCCAGCGCAGAAACCTCTTGGGTTAGCTAATTTTATGACTTTCATTTTCTTTGTTAAAAAATAAAGATTTAATTATGTAAATTAATATACCTATAGTGACATAGGAGTCAGCCAAATTAAATATATAAGGATTGAAAGATATATCAATAAAATCTATCACGAAACCATATGTGACTCTGTCAATAAAATTACCCAATCCACCTGCTAATATTAAAGAAAAAGCAAAATACTCCACTACTGAAAACTTTTCTTTAAATACAGAGGTAAAAATATATAAAAATAATATTATGCATATTAAAAAAACCAATAATGCTATCCAGCCAGACATGTTAAAGCTTTCGTTATTTAAGAAGCTAAAAGCAACCCCATAATTTTTTACAAAAGTAAAACTTAATAAATTAAAAATATTCTCAGATTGATTAGTTTCCAAGTTATTTATGATTAAAAATTTTGAGATTTGATCCAAAGCAACAAGAAAAAATATTATAAAAAATAGTCTAAGCTTTAGTTGGTAATTATATAAAAAATCTAGTTTCACCTTTCCCATCTATATTTTCATTGCATCTTGAACAAATCATATCATCGCCAAATGGAAGAAGCTTTTCAACGTGATGCCAGCATCGGGCACATTTTTCTAATTCACATAGCTCTACTGAAATATTTAATCCTTGAATTTCTGAATTAAAGTCATCATTCTCCTTAAGGATTAGATTTACTTTTGATGTAATGAAAAGATATTTTAATTCGTTAGAAATTTCATTTAGCTGCATATAAATTTTGTCATTGCATTCTAAATTTAACTCTGCTTCTAACGAAGATCCAATGACTCCATCATTTCTCTTGCTTTCTAAAAATTTATTCACTTCAACTTTCATTGAAAGAAGAAGCTTCCATGTATCTTGGCTGACGGAACTTTCAAATTTTGGCCAATTTTCATACCATTCTAATAAAAATACTGAAGAGTCGTCTTTAGTAAATTCTTGATAAGCCTCCTCTGCGGTATAACTTAATATTGGAGAAATCCATCTAATCAAAGCATTTAAGATATGAAAAATGGCAGATTGAGCTGATTTCCTAGCCTCACCTTCTTTTTTAGAAGTGTAAAGTCGATCCTTAATTATGTCTAAATAAAAGCCACCTAATTCGTTTGTACAAAATGTAAGAATTTTTTGAAAAGCTAAGTGAATTTCATAATTATCATAATCTTGTTTAATCTCTTCTTGGAGACTATTTGCCATTTCAACTATCCATTTATCAATTTCGGTATATTTATCAGAATCTAAAAGATCATTATCGTAATCAAAATCATCTAAATTACTTATTAAAAATCTTATAGTATTTCTAATTCGCCTATAGGAATCAGAAGTTCTTTCTAAAATCTCTTCAGAAAAATTCATTTCATTTCTAAAGTCAGCTGAAGCGGTCCATGCCCTTAGAATATCTGCACCACGTTTATTCCATACTGACTGAGGTGAAATTACATTACCGAGTGACTTAGACATTTTTTTTCCTTTCGAATCAACAACGAATCCATGGGTCAAAGCAGTTCTATAGGGTGCATTTTTATTCATAGCCATAGAAGAAAGCAAGGAGGATTGGAACCAACCTCGATGTTGATCTGAACCCTCCAAGTAAAGATCAGCTGGATAGTCTAGGTTATTATTTTCCTTTAAAACACAATTGTGAGTTACACCTGAATCAAACCATACATCTAATATATCGGTTACTTTTTCATAGTTTTCATGGTCAGTTTTTAAAATATTTTTTATATCTTCTGAAAACCAAGCTTCAACACCTTCTGTTTCGATTTTATCTGCAATTCTATTTATTATTTTTATTGAATCTTTGTGTGGTTCTCCAGTTTCTTTATGGATAAACAAAGGTATCGGAACGCCCCACGTTCTTTGTCTTGAAATACACCAATCTGGACGCTCGTCCATCATTGCAGATATTCTTGACTTACCCCAATCTGGAAGCCAATTTATTTCTTCCAGAATATTTTCACTATCTTTTAAAAGGTCAGCCTTACTCATAGAGATAAACCACTGGGGAGTTGCTCTGAAAAACAATGGGATTTTGTGCCTCCAACAAGATGAAACGCTATGCAAATACTTCTTGTTTGCCAGTAAAAGACCTTTTTTTTCTAGAAGATCAATTACGGTATCGTTAGCATCTTTTATATTTTGTCCGCCAACATAAGGAATATCATCATTAAACTTTCCATCTCCTTTAACTGGACTAGTTAAGTCAATTTCTAGCTCTTTACAAGCATCATAATCTTCTAAGCCATGAGCGGGCGCAGTATGCACAAAACCTGTTCCCATTTCTGCAGTAACATGCTCGCCGGGAATTAGTGGCGACTTTTGGTCTAAAAATGGATGACTACAAACTAACCCAGATAGCTCTTCTCCAGTTACATTCCCTAGTTTTTTATAAGTCTCTATTTCATATCTTGCAAGAGTTGCCTCTATAAGGTCGCTACAAATTATTATATTGAAAATTTTACCTTTAACTTTCAACTCTATAAGTTCGTAATTAAACTTAGAATTAAAGCAAATTGCTTTATTACTTGGAATTGTCCAAGGAGTAGTAGTCCAAGAAGCAATAAAAGTATTTTCAGATGAAATCTCCTTGAATATTTCTTTAATCTGATTGTTATCAATATGAAATAAAAAATCTATTGCTTTAGATTCTTTATCTGCATATTCCACTTCTGCTTCGGCTAAAGCAGAGCCACACTCTTCGCACCAATAAACTGGTTTAGAGCCCCTTGTCAAATGACCTGATTCAATTATTTTTCCTAGAGATCTCACGATGTTTGCTTCAAATTTAAAATCCATTGTTTTGTATGGATTTTTCCAATCTGCAATTACCCCGAGTCTTTTAAAATCATTTCTTTGAATTGCAATTTGCTGATTTGCATACTCTCTGCATTGAGCTCTAAAATCTTCAGGAGAGATTTCTATGTTTACCTTTCCTGATTTTTTTTCAACATTCAGCTCTATCGGCAATCCATGGCAATCCCATCCGGGCACATAAGGAGAATTGAAGCCTGAAAAAGATTTCGATTTTACAATAATATCCTTTAGCACTTTATTAACTACGTGCCCAAGATGAATCGGACCGTTTGCATACGGCGGTCCATCATGAAGAATAAATGTAGGATTGTTTTGATTCTTTTCTAACATTTTTGAATATAAATCTATTTCTTCCCAATATTTTTGTAAGCCAGGTTCTTTTTGAGCTAAATTGGCTTTCATTGAGAACCCTGTTTTGGGTAAATTTAATGTGTCTTTTAATTTTTTCATTTCTTAAGAAAAAAATTTCCTTGTTTTAACTATATCTAAATTAATTTGTTCTTTAAGTTTGTCTAAATTATCAAATTTTTGTTCGTCTCTTATCTTTTTAAAAAACTCTACTTCGATTCTCTCTCCGTATATCTCCTCATTAAAGTCAAAAATATGAATTTCTAAGACCGGAGAAGTACCTCCAACAGTTGGTCTCACGCCCATATTAGCAATTCCTTTAAAAGTTTCATTCTTAACTAAAGCCTTGACAGCATAAACTCCTCTAATTGGAAGATTACTTTTTGGAACCCAAATATTTGCTGTTGGAATTCCTATAGTCCTACCGAGCCTATTTCCGAATACTACCTTACCTGAAAATGTATATCTTCTATCTAATAGCTTTTGGGCTAAATCAAAATCTCCGTTAGCGATACTTTCTCTAATCCAAGTGCTACTTACTCTTCTTTCGAGAAGACTAAAGGTGGGAATTCTATCAACTTTTATTTCATTGTTCTCTCCCCAATTAGCTAAGAAATCAAAATCCCCGCTTCTTTCTTTTCCAAATTTAAAATCATCTCCTATCATCAAATATTTGATATTTAGTTTAGATAAAACCTTTTCGATGAATTCTTCAGGAGACATTCTTTGCAATTTTTTATCAAATCTTAAAAAAAAAGCATAATCAACTTTATTATCTTTTAATCTTTTACATTTATCTCTCCATGGAGAGATCCGAGTTGGCTGATCTAGCAAATCTTTTTGTTCAGCAAAAAATTCTTTAGCATGAGGTTCAGTAAATATTACCAAAGATTTTAAGTTATCTTTTGTTCCAATAGATTTCATTCTTTTTATAATCTCTTTGTGTCCAAGATGAAGTCCATCAAAATTTCCTATAGTCGCAATGAGCGGTTCAGATGAAAACTTTTTATTGAAGAAATCAATATTATGTATATCTCTAATTAAATACATATTAAATTAATTTTAAAATCCCTTGATTGCGTAACCAAACATAACTAATTATAAAGATTATTCCGGAGCTTATTGAAGTGGCTAAAGCTAAGCCAAAATGTCCTAGGTCTAATTGATAGATAAAATAATAATTGAAAATAATATTTGAAATTAAAGAAATTAAACCTGTTACAACAACCATATTAGTTTTAGAAATAGCAAAAAAAATACTATTGAAAAATTTTTGCGGCAGAATAAATAGCATAGATAAAGCATATCCCTGCAATGCCAAAAAAGTCATCCCAACATCAAAAAAAGTAAATTCACCTCTTAAAAAAAGTAATCTAATTGCTAATTCTCCAAAAAAGAAAGCGCCTAAGACGCAAGCCAAACCTAAAAGAATTAAGACTCTAAGAACTTTTGTACTTTGCTCCCTTAATTCCAACATTTTTTTTTCTAAGAATAACTCTGTCATATTAGGAAGAGCTACAAGTGCCAAGGCAACACCAAATAAACCCAATGGAAACTGAATCAGTCTTTCAGAGAGATAAAGCCAGGTTGGACTTCCAGTTACTAAGAATGAAGCAAATACTGTATCTACTAATACATTTAATTGATAAATACCGGCGGCAAAAAAAGCTGGAATTAGTTTATTAAAAAAAGATTTAAGTATTTCTTTATCAAAACTTGTGACAAATTTAGGCAGGTAATTAAAATAAAAAACTACAGAAAAATTGAGAATAAGTTGAATAACGCCTGCAATTAAAATAGAGATTCCTAAGATTTCTAAATTAAATTCATTTGATAATAAAGCAAAGGAAATTAAAGTTATATTAAAAATTATTGGAGTCGCAGCAACTATTTGAAAGACTTTTTTAGAATTTTGAACAGCTCCAAAAAAAGCTGTAAAAGAAATTAACAATATATAAGGAAAGACTAATCTAAGAAAATCCGAAGCCGCTTTAAGTTTTTCAGGGTCCTCATAAAAGCCAGGTGCAAATAAAGAAATAAAGATACCCGGAAAAACTTCTGCAATAATTACAAAAAACATCAATGTTATAAATAAAAGAGTAAAAACTTGATTCAAAAATGAATTTAAATTTGCTTTTGCTTCTAATATGCTCGGAACCAGAGACTGCGTAAGCGCCCCTTCTCCAAAGAAACTTCTGAAAACATTAGGAATTCTAAAAATTACGACAAAAATATCATGCGCAGAACTCGCTCCAAGCAAAGAAGTTAGAACAAGATCTCTTAAATATCCAAATATTCTTGAAATTAGCGTGAAGAATGAAAAGGCTGCTGAAGATTTCCAGAATTTATTCATCTGGTTCAAAAGTCATGGCAACCGAATTCATACAATATCTTAATCCTGTAGGTTGGGGACCATCTGGAAAAACATGTCCAAGGTGAGCATTGCAGCTTCCACATTGCACTTCGACTCTTACCATCCCATGACTTCTATCTTCTAAATTTTTAACTGCATTTTCGTTTATTGGCTCCCAAAAGCTTGGCCAGCCTGTGCCAGACTCAAATTTAGTTTTCGTGATGAATAAAGGATTGCCACAACAAACACATTTAAAAATGCCATCTTCTTTAATATCTAATAATTCACCTGTAAAAGCTGGCTCTGTGCCTTGCTCCTGGGTTACATAATAAGCTTTGTCTGAAATTTTATTTTTTAAGTCTTCCATATTTCTATTATAAAGATTTATTCTTCTTGAATCCTAAAACCAAGCACTATGAGCATTTCTTTAAGATCCGAACTCATATTTTCAGCGTATAGTTCGTATTCTCCAAACCCTTTTCTAATGGAAAGATTTCTAAATTTTTGAAAAGAGTTTTTCAGAGGAATCTCTTCTCGAAATCTTTTATCTATTTCTTCAATATCAACAAACTGTTTAAGAAACTCAAATGGAATATTATTACCATTTAAAGATTCATTTAGCTCACTTATGTCGTTAGTAATATTTAGCTGCTCTAAATTTTTAAAAGCAGGTCGTGAAATATTTTCTAACTCTGGAAAATCATTAGAAAAAAATCTTTTTAAATCATTAAAAATGAAACTTAACGATTCATATTTTGCCTCAAAAGTATTGCCTGCAATATGAGGGCTTGAATAAATCTGATTTGGACCATTTATCTTGAAGTCTGTAACTTTAGGATTGGGCTCATTGTTCCAAACATCATTTACACATTGTCTAAAATGGAGTTTCGTATAATCTATAACTTCTCCTCTTGATGTGTTTATAAGCAAAGCCGAAGATCCAATTTTTGTCTCATAATTTACCATTTGATGAGAAGGGTATTTTCCTTCTTTTGAATAAGATGCATTTATAGAGACATTAAAGAGCTCTTTTTTTCTAGTTTTATCTTTGTAAGCAAGCTCCCAGTTAGCATATTTGTTGTCTTTCATATTCACGTAAGGATCATAAGTCGTGATTTGATAATCAAAATATTTCAAGATTTCTTTGAGCTTAGTTCCCACAAATCCTTGGCCAATAATAAAGATTTCTTTTTTACGTTCAGGGCATAGTCCCAAAGCACTTAAAGTATATTCAACGACTGATTTTGCATTTGCTCCTTTGGCTGTTTTAACTATTATTGGCAAATTCTTTATATCTTTAAAATTGATATGATCTTCTCCCGCGGTAACAGATCCAACCATCTTAATATTAGTATTTTCAAGGAGTTCCTTATTTATAGTTGTCACGGATCTAGAGATGAGAATGTCCATATCTCTTAAGGCTTTATTATGAATTTCTTCCCAATCTAATTTTTTTAAATTAAAAATATCTTCATTTGAAAAAAAATCATCTAAATATGGAATTTCTTTATCAGCAGCTATTTTAATCATTGATCAGATTTAGGATAAAATTTGCTTTTTATCCATCTAAATAAAGTGTTCTTTTTTAAACTAATTCGATCAATCTCTAAATAAAGGTCATCTAATTCTTTAGGACTTGAAAACATATCAGCTCTAGAGACTATTTTTTCACTTGGGTCTAGTTCTTTAACTATTTTTGCAGGATTCCCTGCAACTATTACATTCGGTGGTACATCCTTGATCACAACAGTCCTTGCTCCTACTATTGAATTCTTTCCAATAGTCACTCCTTTGCTTACGATCGCTCCATCGCCTATCCAAACATTGTCTTCTAGAACAACTTCTTTAGATTGTCCTACTGGAAGTGCTCGATCATAAATGCCGTGCCAATCTGAATCCGAAATATAAGCACTGTTTGCGAACATGCAAGAGTTACCGATTTTAATCTTAGTAGCTGCAGAAACTCGTACTCCTGGACTAAACAAACAAAAATTACCTATTTCAATTTTTCCGTTGTGTTTATCTGCATTCCAAGTTGTTAGGTGTATGTGTGAGTCTGGAGCAGAGATGAAAGTAGCAAAATCTCCAACAGAGATCCCCTCTCCATTTACATGGAGATATTTAATTCCCAAAACTAATGGTCCAACACCCAATTTTTCAAATTGAGGTGAAATTACATTTTTTATATATTTTTGGTCAAACCACCAATGAATACGTTTTAACCAAAAGGGGCGATTATCTCTTCTAATTTTTTTATCTCCAAGATAGTTTCAAGTAGTATCATACCCTACCTTTATGAAAGAAATCGAAGATAAGCCCTCTGAATTAGCTTCTCAAGCTTCAAATAAAATAAGTTTTGAGATAAAAACATTCGCTAGTTTGGTTATTCCTATTTATTTTTCTCAGCTGGCTGCTCATGCTACAGGTGTAATTTCTGCCTTAATGACAGGAAGCTATAATACGTTGGATCAAGCTGCGGTGGCGACAGGAAATATGTTATTTTGGCCTGTTTTCTTTGGCTTGGGAGGAAGCTTATTCATTGTTACTGCTTTTGTAGCTCAATTTTATGGTGCAAAAAGAAATACAGAAATTGGTCCTCTTCTAAAGCAAGCTTTTTGGCTCTGTATTCCATTAATAATTTTAGTAACTATATATTTGAGTTATGTGAGTCAAATCTTAGATTTTTTTGGAACTCCAGAAGAAGTTCAGAAAATAACTAAAGGTTATCTAACGGGTTTAATGATAGGAACCCCAGCGCTATTTTTGTTTCAACCTCTTAAGTCATTTAGTGAAGGCATTACAAGACCGCTTCCAGTCACAGTCATCAATATAGGCATGGTAACTTTAAGCGCGATTTTAAATTATGGGTTTATTTTCGGAAACTTTGGTCTCCCTGAACTTGGTGGAGCTGGTTGCGGTATCTCTTTTGCAATATCTTCTTGGAGTGCGTTGTTAGCACTAGTAATTTATATTTATTTTTCCAAACATTACCAATCAGCCAAGTTATTTACGAAATACGAAAAACCTAATTTAGAAAAAATTACTGAAATTTTTAAGTTAGGCTTTCCAATTGGAGCATGTATTTTTGTCGAATTTGGTCTTTTTAGTGGCAGCGGTCTTTTGTTGAGTAATCTTGGTGAACAAACTATCGCTGCGCATGCTATTGCTATGCAAGTCACAACCGTGACATTCATGCTTCCTTTATCAGTTGGCTTAGCTGCAGCGGTCAGAACCGGTAATCTTTTAGGGGCAGGAGATTTTGTTGCAGCAAGATATTCTTCTTTTTTTGCCATTGTGGTTGCAGTGACATTAGCATCTTTTAATTTTTTAGCTTTAATCTTTTTCGGCGATTATTTTGCTGCATTTTTCAATGCGGATAGATCTATTATTGCTTTATCAAGCTCCCTTTTATTCATTGCTGCTTTCATGCAACTATCAGATGGAGTTAGTTTTACTGGTCAAGGAGCCCTTAGAGGCTATAAAGATACACTTGCCCCTATGTATATTATGATTTTAGCTTTTTGGTTCTTTGGTTTGCCTATTGGTTACTCTCTCGGACTGACCGATACTTTTATTCCTGCATTAGGCGCTTATGGAATGTGGATTGGTATGTGTTGTGGCGTTATTCTAGCTTCAATTCTAGTCTTTTTTAGACTTGATAAAACTACTAAAAAAGCCATATCAGACAAAAACTTTAAAGTTTTTTAAGTTAAAAATAAATTAAAATAAATATATGAAAATTGTCGTTGTAAGCGGTGGCTTTGATCCAATTCACTCTGGTCATATATCGTATTTTAAGTCAGCAAAAGGGCTTGGGGAAAAACTCATTGTTGCTTTGAATAGTGATGCCTGGTTAATAAAAAAGAAAGAAAAATTTTTCATGCCATTTGAAGAGCGAAAAATAATTATAGAGAATCTATCAATGGTTGATGAAGTGATTGATTTTGATGACGACGAATTTGGAAGTGCTTCGCAAGCTTTAATCAAAATAAAAGGTTTTTATCCGAAAGATGAAATCATATTCTGTAATGGCGGAGATCGAACGAAAGATAATATTCCTGAAATGCAAATTAAAGATATACTTTTTGAATTTGGTGTTGGTGGAGAAGATAAAAAAAATTCATCCAGCTGGATTTTAAAAGATTATCAATACGATAAAGAAAAAAGAGTTTGGGGAGAATTTTATAACTTGTTTTCTAATGATTTTTTAAAGCTCAAAGAATTAATTATAAAACCAAAACAAGGAATGAGTTTTCAGAAACATTTTTTAAGAAATGAGATTTGGTTTGTAAGTAAAGGTCAATGCTCAGTAAATTTTAGTAAAGATGACCCAGATAATTTTGAGGAAATTTCTCTCCATACTGAAGAAACTTTTCATGTGCAAAAAGAAGCTTGGCATCAAATTTTTAATCCCTTTGATGAACCCTGCCACATAATTGAAATTCAATACGGGGAAGAAACTAACGAAGACGATATTGAGCGACTAAGATACTACAAAGATGAAGATTGATGCTGTAGGCTTGATTTGCCCCGAGCCAATTATGCTTCTTCATAAAGCCATTCACGAATCCAACTCTGGAGACATTGTTGAGCTAATAGCAACTGATCCGGTTGCAAAAAAAGATGTAGAGAAATTTTGCGAATTTTTAAACCACAAATTACTTTCTTTTGAAACAAAAAAAGATCAGCTTATTTTTAAAGTTCAAAAAAAGTAGAATTTAGATTGCCTTCTAAAAGTCTTTTCTGTAAAAAATCAAAAAAACTAATCTCTTTGATCTCTGAGTTTTTCTAAACTAAGTTTGTCTTTTAGACTCATTAAATAAGCCGCACCAGCAAGAATTAATACAGCACTGGCCTCAGCTATTATTATCAATGCGTCCATATCTTTGTTTTGCATAACAATCAATCTGCAAAGTGCCGTTATGGCAATGATGATGGGCAAAGTTACCGGAATTCTTTTGGAGCTATAAAATGCAGCCACCATTGCAAGAATTTCCGTAAATATAAAAAGCATGAATAAGTCTGCCAATACAATTTTTTGTAACAAATACATTTGAAACAAATGTTGCAAAGAGGCTATGCAAGTTGCTATTCCAATTATAACTAATAAGACTTTTTCACTAGCTGAGGTAAGCCAGTGAATACTGTCTACTGATTTTTTTTCTTCTGACATATGCAAATTATCATCAAAATCTGCTTTTTAAGCTAGTTAAAAATTTAATTTAATTTAAAATTATTTCATGGTTTTGACATGATTAAAATTTGGGGATCCAAAACTCCAAGAAGTCTGCGCCCTATCTGGATGGCAGAAGAATTAGAGATTGAATATGAGCTCTTGCCTATAAGTCCTAGGAGCGGTGAAACTTTAACTAAGGAATACACCAACCTTAATCCCAAACAAAAAATTCCTTTCATGGAACATGAAGACTTTAAACTTTCTGAAAGTTTAGCCATATGTAAATATCTACAAAATACTTTTTCTTCTAATAATTTATTTATTCCCCAGACGGCTCAGGAACTTGCTGAAGAAGATGAATGGTGCAGTTTTATTTATGGAGAATTAGATGAAACTTGTCTTTATGTCATGAGACGACACTACGACTTAACCGATATTTATGGCTCAGCACCAAATGTCGTAGATGCTTGCAGAGAATACTTAAAGCGTCAGTTTCTTGTTATCGATAAATATCTCAAAAATAAAAAGCATTTATTAGATCAAGGTTTTGGTGTGGCTGATATTTTCTTGGTATCTTGTTTGGATTGGGCAGTTTTCTATGAGTTTGAATTGCCAAAAAATATTAAAATGTATAAAGAAAAAATTTCTGAACGGAAAGCATATAAAAAGGCAATGGAAATAAACTATCAAAATTAAACTATGGGACCACTTGAAGGAGTAAAAGTATTGGATTTAACTGGCATGGTTTCAGGACCTGTTGGTGCCATGATGCTTGCGGATCAGGGTGCAGAAGTAATTAAAGTTGAACCCATAACTGGCGAGCTAGTGAGACATATGGCTGCACCTCATAATGGTGTAAATCCCGTTTTCTTTTCATGCAATCGAGGCAAAAAATCAATCGCATTAAATCTTAAATCTGAAGAAGGAAAACAGATATTATTCAAGTTAGCAGCTGAAGCGGATGTCTTTATGCAAAATTTCCGTCCCGGCGCCGTTGACCGAATGGGTATAGGAGAAAAAACTATCCGGGAGATTAATAATAAAATAATTTATGTCTCTATCAGTGGCTTTGGTAACAAAGGACCTTATGCCAACTCAAGAGTCTATGACCCAGTTATTCAAGCTCTATCTGGTGCAACTGATATTCAAGCTGATAGAGAAACTGAAACGCCAAAAATGTTCAGAATTATTATTGCTGACAAAGTAACCGCTCTTACCTCTGCTCAGGCTGTATCCTCTGCTTTATATGCCCGTGAAAAAAATGGAAAAGGTCAGCATATAGAATTATCTATGCTCGATAGTATGTTGTCTTTCTTTTGGCCGGAAGGCATGGCAGGAATTGTTTATGCTGAAAATGAGATAGATGTTCGAAAACTTCAAGGAACTCAAGATTTAATATACAAAGCTAAGGATAGATATATTACTGCCGGTGCGGTATCAGATGCCGAGTGGGAAGGCATGTGCAAAGCGTTGAATAGAGAAGATTTAATAAATGATGAAAGATTTGCAACCCCGTCTGGGCGAGTCTCCAATGCTCAAGTTAGAAAAGAAATAACTGGGGAAGAGATTTCAAAATGGAATGGTGAAGAAATCCTCCTGCGCCTTCAAAAAGAAGGTGTGCCTAGTGCGCCATTACTTAATCGAATGGAGCTATTGGATAATGAACAAATTATTTCTAATGATTCTATATTGCGAACTGACTACGAAGGTTTTGGTGAAGTCAGACAAGCGAAGTCCGCAGCTCATTTTAGTGAGACACCCAGTGAAATTTCCAAACCTGCTCCTAAATTAGGAGAACATACGCTCGAGATCCTTTCCTCCATTAAATATAGTGATGAAGATAAAGAAAGGCTTATTAAAGAAGGTGTCGTTGCTGTTAGTTAAAAGTATTTCAGAGTTAGGAGAGCTTATTTAAGCATCCTTAAAACCTGCCATTTTATCCATGGCTTTAATTCTTGATTCTGGAACACCGGCATCGACAACGTCATCGTGAAATCTTTTATAAGTATAGGGTTTTATTTTTTTTCTAGTATTTAAAAAATAAACAAATAAACCCCATATATTCAATCCCAAGCAAAGATAAAAAATTTCAGCTCTTATTAAGTCAGAAAATAAAATAAACATAATTAATGAAAGATAAGTCTCTGGCTTTGTTAGCAACATAGTTAAAGCTAATCTTTCAGGAGGCAATATCATCCAGAGCAGCATCATTATCAACGCAAGACCTATGAACAAAAGTTCTATTTCAAATCTTGTTACTGCCCCTTCTATAATTCCATTAAGAGCTATAAAACCAAGAAAAAAACAAATTGCGGCATGGAATTTATGTTGCATCTTATCTTCCATAAATAAATATGAATTAAGTTTTCCATTAAGATTAGTCCATGAAGGTAATTTTCTAAAGAAGTCATCAAAAATCTCAACTATACCTATCCCTAAATAAACAATTGTCTCCACCCAAAGAACTATTTTAAGAGCTAGAGTTAATTCAAAAATTTCCGTTGTACTCATTCTTCTACCTTATCAAATTCAGGATTGGGTTCAAGGATTGTTAGCTTTTGGAAGAATTGTTCTTTTAATTCTTTGACGTTTGTCGGATTTCCATAATCTTTGAATGCAATCTTGCTAAAAATTTCTATCATCTCATTCTCTGTCTCGCCAATTACACATGGAAATTGATAATTTTTATCATGAATATTTTTTGGAATTTCATTGCGATGTAATATTTTTACTTTGTATTGTTTTTTTAGTTCTTTGATAAATTTTAACCATTCAAATCTTACAAAGAATTTACTATGAGAGATATCACATAGTTCGCATTCATTCTTTTTTTTTAATAGATTTTTATTAATCCAGTATTTGATTTCATTCCATATCCCGCCGTCTGCGTCATAGATAAAATAAACAGACTTAAGTTGTATCATTTTTCTACCTTATCAAATTCAGAACTGGATTCAATAAAGAATAGAGATTGTTCGGGGCGGCAGGATTTGTACTTGCGGCTCCTAGAGCCCCAGTTAAGAGCAATGCTTGGAAACTAATAAGTTACAATGATTGGAACAAAAAAAACAATTTTCACATCAAGTTAGGAAATTTATTTATGACGTTTCTAGATCCTTCAAAGCCAGTAATACTTTATGGCTCGAACATTTCTTATTTCACTGGGAAGATGGAAAATTATTTTAAAATCAAAGAAATTCCTTATGAGCTTAAATCTGTAAAATATCCAAAATTTGAAAAAACTATGAAAGAAAAAGTTGGTATTCATCAAATGCCAGCAGTAGAACTTCCAGATGGAAGGTGGATGACAGATTCTACAAAAATGATTCAGTGGTTCGAATCTCAAATTCAGAAAAATAGTCTGCTTCCCAAAGATCCTTTGCAAGCTTTTATCTGCTTTCTATTGGAAGATTGGGCTGATGAATGGTGGTGGCGTCCAGCAATGCACTACCGCTGGCATTATAGCGAAGGAGCAAATTTTGCCTCTAGACATTTAGCTGAAGAGCTTTTAAATGAAATACCAGTTCCTTTATGGATAAAAAAAATATATTTTACCAGGAGACAAAGGAACGGTTATACAACCGGTGACGGCATAACAAAAGAAAATGTTGAACAAGTAGAAGAAAACTTCTTAAGTTTGCTAAGAAATTTAGAGGTGGTATTCAAAAATAGACCCTTCTTATTTGGGAATCGTCCGTCTATCGCAGACATTGGGCTCTCTGGTCCTTTTTTTAGACATTTTGCATTAGACCCAGTTCCATTGGAAATTATTCGTCAGGAAGCGCCCTACGTCCTCAAATGGGTTTCTACTTTATGGAGTACAAAAATTTCAAAATGTGATGAAAATTATATTGATGGAATACCAAGTGATTTAGAGCCCCTTTTAAAAGAAATAGGAAATACTTATTTGCCTTATCTTTGTGCAAATGTAGATGCAGTTAATTCTAAAAAAAATAATTTTGATTTCAAAACTGAAGAAATATTTTTTAAAAAGGCTAGATTCTCTCAATATAGAGTGTGGTGTTTGGATGAGCTTAGAAAAAATTTTGATTCAATACCAAAGGAAGATTCTAGCGCATGCAAGCAAAAGCTTATTGAATTTGGCTGCTGGGAACCACTTTGGAGAAACGAAAATCTGCCTTTATTGGATAATCAAGAAGCAGAATTACCATTTAAAGCCAATAGAAAAATGCTTGGCGTTAACGAATAAGATGGATTTATAAAGTTATATGATTTTACTAAAGCCCCAAATTCTAAGTAATCTGAATAACATGGGTGCTATTTCGATATAAAAAAACCTTGCTTAGAGCAAGGGTTCTGAAAAGTTATTATCTTTTATGGCCCAAACCCACTGCCTCTACCGCAGTGGGTTTAGTTAATTAATCTAAGTATATTAGGGGTTTCTTAGAGGCGGAGATGTAATGAATAATTCAATATCCGCCTCAAGAATAACTTAGATTAAAAATCGTATCTAATACCTACGTCTAAATATCTACCTCTTGGAGTTCTTTTGCCGTAGTAAAGTGCAATATTGTCATCAGAGTCCCAAAGGTTTCCAACTTTAAGGTAACCATCGAAATCACCGAAACTTCTTTCAGCACTCATGTCTATAACAGTATAGGCATCCTGTTGATTTTCAACTGAGCATCCAGCTGCTCCATAAGCTGAATCACAAGTTTTGCCAACATGTCTTAACATGGTGTTGTAAGTTGTTCCTCGAACCGTAGCACTGTTAA
>CABYXE010000002.1 GCA_902522825.1 uncultured SAR86 cluster bacterium
TACAATTGATTTATATTACATTTAGGAGAACATTATGAGCGATAGCAAATGGGAATATAAAATCGTTGACTATAGCAATTCAACCTCAACGGGTTATTCAAATCCACAAACAGAAGAATTCAAAGAAAAGCACAAAGACAAAGACTGGAAAATTGAAATGAGGAATATTAAAGTAAATAAACTTGGTCAAGATGGATGGGAAATGGTTGGTATGAATGGTAACAATGAAATCTATTACAAACGCAAAATTTAATTCTCTGTTCGAAAACACTTTGTGACGGTGAAGTAGAAATATAATGAAAGTTTTTTCGCTTTTATTGATCTCTTTTTTTAGTGTATTTGCATTATCTGCAATCACCGAAGCAACGGTTCACTCTGAAAAAATTATTCTCGGCTCTGGTTGTTTTTGGGGTGCTGAGAAAGGCTACGAATCTTTGCCTGGAGTAATAGACGCAGTATCTGGTTATGCTGATGGTGATGGAGTGCAACCAACTTATAAAGAGATTACAAAACTAAAAAATAGATTTAACCCAAACAATCATGCCGAAGTGGTTGAGGTTACTTATAACAAAAATATTATCTCTACAGAGGGTATCCTCATCCATTACCTAGAATCACATGATCCAACTCAAGTGAACAGACAGGGCAATGATATTGGAACCCAATATAGATCGATAATTCTATATTCAAACGAAGAGCAAAGATTAGAGATTTTGAAGATGATTTCTATCTATCAGGCGCTTCTTGCAGATGCTGGATACGGCAAGATAGCAACGGAAGTAAAGCCAATCCAAGATTTTTATAAGGCTGAAAATTACCATCAAGACTATATCAAAAAGAATCCAAAAGGATACTGTCCAGATCACTCTACAGGGGTGACTTTCAACGAGGTTAAAAAAGGTATATCAGATCTTAAGCTATTTGCTGAACCTGCTTTTGACAATAGCTCCTTATTGAAAGGAAAACATATTTTGGTGATAGTTTCAGATGGGTATTGTCCATATTGCGAAAAATTTGAAAAAGATATTGCTAGCGAATACAAAGGCACGATTCCGCTTGTCAATAGAACAGCAAGCCAACTCGATGATTTAAATATCAAAATACCAAAATGGGCCACACCAACAATTATCTTTATTCAAGACGGAACAGAGGTATTTGGTCAGCAAGGCTACATGACGCCCAAAGAGTTTTATAAAGCCCTTGGCAAATTCAAATTGGGTAATTCAGAGGCATTTAAAGTAGCTTTTGCAGATGGAACTGACGCAAGATTCTGCAAGGAATATGAAATTTTTAAGAATACTCCCGATGGAGTTTTTGTAGACAAACTTAGTGGAGCTGCATTATTTGATACAAAAGATCGATTTGATTCTTCCACAGGCTGGCTATCATTCACAAAGCCAGTAGACAATTCTGTTTATACCAAACCTGATAACAGTTATGGGATGAGAAGAACAGAAATAAGATCTGTAAGTTCTGATATTCATCTAGGGCATGTATTTCCTGATGGGCCCAATGGGATGCCAAGGTATTGTATAAATGCCACGGTACTAGAATTTATCAAACGAGCAGATATCAAATCTAGCAATGTCCGTTACAGCGGATAGAGACGAATGACGCGCTTCTGCTATATAAAAAAAACTCTATATACTCTAATGATGTTTGGCATCATTTTGATTAGTCAACTTCATGCCAGTGAATTTAAAGTTGGATTCGCTAAGTTGCCGATCACCCCTAATCTAATCGATGAATGGGAAGATATAAATAACGATGCTCAATTTGATCCAGACATTGATAAGTGGACTGATGTAAATGGTAATGGCCAATTTGATGCGGTATGGATGGCAGGTTTTCAAAATAAACGAGCTGCCCAAAGTATTAAAGATGATCTAATGGCTGTAGCCGTGGTGATAGATGATGGGCAGACTCGAATGGGAATCATAAGTGCTGACACAATAGGGTTAATGCGAAAATTTGTACTAAATGTCCGTGAGGATGTTCCCACAGAATGGGGTTTAGATTACCTTATGGTGCATGCAACACATAATCATGAGGGTCCAGATACTCAAGGTCTTTGGGGCCCAGGTCTTTTAGAAAGCGGTGTCGACGATGTCTATATGAAGCGACTTAAAAAAGATTTCATAAACTCTTTAAAAATGGCTATAGATAATTTGGAGCCTGCTCAAATGAGCTTGGCTTTAATTCCGACTAATCCATTAACACCTATCAAAGATAAACGAAAACCTATTGTGATAGACGATGACATAAGAGCTATTTTATTCAATCGCCCTGATGGTTCAATTATTGGCTCGTTGATTAACTTTGGAATTCATGTCGAGCTCGCATGGGATAAAAATCTAGACTTAACCTCTGATGTTGCAGGCTACCTAAGAAGAGGTATTAGTGATGGAATTTATTATGACAATCAGCTTATTAAACCTGGACTTGGCGGAACCACATTATGGCTTACAGGAAATATCGGAGGCTTAATGACATCAGGACCAACCGATCCAATTTATGATCCTATTCTAAAAAAAATGCTCACCGCACCAAGTCATGCTAAAGCACGTGCCTATGGATATAGCTTGGCAAATAGTGTCATAGAGGCTTTTCATGCAGGCGATTTTAAAGCATCTCCAAAGCCATCGCTAACTGTCCGCTCAACAGAAATAGAACTAGGTATAGAAAACTTCACGCTCTCCTTAGGCACTTTACTTGGTGTGATTGATACCGATCCTAAATTTAGCCTGAGGCCGCCATTTATACGTTATCTTAGCGAAGTAGCATTCATACAATTAGGAGACGCATCTATTACTGGCGTTCCTGGAGAGCTTTATCCAGAAATTGCTGTTGGAGGTATAGAAAACCCTATAGGCGCTGATTACGCCATAGCACCTCAAGAAGTTCCATATTTGCGAAGTCGATTTCCAAATAAACTGAACCTGATGGTGAATTTAGCAAATGATTCTATCGGTTACATCATTCCAAAAAGCGAATGGGACGAAGACGCTCCTTGGATCTACGAAGAGACTGAAGAAACTTATGGTGAGGAGGTGTCATTGGGCCCAGATACGGCTTCAGTGATTCACGAAAATATCATTAAATTGATAGACGAATCAAAAAAATAAATGTTTTCGTATTAGATTCTCGTGACGACTGTCGGGAAGAAAAAAGAAAATTTACTTGTAAAGCGGTGCTAGAATTCGTTCAACGAGCAGATGTAAAAAATTAGCAATGGCTGTCACATACTAATCAAGGAAGGTATTAATGAATCAGTTTAAAAATTTAATTGTACTCAGTCCCTTAGTTTATGCCGTTCATCATTTTGAAGAACACGTAATATTTAATTTTATAGAGTGGAAATTAAAATACTTCTATCATTCAGCTGCGGCATTATCAACAGAAGCAATCTTGTCTATATTGATTTGTATATTTGTAATATTCACTCTTCTACACTTGGTTAAAAATAATAGGGCCAGCGCTTATATTATTTTATATATATTATTTGCCATCCAAGTTGTAAACGCACTTTTTCACATATTTTTCAGTTTTTACTACAGCGACTTTAGTCCCGGCACGATCACAGCAGTCTTATTTTATTTGCCTGTAAACTTTTTCATAGTTCGCGCAGCATTCAAAGAGGGCTGGTTAAAATCTTATTTAGAATATGCAGTTATTGCTTTTTTAGGAACAATAACTTTCGCTTTATTTGAAATATATGGGCCAATAGTCATAGCTTTATCAATGGTAGCTAGTTTCATCTATTTTATTTGGGCCAGTAATAAATTAACTTAATGCTTTTATGATCTTTTAATTTTTAACTTTGTCAAAATTTGGCTCAGACTATTAAATTGGAATAAACCTGCAAATATTTGAGATTATCTTGAAAAGGCTTAGAATAAAAAAATTCAAATTTTAAAAAAAAGGGACTTACATGCTAGACATTAATAATTTTGACGAAACAAAAATAGACTGGAAACCTCTACCTGGCCCTGATGGCGAGCCAACAGAGCATATTGAATTGTCAATTTTAAATGTTGATGACAATGCCAAGATAGTAGATATTTTGTTTAAATTTGCTGCCAATGAAAAAATACTTATGCATAGACATACGTCTAACTATAGTACTTTCACAGTCAAAGGGGAGCTTAGAACTTATCTTCCTGATGGTGAGTTAAAAGATATTCGCCCAGCAGGAGTGTTTAAAGCTGGAGTACCTGGCGAAGCTCACACTGAGGGAGGCGGCGATGAAGATGTAGTGGTTTATTTTAGCCTCAGGCCTTACTCAGAGACGGATCCAATTTACGAGATTTTGGATGACAACATGCAAGTTACTCAAGAGATGAGTTTTAACGATCTAAAAAGCCTCAATGAAGAATATTCTAATTAAAGTCTAAATATAAATTTGGTACAAAATTATGAAATTAATACTAGCCCTTTTATTGATAACTTCTTCGCTCAATATTCTTTCAGAAAAAGTCTATTTTATAAATATCAAAGACGGAGATATTTTGAAGTCTCCTTTTCTTATTCAATTCGGGTTAGCAGGAAAAGGAGTAGCCCCAGCCGGGGTTGATCGAAAAAACACTGGCCATCATCATTTATTAATAAATGTAGACAAAATAGATCTCAGCATGCCAATTCCGTCTTCGGCGCAGCACCTTCACTTTGGATTAGGACAAACTGAAACTAATCTTGACCTTCCTTCAGGCAATCATATTCTTCAGCTAGTCCTGGGTGACAAATACCATGTTCCGCATCAGCCGCCATTGATGTCTCAAAGAATCGAGGTAACCGTCGAGTAGAAACTTTGTCAAAAAATAAATGATTTTTTAAATGGTATAAGAGCTTTTTGAAGATTATTCAAAAAGGTTCTTGGGAATAAATAATATGGAAGTAACTTTAACTTTTGCAACGATACTCTCAGTTTTCATGTTAATTCTCTCGGTTAGAGTTTTGGATTTGAGGGGCAGTCCAGTCACAAAGGCTTTTCATTCAACAGAAAGAGAAATTGATCAGCGAGTTTTAGATAGGGCAATAAGGGGACATGGTAACTTAATTGAATATGCTCCGTTATTTTTGATTTTAATGCTCGCGCTCGAATTAAGCGACGCTTCAAAATATTGGCTTTATTTTAATGGCTCAATTTTTACTATGGGAAGATTGATGCATGGTGTTGTTTTTGCATTTATGAAACCCAATCCTTTTATGAGAATTGGCGGCATGACACTAACTTTTATGGGTTTTTTAGGGCTAATTGTGTCTGCAATTTATCTTTAAAAAGTTAAAACTAGACTTTAAAGATAAGAAAGATCATTTTCCGTTATAATAATCATATGTGTGAATGTTGTGATTGCTGCGAGTGCGATTGTTGCTCTAAGCGAGATTTTAAATAAAACTTAAGCCTCTGCTTGATTGGGTTGTAGCGCTTTCAGCTATGATCTATAGTAATTTGCCTAATTTGGAGGAGAAAATATAAGTGAAAGCTTCACAAGCAATTACCGATAGACTGGCCATGACATTGTCATTTGCCTGCATATTGCACTGTCTTTTTATGCCGGCTTTTATAATTTCTTCGGTCACATTTGCTTCGTCGCAATTTACAGATGAGCTTCTTCATTACTCCATTCTTTTCTTGGCAATTCCAATTAGTTTTTTTGCCTTAATGTCGGGAAAAAGAAATCACAACAACAATCTTGTTTTTGCTGTTGGGCTTTCAGGACTACTAGTTCTTTTTTCTGCTCTTTTCATGGAAGGTGAGTTCTATGGCTTGCCACTCGAAACTCTTATAACTCTTATCGGTTCAATTGTTGTCATATCAGCGCATTACAAAAACTATCAAATTTGTCAGCGCATTGATTGTGCCTGTCACGAATAAAAGTTTAAATTTTCTAAGGGAGAGATAAAATATGAATTACTGGTTTTTAATGACTGGTGCCTCAGTCGCTTTAGTAGGTGCTTTTTTCCACGGCGTTGTGGGTCAAAAAATATATATGGGAAATATTAATAAAAGCGAGCTGGAAACCCTAACTAAATCTTTAAGTTTGGTTTCTTGGCACATTTTTACAATATTCCTTATTGTTAGTGCCATTACCTTAGTTTCAGTTGCGTATTTTCCGTATTTTAGAATAGCTGCTTATCCAATTATCCTTGCCAATATGTTGGGTGCAATTTTGTTTGTCTTTCTTGGCTTAGGAAAACACAATGCTCTTTTGAGCCTTCCTGGAGCTTATTTAATGATTGCAACTGCATTGCTAGGTGGGTTAGGCGTTTATCTATGATAGATCTTTACTATGCTCCGACGCCCAATGGCTGGAAGATTTCTATCATGCTAGAAGAGTGTGAAATGGATTACAACTTAATATTGGTGAATCTAGGCAAGGGTGATCAGTTTAAGCCAGATTTTCTAAAGATCAGTCCCAACAATAGGATGCCGGCCATAGTAGATCACGATAATATAATAAATGAAGAGCCAATGAGCATTTTTGAATCTGGCGCTATTTTGATGTACCTCGGAGAAAAGGCAGGAAAATTTTTTCCTCAAACATCCCCCGAGAAAGAAAAAGTTTTGGAATGGCTTTTTTGGCAAATAGGTGGGCTTGGACCCATGGCAGGGCAAGTGAGCCATTTTGTAAATTACGCACCAAACTTTCCTGGCGATCATTCTTACTCAGAAAAACGTTACAAGAATGAATACGATCGTTTGTTGGGAGTTATGGATAGAATTTTAGAAGAAAAAGAGTACTTGGCAGGCGATTATTCTATTGCTGATATGGCTTCCTTCCCATGGGTTACTGCTTACAAAAGATACGAAGTAGATTTAGATATATTTACCAATGTAAGAAGGTGGTTTGATGCAATTAAGGTTAGACCAGCAGTTAGAAGAGGAATGGATGCTGGTAAAGAAGCTAGAAATTTTGGCGAAGGTATTTCTAAAGATGCTTTAAAAACAATGTTTAAGCAAGATGCCAAAAGCATAGCCGAAATGGCAAAGAAGAAAGAAAAAGACTGAGATTAAGAGTTTTTAGAGCAATTTTTCTATCAACTGTATTCTGTCATTACCAAAATACATATCTTCTTCGTTAACAAAAAAAGTGGGTGAGCCAAAACCACCTCTAGTCATTAGCTCTTGTGTGTTTTCGATTAGTCTCGCTTTAGTTTCAGGTAAATTTATAAAATTTAGAAATTCTTCAGGCGAGACTTCATGCGAAGCTGCTAGCCCCTTTAAAAACTGATCATCTGATATGTCTGAACCATCTGTCCAATATGCTTTAAAAATTGAGTTTAGATAAGCCTCAATATCTTTACTATGATCTAGGAAATAAAAAGCCCCACGCATAGCTTTAACACTATTTATTGGAAAAATTTTAGGCCAATTAAACTCAATATCTCTGAGCTTTGCCCAATCTGCCATATCTTTTTGAGAATACTCTAGTTTTTCTTTAACCGGATGTTTTCTGCTTTCATAAACGCTAGGGTTAATCGAATTAAAGATTCCGCCCACCAATATGGGCTTCCAAATAATTTCAAAATCTTTGACTTTTTTTAAGTCTATAATTCCTTTAAATGAAAGATAAGTCCAAGGGCTACTGCAATCTAAGAAGTACTCAATTTGTCTTGTCATTTTAATTAGGAGATTAATCTAAAATTATTTTTACGCCACCAAGATAAATATTGCCATTTTGCAGAGCGTTTATTTTTTCTGCGTTTTCTAAAATTTTATTTTTATCTAAAGCTTTTACTGCGAAGGCGTTAATACCTTCGCCTTTACCATCTTCATCTGGCACAAAACTTATTTTTGATTCATTTAAAAAAATAGATAGGTTATTTTCTGCAACTCTTTTTTTTCCTAAAGCTTTTTCCCATTTTGAACACAAAAGCTCAGGATTATCTGACTGCAACACAACTCCAGAAATAACATCGACCAGAGTTTTATTAATATCTTTTTCCCAATCCGTTCCCGCCCAAAGCCATGCAGTTTTTGGATTCATATGATCAATAGATAATATTGCTGCGCCGACTTGCTTGGGGTGCAAGTGTATAGTTCTAGCTTGAATATCCTCTTCTTCTCTATTGCCGTGCCAAACTATTTCTATGCCTGATGTTTCTACGCGTTCTTGTTCTTCTTCAAAATTTTCTACATCAACGATTACCATGTAACCACCGTCACCACCTTTTTTATCTAAGAATCTTTCAGCAGTTGTATTTTCTTTTACGGGAGTAACAATTTCAAAAAAAGTATCTCCAAGAGGAATCAAAACATTCTCAAGACCAAAATTTATTAAGCCAGCATCGTTATAGCTTTCTTTTAAATCTAAAAGTTTACAAATCTTACTCCCTAATTCATCGCGCTCGCGCGATACAAAAACTAACTGTCTTAATCTCATAATATTTGTAGAATAACAAATAAAAAACTAGTGAGGAAATAATGAGAAAGATAGAAACAGGAACCGAACACTTACAAGCAAAAATAGATAATGGTGTGGGTTACTTAATAATGAATAGGCCTGATGCAAGAAATGCAATGTCGGGTGAAATGAACGAAGCAATGCAAAAAAGCATAGCTGAATTTGAGCTTGATACGGAAGTACGTTGCATAGTTTTAACTGGTGCAGGTAAAGCTTTTTGTGCCGGCGGCGATGTTAAGGGAATGTCTTCTAGAAACTCAGAAGGCAGAGGCGATGAAACAATCGATAAGGCTATTCATCGACAACGCGACCATCAAAGAGGAACGGCTGGTAAATTATTCAAAATGCCAAAACCTACCATAGCCGCTCTTCCTGGCGCAGCGGCTGGAGCAGGGCTGTCTTATGCTTTATCTTGTGATTTGCGAATAATGTCATCAGAGGCTTTTATGACAACAGCTTTTGCAAAAGTAGGATTTTCTGGTGATTATGGAGGTACTTATTTCATGTCTCAGTTAGTTGGTTCCGCGAAAGCAAGAGAGTTATATTTTCTTTCAGACAGAGTATCTGCTGAAGAGGCATTAAAACTTGGCCTCACCAATTGGGTGGTCGAGCCACACGATTTAGAGCAAAAAACCAAAGAGATTGCAGAGCAGCTGGCTTCTGGGCCTTCAGTTGCATATAGATATATGAAAGAAAATTTGAACAGAGCTATGAGTGGAGAAGTTGACGATTGCCTAGATTTAGAGGCAACGCATCACGTGCACTGCGGTGAAACAATAGACCATAAAAACGCTGTAAAAGCTTTCGTGGAAAAGAAAAAGCCTGAATTTCAAGGAAAATAAATTTTAAAAGGAGCATCAATGTTTTTAGCAATGAATAGATTTAAAATTGTAAAAGGTCGAGAAGAAGATTTTGAGACAATTTGGAAAGAAAGAGATACACATTTGCAAGGGGTAGATGGTTTCAAGGAGTTTAATTTACTGAAAGGGCGCTCTGAGGAAAACTATTCCTTATATGCTTCCCATAGTATTTGGCAATCACGAGAACATTTTGTTAACTGGACGAAATCAGAAGCCTTTCGACTTGCTCACAAAAATGCAGGGAAAAATGCAGATATTTATTTAGGCCCTCCTGAATTAGAAACCTTTGAAAAAACATTATGATTAAAAAAATATTATTAATTTCTCTTTTATTTTCTGGATATTCAATTTTAGCCGATCCGCTAAATGATGCTCTAGATAGCTCAGATCGAAAGTTTGAAAATCTTAGTAGAGATGCTTATAGAAACCCTTACGAGACTATTTCTTTTTTTAAAATAGAACCCAACATGAAGGTCATCGAACTATCTCCAGGAGGAGGTTGGTATACAGAGATTCTTGCTAATTACTTAAGCGATTCTGGGTTACTTATTGCGGCGCACTTTAATCCTGAAATTAAAAATAATTATTTAAAAAGGAGCAGAGCTAATTTCGAAAAAATGTTGAGCTCTAAAGAAAATTTCAAGCAAGTAAAATTAGTCAACTTAGATTCAACCTTAGCTCCTGCAAACTCGGTTGATGCAGTTTTAACTTTTAGAAATCTGCATAATTGGCTTGGACCAACTATGGATGGTATTTTTAGAAATAGTTTTCATGCGCTTAAGCCAGGTGGTTTTTTTGGTATTGTTGAGCATCGAGCTAAACCTGGTACATCAATAAAAAAAATGAAACAAAGTGGCTATGTCACAGAAATGTATGCCATTGAAATCGCAGAAAGTATTGGATTTAAGTTAGTTGGAAAATCTGAAATCAATGCAAACCCAAACGACACTACTGATCATCCGAAAGGAGTTTGGACTTTACCTCCAACCTTAAGGATGAAAGACGTGGATAGGTCTAAATATATACAGATAGGTGAGAGTGATCGAATGACTCTATTATTCGTGAAACCTGAGAGTTCTTAAAATTATTTAAATATTTGAAGCTCATCTTCTCAGGCGGCTTCCATGTTTTAAATAAACTTCTCGAGCAATTCTTTTAAAATTTTTGTCTGCTCTCATTGACCATACTGTTTCTCTGGCTTTCTTAGCGCTTGCCTTGGGGTCGCAAATAATCTCTTTATAAGTTTCAGCCAGTTCTGCATTATGAATACTGTTTGCCGAGAAGTTGTTCAATTGAGGTATTTGACTTTTTATCCAAGAAGCTTCTGGATCCTGATCCCTGCTTTGTTTATTAACGGAATAGATTCTTGGTAGATTTATTCCTGTAACGCCGCTTTGCATTTGCACCTGGCAAATGTGTATTCCAGGCTCGTAATCGACGAACAATTGCGCTAACAATGGAGAAGTTTTTTGCCATGGTTGCCATAAGTTATAAGACGCAAACGACATTATCATTGCGCGCATCCTAAAGTTAATCCATCCCTTTTTTTTAAGAAATTGCATACAAGCATCAAGAAATGGAAAGCCAGTTTCTCCTTTTATCCACTTTTCTATAATTTCGTTATCGCCTTCGCTTCTTAATCTGTCACACATAGGGTGCATAGAAGAAAATTCTAATTCTGGCTCAGTCTCTAACTTTTGAATGAAATGACAATGCCAATGAAGCCTTTTTTTGAAGGAATATAAATCTTTTTTAAAAAATGAATTTGGAATTGCCTCAATCAGAGATTGATAAACCGTTCTCAATGAAATGGAACCAAAGGCAATATGAGCGGAAAGTCTGGAACATGCAAATTCAGCTTCTACAGGACTAGACATTTTTAAAGCATAACCATTTGCTCTTTCTTTTAGAAAAGTATTCAGTAACTCAAACGCTCGAGTTTCGCCACCAACTTGAGATTCAGTAATTTGCTTAATTAAAGTTAATTTAGAAAAGAAATTTTCAAAAGTATTTAACTCAATATTTTTAAATACCATCGGAGAAGAAGTTTCTATTTCAGATAAAATGGGTTTAGTCATAATTTGCTGCCAATCAGATGACCAGGCATCGCGATTAAAATTTTTAGTTTGAATGCCAAAATTTTCATAAATTTTTAGTCTCTTAAGATCGGCATAAAATCGCTTAAATTTATCGGTGCTCTTTTTGTAATACCCGATATCAGTAAAGTGATTCATAAATACTGTAGATTCTGAAAAATTCATTTCAATCCAAATTTTGAGATTCTCATAATTGCCTTCAAAAATATGAAGAGGAATATTCTTCTTTCTCAACCTATCAGAAACTTCACTGAGACAATCCATTGCAAATTTAAATTGAATGTCAGATTTGCCATTACCCTGCCAATAGCTTTTATCATAAACATAAACTACAAGGGCGTTGTCAGAGCTTGTCCCATGGAATAACGCTGGATTATCGTTCACTCTTAAATCACGATGGAGTAATATTATGTTCATTAAATTAGATTAACCTAGAACAGTTAAAAAACGGCTAATAACTTTATATGAATATTAAATAAAAAATTTAATGGAAGTTTTATCTATAAAGATTCGTAATTGGTTTATTTTCTTTAAAATTTTTAACGTTTTCCATAAATAACTCAAAAGCACGAGGCAAGCCCAAAAGAGAATGAGCTGAATCGTGAGCAGAGATAAAACAGTTTTTAGCTTTCCATAAATCTGAAGAACTATCTAGTGGTTCAACTTTAGTGGTATCCAAAGCTGCTGCAGCAAGTTCATCTTTATTGAGAGCATCTGCAAGATCCTGCTCATTTACTGCATTTCCTCTTCCAACATTTATAAGCATTGCTGAGTTGTTTAATTTTTCTAACACGCTTTTGTTAATTACATTGTCAGTATCTTTAGCATTTGGTAAAGCTAAGATTAAAAAATCAGTCAAAGGCAAGAATTCTTCTAAACTGTCCATAGTCACAACTTGATCAGCAAACTCGCACACTTTAGGATCTCTTCTTATACCAATAACTTTCATGCCAAAAGCTTTACCAAGCTTCGCTACTTCTTTTCCTATGCCTCCATAGCCCAAGATTAATAAAGTCTTATTTGTTAACTCCCCATCACCGCCCATAGGACTCCAGTCCTTCTCTTTTTGCAATTCTATATGATGATCTATTCTCTTATTCCAGCGCAGCATTTGAGAAAAAACGTAATGTGCAATAGGAATAGCATGAATGCTGCTGGCATTAGCAATAACGGCGCTGGTTTCTTTTAAAACAGCTTTACAAAAAGGGTCGTCCATACCAGCATAGCCCGTTTGAATAAATTTCATTCTTTTACATAAATTCAATAACGGCTGAAAGAGAGTTTGGTTATCTCTGATAGCAAACAAAAATTGATAAGAAAGAAAGAAAGCATCGCATTCTGGAATTGAGTCCCAAGAAGGATTAGAAGAATCCTCTGGATCTATGGTTAAAATTTCTATGGAATCTAACTCTCTGAGTTGAGAGCCAAAATATTTATCTGTATCTTTTGCAATAACTAGCTTCATTGAATTCAGAAGCTATCTTAATCATTTGAATGCCAAAAACAACTTAATATTGTCTTCGGCATTCAAGATGTGAACCAGAATTATTTACAGAGTAACTCTGAAGCCAATACCCAAGTTTTTGCCAGGTAATGGCACTTCATTTTTAACAGTAGATGAATGATTTCTAGCAATTTCGTCTAAGAGATTGTTAGCGAAAAGCACTACTTTAAAGTCTTCAACTCCTTCAACTAGGAAAGACCTGCTGATACTTAAATCGAGCAGTTCAAATCCAGCAGTAAATGAATCACCATCTGAACCAAAATCAGGCTGTGCATTTACTTCAGTTAAATCTATGTCAACTGACAAGTTGTCTTCTGTATAAGACAGCGTATAAATGTCTCTCGCTGGAACCATTCTAGGAATATTGGAACCGTCTGTAAAAGTTCCGTTGACAGAATCTCTACCAATGGTTACACCTAAGTTTCCATTAAGAAAATCAAAATCTTTTCCAACTTGAATCTCGTAACCATCAAGTTCAGCATCTTTTTGTACAAAATTTGCTATTTGTAATTTACTTGGCTCAGATCCTGCGTTATCAATTTGGCCGGTATCTTTTCTGTAAATGTAATTATCAACTTCGTTTTGATAGAAGTTGATAGATCCATAAACAATCTCGTTATCAAAGCTTAGACCTAAATCAATATTTCGAGATTCTTCAGCTTTCATGTTTGGATTACCTACTTCAAATCTTTGAACAGCAGCGTGAGCTCCATTCATAAACATTTCTACCGATGAAGGCGCTCTTTCTGCCGAACCAAAACTTAGACTTAAATCAGTTGTCGAACTCAGATCAAAACCAAATCCTAGCACATAACTTGTTGAGTCAAAGTCTTTATCATACGCAGTTGCACCGACCTTACTCTTTCTATTTACCTCATCTCTTCTGATACCAAAATCAAGATCGAAGCTAGAAAATCCTCTGCTAAGATAGTATCCAAAGCTTGTTTCTTCACTTTCTACATTTTCCATGAAAGCTTCCTCTCCAAGAATAGAAGTGTCTTCTTCCATCGAACGAATTATAACTTTTTGCGTTAAAGCGTCATTAGATAAATCCAACATTGCTCCAAGTTCCTGCGCATCATTTAAGAAAGTAGTCGCCTCACCATTATGCTTACCACCGATATGCAACTCAACAAGCTCATAATCAGTGTCGCTATAAAAATAGTCAATTTGATTTAAAAAATCACTAGATATATTGTAACTTCCCTTTAAGTTAACGGTGTCTGAATCGGTAGAAGATTCTATTCTTTCCTCGCCGTATTGTGCAATTTCAGCTTCATCGTGTTCGCCATGAAAAGGAATGCCATAGACATTTTCAATATTTTTTAGAGACAAACCAAAATAACCCCAATCTTCAACAATTGAAATTCCTGCTTTGTAAGCGGCTGTCTTAGCATCTGAATTTTCTATATTATCTCTTTCTTCATGAGTTTCACCTGGCTCATGAATAACAGCTTCGTCTGGTATTTCAAAATTATTGAAATTTGAATGTTTGTAAGCAAGGGTTAAATTAATACCTTGCAAATTATCACTAAAGTTAATGTTGTGCACTTTGCCATCATTAACTGAGTTATGCTCAAAACCCAACTTTATTTCTTGCTCAGAAAAGTCTTCTTTTGTAATTGTGTTATCTACTAGGTTTACAATTCCACCAAGCGCACCATTGCTATACAGTAAAGAACTTGCACCACGAACGATTTCTACTTGTTGAATATTATTCATGTCAATATCAATCGGATGGTCCGCACCGATACCAGAAACGTCTCTATTCACTAAGCCATTTTCTAGAACTTTTATTCTTGCCCCAGAAAGACCCCTGATAACAGGTTGTCCAACCATGGATCCGTAATCTGTATTAGAAACACCTAGCAGAGTATCAATTGACTCTCCTAAACTGTGAGTTCCAAACTTATTAAAGTCTTCCTCTAAAATCAAGTGAACAGGATTATCTATTTCACTACTTGATCCTAAAATTGAAGCCGATACAACAACATCTTCTATGTCATCAGCAAAGGCTAAGTTTATTGTCATCGCAGATATAATTGCGATTAAGTATGTAATTTTTTTCATAATACCTCCTATGAAAAATTAAAATTTAAATTAGAACGAGAAATTTAAATTTTCGGAGGCGCTCTAGAGGAATAAGGGAATGAATAAGTTAATTGATAGGAACGGTTAATGGCTCCTTTTAATTCTTTAGTTGTATGGACTTCAGTAATTAATTCTGAATATTCATCTAAGAATGAAACTACATTGAGATGGCATATTAAACAGTTTTCTTCAGCATGATCTTCTTCATAATGATCGTGAGCTAATGGCTCTGCTGCAATCGATATAGAAAAAGCAAAAGCAGTTAAAAGAAGAAGAATTTTGTGATTGTTTATTTTCAAGGAAGTTACTGTATCAGAATTCTTTTTAAAACGGGCAGATATCCATGGGAAATTTCCATCTCTTTAATAAAGCCTTTTTTAACAAGCATTCTGTGAGCCTTAGGAAGGTTGTACCAAGGACAAAAGGTAAACAAATGGTGTTCTATATGATAATTCACATTTAGTGGCGCCAAAAAATATCTTAAATACCAGGGCACCAAAGTGGTTCTCGTAAAACTAAAATCATCATCTCCTTCGAGGCCCGAATGCTCAGTAATACTTCTGATTCTATAAAATAAGCTAAAGAAAGTTAGCATTGGAAGCCACCATAATAATAAATATAACCAACCCTGATCAAAGGAAAGCAAAACAGCGAAAAGTAATGAGTTCGTCAAAAGAAAACCTTTCAGTTTAAAAAGAATTCTTTTCAAACTTTTAAAAAACATATTTTCTTTTCCCCAGGCTGAGATTAACACTGCAGAATATCTTCTAATGCCTGCGATGCCTGTTAAATCTCTCAAAAATTTTCTTGCAAGACTTTGCCACGACGTAGGAAAAGCATCGGTGAGCCCCAAGTCAGGATCCTTCTCTGTATCGGTATATTTATGATGTTGCGAATGTACTTTTCTATAAGGCAATGTATCTGACATGACAGGAAAAGCACATAGCCATTGAGATGCTAAGTCATTTAATTTTCTATTTTTAAATATTAGGCCATGCGCACCATCATGCATAAAAACTACCATTTGGAACTGTTTTGCTGCAATCACAAGCATAGAAATAAAAAAGGTAAACGGATTTGGAAAAAAAATAAAAAGGACGAATGCGAAAACAACCTGCAGCCACATAAATGAAAGGGCAAAAATATTTATGAAATCTTTTTTTTCTCTTAACTCTGAGATTTCGGCTGGATCTAATAAATCATCGAAGGACATCTTAAAATTATAACTAAAGAGTAATTTAGTTGTAAAAACTATTTCTTAGCAGTTTTGGTTATAAATGCGTTTAATTGTTCAGCTTCCTCACAAGAATTGGGGCACAAGATGTACAATTTTTCTAAATTGCGTTTAGCTAGTTCTAACCTATTGGTTTGAACAAAAAGCTCTCCTTGATATTCTAATGCGGCTTTATTTTCTACATCTAAAACTAAAGCTTTTTCATAAAGTTTTTCAGCTTTTTCTAAAGCTCCCAATTTTCTCTCACTAAATGCATAAAGGGTCCAACCATAAGCATCTTCTGGTTTTGACTTTGTGTAAGCCTTTAGCACTTTTTTTGCTTCAAAATATCTCTCTTGGTCGATAAATTTGACCGCTTTTGTATAGAGCTTGTTAGGATCAGTTTTTCCATATTTTGCTGCTGCTGCATAAGAAGAAAAACAGATAAAGAAAACCATAAATAAAGTTTTTAATTTCATTTCAAAATTATAACTATTAGAATTATATTTGATTCTTTTGTAAACTTTAAAAAATAAGCTTTTAACTTAAATTATGGGATTTTTTACTCAACTTTACTTGCTTTGTGCGGGCGTTATGTCTGGCGTTATATTATTTCAGTCATCTATTGTTGCATCATCAATCTTTAAAATTTTACCTGAAGAAAATGCAGGACTACTTCTTAGGAACCTGTTTCCTAAGTTTTTTCTTTTTTTAATATCGCTCGCAATACTTTCAATAATTAGTGCTTTTTTATCTGACCTAAATTTTGTGCCTTTCGGCTTAATTGAATTGATTAGTTTTTTGGCTATGCTGATTTGTTACTTGATTATCCCTAAAACTAATCAAGCGAGAGATGAAAAAAAAGATAGCCTTTTCGCAAAGCTTCATACGGTTAGTGTTTCCCTAACTTTATTAGTTTTAATTTTAAATATATCTATTTTTTTTATGGTTGTTTGAAATGGTTGATTATCTTAAAGCTCAAAAAATAATCCACTGGTTGATGGCTTTCGTCATTATGCTAGATTTGAATGTTGCTCAAAAATTTGGTGGCGACATGGAATTATGGGACAGATTAGAATCAAGAGCCGATCACGCGACCGCTGGCTTAATAGTTACCTTTTTGTTTTTTTTAAGATTGTATTTTAGATACAGATACGGAGCTCCCGCTTTGCCTGAGTCGATGCCCAAGTGGCAAGTAATCTCTGCAAAGGCAGGTCACTACGGTCTTTATATTCTTATGGGGATGCTAATAGTGACAGGAATTTTATCAGCCAATTACACTGCAGACCCTATAATCGTTTTCGGTTCTTTAAACCTTTCTTCTGAAGTAGAAAATATTCAAATGTTTAATTTAATTAGAGGAATACACGAGTTCGCCACCAATGCGATTATTGCCTTAATAATAATCCACATTTTAGCCGCTTTGTATCATCAATTTATTGCGAAAGACGACACGACATTAAACATGACTAAATTTTGGACATCTAAATTAAATAATGAATAAGTCAATTTTAGCATTGCTAATTTTTTCAACTTCTTTTTTTGCTTGTGCAAATTTTCCTAAATACGAAATTACAGTTTTAGCGACCAATATTGCTAATTACGGAGGTTTTGGAGAGTGGAGTTTTTCAGCCCTATATGAGAATGAGGACGAATCCGTTCTGTTTGATACAGGTTTTCACGAAGACACTGTCATACATAATGCTCAAGTTTTAAATAAAGATCTATCTAAGGTAGAGAAAGTTGTTTTGAGTCACTTTCATTCAGATCATACTGGAGGATTATTAAAATTAAGAAAAAAATATCGTTTAATTAACAAAGCAGCTTTTACTAAAGTTTATGTAGCCAAAGGATTTTTTAAACAAAGATTCACCATTGATGGCCAAAAAGTCAAAGAAAATGGACCTGGCCCTGGAGGATATAGTGATGCCAGTCTCTTTAAAGCCGAAGCCGAAAAATTAGGTATTAAATTTTATGTTGTAGATTCTAAAACTCAAATAAGCGAAAATTTATATATAACTGGGCCTGTAATTAGAAAAATTGAAAATTATAATGGTCCAACCAATTTGTATATAAAAGACAAAAAAAATAACCTAGTTCCGGACATAATTAAAGATGACCAGTCTATGGGCATGCTTACAGAAAAAGGCTGGGTCATGATGTCAGGCTGCGGTCACTCTGGAATTATAAATACTGGGGAAACGCTTAAAGAAATAAAAGATCTTCCTATATATGGTGCTTTGGGAGGTTTTCATTTATGGCAGGCAAACGAAAAAACTGTCATGCAGACTGCAAAATGGTTAAAAAAGGAAGGGCTAGGTAAATTTATGGGAGGCCATTGCACTGGGATAAATGCCGCAACAAAAATCTCAAACATAGTTGGGCTTGAGGCGGAGGATTTATCTCACACGGCAGTAGGGAGTATTTTAACAAAAGATCTTAAAATAATAAGAAGCTCTGTAGAGTAATAAATTATATATTTTCTGAAATTGCATTTATTCCTAAAAATGAATTTCCCAATATTATTGGATCGTCTGGAGCAGGATGGGAAGAAAGTTTAACTATAACTAAACTATTTTTTTGATCAATAAATATTGCCTGGCCGTAAATCCCGAGACAAATTAAAGTAGTTTCATCTCCAACCCAAGTCTGATTTCGATAATGAAAACCAGGTAATCTTGCGGCGTAGTCGCCTTTTAAAAACTTATCTTTATAGCTTTGATCTTGATTGAGCGTCTCTTTAATCCAACTCTCTGGAACCACTCTTTCATTATTCAAAGTTCCATTATTCATAAGCATTAATCCAAATTTTGCTAAATCTCTGGCGCTAGCATTCATTCCTGCGCCCATGTAGGGGAAGTCTGTCTCATCTGCCACGATGTGTGCTGCATGTTCTGTATGTAATTTATCCCAAATATACTTTTGCAGAAGATCTTGAAATTTTTCTCCGCACGCTCTTTGAGCAGTTAAAGCGACGACATTTGTTAAAACAGTTCTATAATTAAACTTCTCATCATCTTCTTGGGATGAGCTTGTTAAATTACACATAAAAGCTAAAATATTTTTTGGCGAATTGGTTTTCACTAATTCAGGGCGCCAACCAACAACAGCTGCTTCATGCCAAAATTCTGAATTTGAATCGTCGTAATCTTCTCCAAAACTTACCGCTGCAGTCATGTCCAAAGCGTGTTGTATTGTCGTATTTATAAAAGGAGAATTTTTTAATTCAGGAATATATTTAGTGATTTTGTCAACGGGGCTTAATTTTTTTTCTTCTACTAAAATTCCAATTAACATTCCAACAAAAGATTTTGATACGGAATTCATAAGATGCAAACTTTCTGGCTTCATGTCATTTTGATATTCTTCAAAAATAATTTCGCCGTTTTTAAGGACAATAAAAGCGTCAGTAAATGAAGAATCAAGTTCTTGCCTAAGGGTTTTTTTACCATCTAGTCCATCAAACTCAAGAGAATCAATCGGTTGTAGATTTTGAGGAAGAATGAAAGGAGAGTTGGATTTTGTTAATTTAGTAGTTTTAAAAATAGAGCTCATATTTTGAAAGCTCCATCTATTATTCGGCGGCATTAACCAATTTGTCTTTGTTATTTTCATTTAATTTTTTCTGTGTTGATGTTTATAATTTATCAAGCTAGTCTAAACAGCAAATAAAAAAAACTAAAGGAGAAACATGAAACAATCATTAATAATCTTTTTAACATTGGCCACTTCCATTTCTTTAAGTGCTGGAGGGCACTTGCCTGGAGAAAAGCACCAATCACCGTATTCTAAAAATGCCCTGATTAAAATGGCTAAAAGAGCGGCGCCTTCTAGTATTAGCGAAAATGCAACTTTTATGGATTTTGATGGCACGCTTATAGCAAAAGGAACTAGCGATTGGGTTTGTATGACAGGAAGCACACCACAAAGGATTGCACCCATGTGTCTTGATGAAGAGTGGAGGAAATGGAATGCTAGATTTATGGCGGGAGAAAAAAATGATATTGAAAATCAAAAATTTGGTCAGGCATATATGCTGATGGGCGATGTGCCTGTTGATAATGACGTGCCAACAAGCGTTGGAATGGATGATCATATGAAATCTCCAAAAACTGGAAACTTCCATGATTCAGGACCGCATTTAATGTTGCTTCTTCCTCGGGGCGTTCTTAAACAGATAACTTCTAATCCATATGCAGGAGGTTCTTATGTAATGTTCCCAAATACTGAGTGGGAACATTTAATGATACCTATAACCAACGTAGTTCCTGCCTTTAACTAGATTAAGACGTTCTTAAAGTATCTGGAGAAGCTTGAATCTCGGTGGTAAATTGAGATAATTAACAATAAAGATCTAATATTATGGAAGCAAATAAAGAAAATTTTGAATTTGATGCAAATCAATTAAGAGAGAAATACAGAGAAGAAAGAGACAAAAGGCTTAGAACTGATGGAAATGATCAATACAAAGAAGTTGAGGGCGACTTCAAGTATTTTGTTGAAGATCCTTATGTGGAGAAGATTGAGAAAGAGCCTGAAAATTTAGTTAGCGAAGTTGTAATCATTGGTGGTGGTTTTGGTGGAATATTAGCAGCATCAAGATTAAGGCTTGCTGGTATAGACGATTTTAAAATAATAGAAAAAGGTGGCGATTTCGGCGGTACTTGGTACTGGAATCGATATCCTGGCGCCTCATGTGATATTGAATCTTATATATATTTTCCTCTCCTTGAAGAAACAAAATTCATTCCTAAACATAAGTATACAAATGCTCCAGAAACGTTGGAGTACATAGGAAAAATTTCTGAAAAATTTAAACTTTCTGAAAACGCTATTTTTCAAACGGAGGTCACAGAAGTAGTCTGGTTAGAAAAAGAGGGCTTATGGAAAATTTCTACTAATAAAGGAGATGAAATTAGAGCTAAATATGTAGTTCATTCTAATGGTCCATTGAACAGGCCTAAGCTCCCAGCAATTGAAGGAATAAATGATTTTAAAGGGCATACTTTCCATACCAGCAGATGGGACTACGCATACACGGGCGGAAGTTCAAAAGGAAACCTAGAAAACTTAAAAGATAAAAAAGTTGCAATTATAGGCACTGGAGCCACAGCAGTTCAGTGCATTCCACATTTAGGTGAAGCCGCGAAAGAGTTATATGTTTTTCAAAGAACTCCCTCTTCAATTGATGAAAGAAATAATTCTGAGACTGATAAAAATTGGTTCCAAAATTTAAAACCAGGCTGGCACAACGAAAGAAGAGAAAACTTTGAAGGTTTTTTAACTGGAAATTTTCAGCAAAAAGATCTTGTGAATGATGGCTGGACTGAGATATTTAGAACAATTTTGGGAAGCATTAGAAGTAGTGCTCCTTCAAAACTTAGAATGTTTTCTTGGTTTTTAGGAGGATTATTTACTAAAGATTTATACCAAAAAGGCATCAAAAAATACATGATGGATAAATTTATAAATTACGTTGGTGAAGACAACTTAATGAATAAAGTTGAAATGGTTGATTTTGAAAAAATGGAAAAAATAAGAGCAAGAGCCGAAGAAATAGTCAATGATCCAAATACAGCTGAATCTTTGAAACCTTACTATAGACAGTTTTGTAAAAGACCTTGTTTTCATGATGAATACTTAAAAACTTACAATAGAGAGTCTGTTACCTTGGTTGACACTGACGGCAAGGGGCTAGATAAAATTACTGAAAAAGGAATTTTCTTTGATGGGAAAGAATATGAAGTAGATTGTATTATTTTCGCTACTGGCTTCGAAGTTGGAACCGAATATACTAGAAGAAGCGGTTATGAAATTATTGGAAAGGATAGCCTGTCTATTTCTGACAAATGGAAAGATGGTTTGATTACCTATCATGGAATGCATTGCAGAGGTTTTCCTAATTCCTTTTTCTTTGGTCCAGCGCAAGGAGGATTTACCGCTAACTATACTCACTCTTTAGATGAACAAAGCATTCATCTGTCTTATATCCTAGATAAAATGAAAAAAGATGGTAAAAATTTCATTGAAGCATCTGAAGAAGCAGAATCAAAATGGGTTGAGACGGTAATAGAAAAAGCCAGAAATATGCAATCTTTTCAAGAAAGCTGCACACCAGGTTATTACAACAACGAAGGTCAGCCCAACACCTCGCCGCAAAATAATCCCTATGGTGGAGGGTCTTTAGAATTTTTTAGCTTAATGAAGAAATGGAGAAAAAAAGGTACTTTGGAAGGCCTTGAACTTCAGAGCAATTCTTTTAGTTAAGCATAAATAAAAAAGGGGGGACTAATGGATAAATTTCCAGTAGGCGGATACTGCGACTCGCGGTTTAAAAAAATAGAATCTATTTTTACGGAAGCTATTGAATCTGGGCACGAACTTGGAGCTTCATTAGCAATTGAGCACGAAGGTGAAATGGTTGTTAATTTGTATGGTGGCCACAAAGACGAAAATAGAAAAGATTCTTGGGAGCAAGAAACTTGGGTAAATGTGTTTTCTGTAACAAAGGCGGTTACAGCAACTTGTATAGCTAAATTAATTGACGAAGGTAAATTAGATTTTAATGAAAAAGTTACTACCTATTGGCCAGAGTTTGGTAACAATGGAAAAGAGAATACAAAAGTAAGTGATTTTTTGTGCCATCGAGCAGGTATGTTTGGCTTTGCAGAGGGAATTCCAATTACCAACTGGACTAAATGGGATCATTTTACAAAAGCCTTGCAAGAACAAAAACCTATAAGAGAGCCAGGCTCATCGCAAGGCTATCATGCGCTAACATATGGCTGGTTAGTTGGCGAGATTCTTAAAAGGATAGATGGCAGGTCTGTTGGGAAATATTTTGAAGATGAAATTGCTATTCCTTTTGGTGTTGATTTTAAAATTGGATTAGATTTGGAAGATTTCTCTAAATGTGCCGATATGATTATGATTGAGAGAGACGATACTCAAAGCTTTCCTCTAGAGCGCATCAAATACATCCCATCCTTTATTTTGCCAAGAAAACTTAAAAATCTAAAAAATGCTATTGTCGATGGAGACTTTTATTGGGCTTTCCAGTCTGTAGCGCAAGGAGCAGGGCTAACTGGAGTGAATGATCCAGAATGGAGATGTGCAGAAATTCCGTCAGCAAATGGCCACGGCAGTGCAGAAGGCTTGGCTAAACTTTTCGGGATTCTAAGCTCTGGTGGAACAAGAAATGGTAAAACTATAATTAGCTCAGAAACTTTAAATACGGTCACAAAAATGTTTTCAAATGGTCCAGATACAGTTTTGATGGGTGGAGATATGGCTTTTGGTTTGGGCTATATGTTACATAATAAATCTGCCAGAATTGAAGAGTCTCCAAGATATTCAAAAGGATATTTTGGTCATGCCGGTATTGGCGGCGCAGTGGCTTATGGCGATAAAGATAAAAACTTTGGCTATGCTTTTCTCTGCAATCAAGAACATCAAATGAGAGATCTCTATAAAACATCAAATCAAATATCTAAGGCTCTTCACTCGATTATTTAAAAATGTTTAGTCACATAATGATTGGCGCAAATAATATTGAAGAATCAAAAAAATTTTACGATGAAATTTTGGGTGTCTTGGGCTGTAAGCCTGGAAAATTTTTTCCGAATCTAACGGGCCAAACCAGATATTTTTATTTTCACGAAAATATGACATTTTGCATTTCTGAACCTATTGATAATGAGTTAGCAACGCATGGTAATGGCACCACCATAGGCTTCAGTATAAAAAATCTAGAACAAGGCAATCTCTGGCATGCAGCTGGCTTAGAAAACGGTGGTAAAACTTGTGAGGGACACCCTGGAATAAGAGAAGGAGAAGGATACAAAATGTATTTGGCTTACTTGAGAGATCCTTCTGGAAATAAATTATGTGGATTTCTAAATTTGAATTAACAATAAAAATATGAGTTTTAGAAATCACTGGCTAATTTCATCAATTATTTATCTAATTTTTTTCTTTTGGTACACAAATATTTCTGGACCTTTAACTGAGGCAGAAATAGATCTCGTAATTAAAAGAATAGAGAATGGCAAAACAATAATTTCTCAAGATGATAGAGAAAATTTTTACAAATTTTTGCAAGAAGATGATGGCGGTGATTTTTACATGGTTAATTATTTAGATATTAATGAAAATCCTCCTATCATGGAAAAGACGGGCCAAGGCGCCTCTGCTTTTGAATTATTAAATTACTATATGGAGTATATGTACCCAGAACTATTCATAAGAGCTTCTCACCCTGTATTTGCCGGAACAGTAACAGCAAATGCAATAGATCACATAGGTGCTGAAGAGACCAAAGAATGGGACCAAGTAGCAATTATGAGATACAGAAGCATAAGAGATATGTTAGAAATTGCTAACAATGAAATTTTCTCTGAAAGACACGAGTACAAAACAAATGCTTTATTAAAGACTATAGCCATTCCAGTGAGCGCACCTGTCTTTTTAGATTTTAGAATCATTATTTTTATGATTTTATTGATAATAACCTTGATAATAGATAGGTTAATAAGCAGAAAGTAATATTTTTTAAGGGGGAAAATATGCCAGCAATTTCATTTTTAGGTTGGGTGCATACTATTTTAGGAGTCTCAGCACTTTTAATTGGATTTTATTCTTTGGCAAAGTATAAATTTATAAAAGCTAAAAATCTTTCTGGAGAAATATATCTTGGCTTTACTCTAATCGTTGCAATCTCGTCTTTATTTATTTATCACCAAGGAGGGTTTGGCCCAGCCCACTTCATGGGCGTGTTAGCAATTCTGGCAGTAATGGTAGGTTTTGTAGCAGAGAAGAAAAGGATCTTTGGATTTTTTACACCTTATGTTGAAACACTTGCATACACCTCGACATTTCTGTTTCATGTCTTACCTGCAATCACGGATGGATTGAGAAGACTGCCTCCTAGCGATCCATTTATAGATTCTTTTGAAGACCCATTGTTATTAAATTTCTTTTTGCTCTTCTTAACTATGTATATAGTAGAGTTGGGGATTCAATTTATATTAATTTTTAAAAACAGGAAGACGGCTTTAAATTAAGGAGACATTAATGACAGAATTAAAATCTAAAGAAATTAGATCTGAGATAACTAGTGAAGGAAAATTAAATTTATCAATTGCTATTTCAGATGTGCCTATTCCTGGCGATGACGAAGTTTTAATTAAAGTAGAAGCGTCGCCTATTAATCCTTCAGATTTAGGTTTGTTAATAAGTTTTGCTGCTGATCTTGATAGTATTTCTTCTTCAGGTTTAGGAGATGAAACAGTCACAACTATGGGAATTCATCCAGGACTGATGCAATCAATGAAACCTAGATTGGATAAATCTATGCAAGTCGGTAATGAAGGCGGCGGTGTCATTGTAGATGCTGGAAAAAACGTAAAAGATTTAATAGGTAAGACGGTTGGAGTTGCTGGCGGCGCTATGTATTCTCAATACCGCTGTTTACCTTCAATGAGTTGTTTGGTCATGAATGATGGTACAACTTCTGCAGAAGCAGCCTCTTCTTTTGTTAATCCTCTCACTGCGCTTGGATTTACAGAAACAATGAAACTAGAAAATCATACAGCCTTGGTTCACACTGCAGCGGCATCAAATTTAGGACAAATGTTAGTTAAGATTTGTCTTGCTGACGATATCCCTCTAGTAAATATAGTGAGAAAACAAGAACATGTAGATTTACTTAAAAACTTAGGAGCTAAATATATTTGTAACACTTCTGATGAAGATTTTATGAAGTGTTTAATAGACTGTTTAGTTGAAACTGGTGCCACTCTCGGTTTTGATGCAACAGGCGGAGGTAATGAAGGAAAATTAGCAGGACAGATTTTATCTGCCATGGAAATTGCTGCAAATAAAAATGCTACGGAATATAGTCGTTACGGATCTGACACTTATAAACAAGTTTATATTTATGGTGGCTTAGATCCAACTCCTACAGTTTTGAATAGATCCTTCGGACTCTCTTGGGGCCTGGGCGGATGGTTATTAACTCCTTTTATAGGAAGAGTAGGCATGGAAAAATTTCAAGAAATGCGAGATAGAGTGGCTAAAGAAATTAAAACAACTTTTGCCAGTAATTATACAAAAGAGGTTTCTTTAGAGGAGATGTTGGCTCCGGATGCTATAAAGACTTATGCTAAACAAGCGACTGGAACAAAATATTTGGTAACGCCACATAAGTAATTTATGTTGCTTAGGATATTTGGGGTAGGTTTAATCTTATTATCAGCAGCTGTTTATCCATTAATAGGAGCTATAGCATTAAATTCTTATTTTACTGTCACAGAAAAAGCTATTTATTCTTCTTTGGCGTATGGCTTTAGTTGGTTAATTTTATTGTTGGGAGTTTTTTTAGCAGGACCTGAATTAGTAGAAAAATTAAAGTTAGTTTACGAAAGATTCAAAAACAGAATTTTAAAAAAAAATAAGGGGATTTAATGAGAATGTATTGGATATTTACTGGCATCATCGTAGTTTTAATTATTTTGGCTATAATGTTTGGACCTAATGCTTGGAGGCTTTACAAAGTGACTCACCTTTTCGATAAAAATACTATTTCCTATAACTTTATAAATATGAAGGAGTTTTTTCCAACTTCAACTCCAATAAAAGCTTCAAATAATCCTTACGTCTTCAAGAAAAGAGATGATTTTTTATTACCAGATCTATTTGAATTTGAGGGAGAGGAGAAAAAAATAAAAGAAGCAATTGATTATTTTAATACAGATGGCCTGATGATTTTGAAGGATGGAGAGATAGTTTACGAAAATTATTGGAATAAAAATAAAGAGAATAGTAAGCATATAATTTGGTCTGTTTCTAAGTCTTTTTTGTCTGCTCTTGTAGGAATAGCTTTAGACGAAGGCTTAATTGAAGATATAAATGACCCCATCATCAAATATTTGGATGATTTTAAAGGCACTGGATATGAGGGAGTCTCAATTAAAAATCTTTTACAAATGTCTTCTGGAATAAAATTTAATGAGGATTATGGTGATCCCGATTCGGATATCAATAGATATGGCAGGGTAACTGCTACCGGAACCTCGCAGAGAGAGTTCGCAAAAACACTTAAAAACTCAAAAAAGCCAGGAACTTATAATCACTACATCAGCTTAGATTCTCAAATGTTGGGGATGTTGGTTGCAGAAGTATCTAATATGAGCGTTAAAGAATATTTGTATGAAAAAATTTGGAGTCAAATTGGAATGCAAGACGATGCATTTTATCTAACTGATAAACAAGAAGTAGAAATGTCTCTAGGTGGTTTGAACGTAACCTTAAGGGATATGGCAAAATTTGGACAACTTTACTTAAACAAAGGGAAATGGAATGGCAATCAAATAGTTCCCTCTGA
Organism: uncultured SAR86 cluster bacterium; assembly: GCA_902522825.1. GTDB lineage: Bacteria > Pseudomonadota > Gammaproteobacteria > Magnimaribacterales > AG-339-G14 > CASICS01. The sequence continues at coordinate 27,553 of CABYXE010000002.1, forward strand.
GTGGGTTGCAAACTCAACCGTGCCATTAGACAAACATGTTCAACCTAATGCCGGAGAAGAATTTACTTCAGATGCTTGGGGTTACGGATATCAATGGTGGGTTCCTGGCCCTGAAGTTTCTGATTATACTGCTCACGGAATATACAATCAGTTCATTTATGTAAATCCAGAATCGAATGTTGTTATTGCTAAAACTTCTTCCAATTATAATTTTGTTGAGGAAAGGCAATATACTAAAGATGCTCACATCGCTATTTTCAGAACTATAGCCAAATCTTTTTCACAATAAAAATTATTTAAAATTGAACTCTTCAATTAAAACGATTGTTCCCGAAATTCATTTGGCAAATAGGCCCAAATTCATCCAATGGTTCGGTAGATCTTTGCACAAAGTATCTGGATGGAAAGTAGAGGGAGAAATACCAAATTTAAAGAAATTTATTTTAGTAGGAGCTCCGCATACCTCAAACTGGGATTTTGTCCATGCTTTGATTTTGATTTGGGCTATAGATTTAAAGCTAAATGTTTTGGCTAAACACACTCTTTTTAAAATACCTTTTTTGAAAAATATTCTCTCTGGAATAGGAGGGATTCCTGTCGATAGAAAAAATCCTCAATTAGTTGTAGACGAAGTTTCCAAGTTAACTGATGGTGACGGAGGAGTCATTATTGGGCTTACTCCAGAAGGAACAAGAAAAAGGGTAGAAAAGTGGAAGAGCGGATTTTTGAGGATTGCAGAACAAACTGAAAGCAAAATTGTTTTAATAGGCATAGACTTTGATAAAAAGATTTGCTCCTTTAGTGGTTTTTTTGATCCAACGGGAGATAATGATAAAGATATAGAATATATAAAAAGTTTTTATAAAAAATTTAAACCAAAAATACCAAATAATTTTTAACTACTTGGGGGAAATAAATTATGGAAATGTATCAAATTGTATTTGTAGGATTATGGCTTATTCTCACAACTATTGTTTTTCAAGCAATAATAATGGTGGGTGCTCACAGGGCGGAAAAAGACTATAAAGTCGGAAAAATAGATCCTAATTTAGGTCAAGAATCTTTCTTTTTTAGAAGCCATAGAGCTTTTTGGAATTCTTTAGAAAATATTATTCCTATTCTAGGAATGGCTATAGTTGCTATTATGTCCGGGTATAGTCCGTTTAAATTGGGAATAGTAACTTGGATTTATGCAATTTCTAGAATCATTCATATGCTTCTTTATTATTATATTGCCACAGAAGAAAATCCCAGTCCCAGAAGTTATTTTTATGGATTTGGATTATTAGCCACACTCTACTTAATTGTTGATCTCGGAATCTTTTTGATATTTTAGATTCAACATATAATGGCTCATGAGTCTTTTAAAGGAGAATATTTCCTTTGTCGTTGTCTGTTATAAAAGCAGTGCAGCTCTTAAATCACTTTTAATATCTATTCCAAAAGAGCTCGAGGTCGTCTTAGTAGACAACTCAAATGATAAAGAAACTAGCGAAATTGCAAACTCCTATGATTGCACACTAATACAAAATCAAGAAAATATTGGATATGGTGCAGCATGTAATCTTGGCGCTGAAAAAGCTTCCGGCACTTATCTTTTATTCATCAATCCGGATTCTGAGCTGAAGCCCGAAACCCTTAATGAATTAATTAAAGCAGCAGATAATTATCCAAATGCAAGCGCTTTTAATCCTAAAATAATAGGTCGGTCAGGAAAGCAAAGTTTTAAAAGAAGGTCAGTTCTTCTTCAAAAATCGGAATGGATGAGTAGGAAATTTCCTGAATCTGATAAAGAAGTATCAGTTTTAAGTGGGGCCGCAATATTTATTAAGAAAGAAAATTTTACAAAAATTAATGGTTTCGATGAAAAAATATTTTTGTATCACGAAGACGACGATATTTCTATAAGACTAAAAGAGGAGATTGGACCGTTGATTTATATTCATAACTCAATAATCACACACATTGGCGGAAGCTCAAGTTCGAGAGACAAGACTATTGCAAAAATTAAAGGCTATCACATGGGTAGATCAAGAGTTTATGCTCAAAAAAAACATGGTTTAAAAGTAGTTACAATAAGAAATATTATGTTGGCTGTAATTCAAATACTTTCCCCTGAAATGCTTTTTTCCAAAAGAAAAAGAGCTAAATATACTTCTTTCTTAAAAGGAGTTTTCGCAGAACTTAATTTAAAAAGGATATTTTAATGATTGTTGTAACCGGAGGAGCAGGATTTATAGGTTCTAATTTTATTTTAAAGTGGCTCGAAAACTCTAAGGAAAATATATTAAATATAGATAATCTTAGTTATGCTGCAAATTTAAGGAACCTAAAGGTTATTGAATCGGATCCTAGATACTCTTTTATCAAAACAGACATTCAAAATAAAAATGAAATTACAGAAATAATTAAAGAACTCAAACCGAGAGCTATACTTAATTTTGCTGCTGAAAGTCACGTAGATAGATCAATCGAAGGCCCTGAAAGTTTCATAAATACTAATATTCTTGGGACATACTCCTTGCTGGAAGCTTCTTTAGATTATTGGAATGAATTAGATGAAAGCGATAAGAAAATTTTTAGATTTTTTCATATTTCAACAGACGAAGTCTTTGGTTCTTTAAATTTAAACGAGAAAAAATCAACAGAAAATAGCTCCTATAAGCCAAACAGCCCTTATTCCGCATCTAAGGCAGCAAGCGATCATTTGGTAAGAGCTTGGCATCATACTTTTAAGTTACCAACTTTAGTTTCAAATTGCACAAACAATTATGGCCCTCACCAGCATGAAGAAAAACTTATTCCTCTAGTTATTACCAAAGCTTTAAAAAATGAGAATCTTCCCATATACGGAGATGGGAAAAATATTAGAGATTGGCTCTATGTAGAAGATCATTGCGAAGCAATTATGAAAATATTAGAGAGTGGCAAACCAGGTGAGACTTATAATATTGGGGGTAATTGCGAAAAAAATAATTTAGAAGTGGTTGACGAAATTTGTAAAATTTTAGATTCTAAGAATCCAAAGCAAAATGGCTCTTCTTATTCAGAACAAATAAAGTTTGTAAAAGATCGACCCGGACATGATTATAGATACAGCCTAGATATAGCAAAGATAGAAAATAACTTAAATTGGAAGCCAAAGGAGTCCTTTGCGTCAGGTTTGGCAAAAACAGTCCAGTGGTATCTAGATCGATCATAATAATTTAAGTTAAATTAATTAAAAATATTTATGAAGAAAATATTAGTTTTAGGAGCTTCTGGCCAAATAGGAAGAGCACTAAAAAAAGACTTGATCGAATGGAATGAGGTAGAATTTTTGAGTCGAAAAGATTTAGATTTTCAAAAAATAGAATTAATAGAAACTAAAATCAAAAAATTTCAACCCGACTTTATTATTAATGCTGCAGCCTATACAAATGTTGATGGTGCAGAGGATTCTCGTGAAGAAGCATTTCAAATAAATAGTTTCGCTCTAGATAAACTATCTAAATTAGCGGATTTTTATGGAATTGTTTTGGTGCATTTTTCTACTGATTATGTTTTTGACGGTCAAAAAAATACCCCTTATTTGGAAACCGATACCCCAAATCCATTATCTATTTATGGAAAATCCAAATTAGAAGGTGAAAAATTCATCGAAGATAATTGCTCTAAATTTTTTATCATTCGAACAAGTGGCGTTATATCGAGAAATGAAGATAATTTTATTTCAAAGATAAAGAAATTTTCTGAAACGCAAAAAAACTTATCTGTAATTACTGATCAAATCACTTCCATAAATTATGCTGCATATGTTTCCAAAAGCACTTCAATTTTGCTAAAAAAAATTGAAGACAATATAGAAAATGAAAGAAGGTGGGGCACTTATCACATGTCTGGAAATAAATCTGGATCCTGGTTTGATTTTGCTATTCATGCTCAAAAAATAAGCAGAGCTATAGATCCTAAATCTATTTTTTCTGAAACAATAATCGAACCCACTAATTCTAAGAATTTTAATCAAAAAGCGAAAAGACCTAACTATTCTTTTCTATCTTCTGATAAATTGAAAATGGAGTTTGGTATAAAGCTGCCTAATTGGGAAGAAAGCATATTCGAAGTTATTAAAGAAAATGGACAAAAGTAGGAAAGGTATTATTCTGGCTGGAGGTATAGGCTCCAGGCTGCATCCTTTAACTCAAGTTATTTCAAAACAATTGTTACCTGTTTTTGATAAACCTATGATCTATTACCCTTTATCTACTTTAATGCTGGCTGGCATTAAAGAAATAGCAATCATTTCAACGCCTCGAGACCTACCAAAATTTAAAAAACTTTTAAGGTCGGGCAGACAATGGGGCTTAAAACTTACTTATTTAGAGCAAAGAAAACCCAATGGCATTGCTGAAGCATTTATTTTAGCTGAAAAATTTATTAAAAATTCACCAAGTTGTCTCATTCTCGGTGACAATATTTATTATGGAAATAATCTGTCAAAAATTCTAAAGGAAGTTGGAAATGATACTAATAACTCAACAATATTTACCTACCAGGTTAAAGACCCAAAAAGATTTGGAATACTTAATTTAGATAAAGAGGGAAGGGCGGTAAAAATTATAGAAAAACCTAAAGCTCCAAGAAGTAATTTAGCGATTACAGGTTTATATTTTTTTCCTAAAGATGTAAGTTTTAGGGCTAGAAAATTGAAACCATCTAAAAGAGGAGAGTTAGAAATTTCAGACCTTAATCAAAGCTATTTAAATGATAAAAAATTAAAGGTAAAGATCTTAAATAGAGGCTTTACCTGGCTAGATACTGGCACTTTTGATAGTTTACTGGAGGCTTCAAACTTTATCTCATTAATTCAAAACAGGCAAAATACTATAGTCGCTTGCCCAGAAGAAATTGCTTTTGCGAATAAGTGGATAAATAAGGCTGACATAAAAAAAGTAATAAAAGATATGCAGAGCTCATATGGAGAGTATTTAAGGGACCTTATAAAATAGATAGATGAAAAGAGAGTTACTGAAAGATATAGAAATTATAGTTCCAGAAATTTTTTCTGATGAAAGAGGGAATTTCTCTGAAAATTTCAATCAAATAAAATTTAATGGAGCGATAAAAAATAATTATTCTTTTGTTCAAGACAACAAGAGTTTTTCAAAAAAAGGTGTTTTTAGGGGACTCCATTATCAATTAAATCAACCCCAGGGAAAATTAGTGCAAGTCCTTTCAGGCGAAGTTTATGACGTTATACTGGATTTAAGAAAGAGCTCAGAGTCTTTTGGCGATTGGATGGGTATAATTTTATCTTCAAAAAATAGAAAGCAAGTATGGATTCCGCCAGGTTTTGCACACGGCTTTCTTGTCTTGAGTGAAGAGGCTGAATTTTTTTATAAAGTCACAGATTACTGGAATCAAGAAGATGAAAGATGTATTAAATGGAGTGATAAAACTATTGATATAGATTTCCCTGAAGAACCGAAAAATATTTCAATAGCTGATCAAGAGGGAAGTCTGTTTAAAGATGCAGACTATTTCCTTTAATTTAAATAGGAGATAAAAATGAACAGAGTAACTAAACATTTAGGGTCAAAATATCCAATTATACAAGCCCCAATGGGATGGATCGCTAGAAGCAAGCTAGCATCTTCAGTCTCAAATGCAGGAGGGTTAGGTGTGATAGAAACTTCTTCAGGGGAAGTTGATACTTGCAAAACTGAGATAAAAAAAATGTCTGAGCTGACTAAAAACCCTTTCGGAGTGAATTTACCTATCTTATTTTTGCAAGATGAATCCATTGTAGATTTTGTCGCAGAATGTGGAGTTAAATTTGTGACGACATCTGCCGGAAGCCCTGCAAAATACATAAACAAATTAAAAGAGGCAGGTTTAACTGTCTATCATGCCGTTCCAAGTTTAGCCGGAGCATTAAAGGCTGCTGATGCTGGAGTAGACGGACTGGTAGTGGAAGGAACAGAAGGTGGAGGTTTTAAAAATCCAGAAGAAGTAGGGCTTTTCGTTTTAATTCAGGCCATTAGAAGAAAAATTGATCTCCCAATAATTGCTGCTGGAGGAATAGCTGATGGACAGGGCATGGCGGCTGCTTTTGCTATTGGAGCTGAGGGTATTCAGATGGGAACTAGATTTGTTTCAAGTAAAGAAAGCCCGGTTCACGAAAATTGGAAAAATGCCATTCTAAATGGCACAGAGTCCGATACTTACGTTTTAAATAAAACAGGTTCTCCTTGTTTGAGAGCTATAAAAACTGATTATACAAAAGAGATTTTTGAGAAAGGCTCTATGGATATGAGTGTCTTTGGCGGAGTACAAGACTTATATTTTGGGGGAGATCTAAATGCAGCCCCAGCCTTAACCGGTCAATCAATGGGGCTAATAGATGAGATCAAATCGGTTGAAACAATCATTGATGAAACGGTTAATGAATTTAATTTAACTTGTGAAAATCTTAGTTCGGTTAAGTTATAAATTTATCAACTATTTGTTTCAAAATACTTAGAAAACAATTAATCTTAATGCCCGATTTTATAAATTATTAAATTATGAGCTTTATATTAGAAAATATAACTACCATTATTCAAGCGCTTGCAGCTTTTGGAGCAATCGGAACTGTTTATTTTTTGGTTCGCGAATTGGGAGAGCAAAATAGAGTCTCAAGAGCAAACGTTCGTCAAAATGTTGCCGACAGTCATCAAAAAATGGCTTTGGCTGGAATGAAAAAAGATATCGTAAAGATTAAATTAAAACTCAGGAAAGACGAAGAATTGACAGAGATAGAAGATGCTACATATCTTTCATATTTCGCCGTTATGCTCAGATCTAGAGAAAATCAATATTATCAATACACTATTGGAATGTTAGACGAAGTAGAATGGTCCTCAATGTTGAAATCGTTTAAGACGTTATTTCGGTCTCCTTATCACCTAAAATTATGGTCTTTTATGAGAGAGACCTTTGACGAAGAATTTGTTGTGATCGTTGATCAAATTATAGAAGAATTAAAATGAAGATGACCCAAGATCAAGAATTTTACTTAACCGAGTCTTTAAAACAACATCCTAGTGCCTTTATAATTTTCGATAAAGATTTGAAAATTAAATGGATGAATAATTCATCCAAATATATTTTTAGTTGCGATGATGCCAAAGATTTAGAAATAAAAGGGGTTTTTTCCCTTGGCGAATCAAAAAAACTTGAAGAAGTAAAAATAGCATCTTCTTTTGAATCTAATATCGAAATTCAACTAAGAAAAATAACTTTTTTTTTAAGATCTAGAGTTCATGAAGTTCCATTAGAGGATGATTCTTCCTTTTTTTTATTGGAAGTAATTACTAATTCAAAAGAGTCTCTGGAGGCTATGAAAGGAACCATTGCTTGTATTGAACATGACAGAATAGATCTCGCTTATCAGAAGCAAGTCGATTTAAAAACTGACAAACTAGTAGGGCTAGAAGCTCTTCTTAGGATGAGAGATGAAGATGGCAATATTATTCCAAATGATAAATTTATCCCTTTGATTGAAGGAGAAAGCTTATTTTCGCTAGTTGTAATGTCTTCTTTGGAAAAGTTGAAGGAAGCGTTTGAGCTTAAAAACGAATTTGATATGCAAGGGGTAACAATTTACTTAAATGTATCTGCCCACACAGCGATGCAAGAAAATTTTACGAAGATATTTATAGATTTTGTTAAATCTTTAGATCTTAAGCCCGGTGAATTAGGATTAGAGATTACTGAAACGGCTGAATTAGAAAATGTTACTAAGGCTGGAGAATCATTTCAAAAATTGAAGGATGTCGGTATACCACTAGCCATAGATGATTTTGGTGCAGGATATTCTTCTTTAAGTTACTTAAGAGATTTACCGGTTGATTCTGTCAAGTTGGATAAAGTCTTTGCTCAAACTATTTCTGAAAAAACTACTTCAGAATTAATAAAATTTGTTGTAAGCGTTTGCGATACTTTGTCACTAAATATGTTGGGAGAGGGCATCGAAACAGATGAACAAAAAGAAAAATTTATTAAAATAGGTTGTCCAAACGGACAAGGATATTTAATGCATAGGCCTGAATTTATAGAGGATTTAAAAAAAAGTTTGCAATGGAAATAAATCAAGATAAACCGTCCAAAGGAGCAGAACAAATACTTCTTGCTCAAATAAAGCAGGAGTTCACAGCCCCTGCGGATGCCATTGAACAATATATAGACTTGGTTTCTCAATACATTGAGGAAAATAACATTGCTGTTGAAGATGAGATAGAACAAATAAAAACAGGACAACAAAAACTTCTATCTCAGTACGAGGAAGCTTTTAGAGAGAATACTAAAAGCGATTCAAAGAAAAACAAAACTGCTCAAGAATATTCTGAGTTAAGACACAATTTAAGAACACCTCTTAATGCAATTATTGGTTATAGTGAGATTTTAATGGAAGATTTTGAAGATGATCTTTCTGAAAGTTGTATAAACGATCTGAATAATATTCTTATTCATTCAAGAGATACTGAAAAAGCGATAGAAAAATTTGTCGACTTTATTAAAGGAGACCTTAAATCAGAACCATCAGATAACTCAGGGCAGTCAAATGTGAAAAATGCTGAATCATTATTCAAATCTTTAGGAGACCTAGATTATAGTCTAGAGATTGATGATAATCTTAAAGATGCCGATATCTTAATTGTCGACGATAACGTAACAAATTGCGAAGTTCTGCAGAGAAGATTATCTCAACATGGATTGCAGTGCAGAGTTGTTTATGATGGGACCAATGCTCTTAAAGAAGTAGAAAGAAAAACACCAGATTTAATTTTATTAGATGTCATTCTTCCAGATATAAATGGTCTAGAGTTACTAAAAGAATTTAGGTCTAAACATACTGATGATGAGTTACCAATAATAATGGTTTCAGCTTTTAATGATGTGGACAGTACAGCCAAATGTATAAAGTTAGGTGCTACCGATTATTTACCTAAACCCCTAAATGGAACAATCCTTATGGCTAAAGCTGTCGCAAGTTTAGAAGCAAAATATTTTAGAGAGGCTAATAGAAAATTATTAGAGGAGCTTCATATAAGAGCAACAACTTGTCCTCTCACAGGTATATTTAATCGAAAAGTTGTTTTTGATCACGGAGAAAAATCATTTTCTGAAAGTATGAGTGGAAAAGGAAAAGACTTTTCACTTCTATCTATAGACATCGATTTTTTTAAAAAGGTTAATGATACTTTTGGGCATCCTGGAGGAGACGAAGTCATTATTGCCTTGGCAAAGTTGCTTGAAGAAAAAGGTAAACCTAATGTTGTTGGCAGAGTCGGCGGGGAAGAGTTTATGGCAATCATCGTGCATGATGAATCTCAATCGATTGAAGAATTTTGCGCTTCTTTAAGAGAAGATGTAAATAAATTAGAAATACCATTCCAAGATACGATAATTAATATTAATATAAGTGGAGGAGTTGCCAGTTCTTCAACCACTGATAGTTGGGAAGATATGGTCAATTTAGCAGACGAAAGACTTTATAAGTCCAAAGAGAATGGAAGAGATCAAATCACATATGATTGAATAAGGAGATAAAAGTGAAGAAAATTTTGTATGTTGAAGACAATGAAATGAATAGAGATATGTTGGGTAGAAGATTGACTAGAAGAGACTATGAGGTTGTCTTTGCTTTTGACGGACAAGAAGGATTAGATAAGATGAAATCCGAAAATCCTGACTTAGTTTTAATGGATATGGGTTTGCCAGTTTTAGATGGTTGGGAAGCAACAACTAAGGCAAAAGAAGATCCTGAAATCTCTAATATTCCTATTATTGCTCTTACAGCTCATGCTATGGAACACGACAGACAAAAAGCTTTAGATTGTGGTGCGGACGATTTTGATACAAAGCCAGTGGATTTTAAAAGGCTTCTTGAAAAGATAGAGCAAAAGATTTAATCAGTCTTCTTTTAATATTTTAGATACCAATCCAGGAAGTTGATTAATTGATACTTCATCTTTTTTAATCAGACCTTCTACATTTTCATTCAAAAGTTCTGCTTGAACATCAGTAAGATCTTTACCTGAATATACCAAAACATTTGGCCTTTCATTTTTTTCTTTCATCTCCAATAAATTGTCTAGGAATTCAAAACCATCCATTCTTGGCATTTCCAAATCTAAAACAATTAAAGAAGGATTCTTGTCTAATTTGCTAAGACCATCTTTTCCATCTTTTGCTAGTATTGGTTCATATCCTGAATCAATTAGTGATCTTGCAAGAATGTCTCTAGTATTTGCATCATCATCAATAATTAATATAGTTTTATTTTTCTCATCTGTGCCTATTAAAGATGAAACTGTTTTTAAGAATTTAGCTCTGTCTATAGGCTTAGTTAAATAATCATCTGCGCCAAGAGATGAAGCTAAATTTTCTTGAGACATTTGACTAACCATGACCACTGGAATTTCTTTTAATTCTTCGTCTGATTTACACTCTCTTAAAATTGACCATCCATCTCTTCCTGGCATAAGAACATCTAAAAGAATTAATTTTGGTTTTAATTCTCTTATCATTTTAAGGCCTTGTTCTCCATCAGTAGCACCAATTAATCTCATTCCAGCCTTAACGATAGTTCTTCTGATTAGATCATGCATAGCGACATCATCATCAATAAGTACACAAATATTTTCGTCATCTATATTTTCTACATTTGCCTCTTCAATATCTTCTTGATCCGAGCATATTCTTGGCACAGAAATAGAAAAAACAGATCCTGTTCCTTTTTCTGACGAAACGGAAACACCTCCACCCATCAGTTCAGCAAACCTCTTGCTTATTGGAAGACCAAGACCTGTACCTCCGTGCGTAGCTGATGTTGAGCGCTCAGCCTGGGTATATTCTTCAAAGACTTTTGCAACTCCTTCTGCACTCATTCCCTCTCCATCATCAGTGACTTTAAACTCAATCATTTCAATATCGTCTTTCACCATAGAATTTACATCTAAAGTTACTACTCCACTCTTAGTAAATTTAAAGGCGTTACTTAAAAAGTTGGTAACACATTGCCTAAGTTTTGTTTCATCTTGTGTCATTGCGCCAATGGCATCCTGTATGTTTATTTTAAATCCATTATCATTTTTTGAAGCCAAAGGAGCATTGACGTCTTTGAGAGTTTCTACTAATTTTTCTATTTCGAAGCTTGTTAAATAAAGCTCCATTTTTCCTGCTTCAATCTTTGAAAGATCAAGAACATTGTTAATTAAAGACAATAGATGAGTTCCTGCAGATGTAATTTTTTGAAGATCGGGCATTAGATCTTCATAGCCAAGATCTTCGCATTCCTCGTATAGCATTTCCCCATAACCAAGAATTGCATTTAAAGGAGTTCTCAACTCGTGGCTCATGTTGGCAAAAAATTTACTTTTTTGTTCATTTGCTTCTTGAGCTTCATCTCTTGATTCTTCCATCTCTTTAGTTCTTGAATCAATTAAAACTTGAACTTCGTCAGCCATTCTAGAAAATGCCAGAGTCATTAACTCAACTGATTTATCTTCGCTAGAACCTTCTTCGGTTTCAGCAGCTAAATCTTGCATTTTTTTAATATCATTTAAAATTAAAGTTCTTGAATCTCCTTCAAGCTCGTCAGCGAGAATTGACATCTTCTCGATTATTGCATCATCTCTTTCTTTTCTTCTCCTAGCTTGTTCCTCTCTAATGTTCTCCATTTCAGTCAAATGGCCTCTATAAATTTCTAGGGCTTTTCCTAATTGACCAACTTCATCATCATCAGATTTAAAGATACCTCTTCTTTCCGGCATATTTTTTGATAGATCTCCACTAGTTAATGCTTCTAAAACCTCAATCGCTTTATTAATTGAGCCAAATGTACTAGCTGAAATTAAAGAATTTATTAAAATCACCGCAACAATGACTACAAAAATTAGAATAAAAATAATATTTAAAATATTATTTTCCTGAGTAATACTCGCACTCTCATCTTTAAATATATAAAACTGAGCTTTTTCTGCAGAAAGATATGAACTCAGAGGTAAAAGGGTGATCGAAGAACCTAATTCCCCGTCTCTGATATTGGATCTATTGCCATATTCACTTAAGTAAATTTCAGCCTTTTTTACAAAAGCCGATAAATCATTTTCATTTCCAAATGAATCAGATTCTTCATTATTTAAAGCAGATTCGTATCTTGCATAATCTTCTCCTAGTGAGATTACACCTTCAGGAGTTCTTACGGCAGAAACTAACTCAAATTCGTCTCCAAAAGTCTCCAGAGATTTTCGGATATCAATTCCCATTACCATTACGGCTTCAGCACTATTACTAAAAGCTTTAATTGGAAAAGCCATGGATTGATTTAAAGTAGAAATCTCTTCTCCAGAGGTATCAATTATTGTCGATAGGGTTCTCCTAGGCCTTCTACTTGCATCATTAATATATTCGTTTAGATCAGAAAAGAAATCAGGTTTAGCTTTAGGATTGCAAGGATCAATACCTGATAAATCTAAAGCGCTACTACAATAAAATCTTTCACCATTGGGATAATAAGCCATAACGTAACTAAGGTTTCCTTCATCCAAATCAAACTCAAACATTAAATCAAGTAAGTATCCAGCTTCACCAGTGTTTTTAGTTGTAATAAATTCTATTAAAGGGTTCTTATACTCATCCTCGGGGGAGGACAGTTCTTCTTCAGGATAAATTTCATTTTCTGGATCCCAAAAAGTTCCTCTTTCGCCGGAAGGCAACCAACTAGAAATGGTATCAAAAGAAGTTTCTAAAGTTTGAAACCAAGCGGCTTCATAGGTAGTAACTAAAGATTCAGAAGAGTAATTTCTTTGCGTACTCTCTCGCCAGGAAAAAAGTCCATAAAGAACTGAAGCAAGTAGGATATTTCCTACCAACCCAATTAAAATTAGTACAGTTCTTATACGCATTTAGCGCCAGTGCTTAAACTTTTCTATTGAACTTTAAAAGTGAGTTTTACTTGAACGTCATTCACTTTTACAGAAACGCCTTCATAAACTGGAGGTTCGTATAACCACTTTCTGATTGATTTCATTGCAGCTCTTTCAAACAAACCAGCAGGTTCACTTTCCACCACATAAGGGTCAATTACCGAACCATCGGTATCAATATCAAACTCAATTAATACATATCCATCTTTAGCTAATCTCAAAGCTTTTCTTGGAAATTTAGCAGGTTGAGTATAGATTCTGTTTACGTCTAATTCTATTTTGTCATCTTCTCCAACATATCCTACGTCCGAGAAAGAAGAACTAGCAAAAATAAAAAGCGCTAGGCTTATTATTAAGGTTTTAACGCTTATATTTTTATTAAATTTTTTCATTTTGTCTCCTTGAGAAAAAAACATTATAAAACGTATCAAATTCAACGTAAAATCATTATTTATGGATCACAAGGTTAGCGAGATGCTTTTAAATCAAAGATATTGGGATATTTTCACTGTGACGGATAATTGTTCAGTTAAAAAAGCAATTCGAATGATGGATGAAAAAAAAATAGGTGCACTCCTGGTCCATTGCCCAGAAAGCAATAATCCTCAAGATCTAACTGGAATTCTTACTGAAAGGGACATAATCGAATTACTTTCTAGAAAAGACGACAATCTGGATAATTTTAAAGTTAAAGATATTATGTCAGAGAATATAATTAGCGTTACTTCCTCTCAAACGGCAGAAGAAGCTCTTGCTCTGATGATAGAAAATCAAATTAGACATTTGGCAGTAATGGAAGAAGGAAGTCTTGTTGGCGTTCTATCTATGAGAGATATTTTAAAAAAGAAATAAAATTAAAAGCTCTTAATTGTATTTTTCGAAATAATTGAAGGAACGGCACTTTTATTTAGGTTTGGGAAATCAACATTATAATGCAATCCTCTGCTTTCTTTTCTTGCTAAAGCACTTTCAATAATTATTTTTGCAACCAGAACTAAATTTCTTAATTCAATAAAGTCTGAAGTTAATTCAAAGTTTCTATAAAAACTCTCAACTTCTTCATAAATTAATTTTAAATTTTCTTTAGCCATATTAAGTCTGTCATTGCTTCTAACAACGCCAACATAATCCCACATCAATCTTCTTGTGGCATCCCAGTTGTGAGCAATTATAATATTTTCTCCCGCAGTAATAACTTTTGAGTTATCCCATTCGTCTATACGTGTAGATTCGTAATCAAAATTTAACTTGATATCTTCTGCTGAAGACTTAGCAAATACTACGCACTCTAACAAAGAGTTACTAGCCATTCGATTGGCGCCATGCAAGCCTGTACAAGAGGTTTCGCCAATAGCATAAAGATTTTTTAAATTAGTTCGTCCTTGCAGGGATGTTTTTACTCCACCGCAAGTATAGTGAGCTGCGGGCACAACAGGCAAAGGATCTTTAGTTATATCAAATCCAAATTCCAAACACTTTTTATAAATTGTTGGAAAGGCTCTTTTAATATCCCCCTCATTTTTATGACTTATATCAAGAAAGACGTTATCGTTCCCAGTCTTTTTCATCTCGGCATCAATTGATCTAGAAACAATATCTCTGGGGGCAAGATCTTTTCTAGAATCATACTTTTGCATAAATTCTTCTCCTCTATAGTTTTTTAAAATAGCTCCTTCACCTCTAAGCGCTTCACTGATTAAAAAAGATTTTGCCTCCGGATGATAAAGACAGGTTGGGTGGAATTGATTAAATTCCATATTAGATAATTCACAGCCAGCTCTCCAAGCCAATGCAAAACCATCTCCGCTAGCTCCATCTGGATTGCTGGTGTAAAGATAAACTTTACTGGCTCCGCCAGTAGCTAAAATTGTTGCTCCAGCGGAAATTGTCAAAACTTTTTCTTTATTTTTATCAAAGACGTATGCTCCGATACATTTTTTTTCACTGATAATTAAATCTACAGCTAAATGATTTTCAAGAATTTTAATATTCTTATTTTTTAAAACTTTAGCTGCTAAAGAATCGGAAACTTCTTTGCCTGTAGCATCGGCAGCATGAATTATTCTTCGATGAGAATGACCACCTTCCTGAGTTAAATGAAAATCATTTGTCGACTCATTTTTAGTAAAAGTTACTCCAGAATCAATAAGCCAGTCGATCGCAGATTTACCATTTTCTATACAAAACCTTACTGCCTCCTCATCACAGAGGCCATCTCCAGCAATTAATGTATCTTGAATGTGACTCTCGGTAGTATCTTCTTTTGCTAGAACTGCAGCAATCCCACCTTGGGCATACCAAGTTGAACTATCGACTAAAGTTTCTTTCGAGATTATCAGAACTTTAAATTTATCTGATAATTCTAGAGCAGCCGTAAGTCCAGCCGCGCCACTTCCTATGACTAATATATTTGTCTTTAGTATCATTTAGAAAAAGAAGCGAATTAAAAGCGAAATTCCAAGAATAGAAACAAGTGCATAAATAAATATCTTAAAGAAAGGATTTCTTCTTTGATTCCAGTTAATCCTATCTTCTCTATTTCTTTGTTTAGCTGAAGCCCTCAGAGGACCAAGGAAAAAGAATATAGCTATTGAAAAAATAGTTATTAAACCAAAAAAAATAGTGTTGAAATCCACTATCTGCTTCTTAACTTAGCCAAGAGTCTTAACATTTCTAAATAAAGCCAAATTAAGGTCACCATTAAAGAGAAAGCTCCGAACCATTCCATATATTTAGGCGCTCCCTGTTCTGAGCCTTGCTCTATAAAGTCAAAATCTAAAACAAGGTTAAGAGCTGCGATAGCAACTACGAAGAGACTAAATCCAATTCCAAATAAACCATTCGAATGAATGAAGCCTATTCCAGAGGATCCAAACATATTCATAACCATGCTAACAACATAAAGTAATGCTATTCCCATAGTTGCAGAGACAATCATTAATCTAAAATTTTCCGTTGGCTTGATAATTCCAGTTTTGTATAAAACGAGTAATGAAGCCAAAGTTCCCATAGTCAGACCAACAGCTTGAATAACTATTCCTGGAAACTGAAGTTCAAAAATAGCAGAAATTGCACCTAAGAAAAGCCCCTGACTTAAAGCATATAAAGGGGCTGTTATTGGAGCCCAAGTCTTTTTAAAAATTGTCGCTAATGCGAAACCAAAGCCGAAAATGGCACCACCAATTGCAATTGGCATTACAGTTTCGGGCAATCCAGTAGAAAAGAATTGATTCCAAGTATAAGTGGCTGTGATCATAACTAAAAGAAGCAAGATCCCAGTTTTATTTACTGTCCCTTGAAGGGTCATAGTTTTTCCTGGAGCCATCGAATCAGGAGTAAAGTTTGAAAAAGTAGCATCGTTCATAGCAGGATTTCCAGATCTACCGAACATATTTAAAGCATTGTGTTTTGACATATTTATATTTAATTATTAAGTTTCAATTTTAAAACATTTATGGAATTAACCAACTGCTTTTTAGCTGGCTTGAATTCCAATCGAATAATGATCTTCTATGTCCTGCACCTTTTAAAAATAAAAACTCTAGAGAGTCATAACTAAAGAGCAAAACAGCAAAATTATCATAACCAAGTTCAATATCAATTTCTTCTTTGATTAAATCAAAAGGCTCAGGAGAAGATATTTTTATTCCTGGCGAATCTTTTACGGAATAGCACATTTTTGACATTTCTCTAGATTCAGCCCAAGCCTCTTTAGAAATTTCGTCATTTATATGAACTAAGGTTTTCCCTTTGAGTCGAATTTGAACCTTTAGATCTGGATCATAGCCATGGACAGAAGAAATAGAGTTTTCTTTCAATTCTTCTATTTTTCCAGATCTACTATCTGTATGAAATCTTAACGTTCTATTTTTTAAGTTAAATTCTCTCAAGACAACTGTTCGAGTGGAAATTGTCTCATTCACAAAAGTAGATAAGACAGGTGTATGAAACATCGACTTGCTGTTATTCACACCATCACTGATTAAATTTTCTGCTTCAATCAAAGTCAATTCTAAAGAGTTATAAAAATCTATTTTTTCTGACATTTTTCTCGTAATTACAATTTATAGCTTAAACTATAAAAAATGGATATCTCATATATTTTAGACGATTTAAACGAAGTACAAAGAGATGCAGTTACAGAGGAATTACCTTATTCACTTGTTTTAGCTGGAGCTGGCTCTGGAAAAACCAAGGTTATAACTCATAAAGTAGCCTGGTTAAGCAAAGTAAAGGATATAAATCCATTGAGTCTTCTAACTGTCACATTTACCAATAAAGCCGCTAAAGAAATGCGCGGTCGAATTGAATCTATTCTTGGAGAGCAATTAAATCAAATGTGGTGTGGAACTTTTCATGGTTTATTTCATAGAATGCTTAAAATGCATTGGGATGAAGCAGGCTTAGCAAAATCATTTTCCATCCTCGACGGTGATGACCAAAATAGAGTTATTAAAAGAGTCATAAAGAAAATGAATCTAGATGAGGCAACTTGGCAACCCAGACAAACTCAATGGTTTATCAATAAACAAAAAGACGAAGGCCGAAGAATAGCCAAACTTCCCAATAAAGCTACTTATGTTGAAGAAAAAATGGCCGATATATACTTAGAATACCAAAAGACCTGCGAAGAAGAAGGTGTGGTTGATTTTGCCGAAATCCTGTTGCGATGTTATGAAATGCTCAATAAAAATCCTGAACTTTTATCGCATTATCAAAAAAGATTTCAACATATTCTTGTAGACGAGTTTCAAGATACAAACGAAATTCAGTATCTCTTATTAAAGCAGCTTGTCGGCAAGGATGGACACATAACTGTAGTAGGAGACG
The DNA here is from genome assembly GCA_902522825.1 of uncultured SAR86 cluster bacterium. GTDB lineage: Bacteria > Pseudomonadota > Gammaproteobacteria > Magnimaribacterales > AG-339-G14 > CASICS01. Next base: position 45,336 of record CABYXE010000002.1, read on the forward strand.
ATGATCAGTCGATTTACAGTTGGAGAGGTGCAAAAAGTTCAAACATTAATAGGTTCATTAAAGATTTCAAAGGAGTAAGGACTTTAAAGTTAGAACAAAATTATAGATCTACAACAAATATCTTGGCAGCCGCAAATGCAGTTATAAGAAATAATCCGGAAAGATTAGGCAAAGAACTTTGGACAGAAAAAGAAGAAGGAGAGTTAATAAAAGTATACAGAGCCTTCAATGAAAGAGATGAAGCAAAATTTATAGTAGATATTATTAAGAGTTGGGTAGACGAAGGAAGAAGTCTATCTGAATGTGCCATTATTTATAGATCTAATGCGCAATCTAGAATCCTTGAGGACTCTATTTTAAGAGCTGAATTGCCTTATAGAATATATGGGGGTGTAAGATTCTATGAAAGACTGGAAATTAAAAATGCTCTTTCATACGCAAAATTAGCTATCGACAATGAAAATGACGCTGCGTTTGAAAGAATTATCAATGTTCCAAGCAGAGGAATAGGCGCAAAAACTATGGATCAAATTCGTGAATTAGCAAGAGAAAATAGCTTTTCTTTATGGAATGCAGCCGAAAAGCTATCAGAAAATTCAGGACCCAAAGTTTCAAATGCTCTTAAAGAATTTTTTTCCGTCGTAAATAGAATTTCTAAAATAGCAAGCAACAAAGAGATCGAAGAATTTTTTGAAAAACTTGTTGATTTATCTGGTTTAAAAGAATTTCACGGAAAAGAACCAGGAGAAAAAGGAAGATCCAGGGTAGAAAACTTAGAAGAATTAGTTTCAGCAGCAGCAGGATTTTTTTCTATCGGTGAAGATGCTGATGATGAAAGATCTCAACTTGAATTGTTTCTCGATCAAGCATCGTTAGACGCAGGAGAAAATCAAGCTAAAGAAAATGAAGATGCAATCCAGATGATGACTTTGCATTCTTCCAAAGGACTTGAGTATCCACTAGTTTTTGTAGCAGGATGCGAAGAGGGCCTGTTCCCACATAAAAGATCAGTAGAAGATCCAAGACAATTAGCTGAAGAACGAAGACTCTGTTATGTAGGAATGACTCGAGCAATGGAAAGACTATATTTGACTTATGCCGAGGTAAGAAATGTCTTTGGAGTTGATGGCTTTAGTCCGGCTTCAAGGTTTTTAAAAGAAATTCCTGAAGAATTTAAATACGAAATTAGAATGGCTTCAGAAAATATTAGTCAGTCAAAATCTTTTTCACCTAAAATAGTTGGCGGAACGGATCACAAAGTTGGAGGTTTTGCTCTTGGGGACAGAGTAGGACACCCTTCATTTGGGGAAGGCGTAATTCTAAATTACGAAGGTGATGGAAGTAATGCGAGAGTACAAGTTAATTTTGATACAGAGGGGACAAAATGGTTGGTTTTAAGTTTTGCAAAACTAGACAAAATTTCTTAATTTTATTTTTAAGTCTTATTTTTATTTCTTGTTCGGCACAAGAAAGTTCAAATCAAACTTCGGAGGTAAAAGAAAGTTTTAAATGGCGTATGGTAACTACTTGGCCAAAAAATTATCCTGGCGTTGGTTTGGGAGCTGAAAACCTAGCAAAGCTTGTTGAAGAAATGAGTGATGGTAGATTACAAATCAAAGTTTATGGTAACGGAGAATTAGTTCCAGCATTAGAAGTATTTGATACTGTTTCCAGGGGTAGTGTGGAAATGGGTCATGGAGCTGCTTATTACTGGATTGGAAAAGTTCCTGCTGCGCAATTCTTCACTGCAATTCCTTTTGGCTTAAATGCACAAGAAATGAACGCTTGGCTTCATTATGGCGGAGGTCAAGAATTATGGGAAGAACTCTATAAACCCTTCAACTTGATTCCTATGGCAGGAGGCAATACAGGTGTACAAATGGCTGGTTGGTTTAATAAAGAAATCAATAGCTTAGAAGATTTAAAGGGAATTCGTATGAGGATACCTGGCATGGCTGGTAAGGTTTTCACTAGAGCTGGCGGGGAGGCAGTCTTGATGCCAGGCAGTGAAATATTTACAAATTTACAAACAGGAGTTATTGATGCAGCAGAGTGGATTGGACCCTACAACGACTTAACTTTTGGATTTCATCAAGCTGCAAAATATTATTATTATCCCGGTTGGCATGAGCCTGGACCAACTTTAGAAACCATAATAAATAAGGAAGCTTTTGACTCTTTACCTAAAGATCTTCAGGTGATTTTGAAAACAGCATCAAGAGCTATTAATCAAGATATGTTGGACGAGTATACTTCGAGAAACAATCAAGCGCTTATATCTTTGGTGAATGATCACAACGTAGAACTCAGAAAATTACCGGATGATGTTCTAGCAGAATTTAAAAGAATAACCAAGGAGTTGTTAGTTGAGATGACGCAAGAAGATGAGTCATCAAAAAAGATTTATGAATCTTTATCAAATTTTCAAAAAAATGTTTCTCAATATCATGAGATATCGGAAGAGGCTATTTACGAATTAAGATAAAGTTAACTTTTCTAACAATCCAAATGCCAATAAAGGTTGAAAAAGAAAATCTCAGAAAAAAAAGTAATGCCGCAGGCAAACTTAATAACCAATTAACATAAAGATCTAATAAATAATTAAGCTCAGCAAACCAATCAAAAAGATAGAGCGCTACTTGAAAGTATTCTAAAAAATAATCTTTTACCATTATTGGTCCAATAAAAAGACTGTGAATAAAAAAAAGAACTAAATAAAAGTCACCCCAGATTAAAAAATAGCCGAACCCCCTAAAAAAATTAAGCATCCGCAAGTGATCTAACTTCTTTCCAAACCCTAAGAATATTTCCATTCAAAATTTTATCAATTTCATTTTCCGAGTATCCTCTAATTAAAAGTTCTTCGATCAGATTTGGAAACTTTGAGACGTCATTTATATCATCTGGTAATGGAACCTCTCCATCAAAATCTGAACCAAAGCCAACGTGATTTATACCAACTAAATCTCTTACTCTATCAATATGATCGACTACGTTCTTAACTGATACTTCTAAATCTGGATTATCTTTTCTGTTAGCAACAAAATCAGTTCCAAAACAAAGTTGAATGACTCCTCCATTTTCAGCGAGAGCAATTAACATCTCGTCAGAGACGTTTCTTTCCCAGCCTGGAGTAAAGTGCCTTAATGAGCTATGAGTTGCTACAACTGGAGCTTTACTGAGTTCTAGTACTTTCATAAAAGCTGCATCTGAAACATGAGAAATATCGATCATTACACCTTGTTTATTCATTTCCTCAACAACTTTGAAGCCAAAAGGACTCAGGCCATCTGGCCATCTTTTGTTTTCATCATAGGAACTATCAGAAATATGATTACTTTTCGAATGAGCGAGAGTTATGTAGTTGACTCCTAAATCAGCAAAAAACTTAATATTTTCTAGATTTCCCTCAAGCGGTGCGCCATTTTCAATTCCATATGCCATACCAACTAAGTTTTTATTGTTCTCTAGAGTTGAAATATCTTCAGGATTTCTAATAAAAATAAATTTATCAGGATTATCTTCAATGATTTCATTCATCATCTCAATTAACTCTATAGCCAAGTCATAAGAAGTTCCTTCAGGTTCGGTTCTGGGTGGAATCCAAATACTTTGAAAAGTTAAATTTAAGCCACCTTCGATGGCTCTTGGATAATCAAAATGATAGCTAGTACTTTTCGTAATATCATCATTAGTACCGGTGTTATTCCTTTGACGCCAAATTTGAAAAGGCGTATCAATATGAGTATCAATAATAATTTTTTCTTGGCTAAATTTTCTAGCTTTCTCAGAAAAGTTTTCTGCACAAGAAAGTAAAATAAAAGGGATTAGAATTAAAAAAAGTTTTTGAATTTTCATAGGCTAAATATATCAAATTTTAAATTTTTTTTATCAGTATATTGCTGAAGGAAGGTAAGTTGCCAAAAATGGAAAGTATGCAACCAAGCATAGAATTAAAATTTGAATAAAAATGAAAGGGATAACTCCTTTATATATAGTTTCTGTTTTAATTTTCTCTGGAGTAACCCCTCTCAAGTAAAACAAAGCAAACCCAAAGGGCGGAGTTAAAAAAGAAGTCTGTAAATTTATCGCAAGCATAATTCCTAACCACAATGGGTCTGCTCCCATTGCAATAAGAATGGGACCAACTATTGGAACCACAACAAAACTTATTTCAATAAAATCTAAAATGAAGCCCAATAAAAAGACCAAGATCATTACAATTAGCATCGATCCAAATAACTCACCTGGAATTGCATTAAATAAGTTTGTAATTAGCTCTTCTCCGCCAAATCCACGAAAAACCAAGGAAAATATAGAAGCACCAATTAAAATCATAAAAACCATGCTGCTTATAAATGCAGTTTGTTTAACTGCATCTGCTAAAACTGAGAAAGATAATCTTCTATTTAATAAAGCAATCAAAATTGATCCCATTGCTCCAATTCCTGCAGCCTCAGTAGGTGAAGCAACTCCTAAAATGATGGATCCTAAAACGGAAAAAATAAGCAAAAAAGGCGGAATTAAAATTTTTAAGATATCGAATAGAGAAACTGATTTTTCTTTGCCTTCTTCATAATTGAGATTCTTTTTTGAAAGACTAAAAATAAAATAAAAAGAATAAGCTGTAACTAAAAGCAAACCTGGAATTATTGCTGCAACAAATAAATCACCCACAGAAAAAGACTTTGCAGAAAAATTACCCATACTTAATTGGGCCTGTTGATAGGCTGTTGCTAATACATCTCCTAAGATTACTAATGCAATTGACGGCGGAATAATTTGTCCAAGGGTTCCTGTAGCAGCTATCAGACCAGTGGAAACTTCTTCGGAATAACCTTTTTTAAGCATTGCAGGCAACGAAATTAAACCCATTGCAATTACGGTTGCTCCAACAATTCCTGTACTTGCAGCTAACAAAGTACCAACAATGATTACCGAAATACCTAAGCCACTTTTTAAATTTCCAAATATTTCTGACATCGATTCTAAAAGCTTTTCTGCAATTTTTGATTTTTCTAAAATAACTCCCATAAACACAAAAAGAGGAACTGCCACCAAAGTAGAATTAGTCATGATTCCAAATAATCTATTTGGAATTGTCTCCAATAAGTAAAGATCAAATATTCCAAAAATTGAGCCTAAACCAGCAAAAATTAATGAAACACCGCCTAAAGTGAAAGCCACAGGAAAACCAAGAAGTAAGCTGGCACACATAACGATAAATAAAATTAATGGAATAAACTCAATCATTATCAAAGTATGAAAAAATCAAAGACAGGCTTTGCATAATTAAAATAAAAGAAAAAATTAAAATAGAACTTTTATACAAGTAAACAAAAGGCAATCCTCCCGGCTCTGGAGAAATTTCGTAAATAGACCAAGAAAATGAAACATAATCTAAAGACAATATAAATATTGTCCAAGCCATTGGCTGAAGAAAAATTAAATTTCCTATCAAATTAATCAATTTTTTATTTTTCATGCTCGATCTACGATAGAAAATATCTACTCTCACATGTTCATCATTTTCATAGGCATATGCTGAAGAGAAAAGAAAAGCTATGCCATGGAGATAAATAACCATTTCTTGAAGACCTACTACCCCGATACCCAAAAAGTACCTAAAAAAAACAACTAATGTTGTTAAAACAATCATCAAAAAAATAGCCCAAGAGCTTAGAATCCCAAGAAAGCGAGGAAAAATTGTAAGTACATATTGAAATGTTTGATTAATATTTTTCATTTCGTTTTTATGATTTAATAATAACTATGATTATTGTATTGTCACCAGCTAAAACATTGGATTATGAATCTCCTCTTGATGGATTTGATTATACAACTCCTAGCTTCTTAGGTAAGTCGGAGTCTCTTATAAAAATAATGAGATCTTACGAACCAGAGTATATTTCTGATTTGATGGGTTTAAGCGATAATTTGGCCTTTCTAAATTTTGAGAGATATCAAACTTGGAAAAAACAAAGCAAGCCTTCTAAAGATTCTAGACAGGCTATTTTTGCATTTAAAGGAGATGTTTATCATGGCTTGGAAGCTAATAATTTATCAAAATCTACTATCAATTATTCACAAGATCATTTAAGAATTTTGTCAGGCTTGTACGGACTTCTAAAACCTTTAGATTTAATTTCTCCTTATAGATTAGAAATGGGTACTAAATTAAAGTCTGGGGAAATAGACGGCTTGTACAATTTCTGGAAACCTGATTTGACTAAAGCTCTCAACATCGATTTGGCATCACAAAAGGAAAACACACTAGTCAACCTAGCTTCCAACGAATATTTTTCAGCACTGGATAAGACTCTGATTGATGGAAAAGTTATTTCTCCTGTTTTTAAAGATTTTAAAAATGGGAAATATAAGATAATTAGCTTTTACGCAAAAAAAGCAAGAGGATTAATGGCTAAATTTATATTGGAAAATAAAATAGAAAACTCTAAAGAGTTGATTAATTTCAATTTGGACGGTTATAAATATCACAAGGAAGCTTCTTCCGAGGACAATCCAACTTTCTTAAGAAAAGAAACTTAAGTTATTTAGCAGAAGATTTTCCGTAGTCTTTGATTTCCTGCATGTCTTTGAACTCAGGATCTCTTTTCTCCATATTTGACATCATTGCTTCTGCCATATCTTCTTGAGGAAGCATAGCCCCACTCCAAAGTGCGTTATATTCTAATCCCTCCGCTATAGTGTGATCTCTAGAAAAATTAAGAATTGCTTTTGTGCCATAGACAGCTAAAGGACTTTTGGAGGCTATTACAGCTGCCATTTCTTTCAACCCAGATACCATATCTTCTTGACTCTCATATACTTTATTAACTAAACCAGTTTCTAAAGCTTCTTCAGCAGGCATTCTTCTTCCTGTGTAAGCCAGTTCTCTTACTTTTCCTTCTGGAATAACGCGAGGTAATCTTTGAAGAGTACCAATATCCGCTGCCATTCCTATATTAACTTCTTGAATACAAAAGAAAGCATCTTTGCTAGCAAATCTCATATCAGCGGCTGTAACTAAATCTAATCCGCCACCAATACATCCTCCTTGAATTCCAGCAAGGACAGGTATTCTTAATTTTTCTAGTTTGGAAAGCATATCTTGAAGTTCCTTAGCAACTCTATAAAGATTTTCGCCAATTCTAGCTTTATCCGGCACATTAGTTTTCTTTTCCGCATCGTTACCAAGAGTTCCAAAATTCTTAAGATCCATGCCAGCACAAAAATGTTTACCAGTTGAAGTAAGAATCAAGACTCTGAGAGAAGCATCTCTATCAACTTCGTCTAAAATTTTTGGTAATTCATACCAAAAATTCATTGTCATTTTATTTAAATCCTCTCCTTTATTTAAAACAAGATGGCCAACACCATCTTCAGACGTGTATTTAAAGCTTTCGTAATTCATATCTTCTCTCCATAAAAATTTTCTTTACTCTTTTAAATCTTGAACCAGGCTGTCAGCAACTTCTTCAAGTTCTTCAATTAAGTCATAAGAACTATGATAGGGCATAACTACCTTTCGACTTTTCTTACTTAATCTTTTTAAACCGTTAGAGATTTCTTCTGCTTTTTCTAACAATTCTTTATTATCTTCGCTCATAATTAATGATTTAAGAGATATATTGTAAATCAAAACCTATAATTTAAAAGATTTCATTGAAAATGAAGACTAAAGATTTAATTAAACCTATTCAATTAATTATGGAAGGAGCTTCTAAGTTAATTACTGAAATTTATGATAATCAAGAAGATATAGATTTTCAAAAAAAATATGATGAATCTCCTCTGACGCTTGCAGATTTGAGATCAAACGACTTCATTATTGGTAATTTGAATAATTTATATCCTACGATTCCAGTTGTTTCTGAAGAAGGCAAGGAAAAGCAGATTAAAGAAAGCCTTTTTTGGTTAATAGATCCTTTAGATGGAACAAAAGAGTTTATTGATAAAAGTGAGGAATTCACAATCAACATAGCTTTAGTAGAAGATGGAGAACCAATTTTTGGTGCAATTTATATCCCTACTAAAAAGAGTTTTTTTGTCGGTGGAATAGATTTCAACGCATTTAGTGAAAAAAGCGGCGAAAAGAAGGAGCTTAAAACTTCATTTAGCCAAGAAAACTGTCGAATATCAGTTAGTAAAAGACATCAAAGCACTAAGGAACAAGAATTTTTTAACCGTTTGAAAAGGAAATTTAAAAAAGTGGAACTTTTCCCAGCCGGAAGTTCTCTAAAGTTTTGTTTAATAGCTTCTGGCGATTGTCACATTTACCCACGCTTTGGAGATGTTGGCCAATGGGATATTGCAGCAGGGCATGCCATTTTAAAGGCTTCAGGAGGGAATATATTAGATTTAACTATGAATACAATAAAGTACAATTCTGATAGAAATATGAAAATAAATGGATTTTATGCGTTATCAAATGAAGCCTTTTATAGTAAAATTATTCAATAAAATCAATATTTTAATAAAAATAATATCTTTTTATATGCAAATAACGCAATTTTAGGTATAAAATTCGCTTTATATGGGTAAAGAACTACAGCCAATGGATATTTCGGCGCCAGGTCAAAATCTGGAGTCTTACTTATCCTCGATTCAAAATATAGCTATTTTAACTCCTGAGCAGGAAAAAAAATTAGCTGAAGACCTTTATTATAAAGACGATCTTGAAGCAGCCCGTCAATTGGTTATGGCTCACCTTAGATTTGTAGTTCATATTGCCAGAGGTTACGCAGGATATGGATTACCTCAAGCAGACTTAATTCAAGAAGGAAATGTAGGTCTTATGAAAGCAGTTAAAAAGTTCAATCCAGAAGTTGGAGTTAGACTTATTTCTTTTGCCGTGCACTGGATCAAATCTGAAATGCATGAATATATTATTAAAAATTGGAAAATTGTCAAAGTTGCTACAACCAAAGCTCAAAGAAAGCTTTTTTTTAATTTGAGAAGTCAAAAAAAGGAATTAAATTGGTTAAACCCTGAAGAAATTAAAGTTATTTCCGAAGAATTAGGTGTTGATGAAAAATCAGTCAAAGAAATGGAATCTAGACTATCTTCTTCTGATATGTCTTTTGATCCCCCGTCTGAAGCAAGCGACGAACAAGCTTCTTTTAGTCCATCTGGGTTTTTAGCTGATGAAGCTTGTAATCCTGCTGATTTAGTCGAAAAAGAAGATTCAGATGACCATAGTTACGAACTCCTTCATAAAGCTATGGAGGAACTGGATCCTCGAAGCAAAGAGATTTTAGTTGATAGATGGCTAGAAGACCAAAAACTTACTCTGCATGAATTAGCAGATAAGTATGGCGTTAGCGCAGAAAGAATAAGACAGATAGAAAAAGCTGCAATGGAAAAGGTTCGTAGCTTTATATCTTAAACGAGCAAATATTAAAATGGCCAAAATTAAGATATTTCTTAATGGTGAATCACGTAAAATCCCAGAAAATCTTTCAGTAAATGAGCTTTTTTCCTTTCTAGAATTACCCAGCAAACACTGCGCAGTTGAGGTTAATAAAGAAATAATTTTTAAAGCCAACTGGGATACAAAAATACTTGATAAAGAAGATAAGGTTGAAATTGTTAGAGCAATAGGAGGAGGTTAATTTGTCAAAAGATCTCTTGAAAATTGCAGGGAAAGAATATAACTCTCGTTTGTTAGTAGGTACTGGAAAATATTTAAACGAGGATCAGGCTTTTAAATCTATTCGAGCATCAAAAAGCGAAATCGTAACTGTAGCCATAAGAAGAGTAGAGTTAGATTTAAATAAAAGGTCTGACTCCATCTTAAATTACATCACTCCGGAGCAATTTACTATTTTACCAAATACAGCTGGTTGTTTTAGCGCCAAGGAAGCTGTAAGAATTGCATGTTTAGGAAGAGAATTATTAAACGGAGAAAGTTTGGTCAAACTTGAAGTGCTAAAAGACAAAGAAACTCTTCTACCATTAATGGATGAGACCGTCTTAGCTGCAAAAGAGCTAGTAGATCTTGGGTTTCAGGTTATGGTTTACTGTACAGACGAGATAGATTACGCGGAAAATTTAGAGGATATAGGATGCGTCGCAATAATGCCTTTAGCCTCGCCAATAGGATCGGGCCAAGGAATTACTAATCCAGATGCTATTTTAGAAATAGTAGATAAAATTACCTGCCCGGTGATTATCGATGCAGGTATTGGTACGGCATCGGAGGTTGCAGTTGCGATGGAAATGGGTTGCGATGGAGTTTTACTTAATACCGCAATAGCAAAATCAGAGAACCCTGTATTAATGGCTGAAGCAATGAAAGATGCAGTATTAAGCGGAAGAAAGTGTTTCTTAGCTGGCAGAATGCCTAAAAGAATAAAAGCTAGCGCAAGTTCACCATTGAAAGGAATAGTTGATTCTTGAAAAATTCTATTAAAAGCTATTCAAAAGCTAGATCAAGATTCTCAATTAAAAATAAAAAAATTCTTTCGTCGGCCGACGAAAACATTTTTTTTAGAGAAGATAATTTTAGAGATTTTAAGAACTTATTCGATAATCCATCTAAATTGAATTTAGAAATCGGTTTTGGAGACGGGAAGTATTTAGTTAGACAAGCTTTAAGTAATCCGAAAGAGGTATTTATTGGTATAGAAGTTTTTGAATCAGGATTAGCTAACACTTATAAAAGAATTTTAGAACTTGAACTTTTTAATATAAGACTTATTCAAGGCGATATAAAAGAAATTCTTCTGAAAAATAAATCTCAAAATCTTTTTGATCTTATTTCTATCTTTTTCCCTGATCCTTGGCCAAAATCTAAACACAAAAAAAGACGTCTACTTAAAAGTAATTTTCTTATTAATTTGGAATCCTTATTAAAAAAACAGGGACAAATAATAATAAAAACAGATTGGCAAGATTACGCTGAAGAAATTACAGACACCCTAGATAATCTAAACTTTAAATATACTCAAAGCTCAAGAAGAAGCGATACAAAAGAGTTCATTACTAAATACGAAGAAATTGCTTTAAAAGCTAAAAGAGAAATAATTAAATTTGAAATTCATTCAATAAATTAATCATGTTTAAAGTCGATGCAGTTCTGTGACTTATTCGCATTCTTTCTTCTTTATCAACCTCAGCCAAAGTAAATTGAGAATTTTTTATTTGAAAGATTGGATCATATCCAAAACCGCCATCTCCTATAGGAGACTTAATTATTTTTCCATGAAGTTCTCCATAAGAAAAAAAAGGATTTTTTAATTTTGGATGGAGAAAAGACAAAACTGAAATAAATTTAGCTGATCTATTTTTTTTTAAATCAAGAGATTCTAATAATTTATTATTATTTAATAAATCATTTCCTTTTTCTCCAGCATATCTGGCTGAATAAATTCCTGGAGCTCCATCTAAAGCCTCTACCTCTAATCCTGAATCATCTCCTAAAGAGGGCAGTCCTGAAATATCTGATGCAAATTTAGCTTTAATAAAAGCATTTTCTTCATAACTAATTCCGGTCTCTTCTATGTCATCATCGCTAAATTCAGAAATAGGTATCAATTCAAAATTAGTATTCTTAAATAAATAATTAAACTCTTTTAATTTACCTAAGTTTCTTGAGGCTAAAACTATTTTCAAGATTTTTTTTGAAGTTTATAAACTGCTACTTCAGCGAATAAGTTAGGAAGTAACTTGGAGAAAAAAGTACTTTTACCAGATGCTTTAATTAATTTTTTTTCTGATATCGTAATATTTAAATCCATGCATAAAGTTTCAAAATCTTTTAAAGAACACAAATGAAGGTTAGGAGTTGAATACCATGAGTGAGGCAAAGCAGAAGAAATGGGCATTTTGCCAGTTATAAAAAGTTGAAACCTACATCTTAAATTTGCAAAATTGGGAATACTGACAATACATTCTTTACCGATTCTGATGATTTCTGTCAAAGCTAGATCAGGTCTTTTTAGAGCCTGAATAGACTGGCTCATTAAAACTAAATCAAAAGATTGATCTTTGAAGTTAGATAATCCTTGATCAATATCCTGCTCAATTACATTCAATCCTTTTGCCAAACTAAGTTGAATATTTTCTTCGGAGATATCAACCCCAAGGCCATTAACATTTAGCTCTTTTTTTAAGTCAAGAAGCATAGACCCGTCTCCACATCCCAGATCAAGAATATGAGAATTTATTGGAACCCACTTATTTATAATTTTAAACATCAGAATTCAAAAAAGTTTTTAAAGTATTTACGTATCTTTCATCTGGAAATAAGAAGCCATCGTGGCCCTGAAAAGATTCAATATTGACATAACTAACAGGTTTTTTTGCCGCAACTAAGGAGTTAACGATTTCTTTAGAACGTTTTGGAGAAAATCTCCAATCTGAAGAAAAAGAAATAATAAGAAAATTAGATTCTGTTTGCTTAAGACTAGCAATTAAATCACCTTCAAAGTATTTTGCAGGGTCAAAGTAATCTAACGCTTTTGTCATGAGCAAATATGTATGTGCATCAAATTTGTCTGAAAAGTTATCTGCTTGGTATCTTAGGTAGCTTTCAACTTCAAATTCTACGTCGTAACCATATTCAATCTTTTCTTTTTTTAAATCTCGATCAAATTTTTCCTTCATAACTTCTTCAGAAAGATAAGTGATGTGTCCTAACATTCTGGCTAATCCTAAACCTCGTTTAGGGTGATGAGTGCCTTTTTCAAAATCAGGATCATTAACAATAGCCTGTCTTGCGACTTCATTGAAAGCTATGTTTTGAGCGCTCAGTTTAGGCGCTGCAGCGATGACAATAGATTTTTTTACTAAATCAGGATAATCAATTGCCCACTGAAGAGCTTGCATTCCTCCTAAACTTCCACCAGCTACAGCAAGCCAATTATCGATTTCTAAATAAGACCTCAATAAATTTTGACTATTAACCCAATCCTTAACAGTAACTAGGGGAAAATTTTTCCCATATTTTTCATTATTTGATGGATCAATGCTCGAGGGCCCTGTAGAGCCATGACACCCACCTAAATTATTTAGAGAGACAATGAAATATTTTTCTGAATCGAATGCTTTTCCTGGACCAATTAACTCATTCCACCATCCAGGTCTTTTATCATTTTCATCGCTTAGACCTGCAGCATGATGATTTCCGCTTAAAGCATGACAAATAAGAATTGCGTTATCTTTTTTTTCAGAAAGCTTTCCGTAAGTTTCATAAATAAGTTCAAATCCTTGCAAAGTTTTTCCAGATTCTAGAGGAAAATTTTCTTTATAAGAAAAAATTTCTGGTTTTATTACGCCAAGTTCTAGATTACTCATTTAAAACAACGATGGAAGATTCATACTAAATCTTAAATTATCTAAAATTCTGTCAATTTGAATTAACAAGAAGAAAACAATAATGGGTGAAAAATCCATTCCTCCAAACAAAGTAAGTTTTTGAAAAGGTTTCAAAAGAGGCTGAGTAATATTATGACAAATGCTGAGAAAGGGATTATTGGAAGTTGGCGCAACCCAACTTCCAATGATAGAAATAAAAAGTGAAAATCTTAAAATCTGAGAAATTAAGAAAAACAAACTTAAAACTGACCAAGAAACTGCATCAACGATATTGAAATCTATTTCTTTACTTGAACTAAACAAGTAAAAGGAAATAAATTTAAGATCTACAATCCAAAAAATGCAAGCTAGATCTATTCCAAAAAGTATAGGTAAAAATATTCTAAACGGTCTGCAGAAAGGGTCTAAGGTCGAAAAAGATATTTTTACGATTGGGTTAAGAAAACTTATCTCAAAAAATCTAAACAACAAATAAAATGAAAAAATTATTGCTAATAAATTTGTTAAAACAGAAGAAGCATAAAGAGGATCCATTTTAATCTCCTAATGCTTTTGATTTAAGAATTGCTTCGTTTATAGCTTCTTTCCATACTTTTTCAATTCCCTCAGAGTTAATTTTATTTAAAGCTGCTTCAGTTACTCCGCCTTTTGAAGCCACCATATCCATAATATTTTCAAATTTGTTTTCTCCATCAGAAGACTCATGAATGTGAGAGGTGCCTATTAAGATGTCTCTTATCCAAGGTTCGGGGTTTAAAAATCCATGTTCTTTTGCAATCTTACTAAGAGTGTTGGATAAATGACTTATAAAAGCAGGTCCAGCTCCAAATATGGAAGTGAAGGCATCGAATTGTTCTTCTTCAATTTTCAAGCACCTACCCAGATTATTTAAAATATCTAAAACTTTATTTTCTTTAAAATCCAACTCAGTGAACAGGGCGATTGGACTTGAACCGCTGCTAATTCCCAACGTCGGCATCGCCCTTATAATATTTTCATATCCATTTAAAAGAGCTTTCAAGCTCTCTAATTTAAAACCCGCTATAAAAGAAATTACTAATTGATTAGATAAACTATTTTTTAATTGATTTGTAATTTCTTCAACTTTATTAGGTTTAACTGTTAAAAATATTGTTTCTGATTTTTCTGCCAATTCATTCAAGTCAGTGTATTCAACGCCTAGGTCGATTATTCTTTGATCCTCGAAAGGATCATGCACTAACAAGGAATATTCATCTGCTAATTTTTCAATTGCATGTCGTCCTAAATTTCCGGCTCCTATAAAGCCTACAGTTTTATTGTTTTTAATGCCTTTCACCAAATATTCCTGTTCCTATTCTAATCATTGTAGAGCCTTTTTTAATGGCTAATTCGAAATCATTACTCATTCCCATTGAAACCTCATTTGCATGAGGAAATTTATCTTTTAGCCTCATTGAAGCTTTTACAGTTTTTTCAAAAGAAATTTCAGTTAGCTTTTTATCTGATTCGTTTTTAGGAATAACCATAACTCCTTTTAATTTCAAATTTGGCAAAGAACTAATCCCTTCCGCCAAACTTAAGATTTCTTCCTCATTAATACCACTTTTGCTTTCCTCTTTATCTATATTTATTTGAATCAGTACATTTATAGTCTTATTCAGAGGGCAATTATCATTCAAAAGTTTTGCAATTTTAAATCTATCAACTGTATGCACCCATTCAAAATTTTTAGCAATTTCTTTACATTTGTTTGACTGAATTTTTCCAATAAAGTGCCAATTTATTTTTAAATGTTTTAGAAAAGATATTTTTTCTATCGCTTCTTGTAGGTAATTTTCTCCAAAATTTTCTACTCCACTTTCGAAGGCTTCCTTTATTAATTCAGCTGACTTTTTTTTACTGACAGCGATAATAGTTGCATTTCGTTTAATCTTTTCATTAATGAAAGAAATATTTTCTTTAATATTTTCCACTACATTTTCTCAGGAGTTTCTATATCCAATAACTCCATTCCACTTTTAATTGTCCTTTTGATTCCAATTAGTAATGCAAATTTTGCATTTCTTGATATTTGGTCGTCACTGATGATTGTTTCAGAATTATAGTAAGAGTGAAACTTTGAAGCTAAATCTCTTAAATAAAAACATATAGGATGAACTTCATAATTTTTGTAGCATTGTTCAATAATTGATTTATAGGCTTCTAAGAATGAAATGATTTCTAATTCTGATTTATTTTTTAATTTTTCGAGATTATTAATTCCTTCATCTAGATCAAAAGTCATTTCTCTCTTTTTTAGTTCTTTTTCTAAGCTGCAAATTCTTGCATATGCATACTGGATATAATAAACAGGATTATTTTTGTCCTGGCTTATAGCTAGATCCATATCAAATTCCAAAGCTTGATCACTTTTTTTGGCCAAGTAAAAAAATCTTGCTGCATTTACACCGACCTCATTAATAAGTTGATTCAGGGTTATAAACTCACCGGATCTGGTAGACATAGATGTTTTTTTTCCTTTTCTTATAAGGGACACAAATTGTATAAATATAGTTTTAAGACTTTCAGGACTAAGTTTTAATGCTTTTAAAGATGCCTTGACCCTAGGAAGATAACCATGGTGATCAGACCCCCATATATTAATAAGCTCATCATAGCCTCTTAAAAATTTATCTTTATGATATGCAATGTCAGATAGGAAATAAGTCTCTTGATTATCTGACCTAATTAAAACACGGTCTTTATCATCTCCAAATTTGGTTGATCTAAACCACAGGGCTCCTGCTTCGTTGAAAGAATATTCACTTTTTAAGTCTTCTAGAACTTCATTTACTTTAGTTTTTTTAGTTTTCGAAGCATCATATAAAAAACTTTCTAAATAAAAAGAGTCAAATTTTACTTGAAAGTTTTCCAAGGTTGCTTTGATATCCTTCATCATTTCTTCGACTATATAATTTATAAAATTACTTTCATTTTCTATCTTTAAATATAAATCTTTTTTTTGAGTTTTAATTTTTAATGCTAATTCATCAATATATTCACCTTTATAAAAATTAGTATCGTCAATTTCCGATGTGTCTAGATCAAATTTTTCTAAATATTTTTTATGAACACTTTCAGCTAAGATTTTTGTTTGTAATCCTTGATCATTTACATAATATTCTTCGGTAACTTTGTTTCCACATTTTCTTAATAAATTACTTAATGCTGAGCCAAAAGCTGCTCCTCTTCCATGACCTATATGAAGAGGACCAGTTGGATTTGAAGAAACATACTCAATTAAAATATTTTTTTTATTACTCTCTTCAAAAGGAAAATATGATTTTTTATCTTTTAATAAATTTTTTAAATAGTTTAAATTTCCTTGCTTAGTCAAAAAGAAATTTAAGAAACCCGGACCAGCTATTTCAACTTTTTCTAACCAGTCTTCGCTCGGTATTAATTTAATTATTTTTTGCGCTAATTCCTTAGGGTTTTCTTTTTTTTTCTTAGCCACAATCATTGCTATATTGGAGCTCCAATCTCCATGCATTTCAGATTTTGTCTTAACTATCTCAATAGAGAAATCATTGTCTTTATATAAAAGGTCTATTGCTTTTATTAGAAGAGCATTGATCTTAGCTTTCATTTATTAACTCTGCTCTGATACTCATTAGTTCTTGTATCTACTTTGATTAAGTCTCCTTCTTCTATAAACAAGGGGACTTTTACTTCTAAACCATTTGTTAATTTTGCTGATTTTAAAGTGTTAGTTGAAGTATCTCCTTTGAACCCTGGCTCTGTTTCAGAAACAGCTATTTCAGCAAAAGTATCAATTTCTACAGAAACTAAAGTATCTTCCCACATTGAAATTTCATAAGTTTCTCCTTCCTTGATCCATAAATTTTTAGAGCCAAGAAGATTTAAATCAAAACCAATTTGCTCATAATTAATTAAATTCATAAAGATTGCACTATTTCCTTCTTTATAAAGATATTGCATTTCCAATGATGAAATATCTGCTTTTTCTACTGATTCGCCAGTTTTAAAAGTTTTATCCAGAACACGTCCGTTAAGCAAACATTTATATTTTACCCTCATCACCGCTTGGCCTTTGCCAGGTTTATGAAAGTTATTTTCCACAATTTCACATAATTCATTTTCAATAATGACTTTTAAGCCAGGTCTAAACTCATTCGTACTTACCTCAGCCATTTGAAAACTCCATTTATTTTTTGCTATAAATTAAAAATTATGTTTCAAGGGCGTCTCTATAAGTTGCAAATAACGTTTTTAAAATTTAAAGTACTGCCCTACAATTGTAGTTTACATAACGATTAGTAAGTTTTTCTGTTTTTTTCTACTTTAAAAAAAACTTAAAAAAATTAGTTTTAGGGGACCCTATGTTAAAAAATTCATTCAAGTTTATTTTGCCATTTACGCTCGTTTTCTCTCTTGCTGTTTCTTCTCAATTAGACTCTGTTCTTGAGACAAATAAAGAAAGAACTTCGGCTGCAACTTCTTCACAAGCAAAAATAGATTCAACACAAATTAAAACCGACAAAGCTTCAACTGAATACAAAAGTGTCAGCAAGCAAATAGAAGGATTAAAAGTTTATAACGCCCAAAAAAGAAAACAAATCAAAAGGCAAAAAGAACGTATGAAAGAAATTGAAAAAACAATGAAATACGCTTCGGTTTTACAAAGACAAATACCTCCATTAGCAAGAAGAATGCATGCAGGTTTAGAGCAATTTGTCGAATTAGACTTGCCTTTCAATAGCGGAGAAAGAACAGAAAGATTAAAATTCATAAAGGACGCCCTAGACAACCCAACCGTATCTCCTGCTGAGAAATTGAGACAGGTTTTAGAAGGTTTTAATATTGAAGCTGAGTACGGAAGAAAAATTGATACATATAAAGACACTGTTTTAGTCGATGAACAAGAAAGGGACGTTAATATTTTAAGAATTGGTAGATTGGTTCTTGCTTATCAAACATCAGATCTCGATGAGACAGGTATTTGGAATAAAGAAACAGGTTCATGGGAAAGTCTTCCTGGAAGATATAGAAGTGTTGTCAGAGATGGCATAAGCATGGCCAAAAAACTAAAAACTGTTGATATGCTTGAACTTCCTATTCCTGCAGCGGAGGTGGTTCAGTGAAAAATATAATTTTAAAATCTTTATTTGTCGGGATTCTAACGTTATCTTCTTTTGGAGCAATTGCGCAGGAAGAAAAACCTCAATTTCAAGCTTTAAGTCTGGATGAACTTTTAGAACTTGTTAAGGCTGGAAAGTTTGCTGAAAGTGAAGAGGCTACAAAAAGAGAAAATAGGTTTAATAAAGAAAAAAACAGACAGCAAACACTTTTAGCTAACGCAAAAGCTGAAAGAAAAAAATTAGAAGCTATTGCTACTTCTTTAGAGGCTACTTTTGAAGCTAATGATGCAAAATTAACTCTTCTAGAGGATCAATTAAAGACTAGACTAGGTTCTTTATATGAAACTTTTGGGCATTTACAAGGTGTAGCTTCTGATACAGAAGATTACTTTAAAACCGCTATAACTTCTGGCCAATTTGGAAAAGAAAGGGAGGAATTCCTAGGAGATCTTTCTATAAAAATGGGTGAAGGAGTAAGTGTAGCAACAATAGAAGAGATAGAAGAGCTTTGGTATGAACTATCAAGAGAATTAGTAGCTTCAGGAACTGTAGAAAGATTTCAAGCAACCGTAATTGATAATGACGGGGAGTCTTCAGTAGAAGATGTTGTAAGAATAGGTAATTTCAATGCGGTAGCAGAAGGTCAATATTTAACGTATTTATCTAAAAGAGGAGCATACGAAACTTTACCAAGGCAGCCAGGAAGATACCTAGATGGAACGTATGATATTTTTGACGAAGATTCTGGGTTTGTTCAATTTGCTGTTGATCCAACAGGTCCTCAAGGCGGAGCTTTATTAGTAAACTTAATTTCTTTACCTTCGTTTTTTGAACAAATTCAATATGGAAGAATTACTGGTTACACAATTATATTATTATTCTTAATAGCTATCGGTGTCTTTGGCTGGCGTTTCTATGCTTTGTTCACTATAAATGGCGCTGTCAAAAAACAAGCAGCTGGTGAATCCGCAGCGGAAAATCCACTTTCTAGAATTTTCGCTGTAGCTGATCAAAATAAAACTGACACCGAAACTTTAGAGCTAAAATTAGCTGAACAGATTTTAATTGAAAGAGCAGAAATAGATCAGTACATATGGGTTGTTAGACTGATTTCAGTAATTTCACCTTTACTTGGTTTATTTGGAACAATCATAGGAATGATTAATACCTTCCAAGCAATTACCTTATTTGGTACTGGCGATCCTAAAACAATGGCAGGTGGAATTTCTGAAGCTTTAGTTACGACTATGCTTGGACTAATGTGTGCGATTCCAGCAACTTTCATGGCAGCGGCATTATCTAATTATTCAAAAGGAATACTTGCTGTTTTAGAGGAGCAGAGCACTGGTATGGTAGCTGCAAGAGCGGAAGAAACAAATAGTGGTGGAGCCTTATAGTTAAATTATGAGTTGGTTCTTCAATCTTCAAGACACTCTCTTTTCTTTTCTAGAAAAAGGAGGAGGCGTAGTCTTGATAATTAGCTTCCTTGTAGTGTTGATGTGGTTTTTTATCTTTGAAAGAATCTGGTACTTTAAATTTATTCATCCTGCAGTGGAGAAAGAAACAATAGATGAATGGTCTAAGGTTTCAGAACATAAGTCCTGGAAAGGACACATGATAAGATCAATGTTAATTTCAAAAGCAAATCTAAAAATAAAGAGCAACCTAGAGTTAATAAGAGTCAGCATAGCAATTGCTCCTCTATTAGGCCTATTCGGAACAATTGTTGGAATGATAGAAGTTTTTCATATACTCGCTGTTACAGGTGGAGGGGACGCTAAGGCTATGGCTGGAGGAGTTGCTAGATCTACAATTCCTGCAATGGCTGGATTAATGGCAGCCATACCAGCAAGTATTGCAGCTAGGTGGTTAGAACAGAATGCAAGGAAAAAATCGGATTTAGTTTCAGAACATTTAACTTATGAGTAAAAGCAAATGAGAAGATCATTAATAAGCCAAGCAGTAGAGGAAGCAGAAGAGCCAAACATTACGCCAATGTTGGATGTAGTATTTATTCTTCTAATATTTTTTATTGTTACTGCGAATTTTATAAAAGACCCTGGACTTGAGATTAATAGACCAGATTCCGAAACAGCAGAAATCACTGAAAACGCGGCAATTCTTATTGCTATAGGTCCGGCCGGTGAAATTTACATGGATGGAAGAAGAATCGATGTTCGTCAGGTAAAAGCAAATGTCATTAGACTGATGGCTGAAAACCCTCAGGGAGCAGTTGTCATGCAAGCTGATAAAAAAGCTACAGCTGAAAAAATAATCGCTGTAATGGATGAAGTTAGAGAAGCTGGCGTTATTGATATTTCAATTGCATCAGAACCTAATTTTTAATGATTCAAAACTTAATTAATTATTTCAAAAAACTTTTTCCAATAGATTTGGACTCTATGGTTTTAGAGTCTTCTGAAGATGAAACAAACGTTTATCAAAAATATGGCGTAGCTGCCGCTGCTGGAACAGCTGTTGCTTTATTCTCTCTTTTTTTAATGGCTTTTTTAATTGCTACGGGAGAAGTTCAATTAGATGAAATAAAAACTAGAAAAATTGTTGATATTGTTATGCCTCAAAGAGACCCTGAATTACTTGATAGTGTAGAAAGGCCAGAAGAAGCTGAACCTGAGCCTGATCAAACTCCACCCGAAGTAGATATTGAAAACATCGACAATGTCTTAGACGATGCGTTGAATTTGAATTTTAAGTTTAAAGCTAAAAGACAAGGTGTTTTTGCAGATGGATCCTATGTTCCAATTTTTCAAGTTCCTCCGCAATACCCCAGAAGAGCTATGGAAAGAGGTATAGAGGGCTGTGTGCTATTGGAGTACACCGTGACAATCGCTGGAGCTGTATCAAACCCAACAGTAATAAAAGCTATACCGCCAAATTTATTTGATAGGGCCGCGACTCGTGCAGCACTTAGATATAAATATAAGCCTTTGATCAGAGATGGTGTTGCAGTTGCAGTAGAAGGAGTTAGACAAAGAATAACATTTGTTTTAGAGTCTGTAGAGAAAGGTCCAGGATATATTCCGGCTAATTGTATAGGTCAAATGTAATGAAAAATTTAGGAATCATTTTATCTTTTATAATTTTAATTTGTGTTTCTTCAAATTCTTTTGCTCAAGAAAAAAAAGAAGAATATAACTTTCCTGGATTTACATTAAAAAAATGTCTCGCTGACTACGAAATAAAGAAGTCGAATAAAAGAAGAGTTGCAAAACTTCCTAGTAGGGCAGCTCAAAAATATCTCAAGGCTCTTTATCCTGCATTAGAAGCAGATGATCTGGCTTTGGCCAAAGTTACTTTGGATAAAATGAATGCAGATGAAGATATTACTGAAACCGACAAAGCTCAAATGTACTACTACTATGCTTATGTCTATTTTAGTGAAGATAACTTAAGGAAAGCCAAACAATCTTATAAATATTTTCTACAAATTGAAGGAGCTGATCCCAGATTAAAATCAAATGTTATTTTTAGCCTAGCTCAAATAGCTTATACCGAAGAAAATTACAAAGAGGCAATAAAATTATTAAAAGAATGGCTTACCAACGAAGCAAATCCAAGCTCAACAGGCTTCGATATTATCGCTGCATCTCACTGGCAACTTAAGAATAAAAAATTAGCGCTCAAAAATGCAGAAACAGGATTGTGTGTTGCTAAAGCAAATAAATCCAAACCAAGAGAGTCGACCTATAACCTCTTACTAGCCTTATATAACGAAGATGGCAAAACAAAAAAAATGCTTTCGCTTTACGAGGAATTAGTAATATTTCATCCTAAGAAAAAATATTGGACACAGTTGTCTGGAATTTATGGTGAACTTAAACAGGAAAATAACCAGTTAACCGCTTTAGAAGCTGCATTTGATCAAGGGCTACTGGATAAAAAAAATGAATATACAGCCCTATATCAATTATTAATGAGAGCTGAAGCACCATTCAAAGCAGCCAAAGTCATGGATTATGGAATTAAGAACGATTTTGTTAAAGATGATGAAAAGCATTTAAAAATGCTTGCTCAAGGCTGGCATATGGCACAAGAACTTGAAATTGCTGAGCCAATATATGAAAAGGCCGCAAAAAAATCAGAAGAAGGCGAGCTTTATGTCTTCTTAGGTCAAATTTACCTTGCTACTGACCGATACGATCTTGCAAAAGATACTTTGAAATTGGGATTGAAAAAAGGAAAGTTAAAAGACCCTGTTACGGTAAATATTTTATTGGGACAAGTTTCATATGAACAACAAGAATTTGAAGACGCTACCAAATTTTTTAGAACGGCCTTAGATAGATTGACAGATTTAAAAATCAAAGACAAAAAATTGTTAGAAAAAAGACAAGACAAACTTAGAGCTCAAGCACTAACTTGGCTTACTTACACCGAAAAAGAAGCAAAAAGAGTCAAAACTCTAGAGTTAAGAAGAAAAGATTTAGAAGAGAGTTAAGATTTTCTTTTATACTTAACTAGATTACAAGAAGTACCACTTTTTTCATCTAAGAAATTATCCTCACTTTCGACTTCCCAAAGACCCCAGTTTATTTCCGGAAAAAAAGCATCTCCTTTAAAATCTTTTAAGATATGGGTGATAGCAAGAGATGAGGCTATTGGTTCAAATATTTTGTAAATTGCAGATCCCCCAATTACAAAAACTTCTTCTGATTTTTTTACGAAATTCAAAGCATCTTCCATATTTGAAACCACCTCGATGCCCTCGTGCATAAAATTCGAATCTCTAGTCATGACTATATTTACTCTATTGGGCAGAGGCTTACCTATTGAATCAAAAGTTTTTCTTCCCATTAAAATTGTTTTGCCAGATGTCAATTCTTTAAATTTTTTTAAATCCGAGGGAATATTCCAAGGTAGAGAATTTTTATAACCAATAACATTATTAGATGCTATCGCTGCAACAAGTGTAATTTTCATTAAATAGCTATAGGTGCAGATATTGCAGGATGACTTTCGTAATTTTTAATTTCAATATCTTCGAATTTAAAATCAAAAACGTTTTTAATATCAGGATTTAAGTGCAATTTAGGAAGACTTATAACTTCTCTGGAAAGTTGAAGTTTTGCTTGGTCTAAGTGGTTTAAATAAAGATGAGCATCTCCAAAAGTATGAACAAATTTCCCCGCTTTCAAATTACAAACGTGAGCGATCATATGAGTTAAAAGAGCATAAGAAGCAATATTAAATGGCACGCCTAAAAAAATATCTGCACTTCTTTGATATAACTGACAAGAAAGCTCTCCATTAGCCACATAGAATTGAAAAAGAGAATGGCACGGAGGAAGAGCCATTTCATCTACTAAAGCAGGATTCCAAGCACTAACGATATGTCTACGAGAGTCTGGATTATCATTGATACTATTAATTAAATTCTGTATTTGATCTATAGTTCCGTTATTTCCATCTGGCCAAGAACGCCATTGAGCTCCATATACAGGTCCAAGATCACCGTTTTCATCTGCCCATTCATCCCAAATAGAAACACCATTTTCTTTTAAGTAAGTAATATTAGTTGAGCCTTGAAGAAACCAAATTAATTCATGAATTATAGATTTTAAATGAACTTTTTTAGTGGTAACTAACGGAAAGCCTATAGAAAGATCAAATTCCATTTGATATCCAAAAATACTTAAGGTGCCTGTTCCAGTTCGATCAGATTTTTTCTGACCTTCATTTAATACTTTTTCCATTAGATCAAGATACTGTTTCATTTTTATTTTTGTAGCTAAGAAAGATTAATATTAATCCAATTAAAACCATTGGTAAGGAAAGTAATTGTCCTCTTGTGATTATATCTAA
Source organism: uncultured SAR86 cluster bacterium (assembly GCA_902522825.1). GTDB lineage: Bacteria > Pseudomonadota > Gammaproteobacteria > Magnimaribacterales > AG-339-G14 > CASICS01. Next base: position 69,602 of record CABYXE010000002.1, read on the forward strand.
AAAATCAAAACCTATATGAGAATCTGGCATTCTGAAAGTTTCTGTAAATATTCTAAAAAACCCATAAAGAGATAAAAACATCCCGGATATAAAAATTTTTGGCCTAGGTTTTTTTGCAAGCCAATTTAAAACTAAAAAAAGTACTAAGCCCTCAAAAAATGCTTGGTAAAGTTGGGAAGGGTGCCTACTAAGTTGAAGAGGGTCGCTCCAAAATATCATCCCCCAAGGTAAATCTGTCGGTCTACCAAGTAGCTCTCCTCCTAAAAAGTTTCCTATTCTTACTAGTCCTAAGCCAATAGGAAAAGCTAAAGCAATATGATCGGAAAGATCAAAAAAACTGATTTTAAGTTTTTTGGAAAACATACAAAAAGAAATAAGAACTCCTAAAAATCCGCCGTGAAACGAAAGTCCTCCTTCCCATATTTTAAAAACAGATAAAGGGTCAATTAATATCTGATTAAAACCATAAAAGAGCATATAGCCTAATCTGCCTCCAATTATTGCTCCCAAAACGCCATAGAATAAAAAGTCTTCAACATCATTTTTTTTAAAAGCAGTTTTTTTAGAAACGATTTTTTTGGAGTACCAAAGAATGCCAAATATAGCTAAAAGCCATGTGATCCCGTACCAATGCACTGGCCACCATCCAAGAAAAGGGAGAGGCAGGTATAAGGCAACAGGGTCTATATTTATGATCATAAAAAAGTAATATAGATAATTCTTAAAGCGACCAATATAACTAAGCAAGAAAAAGCAATTTTCAAAGAGTTTCCCTCAATTTTATTTGAAATTTTTGCACCCAACCTAGCAAAATAAATACTAGAAATCCCCGCAATTAATATAGCCGGCACAAATACAGATCCATATACATAATCTATTTGTTTTAATTTTTCCGGAGCAAAAAGAAAAGCTCCGATTAGACCAGAGACAGCAAAAAAGAAGCCCATTAAAGAAGAGGTTCCAATTGCTTCGTGCATTTTTAAGCCTCTAAATAAAAAGTAAGGCACCATCAAAATACCACCACCAATGCCGACAAAAGAAGTTATTAAAGCTATTAAACCCCCAACGAAAAATAATTCATATTTATTTAATGCATTATTAATATTTTTTGGAGAAAAATTAAATGCAAGCTGAATAGCTGCTAGTAACATTGAAACAGCAATTATTATCTGCAAACTAGTGCTATCAATTTGAGTAGCAATAAATCTTCCGAAAATAGTTGAAATAACTGCAGCAGAAAACATGTATTTAACAATTTTCAGATTTATATTTTTATTTTGATAGTGAGTATAAGCGGCCATAGGAATGGTTATTGCCATCGTCCCCATGGATGAACCAGTAGCTAGTAAGGGGATAAATTCAGGTGGAAAATTTAAATAATTAAAAAGAAAAATATACGCCGGCACTAAAATTATTCCACTTCCAATTCCAAAAAATCCAGATAGTAAACCTGCAAATATTCCAAGTAACATTAAAGGGATGAAAATTTCTATCATGAGTAGGCATTATCGCTTATCTCTGACCTCTGATAAACTTATGTTTTTTCCAATTATGTGCTTAATCTTGCTTGCTATAGAGCCTACCGAAGAATATAAATTCGTGATGGCTTCAAATAGGGATGAATTCTACTCTCGTCCAACAAAGTCTGCCTATTGGTGGGATAATCCAAAAGATTTTCTTGCAGGGAAAGACTTAGAACAAGGAGGTACCTGGATGGGAATTTCAAAATCAGGAAAATTTGCAGCCGTGACAAACGTAAGGGAATTTTACGAGAAAGATTATTTAGATAAAAAATTTTTATCACGAGGAGACTTGGTAAAAAATTTTTTTACAACAACTTATAATATTGACGATTATCAATCTTCTTTAGATTATAAAAACTATTTGGGATTTAATTTAGTTTTATATGATCAAGATAAGGTTAGTATCTGTTCGACAAAAGGAAAAGAATTTATTAAAAAAGAAGACAAAACCTTTGTTATTGGAAATAAATCCTTTGGTTCTAATTCAAATAAACTAGATTTAGCAAAAAAAGATTTTGAACAAATCTTAACTTCATCTTTTTCAACAGATGACTTACTAAAACTAATGCAATCTCCGCAGGAATCGTATGAATTTGATGAAGAAAAATTAAATAAAAATCATGGTTCCGAATTTTCAGCCAGATTTATTAACTCTTCAATTTATGGAACTAGGTCAACGACAGTAATGACCATAGACCAAAATGATCAAGTTGATATTAAAGAGCAGCTATATAATCCAAAAGGAAAAGAAGGAAAAATAAAGCAATTTAATTTTAAAATTTCATGATGAAAGCAAGTAAAGAAGGTTACAGGCCAAACGTTGCTATGGTAGTTCTTAATAGCAAAAATAAAGTTTTAATTTGCCGCAGAACAAATACGAAAACATGGCAGTTTCCTCAAGGAGGAGTCGACAATAATGAAAATTTAGAAAAGGCAATGTATAGAGAACTATTGGAAGAAGTTGGTCTTAGAAAAGATGATGTTCAATATATAGGAGAATCAGACGATACAATAATTTATGATATTCCTAAAACAATAAGGTCTAAAGTCTTGGGAGGAAAGTTTAAAGGTCAAGAACAGAAATGGTTTTTACTTAGAATAAAAAATGACGATCATGAAATAAGATTAGATTACGAAGCTTTTCCAGAATTTGATACATATGAATGGGTTTCGTTTTGGCAACCAATCGATAGAATAGTGGATTTTAAAAGAGAAGCTTACCGTAAAGCTTTGAGTGAATTAAGATTTTTAATATGAAGACAGTAATTTTTGATTTAGACGACACTCTTTTATCTGGCGATAGTGAATTTAAATGGGCTGAATACACAGTAGAAAAGGGCTTGATTAATAAAGACTTTTACATGGAAAAAATAAGTGAATTCGAGGTTGCTTATAGAGCTGGCAATATGGATTTTGATGCCTATTGTATATTTTTGCTTAACCCCTTAATCGGAAAAACAACGAATGAAATTGAATCACTAGTACGAGAATTCATTAATCAATATGAGGAACTACTGATTGATTCCTTAACTTACGATCTCTTAGAAAAACATAAAAATGATAAAAAAATTATTGCCTCTGGTTCTTTAAATTTCATTGTTGAGGGGTTTTCGAGAGTTTTTTCTATCGATACTTTCTTTGGCACACCATTAGAAATAGAAAATAATAAAATTACTGGAAATCTAGATGGAGTTGCTACTTTCGCTGAAGGTAAGTTAATCACTATGCAAGAGTGGAGCAAGAAAAATAATTTCAATTTAGAAGACGCTACTTTTTATACCGACTCTATAAATGATCTCCCACTCGTAAAAGTTTGTAAAAATAGTATTATTATTTCTCCAGATGAAGAGCTAGAAAAATATGCTAAAGAAAATTCTTTAGAGATAATATATAGATGAAAAAAATAGAAAGAGCGGAATTACAAGCTAAATACAATAGTATAAAAAAACTGAAATTGAATTTAGATCTTACTAGAGGGAAGCCTTCCTCGGATCAACTGAATCTTTCAAATTCAGTTATGAATAACCTAAAGAGCAAAAAAGATTTCAAACTTGATAATGCTGATATAAGAAATTATGGTGAAATTGATGGATTGCCATCAGCGAAGAAATTAGGCTCACTTTTACTAAACGTAAAACCAAAAAATGTAATTGTTAATGGAACTAGTAGTTTAAATCTTACAGCTATTATGTTGCAGACACTTTTCTTTAAAGGAAATGGAGATGGTCCATGGAAAGATAAAAAAAAGGTTTCAGTTATTTGTCCTGTTCCTGGATACGACAGACACTTTTCTCTTTTTGAAGAAATGGGAATAAATATGATTACAGTTTCTATGACTGGTCAGGGTCCAAATATGGATGAAGTAGAGGCTATTATTAAAAAAGATAAAAGTGTTAAAGGAATTATTTGCGTCCCAAAACACTCTAATCCTACCGGAGAAACTTATTCTAGAGAGACCATTACTAGGCTAGCTAAATTACCAAAGAAAAGTAGTAAAGATTTTATGATATTTTACGATAATGCTTATGCAGTTCACGATTTTAAAAAATCACCTAAATTGTCAAATATCTTCAAACAATGCGAAAAGTTTAAAACCTCTAATAATATTTCTTTATTTGCAAGTACTAGCAAAATAACTTTTGCTGGCTCCGGTATAGCTTTTATGGGAGGCTCAGAAAAAACTATAAAAACTTTTGTATCTTACTTGGAAAAAGTAATGGTAGGCTCGGATAAAATCAATCAAGCAAGACACGTTAAATTTTTTAAAAATCCTAAAGCTTTGGAAGATCACATGAAAGATCTTTCCTCTTTAATTAGGCCTAAGTTTGAAATTGTTGAAGAATATCTATCAAGATTGCCTGAGGGTTATGCAAATTGGAGTACCCCAACAGGTGGCTATTTTGTTTCATTCAATTCCAAGCCTGGAAAAGCAAAAAAAATATACAAATTATGCACAGATGCAGGCTTAAAACTTACCCCAGTTGGCTCCACATTTCCTTACAAGAAAGACCCTCAAAATCAAAATATTAGAATTGCTCCAACCCAAGTCAAAAATTCAGATCTAAAAAAAGCTATGGAATTATTCGTTACAGCTGTTTGCTTGGCAGGCTAATTTCTTGCGCCCTGAAGTATTTCGTAGGAATTATCTTTAAAAGGTCCAAAATTGCTCGATACGTCTGGGTGAGAAACAGGTTCGTTAGATATATCTGCTAAAAGATTTTGCTGAGAAACATAAGCAGTATAGAAAACGTCTTCATTTTCAGCAAAAACATGATAGAAGGGCTGATCTTTTTTTGGTCTTATTTGTGCCGGTATGCTTTGGTACCACTCTTCAGTGTTATTGAATTCCGGATCGACGTCGAAAATGACACCTCGAAAATCTAAGAATTTATGTCTGACTACTTGGCCGATGGCAAAGTTAGTCTCAATTATTTCTTTCATTTTAATATTCATATCTTACACTATTTTATTTAGTGTCATTTAAAAAAAATTCAAGGCTTATGAGCTTCCTTTAAGTATTCTTTTGATTGCATCTCTATAAGTCTACTTACAGTTCTTTTATATTTTTCGATAAGTTTATTACCCGTATAAATCTTTGGAAATTCAATTGCAGCTGAACTAATTATTTTTACTTTTCTGTCATAACATTCATCAATCAAACTAATAAACCTTCTAGCTTCGTCGTCTGAATTTATTATTGGGATATTTGATATTAATACGTTATGAAATTCTTTAGCAATTTCAATGTAGTCAGCTGAACTTCGAGGAGAGGCACATATATCTTTAAAATTAAACCAGATTGTTCCCTCTGAGCTTTTAATAATATTTATTTTTCTATCTAAAACCTTAATAGAACTGTCATTAATTTTTTTTGATTTTGATAATGCCATAAAAGTATCAAGCATATTTAATTCAGACTCATTTCCTAAAGGAATAAAAACTAGTTTTGTTTGTTCTAGTGTTCTGAGACGATAATCACTATTAGAATTCAAAAAAAATATTTCACAATTTTTTTCTATAGATTTAATGGCTGGAATAAATAATTTTCTTTGAAGACCGTTCGCGTATAAATTTTTTGGTTCTATATTTGAAGTAGTAATTAAGCAAATACCTGAAGAAAAAAGTTCTGTCATAAATCTGCCTAGAAGCATTGCGTCGCCAATATCTTCAACAAAAAACTCATCAAAACAAAGAACTTTATATTTTTTTGATAGTTGTTTAACAATTTTTTTGATTGGATCTTTTTGTCCAACTAATTCATGAAGTTCACTGTGAAGATTATTCATGAATCTATGAAAATGAAGTCTTATTTTTTGCTTTGTTTTTAGACTATCAAAAAAAAGATCCATGATAAAAGTTTTACCTCTTCCCACTTCTCCATGGATGTAAAGACTTCTTGGCGTTTGTTTTTTCCTAAAACTTATAAAACTGTTAGGAGAATTTAATATCTCTATACGCTCTTCCAGCTTATCTATAAGAGAGAGCTGGAAATTATCCAGCTCTATTTTCCCGTCTTCAACGGACTTTAGATAAGATTTTTTCAGTTTACGCTTTTATGAACAGTGATTTCTGGAGCCCCATCCATAAAAGGAGCCAAAGCCATGCCTAATGTTCCAAAATGTTCAGTTTGAGTGTGATTGGCATGAGCTTCTTCTGATTTATAAAGCTCGATCATCATAATTGTTAGCGGATCATCTGTTTCATGCATTTCATAATAAAAACAGTCTGGTTCATTATCCGCAACTGCTTTCACTAATTCTCCCATTGCTTCAATGAAATTATCTCTTTCGCCGTCTTTAATTTTTAATTTTGCTATTGCTCCAATCATTTTTTCCCTCTTTTTGTTATTATAATTTTTTTAAAACTGTTTAAGTATAAACATTAATTAGAGTTGGAGAAAACCATGATAAAAATTTGGGGAACAGAAGCATCAAGAGCATTAAGACCTATTTGGACAGCTGAAGAGATGGGACTAGATTATGAGCTAACAATGATGCCATTTCCTCCAAGGGTCTTTATGAAAGAATATCTGGAAGTAAATATGCTTGGAACAATCCCTTACTTAATTGATGGAGAAGTAAAGATGACGGAATCAGTAGCCATGTCTCAATACTTGGTAGAAAAATATGGCCCTTCGGATCTAAGAGTTATGCCGGATGAACCTGACTATCCAGCTTATTTAAATTGGCTTTTTCACTCAGATGCGACATTAACTTTTCCTCAAACTGTTGTTCTCAGATATAAACTTCAAGAACCTGGCGTTGCTGATGCAGCTGTCGAAGGTTACAGCAGATGGTTTGTATCTAGATGCAAATTACTTGAAACAACTTTAGAAGATAAAGAGTATTTATGTGCAAATAGATTCACCATTGCGGATATTTGTGTAAGTTACGCTTTTGTCGTAGCTGAATCGTTGGGCATCCATCAGGCTTTTAAACCTAACATTAAAAGATACACAGACATGTTATTTGAAAGAGAAGCGTTTAAAAAATCTAAAGCACTCAAGTTTGAAGAATAAAAGTTTTTGATGAAGAGGTGTTTTTATAAAAAAACCTCACCTTTAAAATCAGCTAGAAGTTAATCTTTTTTGGGAGGAAAAGGGATTAAAACAGAAGTCCTATTCAAATAATCTGAGTAAGCAGCATCATCTTTCCATTTTTTAAGTCCTCTAGCTTCTAGTAAATTAATTCCACTTATTTTAGTTAAAAGAAATATTACAAAAATTGGAGATATCAGAGCTACTAGCTGCCAACCTCCTAGAACAGGTAATGCTATGACAGAAATTCCAATCCATAAAACCATTTCACCAAAATAATTTGGATGACGCGACCAACTCCAAAGCCCTTCAGTAATGAAACTATTTTCGTTAGCCGGGTTATCTTTGAAGTCTGTTTTTTGTTGGTCAGCTACAACCTCTATAGAAAAACCGATTATCCAAATTAACGCACCAACAATTGCAAAAATATCTATAGGTAATTTTAATTCAGAAGTAATTGCTGCCAATGCCATGGCTAATGTCAGGAAAACCCATAAACCCTGTATTGTCCAAGTCATTAAAAACCACCAAAAATCTTTCTTCATAAGATCAAATCTTCCATCACTGCCTGCTTTTTTTTACTCTAACAAATAAGAAAGAACCTAAACGAAAAGCCCAAATCCATACTAATAAAGCCAGTAAAATATCTCTTAAAGTAATGTCTATTGTAAAAAGAATCGCTAAAAGAGTTACCGATATATAAGTTAGCGATCCTGTTAAATCAAAATAATGTTCAGTTTGAAAAATATACGATGGAATAAATACTAACCACTGTGCTACAAATATCAGTGCGCAGCAAAAATAAATTAAAGAGATGCCAGAAATACTTACACCGCCCTGATTTATTCCTATTGCAACTAAACTAGCTAGAAAGATTGATATTAAACTTGACGGAATAGTTATTTTTTTGGACATATTAAATTTTTTTAAATTGCTATAGAATTTCCCTTCAAAAGATATTAACCTAATATTTTAAAATGAGGGAGTAAAAATATGAAATCACCTATTTGTGAAATGCTGGGAGCCGAGTTCCCTTTAGTGGCTTTTAGTCACTGTAAAGACGTTGTTGTTGCGGTATCTAAGGCAGGAGGAGTTGGAGTTCTTGGAGCAGTTGGAATGTCTCCTGAAATATTAGAACAAGAATTAAATTGGATTGACGAAAGAATTGATGGAAAACCATATGGAGTAGATGTGCTGATCCCTAATAAAATGTTGGGCAAAGGAGAAGAATTCAATGCTCAGAAATTAGCCGATATGATTCCTCAAGAATATAGAGATTTTAGAACAGATGTTCTAAAAAATCATGATATTGATGCTCCTGAGCTTAGAGAAAGCGAAGGAGATATGGCTGCTTCTGGATTTGCACAAAATACTGCTGATCAAGGTGCCAAAGCTTTATTAGATGTAGCTTTTTCACACCCAATTAAATTAATAGCCAATGCATTAGGAGTCCCCCCAGAATGGATGGTTAAAATGGGAAAAGATAACGACGTAAAAGTGGCCGCACTTTTGGGAACTAAAGAACATGCAATTGCTCAAGTTAAGGCAGGCGTTGATATCTTGGTAGTTTCAGGAACAGAAGCAGGTGGGCATTGTGGAAGTGTTTCTACAATGGTACTTGTTCCCGAAGTTCATCGAGCAATCCAACCTTATGGAGATGTTCCTATTTTAGCTGCTGGAGGAATTGTAACTGGAGAACAAATGGCTGCGTCAATGGTGATGGGAGCTTCTGGAGCCTGGACGGCATCTGTCTGGTTGACTACAGCTGAGGCTGAAACCCACCCAATAGTAAAAGAAAAAATGTTGCAAGCAAGTTCCAGTGATACTGTTAGATCAAGAAGCAGAACAGGTAAACACTCGAGACAACTTAAGTCATCATGGACGGATGCATGGGAAGCTGAAACTGCTCCTGAGCCTTTACCAATGCCACTTCAGCCAATGGTTGCTGAACCAGCCCTAGCTAAGGTAAATAAATTAGCTGAGGGTGGACATGATGGAGCAGTAAATCTAGCTACGTATTGGGTCGGCCAAGGAGTAGGGTTAATGAATGAGAGTTTGTCGGCAGGAGCTGTAGTTCAAGAATTTAAACAAGACTTTATTACTGCATACGAAAGATTTGAAGGTTTTTTGCAAGATTAGGTCGAATGTGATCCTGACCAGATTACTTTTTTAAGATCTCTTTCTTCGGGAGATAGAATTTTAATTCCAAATTCTTCTCTTAAGTCAGAAATTTTTCTGTCTAGAAATTCCTCTGGGTGTTTAAAAGGCCATTTCTTATTCATTTTCCTTGAATTTTTAAAAGCAATTTTTAGTTTTGTAGGAATAACACTTTTATATAATTTAAAAAACCCAGTTACACCGACTTCTTTAAGAAGTTTCTTCGTCAATTCTTTTAATTCTGGAAGTTTCGCATAGGATGCCAAATAACTAAATTTGTAGCTACAACCGCATAGAAGCCAAGTATCTAACAATGCTTCTTCTTCAAGTGAGGTATCTAGACCAAAAATAACATGAGAAGCGTCGTGATCTCTAATTAGAGTAGATCTTTCATTTAACTCTGTTAAAGGAGTTTTACCATTATCGATTAAATAATTTTCATAAACCTTAATACCTTCCCTTAAAGTTAAATCACAGTCTTGCTTCTGATAAATTATCATCTTTTCACAATATTGTATTATAAAGGTTTGGTCAAATCTTAATGATTCCACCATGCTTGATCAGAAAAAGCTCGGATATCAATTTCATGGGTCCATGTTGACTTTTTTTTGCCTAGCTACAAAGAGATATGTTTCGGCAACATCTTCAGGCAAAATCATACCATGCTGTCCTTTTTGTTCTTTAAACTTTTCAAAGAGTTCCGGGCCAAGCATCTTCCCCAATGTATCAGGAGCATCTACTGCTCCATCGATTATTACATGGGCTACGTGAATGCCGTCTTTTGCAAATTCAGCATTCAAGGACTGACAAAGCATCCTTCTGCCTCCCATGGCAGCTGCGTGTGAATGTTGACCTTTATTACCCCTTACTGCTGAAGTTGCTGAAGTCACAATAATATTACCAGTTTGTCTTTCTTTCATCTTAGGTGTTACAACTTGAGCAAGTCTAAATAAGCCAAAAGTCGCCATTCGCCAACCCATTTCAAAAGCTTTGTAGCTGGTTTCTGCTAAAGCTCGATCTCCTATTTGAGCTCCTATGTTGTAAATAACAGTATCGATTGGACCAATTTCTGATTCAACCTTATTTACTAAATCTTCAATAGAGTTTTCATCAATAACGTTTAATAAAGAACCAGTTGCTTCACCACCACTATCTTTTATCTCTTTAATTAATTTATTTAAACCTTCTTTATCAGTGCGCCTTGCTAAGTATGAATGATAACCATTAGAAGCAAATTTCTTTGCTACAGTTCCTCCAATTCCTGCTCCTGCACCAATCACCAAGCAAACTTTTTCCATATTTTACTTATGAGTTAAAGAAACAAGACCAAGGAGTTTTCCTGATTTCATTTCTTCAAGAGTTCTGTTGGCCTCTGAGACATCTCTAGACTCCACTTCGACAGGTTCAATTTTACCTGCTGAGACTAACTTCATTAAATCTTTCATTTCACCTAGGCTGCCAACATAAGAACCCATTAATTTTTTTTCAGTAAGAGTTAGAAGAGGCAAAGGTATAGTTAATTGTCCTCCAAAAAGACCAACAACAACTTGCTTACCTCCTTTACTAAGGCACTGATAACCTAAATTTACAGAAGCTTCTGCTCCCACAAAATCTACTATCGCTTTGGCCCCACCTCCGGTAGCTTCCATAATTTGTTTAGCTGCATCCTCAGATGAAGAGTTAATAGTTAAAGAAGCTCCCAAATTACTTGCCACCTTTAATTTTTCATCATCTATATCTATAACAATAGGATTTATTCCATAAGCAGCCTTGGCAATTTTTAATGCTAATAACCCTAGGCCTCCAGCACTTACAATGATAAGTGAATTATCTTGAGTATAAGGTTCGGCTTTTCTTAGTGCACTGAAAGCAGTAAGTCCTCTGCAAGCATAACTTCCTGCAAGACTATCTGGAGTATCTCCAGCATCAAAAAGATATTGTTCTCCCGGAATTAAAACATGATCTGCATAACCTCCACTGACATTAATTCCAATATTGCTATTGTTCATACAGTAATGAGTTTTATCGTTATTACATAGTTCGCAATTCCCACAGCCAATCCAAGGATAAACCACATATTTTTCCCCGACTTTCACGTTTGAAACTTTTTCTCCAATAGCTACAATTTCTCCAAAAACTTCATGACCCATCGTAAGCGGTTCTAAAAGGGGAGTAGGAAGTTTGGCTCCACCACCTAAATCAAAATAACCATCATGTATATGAACGTCTGAATGACAAACTCCACAAGCAACAGTTTTTATGAGAACTTCATTTCCCTTGGGTGAAGGCGTTTCAATATTTTTTTCTTCTAATGGTTTTCCATTTTCTGTGACTTGATATGCTTTCATTTTATTAATTTACCTTATCTTGTTGGCATTGCTTTTATGACAGTTAAATTTTTTAATTCAGTCGCCGGTCTTCTATAATTTTCTGCCAATTCTTGATAACTGGTTGACGAAAACCAGTTATTCATTTCTTCTTCCGAAGGGAAGGACCACATTATGACACGACCTTCAATAGGGGAAGTTCCCTCCAAATGGATTGATTCATCATCCATAGTCATAAATTCACCGTTATACTCTTTGAGAGTACCAAAAAAACCTTTTTCATAATTTCTAAATAACTCAGCATCTTCTATTTGAAGATTTGCTATGCAATAAACTCTAGTTTGAGACATAAATACTCCTTCTAAATTAAGATTATAAACAAAAAAATTTAAGTAAAGTTATGAATTTAAGAAGATTAAACTTTATCTTCTGACCAAGCTAAATATTTTTCCAATTCTTCGGTGGTCATATCTGAGAGTTCAGCAGTTTTTTCTGGAGAAATTTTAAATAATCCAGCACCTTCCTTTAAAAGTTTTAAATATATTTTTAATAAAAGTAGACTTTTGTCTGTAGCGAAATATTCCACTACTCTTTTGTCTTTACCACTTGATCGTTTATCCAAATAACCAGCAACAACAATTTTTTTTAAGAAACGCTCTATACTTCTGATATTAAGATCTGTTATCCCTGTTAGGTCGCTGATGGTAAAAAACCCTTTAGATATATGAAAATCCATTATTGCCATCCTGAGCAAATCATATCTTATGTCATTGACATATATACTGTCCCATCCGTGCTTGTTGGCCATATCCTTAAACATAGAATATTTTTTTTGATTGAAAGACAAAATAGTTTTCGTAAAACCCTCAAGGTTCTTTAAATTATCAGAGGCTTCAAAAGAGACGATTTTTTTCATTCAACAATTATTACAAATTTTTTACTTGAGGCAAAACACTTAGTTTTTTGTCTTAAAAATTACAAAGACATTTGATAGCCAAAAATTAATTTATAGTCATTTTTAAGTTGTAGGCCATTTTTATTATTATTTAACGAATAAAGAATCTCAATTCCCACTCTGCTGTGGCTTTTATTAAAAAAATGAAAAACTTTATTGGCTCCCAAACCCAATTCTAGAGTTCTGCCCCCGTAGTTAAGGGGATTGGCTGATTGAACTGGAGATCTAATTTTTGAACTAGACCCAGATATCTGTTGTTGATCAGTAAAAATAAGCCTAGCAGAAAATGATAAAGATTCGTCATAAGATTTTTGAAGCCATGACGATATTTCTAATTTATCTCCAAAAGCCCATTCTTTATCCTTAAGGACTGTATACTTTTTAATTTGAGATCCAAATACTAAGTCATTCAAATTTGTACTATTTGTTAGGGCAGATATTAATCTAGTTGATCCATCCATTTGCATAGCATAGGGCATAGTCATCTGCATATACGTATTCATCGGCGTAAGCATATTGCCCTGATTGTTGTTTTCCCCGATAGACTTATCTAAACCAATCTCTAAGTGCCACCTATTCTTATTTGTTTCAGTTAATTTATAAAGCGCTGATAAAGAGATATTTGATAAATCATCAAAGCTTGTTTGAAAATTTCCAAGATAAGCTCTATCCATTGCTCCTTTATAAGTATTTGAGGTCATTTTATTTTTCATAAACATCAGCATGCCCATGTATGTAAGGTTGTCAGATAGAGCATACATTCCTCCGATCATTACCATTTCCATTTCCATTTTTGTAGGGACCACACTTAAGTTAGCAGGAGCTCCTGACATAGAAGCGAAAGGATTAGCTTGGCTTAAAATAATTTCCTGATCTGAGATCGTATTGCCATGTAAAGAATTTCCTTTCATTTGCATCGTTGAGTATCTTATAGATACCATCTTTTCTTTTGACTTGTGATAATGGTCCCCAGAAACGCCGATAGGTGCATGACCTATAGCTGTGGCAGCAAATGATAAATTGAGAAATAAAAGAAAAAAAACCGAAAAAACAAATTTCATATACATAAGTTTTTCCAAAAAAATTATTCTTCCCAATTAAATTTAGGTAGAGCATGAATTGCACTATCTAATTGCTCTGCCCAAATAGATGAAAGCTCCTTAAAAAAAGGAGAGTCGAGTTTTAATTGATCTTGAAAATTTAAGTTAATTTGATCTTTCTTAAAAACTACAAAATCTATTGGCGGCCCCACGGTTAAGTCACTTTTCATGGTTGAATCAAAAGATAACAATGCAGCTCTGGCAGAGTCTCCTAAAGGAGTATGAGGAAAAATCATTCTATCTAAAATAGGCTTGCCATATTTGGTTTCGCCGATTTGAATAAAAGGCGTTTCGTCAGCTACATATATAAAGTTACCTTCTGGATAAACCATTACCAAATTTGGATCTTGACCCTTAATTTGGCCACCAACGATAAAGTGAGAACCTAAAAGAGAAATACTCTGATCAATTGTTTCTGTCGGATCATGATTTTTCGATTGTTGTTCGATGCTTATTTTTCCAATGTAATCTGCTACAGCCTCGATATCCTGACATAGATTTAAATTGATTTCGCTATCATTACTTTCAAGATCCTTCTCGATCTGATGATAGACAGCTTGAGAAGTGGCTAGGTTTCCAGCTGTTAAAATCACAAAAGCTCTATCGCCAATATTATAAGTAAACATTTTTGTATATGAGCCAATATTATCTAAACCAGCATTGGTTCTAGAATCTGAGGCAAACACTAGGCCTTCTTCAACTTTGATAGCAAGACAGTAAGTCATATGTCATTTTTTTGAGCAATCAATGCTTTGTTTTAGAACAAAGTTACAATCAATTAGCTGTTATATTCAAATAGTAAAGTATTATAAATTTATATGAAAATTTCTTGGAAAAAATATCCCAACGCTTCTACTTACGACGAATATGTTACACCACAAAACAGCCTTAGGGGACATTCGAAAAAAATTGGCACTTTTCTTGAATCATTATCAATTGAAGATTTAAAAGAAATTAATATAGCAACGGAAGCTGCCATTAAATCTATGGGGATATCATTTAGGGTTTATTCTGAAGGAAGCCTTGAAGGACAAGATCGAATGTGGCCCCTAGACTTTATTCCAAGATTAATCAGAAAATCTGAGTGGCTTCAGGTTGAGAAAGGGCTCAAGCAAAGAGTCAAAGCCTTGAACATGTTTATTGAAGACTGTTACAACAAACAACAGTTTTTAAATGAAAGTGATATAGATAAATCACTTGTATTAGATTCACCAGCATTTAAAACGTATTGCATTGGAATGAAACTAAAACACAGTGCATGGTCACATATCTGCGGATCTGACCTGATTAAAGCTCACGATGGAAAATTCTATGTTCTAGAAGATAACCTCAGGGTTCCATCAGGAGTGTGTTACATGTTAGAAAATAGAATGATCATGAAGAGAGTTTTCCCCGAACTCTTTTACCAATATGGAGTTACACCAATTGATGCATACCCAACCAAGCTTTATGAAACTTTAGCATCTGTTAAAAACAGTAGATCTAAGAATCCTGAAATCGTTCTTCTTACTCCAGGCATATTTAATTCCGCCTACCATGAGCATTCCTTTTTGGCTCAACAAATGGGAATAGATCTAGTGGAGGGAAGAGATTTAATAGTTGATAAAGATGGCTTTGTATATAAAAAAACCATTGAAGGGTTAATTAAAATAGATGTAATTTATAGGAGAGTTGATGATGATTATCTTGATCCTGAACAAGGAAATAATAATTCGGCTATAGGAGTCAAAGGACTTATCAAAGCATGGCAAGAAAAAAAAGTAGCAATAGTTAATTCTCCTGGCTGCGGGATTGCTGACGACAAAGCAATATATTCCTTCGTTCCTAAAATGATTAGATTTTATCTAAACGAAGAGCCAATTATAAAAAATATTAAAACTTTCATTCTTACAAATAAAGAACAAAGAGAATATGTTTTTAATAACTTTAAAGAGATGGTCATAAAGCCGGTTGCAGAATCTGGAGGTTACGGAATAGTAATAGGTAAAAATTGTACAAGACAAGAAAAGGAATCAACCATAAGAAAGGTAAGGAATAACCCAAGAAATTTTGTCGCACAGCCACTCATATCATTATCAACTGCACCCACTTATTCTGGAGAAAATATTGCTCCTAGACATTTAGATTTAAGACCTTTCATTTTAACTGGTGAGAATCAATACGTAACAGTAGGTGGTTTGACTAGGGTTGCTCTTAAAGAAGGTTCTACGGTTGTAAATTCCTCTCAAGGTGGGGGAAGTAAAGACACATGGATAGTTTAAATGTTAAGTAGAGACGCAGAGCATTTATATTGGCTAACTAGATATGTTGAGAGATTAGAAAATACAGCCAGAATGATTAATGTGCATTCCGAGCTAATGTTGGATTTTCCAGGTGATAAATCTCTTGGATGGAAGCCCATCATAAAGACTATGGATTCAGAGAAGTTATTTCAAAATAAGTACTCAGAATATAGTGAAATTAGCGCTGTAAAATTTTTAGGCGACGATAAAGAAAATGAAAATTCAATTATTTCTTCATTAGAAATGGCTCGATACAATGCGCGAGCTATAAAAGATGATTTGCCTAGATCAGCAACCGAACAACTCAACAATTTATTTAATGAATTTAGTGGAGGAATGTCATCTTCATCCAGCAGAAGAAAACGAGCTTCTTATATTTACAGTGTTATTTCAGGGACTCAAAGATTCTTTGGAATTATTTCTGATAACTTTTCGAGAGGGTATGCTTTTGAATTTATGAGGTTGGGAAGATTTGTAGAAAGGATTGACATGAATTCTAGAATCATAGACAGCTTATGCATTAATAAATCCAATGAGCAAACTCATGATTTTCATACCTTAGAGTGGGTTAGCATGCTTAGAACCTTATCTGCACATGAATCATTTAGAAAGGAAATAAGAGGAGAAATAGAAAGGGGAGATGTTATAAATTTTCTCCTCAAAAACGAAAATTTTCCAAGATCTATTTATCGATGTTTAACAATCACAGAAAAAAGTCTCTCAGCACTGCCAAAAAATAATGATGTTTTAGAAGTAATAAAAAAATTAAACCACCGAGTATTTTCTGCTAGGTTGAATGTTTATGATGATAAACAACTACATAATTTTTTAGATTACTTGCAAAGAAGAATACATCTTTTAGATGAAAAAATTCATAAAAATTATTTTCATAATTATTTATAAATCAGAAGAGCTTTTCCATTAAACTTTAGTTTGAAAATAAAAGGAGAAAGAATGTCTTTTGAAAGCGACGAAAAAAAATTAAAAAAGGGAATGGAGGTTTTAGAGAAATTAAATTTTTTATCTAAAGCTGGCTCAGGAATATCCGATGATTTTAGATCCCATACTATAGAAAATTTATTTGGTAGTGTTTGGACGAGACCTGGCTTAGAGATTGAAGAGAGAAGTATGATTACTTTAGCAGGGTTAATTGCCTTAAATAGAGAAAGTGAACTAAGACTTCATTTCAGAGGAGCAAGAAATTTGGGACTTAGTAGAGAAAAACTAGAAGAGATTATTTTTCACTTAGCTCATTATGCGGGTTGGCCAAATGCTGTTTCTTCAAGCAACGTTTTAGCTGAAGTTTGGCAAGAAATGGATGAAGAAAAAGATTAGAGTAATATTATGAATCTAGGAATTTTTATAGTTGGAGCGACTACATTTCTTATAGCTTTCGCTTATTTTAAGATATCCGCCTTTAGAAAAATCAAAAACAAAGAATCTTCTTGGCTAAAATTAATTCTAGTATTTCTGGTTGATTATTTTGTAATGGCAACAGGAGCTTTAATGAGCGGAGTCTTGTTTGTATCTATTTTTAACATGGCGCATGGATAAAAAAACAATTTTTAAAAAAGAAATCTGGTCAGCAAAAGCTCTAAATACGGCTCCCGATTCAGATAACCAAATCCATGGAGATGAGATGGCAAAAGAATTTGGTTTTAAAGGAGGGCTGGTTCCAGGTGTAACAGTTTCTGCTTATTTGTTACACCCAATAATTGAAAAGTGGGGACTAGATTGGTTAGAAAAAGGATGGGCGAAATGTAAAATAACTTCTCCCTTATATGACAAAGAAAAATTTTCTGTTTTTTTTAATGAAGTCTCAGAGAACAAAATCAGTTCTATTTTAAGAAATAGTAATCAACTTGTTACTGCAAATGCAGAAGCTGCTCTAATAGAAAATATTCAAGAAACTCCTAAGATGAGGGGTGATAAAATTGCTATGGGAAATTTTCAAGGTCCTAAGGCTTCTAGGGATGTTTGGATGAAATTAAAAAAAGACGGATGCATGGCTTTTGAATATTTCTGGGGTGGTAAGAATCCTTTAATTTATTTAAGAGATCAAAATAATCTTCCGGATTTATTAAATCCCTCTAAAAAAGGATTTTCTAATTTGAGTTTTCTATTAGGTTGTTCTAATTGGGCTCTTGCGAGTAATGCTTATATGAACCCTTGGATCCACTTACAAACTTCCTCTCAAAATTATCAGGCTCTTCCTTTTAATTCATCTGTTATTTCAGAAATTCAAGTAAATGATATCTTTGAAAAAAAAGGCCATGAATTTGTTGACGTAGAAGTAAACCTTTTCAAAAAAGAAGAAAAATCTTGCATTATGACAATTAATCTTTTGTCTATTTATAAAGTTAGAGGCTCAATAAATTAATTTTGACTAAAAGTATCAGTTGCATTGATTAACAATTCTGTAATTTCTTTTTCAAACGCAGAATGTCCCGAGAAAGGTGCAATTTTTAGTTCAGCTTCAGGAAATTTAGAATAAAGTTCATACGCAGTTGTTGAGGGGCAGACTACATCGTACCTTCCTTGGATTATTACAGTTGGAATATGCCTAATAGGGTCAATGTTATCTATAAGTTGGTTTTCGTAATCTAAAAAACCTTTATTTACAAAATAATGATTTTCTATGAGAGCAAAAGCAAGAGCAAATTCTGCATTTACAGAGTCTTTAACCGCACTAGGATTGTGGTTAATAAAACTTGCAGATGCTTCCCACTTAGACCAGGCTTTAGCAGCAGATAACTTTTTTTCTTTATCTTCTCCGTTGAAAATTTTTCTATAGGCATCAATTAGATCGAACCTTTCATCTTCTGGAATTTCATTTATAAATCCTTGCCAAGCTTCAGGATATATCTCACTTGCGCCATACTGATAGAACCACTTGAGTTCTTTTTCTCTCAACATAAAAATTCCTCTTAAAACAAGTTCAGTTACACACTGAGGATATTTTTGGGCATAAGCCAAAGCAAGAGTACTTCCCCAAGATCCACCAAAAACAAGCCATTTTTCTATTTGAAGTTCTTTTCTAATAGATTCAATATCATCTACAAGATGCCAAGTAGTATTTTCTTCTAAACAAGTATGAGGTTTACTTTTACCACAGCCTCTTTGATCAAAAAGAATTATTCTATATTTCTTCGGATTAAAAAATCTTCTTGAAAGTTTTCCAGCTCCTCCACCAGGTCCACCATGTAAAAAAATTGCAGGCTTACCCTTAGGATTCCCGCATTGTTCGTAATAAATTTCGTGAATTCCCTTTTTTATATAGCCAGAATCAAATGGCTCTATGGAAGGGTAAAGTGTCTTTTCTTTTTTAAAAAATTTCATATATTAATAATATGGTGCCCAGAGGTGGAATCGAACCACCGACACAAGGATTTTCAGTCCTTTGCTCTACCAACTGAGCTATCTGGGCAAAAAGAGAAAACGATTTTATATAAGTTTGTCATAATAAACAAAATAAAATTCTTGGAGGATTAAAATTTTTGATATTGCAATCATAGGTGCAGGAGCAGTAGGACTATCTATTGCAAAATATTCAGCTGAAAAAGGTAAGAAAGTTCTGGTATTAGAAAAAGAATCAAGAGCTGGAGAGGGAGTTTCGTCAAGAAATTCCGGCGTTATTCACGCTGGCATGTATTATCCAAAAAACTCTTTAAAAACTAAATTTTGTGTGGAGGGAAATAAGCTTCTTTATAAGTATGCGAAATTAAAAAAAATTAGTCACAAAAAGACAGGAAAATTTATTATCGCATCACATAAGAATGAATTAGTTAACTTAGAAAAGATTTTTCTTCAAGGTAGATCAAATGGAGTAGATCTAAAAAAAAGCACCTTGGAAGAAATTAAAAAAAAGGAACCAGAATTAAACGTTGTAGGGGGTCTTTTTTCACCAGAAACAGGAATTATAGATGTTCCTGAATTCATTACTTCCTTAGAAGGAGATATACAACATAATGAGGGAGTTATTTCATTCAATACAAATTTTTTGAGCGCAAAAAGAAAGAGAAAAGCTTTCTCTATACAATGCAGCGATTTAGATGAATTTGAAATTGAGGCTTGTGTTTTAATAAATTCGGCGGGCCTAGGGTCAGAAAATGTTTCTTCAACTATTTCTCCTCTTAAAAAGGTATTCACTCATAAAATACATTTTGCCAAAGGACACTATTTTAAATATTCAGGAATAAACCCTTTTGATTCTCTAATTTATCCTTTACCCAGTGAATCCTCACAAGGTTTGCATGTTGGGTTTGATATTTCACGTCAGCTCAGATTTGGTCCAGATATTTCTTGGGTTGATGAAATAGATTATCTATTCGATGAAACTCTTAAAGAAAAATTTATAAGTTCAATACATAATTATTGGCCTGGCATGGAGCCAGAAAGATTACATCCAGATTATTGTGGGATAAGACCTAAAATTCAGAAGCCGTCTGAAAAAATGAAAGACTTTTCTATTCAATTTCCTAAAGATCATAAAGTTGAAGGTTTCATAAATTTACAAGGAATTGAAAGTCCCGGAATAACAAGCAGTTTAGCTATAGGGAAATATGTATCATCAATGATATAAATTGATTTCATCAAAACAGGGGTAAAAGATTAATACAAATATAGTAAGTAACAAGGTAAGAGCCGGTTATGGAATTGGAGACTACGCAATTTGTCTTTATTGGAGCGGGGTAGGACTATATTTGCTTTATTTTTATACAGATGTAGTTGGAATTTCGCCTTTGTTAGCTGGCTGGATTTATGCTTTAGGCATTGGCTGGGATGCAATTACAGATCCTTACATGGGTTATATAGCAGAAAGGACAAGAACTAAAATGGGAAGTTATCGACCTTACATTTTTTTTGGATCGGTGCCTTTAGCTTTTTCATTTGCTTTGCTTTTTTGGGCACCTCCTTTTGAAGGAAATTTTTTATTTATTTTTCTTGTAATAGTCAACTTATTCCATAGAAGCTGCTTTACTATTGTGAGTGTTCCATATAGTTCATTAACAGCAAGAATTACTGATGATAGCGAAGAGAGAACTAAATTAACCACGGCCAGAATGTTAGGAGCTTCCTTTGGAACCCTGACTATTTCCGCACTAGGATTTCCATTAATTAATTGGTTTGGAAGTGGCGAGGAATCATTAGGTTTTGTCTATTTAGGGATCTGTTGTGGGCTTGCGGCAATATTTATCCTAGCGATTACTGTAAAAACAGTTAAGGAGAGAAACTTTAATATAGAGATTGCAAAATTACCTAATTTTTCAGAGGTGAGAAAATCAATTCTTAATAACTATGCTTTTTTGATTGTATTCGCCTCTACTCTTACTTTAATAACAACTTCAATTATGTTTAATAAAAATTTAATTTATTACACTAAGTACGCGTTAGACTTACATTCATATCAAGGTTTAATTTTAGGAGTGAGCGCAGCTTCCGCTTTTCTTGCTATACCTATCTGGGCTTATTCAGCACTAAAAATAGGGAAAAGAAATTCTTGGCTTATTTCAATGATTCTCTTGGTATTTAGTTTTTTATTCTTCTATTTGTATCCAATTAAAAATTTATTCGAACTTTTGATTGTTCTAGTAGTTTTAGGGATTGGTAATGGCGCCACTGGAGTTTTGTTTTGGTCAATGTTGCCCGATACAATTGAATATGGCGAATGGAAAACTGGTGTGAGAACAGAATCTTCTTTGTATGGTTTTATGACTTTTGCTCAAAAAGGAGGAATAGCTATCTCTGCACTGATTTTAGGAATGCTTCTTACTAATATTGGGTTTGTTCCAAATACAATTCAATCAGAAGAAACATTAGAAAATTTAAAAGTCTTAATGACTTTTATACCTTTAACGGGAGTAGTTTTAAGCTTTATTTTGGTATATTTTTATCCAATAGATTCTAAATTCCATAAAAAATTGATAAAAGAGATTCATGAAAGAAGTTAGGTGGGGAATAATAGCCGCAGGCAGCATTGCTAATGCATTTGCTCACTCTATTAAGTATTCAGATAATTCAAAGCTTTCTTGTGTCCTTGGTAGGAACGAAGAAAAAGTTGATGCCTTTGCTAAAAAACATAATTGCCAGCCATATTTGGATTTAGAAAATTTTCTTGGTTCTGATATTGATGCTGTCTATATTGCTACCCCTCACGATTCTCATTTTCATTATTCAATGGCAGCAATAAATAAAAACTTAAATGTTTTATGCGAAAAACCTATAACTGTTAATTCTACAGAAGCAATGATAGTTATGAATGAGGCTAAGAAAAAAGGAGTTTTTCTAATGGAAGCTTTTATGTATCGAACACATCCTCAAACTTATGAGCTTATTAATCTTTGTAAAGAGCACCTTACTGGAAGTAATGTAAAGATTTCAAGTTCATTCGGTTTTAATGCTCAAGTTTCTGATAATCACCGATTAAGGAATCCTGAATTAGCCGGGGGAGCAATTCTTGATGTAGGTTGTTACCCATTATCAATGGCAAGACTTATAGCAGGAGCATTAGTGGGCGAGCAATATTTGGACCCATTAAGCATGGATGTTAAAGGATCATTAGATGATACTGGAGTTGATCTAGATTCCACTGCAAAAATAATTTTTAAAGAAAATATTACCGCAGAAATTAAAACTTCAATCAATAAAGAATTAAGTAACGAATTAATTATAGAGTCACAAGAAAGTAAAATAAGAGTCTCTGACCCTTGGCATTGTGGGCAATTTCAAGATGGAAGCTCTTCAATTCAAGTTACTAGTAAAGGAAAAATAAACGATATTCCAATAAAAGATGAAATTGGTCTTTTTACTAGAGAGATAAACGAAGCTTCGAAATGTATTCTTGATGGAGATATAGAATCAAAAGCAATGTCGCATAATGATAGTTTTGGAAATATGCTTTGGCTTGAGAAGTGGTATCTAGAAACAGGCGTTAAATACCCACAAAATTCTATTAAAAATTCTCCAATTTTTGCCTCAAAATATCAAGCTAGCTATGAATTAGAAAAAACAAACATAAAAGGTATTTCAAAAGAAGGGTCAAGAATAGTTTTTGGCTGTGATAATCAAACTTCACAACTTCATGCATCAACTATGTTTGATCATTTTTTTCTTAATGGTGGAAATATTTTTGATACTGCATATATTTACAATAACGGAAAATCAGATAAATATTTAGGAAACTGGATTTCAGCTAATAATATTTCTAAAGAGATAATTGTTTTAGGAAAAGGAGCTCATACTCCAAATTGCGAACCCGAATTTATAAAATCACAACTAGTAGAATCTCTAGAGCGATTAAAACTTGAGTCTTTAGATATTTATTGTTTGCATAGAGATAATCTAAATATACCCGTTGGAGAATTTGTCGACGCTTTGAATGATATTCAGTCAGAAGGTCTTATTTCTTTAATTGGAGCTTCAAACTGGACTTTAGAAAGATTTAAATCTGCCAATGAGTATGCTGATAAAAATAAAAAAACAGGATTCCAAGTTTTGAGTAACAATTTTAGTTTAGCGAACATGAACGAACCCGTTTGGCCTGGATGTGTTCATTGCAATGATGAATACTTAAATTATCTTATAGAAAATAATATATATCTCTTCCCTTGGTCCAGTCAGGCTAGAGGTTTCTTTTTAGATAAAGATTTATTTCCAAAAGCAGAGCATATTGCAAATCCCTCACTGGAAGAAGAAAAAAGAGTTTGGCATGATGAGACGAATTTAAAAAGAAGAGAGAAATGTTTTCAGCTTGCAAAAGATCTAAAATGCTTACCGATAGAGTTGGCGCTTGCATATGTAGTAAACAAAAGCCCTAATATTTTTCCTCTTGTTGGTCCTAGATCAGTATACGAGTCAGAAAGCTCTATAAAAGCTTCTTCAATAAGTCTTTCTGAAGAACAAATGAATTGGCTAACTTCATAAAACTATAATTTCAGATAATTCTATTTTTTCCGATGACGAACCGATGTCGATTCGATATTCTCCGGGTTTTACCATCCAATCTTTTTTATCCACATCCCAGTACGAGAAATTTCTTTTATTTAAGGAAATTTCTAATTCAATTTCTTTATTTTTTTCAATGAAAACTTTTTTAAATGATTGGAGAGTTTTTAATGGTTCATCTTCTTCAGCTTTTAAAAAAGCAACATAACATTGAGCAACTTCATGACCATCCATTTCACCAAAATTTTTGATTCTAAACTTACAATTTATGTTTAGATCATCTTTTTTGATTACCTCAAGATCTGAAAAAGAAAATTTAGTAAAAGAAAGCCCAAATCCAAATGGGAAGAGAGGTTTCTTACCTTTCCTTTCATACCAGCGATGGCCAATTAATAGCTTTTCCTCATAATTCATTTGTGAATTTTTTCCGGGATAATAATCGAATGCAGGAGTATCTTCTATCTGGACGGGAAAGGTAGTTGGAAGTTTACCGGAAGGATTTATTTCTCCAAAAATTAAATCGGCAAGAGCGTTTCCGTATTCTTGCCCTCCAAACCAAGATTGTAAAATAGCATTACTATCGTTTATCCAAGGCATAGAAACAGGAGATCCAGAATTTATCACCACAACCGTGTTTGCATTTTCCTTTATAACAGATTCTATTAATTTATCTTGATCGGCTGGAAGAGCGAGTTCAGATCTATCGTTTCCTTCAGTCTCCCAATCTGAATTTGTACCGACAATTAAAATAACTGCATCAGCTTCTCTAGAGGTTTTGATGGCTTCTTCTAGAAGGTTTTCTTTTTCAGGAGGCATACAACCAAAATGAATTGCTGGAAACCTCCCTTCAAAAAAGTATTCTACCTCAAACTTATAGGTCTCATTTTTATCGAGATAAATAGAATTTCTTTTAGGCGCTGTGGCAAAAGAAAAAAAAGCTTCTCCTTGTGTAGTTTCATTCCAATTATCTATTAAAACTTTTCCATCAATTTTTAATTTTCCTAACCCGATGCCAAATATTTCAAAATCATGTTCGCCAGATACATCTGGAGAATAATCACAGGAAAATCTTACAATTACTGAAGGGCGTTCTTCTTTGTTAATTATGTCTTTTGCAAAACCTTCAAACACCCAAAATTTATTTCCTTTCAAAGCTTCAGAAGAAATTAATTTATCTTTATTTATTTCTTTATCAAAATACTCTACTAAAAAACCATCTTCAGAATTAGAAAAAAGTCTTTCATTCAATTTAGGTAAATATTTATTTGTTTTTGCTCCTTCTGCGTAGGATATTGAAAAATCATCTGAAAATCTTTCTTGCAATGCTTCAAAAGGATGTACTTGATAATGAGGTTTTAGACTTGCACTTCCTCCTCCTATAATTTGACTATTTTTAGCATTAGGCCCAATAACTGCTAATTTTTTTATAGCAGACTTTTTGAAAGGCAAAATCTTTTTATTCTTCAATAAGACCATTCCTTCGGAAGCCACTTTCCTCAGAAGTTTATTATGAGATTTTCTAATATTACTTTTTTCAAGTTTATTTTCAGGTGAATCAAACCTCCCTGAAAACTCTGCAATGTTTAAAATTCTTTCAACTTTGTCATTAATTACTTCTTCGTCGACCAAACCCTCAGTAACTGCTTCAAGTAATTTTTTACCCCAGGTATTGCCGGGACCAGGCATTTCCAAGTCGAGTCCACCATGGGCATTTTCAACAGTTTCTAATGCTGCACCCCAATCGCTTACAACGTATCCATCAAAATTCCATTCTTTTTTTAAAATATCTATCAGAAGTTCTTTATGAGAACTGCAATAAATATTATTTAATTTGTTATAGGCTGACATAACAGATTTAGAATTACCTTCTTTTACACCCATTTCAAAGGGCAACAAGTATACTTCTCTAAGAGTTCGCTCGTCGACATTGCTACTAGATGTGTGTCTTTCAAACTCAGTATCATTCGCTATAAAGTGCTTTAGACAGGCTGAGACCTTCTTAGACTGAACTCCTTTTACATATGCTGTTGCCAATTTACCAACCAAAAAAGGATCTTCTGAGTAATTCTCAAAATGTCTTCCACCAAGTGGATGTCTATGAAGATTTATTGTGGGCCCCAATAAAACGTCGACATCTTTATCGTTTGCTTCTTCCCCCAAAGCTTCTCCTATCTCATAAAATAGATCTTCGTTCCAAGTTGAGCCCATTAGAATTGGACAAGGAAAACAGGCTGAAGATTTACCAGATGTACCATCACCTCTTACTCCATTTGGGCCATCGGACATTTTTATGCTTGGGATGTTTAGTCTTTCAATCTTATTGGTATACCAATTATTGAAGCCACTTAATAAAGTTACTTTTTCATCTAAAGTTAACTCTTTGAGAAGATTTTTAGCTTTAGTCATACGATATAAATACTTTTAATCTTTCTGGGGAGAAAAACCCTCAGGTTGATCCGTCAAATTGTTAGATAAAAACTTTTCTAATTGTTCGTTTAGATATTTTCGGGAAGAGCTATCAGCCAAACTTAATTGTTTTTCATTAATAAGCATGGTTTGAAGGGCAAGCCATTCTAGCCAAGCTTCTTTAGAAACATTATTAAATATTTCTTCACCATTTGGTCCAGGATAAGGAGGTCTATCCATCCTAGGCAACTCTTTTTTATACTTTCTACAAAAAACTGTGCTACTCATAAGTGATTTTCTAAAATTGTTTTCACTGGTTTAGGAACGCCCATCTTAACTGATTCGGTTTTATTAACCCAAATATATCCTCTTCTATCTATAGATAACTTATCCTTGTCCTTTAAAAAATACTTTTCTATAGAAATAGAAAGTTTTCTATGAGATAAATTATGAGTCATTGAAGGAAGAGTTTCTTTTTTTTCAAGAAAACTTAATTTCTTTTGATTGAAGTTATTTTCGTTTGGAAATAACCATAAATTTTGCCATATACCTTTTGTATCATTTCGTTTTAGTAGAACCTTATCTTTAGAGGAAATTAAAATCCATTTTATAGATTTTTCCTTTATCTGATTTTTAGATTTTTTAAAAGGGATTACATTTTGAAGACCTAAATCAAAGGACACACATTTTCTTTTTACTGGGCATTTGCCACATTCTGGGTTTGTCGGAGTGCATATCAAAGATCCTAAATCCATAATACCTTGAGAATAAGAATTGAAATTTTCCTTAGGAAGTAATTCAGTTGCGAACTTTTTTAGATCTTTTTGCGTCTTAGAAAGATTGACAGGTGATTTATTTCCCGAATTTCTTAGTAAAACTCTTTTAACGTTACCATCTAAGATTACTCCTGATTTATCAAAAGCCAAGCTCATAATAGCGCCGGCAGTTGATTCCCCTATACCAGGCAGATCAAGGAGCTCATGATAATTATCGGGAATAGATCCGTTATGTTTTTCAAGAATAATTTTTGATGAAAGATAGATATTTTTAGCTCTGTTGTAATAACCAAGTCCAGACCAATGAGCCAGAACATCATCCAAATTACTTTTAGCCAAAAATCTCACAGATGGAAAAGAATTAATAAATTTATGAAAATAAGGAATCACAGTTTTAACTTGAGTTTGCTGCAACATTATTTCGGAAATCCAAACATGGTATGGACTTTTTGTTTGCCATGGCAAATTATTTCTTCCATTAATTTTTTGCCAGGAAATAATTTTTTTTGAGAATGAAGACATCTTATTTATTTTAACCTTTTACGTCCGCTATAATATATTCTTTGAGGAAAAAATGAGAAACGCTAGCATCGAGAGAAATACTAAAGAAACACAGATTTCTATAAATCTTGAACTAAATGGTTCAGGAAAAAGTTTACAGGCAGTAGAACTTCCTTTTTTTGCTCATATGCTTGATCAAATAGCAAAACATGGTTGTTTTGATATAGATTTAAAAGCAACTGGCGATTTAGAAGTGGACGCTCATCACACTGTTGAAGATATAGGAATTACCTTAGGAGATGCTTTCAATCAAGCTCTCGGAGATAAAAAAGGGATTACTAGATATGGACATGCATATGCACCTTTAGACGAAGCTCTTTCGAGAGTAGTGATAGACTTTTCTGGTCGACCTGGGCTTCTGTGGGATGTTAAATTTACCAAGCAAACAATTAATGATTTTGATTTGCAACTATTACGAGAATTTTTTCAAGGCTTCACTAATAAATCCTTAGCTACTATTCACATAGACAATTTGAAGGGCGAAAATGCTCATCATCAAGCAGAAACTATTTTTAAAGCTTTTGCTTTAGCTTTGAAACAAGCATGCTCTATAGATGAGCAGAAATTAGATCAAATCCCTTCCACGAAGGGAAGTTTGTAGAAGGCATTAGAATATGAAAATAGGCGTCATTGATTATGGTGCGAGTAATATTTTTTCAGTAGATAGGGCGCTTAAAAGTCTTGGAGCCTCAACCAAAATAATTAAGACTCCAAAAGACTTTGAAAAAATTGATAAATTAGTATTTCCAGGACAAGGCTCCATGGGAGCTTGTCTTAAAAAATTATCAGATAATGATTTAAGAGACCCTTTAATAAATGCAATTGAAAATTTACCTTTTCTAGGAATTTGTTTAGGCTTGCAAATTCTTTTTTCTGAAAGCGAAGAAAGCCAAGGAGCGAAAGGTTTAGGTATCTTTAAAGAAAGAATATGTAAATTTAGTGAGTTTAAAGATAAAAAAATTAAAATTCCTCATATGGGTTGGAATCAAGTTGAGTTTATTCAAAATCATTTTTTATGGAACGATTTAGAATCTAATAATAATTTTTATTTCGTACATTCATTTGTTTCAAAAAATATCAGTGAAAATGATGCCTTTTCCAAAACCTTTCATGGAGAGTTTTTCGACTCTGCTGTGGCTAAAGACAATATTTTTGCAACCCAATTTCACCCTGAAAAAAGTGGCAAGCCCGGACTAAAGCTGCTTCAAAATTTTTTAGACTGGAATATTTAAAATGTTACCTATACCTGCGATAGATATTCAAAATGGAAAATGCGTAAGATTGAAAATGGGCGATTTGGAAAGTACAAAAATATATTATGAAAAGCCTGTCGAAGCAGCTGAATTTTGGATAAAGAAAGGAACAAAAAGACTGCATATTGTGGATTTGGATGGAGCTTTGCAAGGTAGTTCAGTAAATCTAGAGGTTATTTTAGAAATAAGAAATGCTTTCCCCGATTTAGAAATTCAATTAGGTGGTGGAATAAGAAATTCTAAAACTATAAAAAGTTATTTTAAAAATAAAATAAATTTTCTTATTCTTGGCAGTGTTGCAATCAAAGAAAAAAATTTCTTTATTGAAGCTTGCAACAATTACCCAAATAAAATTATTTTAGGGCTTGATGCAAAACGCGGATTTGTATCCGCAGAAGCTTGGACCGAGATGTCTAATATTAAAGCTCTTGATTTAGTAAAGGATTATTCTTCATTGCCTATAAATTCAATAATTTATACAGATATAAGCAAGGATGGAATGATGGGAGGACCTAATATTGAAGAGACTTTAGAGTTAGCTAACTTCTCAAGTATCCCAATTATTGCATCGGGAGGTGTCAGAAATCTTGAAGATCTAAAACTACTATCGGAAACTAAAAAAGTTTATGGAGCTATTTGCGGCAAATCCTTATATGAAGGAACTTTAGATTTAGGGAAAGCTTTAGATTTTTTTAAAAAAAAATGAGTGTCACTATAAGAATAATTCCGTGTTTAGATGTTAGAGGCGGCAGGGTCGTAAAAGGAATAAATTTTGAGGATATTGTTGATGCAGGTGATCCTGCAGAGGCAGCACAAAGATACGATGAGGAGGGTGCAGATGAAATTTGTATGCTAGATATAGATGCCTCTTATGAAGCCAGATCAACTACGTTAGAGACTGTGGAAAAAATAGCAAATCAAGTTTTTATTCCTTTCACAGTTGGGGGCGGAATTAAAACAGTGAATGATGTTGAGGTCTTACTAAAGTCTGGCGCAGATAAGGTTTCAATAAACACCTCAGCTATTATTAATCCCAATCTTATAAAAGAAGCTTCGAAAGAGTTTGGCTCGCAATGCATCGTTGTAGCTATAGATGCGAAATTTAATGGAGAAAACTGGAGTGTTTATACCCATGGCGGGAAAAATAAAACAGATTTGGATGCTTTATCTTGGTCTAAAGAAGTTGAGCAACTTGGCGCTGGAGAAATTTTAATGACTTCAATGGATAAAGATGGAACTAAGTCGGGATTTGATAACAATTTAAATAGTTCTTTAGCTGAGAATCTAAACATACCGTTAATAGCTTCTGGAGGCGCAGGAAGTATTAATCATTTGGTCGATGCCGTTAAGTTAGGAAAAGCAGACGCAGTTTTAGCAGCAAGTATTTTTCACTACAAAGAAATCACTATTAGTAAGGTTAAAGATTCTTTAAAAAACGAAGGCTTGAGTGTAAGACTATAAATTTTCTTTTAAAAAATTTTCTTCTGAAAAACTATATAAAATTGGATCACCAGTTCCTATCTCGAGTTTTACAATTTCCTCAGGCGATATATTTTCAAGTGACATTATCAAAGATCTAAGGGAATTCCCGTGAGCACAAATTAAAACACTCTTACCATTTTTTATAAGAGGTAGAATTTCAGAATCAAAATATGGAAGAACTCTTTCTGAAGTGTCTTTTAAGCTTTCGCCTCCTGGAGGAGGAACATCAAAAGATCTTCTCCAGATATGAACTTGATTTTCGCCCCATTCTTTTCTGGCCTCATCTTTATTTAATCCAGATAAATCTCCATAATCGCGTTCATTCAAATTTTGATTTTTAACTTTTGTAAGATTTTCTTCTTCTAAGATTCTTAAGATTATTTCTCCTGTTTCTTGGGCTCTAATTAACGCTGAAGTGAAATAATGACTAAAATTTATTTTTAGATTTTTTATTTTTTCACCTGCAATTTTAGCTTCTTCAATGCCTTTTTCCGTCAGTGGAGGATTTTTCCATCCAGTAAAAAGGTTTTTTTCATTCCATTCGCTTTGACCATGCCTTACAAGGACAAGATAAGAAATTTTTTTTTCTTTATTCATAGTTAATAGCTTTGTTTCAGTTTATGATACCCGTCCTATGCCTTATTTTGTTCAATTTTTGATAGATAACTGGTTTATAGTCATACCACTTATTGTATCGATATCAGTCTTCCTGAGAGTTGAAAATACGAGAAAAGCATCTATTTTAGATGCGCAACAAGTTATATTTTACTTAAATAGAAAAGACGCAGTCTTGATAGATATTAGAAATAGTAAAGAATTTTCAGAGGGTAAAATTAGCCAAGCTAATCATGTTGGACCAGATATAGATTTATGTAAAAAAGAGATTAGCAAATCTTTAGAAAAGCCAATAATTATAATTTGTCAGAATGGAAATTATTCACTCAGGATGGCAGCAGATTTAAAAAAAGAAAATATAAACGTTTTTACTATGAAAGGAGGAATTAACTCTTGGAAAAGCGAAAATCTACCCTTGATCTCTTAAAGATCTAATTCATTCATTTTCCTCGCTAATGTATTTCTGCCCCATCCGAGAAGATTAGCGGCTTCACTTTTTTTTCCTTTAGTAGCTTTCATGGCAACTTTAATCATAGTTTTTTCAAAAACCGGTATCGTTGAATTAAGAATATGATCATCTCCATTTGAGAGTCTCTCTGTAGCCCAAACTTCAAGTAAATCATTCCAACTCAATTCAGGACCTTTCTTCTGAATTAAAAGATCATTAGGCAGATCACTAATATTTATCTCCTGTGCAGAAGACAAAACTGCTAGTGAATGACATAGGTTTTGAAGCTGTAAAACATTTCCAGGCCATATCAAATTAGAAAAAAGATCAATCACTTCATCGGTTAAAATTTTTGTTTCTGATTTAGTTTCTTTAGAAAATTTTTCAAAAAAGTAATTAGCAAGTAATGGAATGTCTTCTTTTCTATCTCTTAAAGCAGGCATTGGTATTCTAATAACATTAAGTCTATGAAAAAGATCTTCTCTAAAAGCTCCAATTTTTACCTTTTCATTTAAATTTTGGTTAGTAGCTGCAATTATTCTCACATCTACAGTTATTGGTTCGCTACCCCCAATCCTGTAGAACTCCCCACTTGATAATACTCTTAAAATTCTTGTCTGAGTTTCATAAGGCATGTCGCCGATTTCATCTAAAAACAACGTTGCTTTATCAGCCTGTTCAAATCTTCCTATTTTCTTTTTCTCTGCTCCAGTGAAAGCACCTTTTTCATAACCAAAAAGTTCAGACTCTAATAACTCAATTGGTATATCTGCCATATTAAGAGAAATAAGTTTTTTTTCTGACCTTTCGCTGTGCTCATAAATTGCTCTAGCTACTAATTCTTTACCCGTCCCCGACTCACCAACTAATAAAACAGTAGAATCAGAATGTGATAATTTTCCGATGGAATTGAACAAGTCTTGCATTGCTGGAGATTTACCAATGATTTTTCCTTTATCCAAAGTAATTTCATCTTCTTTGTTTCTTTTTTTTGATCTGAGTTTTCTCTCTTCTAAAGCTTTTGTTATTTTAGAAATGGCATCATTCAAGTCGAAAGGCTTAGCAATGTAATCCCATGCACCATTTTCAAAAGCGTCTACGGTGGTATCTAAATCTGAATGAGCAGTCATCATAATTACAGGAATATTAGAAAATTCATTCTTGAAAGTATCCAATAGGTCCATCCCGTCTCTTCCAGGCATTTTTAAATCAGTTAAGAGTACGTTTGGCTTATCAATGTCAAGCTGATTTACAACTTCGTTACCGTCTTCAAAAACGGATACTTCAAAACCAGCATCAACCAAACCTTTTTCTAAAACAAATCTAATTGATTCATCATCGTCAGCAACCCATACTTTTTTTGATTTAGACATTTAATACCTCTGCATTTTTTGTTTTAAAGCTTTCGTCAGGAAAAGGAATTAAAATTGAAAAATTAGTTCCACTTTCGTCACTCGAACAATCAATTGATCCGTGATGTTGATTTATTATTCCTTTTGCTATGGCAAGTCCAAGTCCAGAAGAAACTTTTTTAGTAGAAACTAAAGGGAAGAAAATAGAATCAATAAATTCTTCAGGAATACCTGGACCATTATCGATAAAATCTATTTCACAAGCAGTTTTATAAAATTTTCCATTGATAATAACTTCGGAGGCTACTCTCGTTCTTACCGTAATTTTTGTCCCAGTATTGGTTTTAATCATTGCTTCTACAGAGTTTCTAGTAAGGTTATAAAAAACTTGCATAATCAACGATGAATCAATATTAACTAAAGGCAAACTTGGATCATAATCTCTTATAAAATTTACTTCTTTTCCATCTAACGAATTTATAAAGTCTGGCAATTTTTCCAAAACTATATGAATATTTTCTTTAGCTAAACTGAGTTGAAACTGTTTTTCAGAAACTTGATTTACAATGTTTGTAATTCGGTCTGATTCTCTTGAAATAATATTTAATAATTCTTGGTTTTCTTTTGTTTTTAACTTATTTGATAACAATTGTGCAGCTCCTTTGATTCCACTAAGAGGATTTTTAATTTCGTGAGCTAATCCTTTTGAAAATGCTGCTGTAACTACACCACCAGTAGATTTTCTTCTAGATTGTTTTTCTTGAATTTGCTTATCTGCATCAAAAAATTCAAAAACTATCGATTCGCTTTCTTCACCAAGATAGTAAGCAACAAAAGAGCATTTTTTTTTCAAACCCCCATCTAAGAAAAGAGTGGTTATATGTCTTTTGAGATAAGTCTTTTTTTCAAGAAGATCTAGTAATTCAAGATTATTAGTTGGCTTTTCAATAAAAACGTCATGAACTAATTTTCCTTCACATTTTTTGGAAGTAGTATTTAAAAAATTTTCTGCAGAATTATTTATAAATACGACTTTTAAATCCTTGTCAGTTATTAGTAACTTTGAGGAAATTTTCTGTAAAGCTGTTTCTAAAGATTTCTGCATTTCGCCTCTTTAAGAATTAATCTCAGATTCTGAAATAAAAATATTACTTATTTTTATCAGTGAATCTAAGATTAACTCATTTCACATTTTTTTAATCATATCTAAAATATTAGACATGTTTTTCCCTAAGTTTTACTCAGTTAATGTACCTACAATGTGAGAAAGAATTTTGTATGGATCTGCATTAGAAGCAGGTCTTCTATCTTCCAAGTAGCCATTCCAATCATGTTCCACAGTATAAACTGGGATACGTATACTAGCTCCTCTGTCACTAACTCCATATGAGAACTCAGTAATCTTTTGAGTTTCATGAAGACCAGTAAGTCTCATATCATTATCTGATCCGTAAGCAGCAATACCTTCATCATGAACTTCACCTAATTTTTCACACATAGATTTAAAAAGCTCTTCAGAACCGCTAGATCGCATTGCTTCATTAGAAAAATTGCTGTGCATTCCAGAACCATTCCAATCTCCTGTTTTAGGCTTTGGATGAATGTTAACTCCAACACCATACTCTTCAGCAATTTTAAAAAGAAGATATCTGCTTATCCATAGATCGTCAGCAGCTTTAATTCCTTTACCAAAACATTGATACTCCCATTGACCAAGAGCAACTTCAGCATTGGTTCCAGTAAGGGTTATTCCAAGATCAAGGCATGCCTGAAGATGGGCATCAGAGATTTCTCTTCCGACAACGTTTCCTGCACCGACTCCGCAATAGTATTCTCCCTGTTCTCTCGGAGTTCCATCTTCCCATCCCAATGGCTCACCGGATTTTGGGTCTGTGAAAAAGAACTCTTGTTCAAATCCAAACCACCATTCATCTGTTACAACTTCAGCTGCAGCAGCTCTATAGTTTGAAGGGTGGGTAGTATGATCCGCAGCTTGGACTTGTGTAAGAACTAAGTCGTGACCATTTGGGTTAGTATAAGTTTGAACTGGTAAAAGCAAGCAATCAGAACTTCCTCCTTCAGCTTGTTCGGTTGATGAACCGTCAAATGACCAATCTGGAGCTGTTTCCTCATCAGTTGCTTTGACTTTACTTCTCATATTAGCTTCTGGTGTATAACCATCAAGCCATATATATTCGTATGTTTTGAAATCTGCCATAACTTTTCTCCTATTTAATTACAGTTTTTAAACGAAAAGTAATGTTATCAAAAAAAATGCAACTAAATAGTGCAAAAATTGTACTATTTTAAGGCTATAAATGCACTATTTTATAGCAAAAAATCTAATATTAAGGGTATTTTTTTCTCAAATTCTTTATATTCATGAGATCCATCTTTCTCCACACATAAATTGCTATTTTTATAATAAGAAAGCGTTTTAAAATGATTTAACACTTCATCTTCAAGTTGAATTAAAGACAGATGATTTAGAGGATATTTCAATTTTTTTATTTTTATTTTATGAAGGTATTCATACATATCTTCACTAAATAAATAGCTTTCATCAGAGTGATAATTTTGATGATTCCCAATCAAATCTTTCATATCTTTCAAATGATTAGGAACAACAGGGTTAATATTAATAGACTTTAGGTTGTAAGTATCTGCTATGTAAGTTGAATAGAAACCTCCTAAAGAACTTCCTATTAGAGAAACTTTAAAATCACAAGATTTAGCTAAACTTAAAATATTTTTTATAGCTTCTTTGGGAGAAACAGGCAAATCAGGAAAAAAAACTTTTATACCTGAACTAACTACTAATTTAGAATTTTTAAAAATTTTAGCTTTTTTTGAATTTGACGATGAATTAAATCCGTGAAGGTATATGATTTTCAAGCGACCTTCCAGATTCAATACATACTGTTAAAAATTTATTCAAAAAAGAATTCCATTGAAATTTTTCATCTTTGGTAAAGCCAAATTTCTTTTGGCTTGGAAAAATAGAAACCAAACTTTGGTGAAATCCTTGAAAACGAATTACTTCGCACATTTTTGCTTCATGATATAGACGAATTTCTATTTCAATTTTTTTTGATAATTCGGCTGAAAAAGAAATTTTGATGTCTGAAGTAAATTTAGAAACGCGACTTAACGATATAAAAACCTTATTTACTTTTAAACTCCCAAGAGGTATTCCAAAAGAAAAGCTTTTCTCTTTTTCAAAATTAGATATTAATTTAGAAAATAAAAGATAATTTTTTTCACAAAAAAAATGGAATTCTTTTAATTCTATATACTTTTCTTTATTTTCCATTCTGTAAGTCTACGTTTAAATTCAAATATTTTAAATCAATCATGCGAGGCCCATAGCACATTGGCTACTATCGATCTATAAGGAATCCAGGAGGAAGCTAATTCTGACATTTCCTGTTCGTTAGGCCTTGAGTCTAAGTTTTTTATTTCTTTTAATGCAGCTTGCAACCCAAGATCTTTTACTGGCCAGACATCTTTTCTTCCTAGGGCAGCTAGTAAATAGCATTCTGCCGTCCATTCTCCTATACCCTTTATCTCACACAATCTTTTTTTTAACTTTTCATCATTTAATTTGTGAAGAGAGCGAAAGGAAAGATTCCCGGAGATAATTTCATTTGCTAGGATTCTGCAGTAGTTTATTTTCGGACCACTTAAACCAGTTTTTTGTAATTTGGCAGTACTAATTTTTAAAAATTCTTCAGGAGAAAACCTAGGAATTAGTTTTTTTATTCTTAAAAATATAGCTTTGGCTGATGCAACAGAAAGTTGTTGTTCAGTAATCAAACGCACTAAACCCTCAAAACCTTTCGATCTTTTGAACTGAGGGAAATCTGGAAATCTCAAAAAAAGATTTTTAAGATCTTTATCTTTTTTTGCTAGATAAATGATTTCTTTTTTATTTGGATGATCTTTAAATAGACTTAAAAGGGAGGTATTTTTCTGCTTCTTTAACATATCTTTTAATTTGAGATTCTTCTCTTAAAACAAAATCTTCTATTGCTGTTTTAAACCTTTCGTCTGCAATCCAATGAGCAGAGAAAGTTTCTACTGGCTTAAAGCCTCTTTTAATTTTGTGTTCTCCTTGAACGCCTGGATCAAATCTTTTTAATTTATTTTTTATACAAAAATCTATCCCTTGGTAATAACAACATTCAAAGTGCAGACAGTCAAATTCTTGACGACACCCCCAATATCTACCATACAAATTTTCTTTATCTTTAAAGAATAATGATCCTCCCACTACATTTTTTGAGTTTTTTTCACTTGCCATCATTAAGACAATATTATCTGCAATTGATGAAGGAGCTTTCAGAAAAAAATCTTTTGAAAGATATCCTTCATGACCGCTTCTTTTTAAATTTGTCGATAAGTAAAAGTTATAAAAAGTATTCATCAAGTCTTCATTTAAATCTGATCCTGAAAAGTGACTTACAGTAAGATTCTGACTAGACAATTTCTCTCTTTCCTTTTTTACATTTTTCCTATGCCTTGCCCTAAAAGTTTCTAAATAATTATCAAAACTTTCATATTCTTCATTAAACCAAATAAATTGAGCATTTTTTCTAATGCTTAATCCGCCTTCCTGGTAGGGAGTTATTTCATCAATATTAGGAAATAAAACATGCCAGGAAGAAATATTATTTGATTCTGAAATATTTTTAATTCCCTCAATAATTATTGGAAGAACGTCTTTGATACTATAATTATCTTTTAGAATGATTCTTGGTCCAGTAGCAGGGGTATAAGGAATTGAGCTAACTAACTTTGGGTAATAATTTATTCCATGATGATAGAACGCATCAGCCCATGAATGATCAAAAACAAACTCACCTTGAGAATTATTTTTAAGATACAAAGGCATGCCTGCTATCAAATTATCTTCATGTTCAAGAGTTAGATGCATAGGCACCCATCCTGAAGAAACGCCGGTTGATCCAGTAAGCTCCAGAAGTTTTAAAAACTCATACTTTAAAAAAGGATATTCATTTTCAGGAACTAAATCGTCCCACTGATTTTTATCTACTTCGTTTATTGATTTATTAAAAATTATTTTCAATTAATTAAGTCCTATATAGAAAGAAAAAAAAATTAACGCTCCAATATAATTATTTTTCTTAAAAAAATTAAAAAA
Source organism: uncultured SAR86 cluster bacterium (assembly GCA_902522825.1). Taxonomy (GTDB): domain Bacteria; phylum Pseudomonadota; class Gammaproteobacteria; order Magnimaribacterales; family AG-339-G14; genus CASICS01. The sequence continues at coordinate 107,483 of CABYXE010000002.1, forward strand.
GGAATTTACGTTTTCTTTATCAATGATAATAATTGAATAAATTAAAAAACATCCATTTATGACAGAAATGATATAAAAGTATGAATTTATATTTTCACTTATACCGACAAAAAAAATTAAAAATAGATTTACCATACTTCCAAAACAAATTATTAACTTTTCCTTTCCTTTGATTAAAATAGCTGAGTTCCCAAGTTTTAAAAGCTGATCGTCTTCTCTATCAGTCATTGCGTATGCAGTATCATAAGACAGAATCCAAAAGAAATTAGCGAGCATTAAAACAAAAACATTCGCAGGTAAATCATTCAAAGAAGCCGCAAAAGCTAAAGGAATTCCCCCTGAAAAAACAATACCTAAAATAATTTGAGGAATTTTTATTACTCTCTTTGCTAGCGGATAGAGAATTACTAATACTGAAAATGCAAAGGCAATAATGAAACTAAGAAAATTTAAAAAAGTCAGCAAAATCAAAGATAAAAAAATTAATATACAAAAAATAGACAACGCCTCAGAGTTAGAAACTATCCCTGACGCAAGAGGTCTTTTGCTTGTTCTAAGAACTTTCCTATCAAAGTCTTGATCGAAGTAATCATTTATTACGCATCCAGCAGATCTCATTAAAAATGTTCCTAGGCAAAAAATGATTAGTAAATGAGTTTCAATATTTCCTTTTCCTGCAATTATTAGAGCTGTGAGAGTTGGCCATAATAATAAAAAAGTTCCGACAGGTCTGTCAGCTCTCATTAGATGAAAATAGTTTTTAATAGAATTAATCACAGTGTTATATAATTTATTTTAATAGCATAACAATATTTATATTATGGAAGAATTTAAAAAATGGGAATGTATAGTTTGTGGCTGGATTTATGATGAAGAGCAAGGCTTGCCGGAAGAGGGCATTGCTCCTGGAACAAAATGGGAAGATGTTCCAGTGGATTGGGTTTGCCCAGATTGTGGGGTAGGTAAAGAAGATTTTGATATGGTGCCTCTAGAGGGCGGTAAAAGCTATTAAAGATGTCATTTACCAAAAGAATTTTGCTAGCTATGTTCTTGGGTATTTCTTTTGGAAGCTTAACTAATAATTTTCAGAATTTTTTCTTTGCTGAATTAATTTTTGAATATCTAGTTTTAGGTTTATTTGACGTGCTAGGTCAAATTTTCATAAATCTTCTAAAGCTCCTTGTTGTGCCTTTAGTTTTTGTTTCTCTTGTTTGTGGAGTTGGGCAAGTTTCTTCAGGATCTCAATTAGGTTCAATTGGAATAAAGTCTGCACTTCTTTATCTGCTAACAACTTCTTTTGCTATATTCAGTGCTTTGCTCATTGCTTCTTTTTTTAGCCCTGGAGCAGGTATAAATATTGAAACTGTAAATACTTTTTCTGCTCCCGAGGCGCCTTCTTTAAAAGAAACCCTAATAAATATTTTTCCTACGAACCCAGTTAGCGCAATGTCGGAAGGAAATATGTTACAGATAATTGTTTTTGCTCTTTTGTTTGGATACGGACTTTTAAAAATTGGAGAAAATGGCGAAAAGATAAAAATCTTTTTTGAAAACCTTTATCAAATAATCCTCCAAATTGTAAATATTGTAATTTTGGTTTCTCCAATAGGAGTTTTTTGTTTGATTTTTAATATATTCGCAACTTTAGGGATAGAGATAATTACAGACTTATTAGAGTACTTTTTAGTCTTAACTTTTATTCTGATTTTTCATGCTTCTTTCACTTACAGCATAATGCTAAGTCTCTCAAATTTGAATCCACTCATCTTCTTTAGAAAGATGCGAGAAACTATGTTATTTGCTTTCAGTACATCTTCTAGTAGTGCAACTATGCCAATAACTCTTAAGACAGTTGAAGAAAAACTTGGAGTAGGAAAATCAGTGAGTTCTTTTTGTGTTCCATTGGGTACGACTATAAATATGGATGGAACTGCCATAATGCAGGGAGTTGCTACAGTATTTATAGCGCAAGCATTTTCTATAGAATTGACATTCACGGAATATTTAATGGTAATTTTAACTGCAACTTTAGCTTCAATTGGAACGGCAGGTGTTCCAGGGGTAGGCCTAATAATGCTAGCAATGGTTCTCCAGCAAGTTGGATTACCTGTGGAAGGTATAGCTTTAATTATTGGTGTAGATAGATTATTGGATATGATAAGAACAGCAGTTAATGTCTCGGGGGATGCCATGGTTTCATGTATTGTGGCTAAATCAGAAAATAAACTTAATGAAGAAATTTTCAATAAAGAGTAATCAATGAAATTGATTGCGCTTTCTGTTAAATTAGCTTTTTTTTAAGAGGAGAAGGGTTATGGATTCTATGTTAATTATTCCACCAATATTTGGAATAGCAGGGCTATTAGTTGCACTTTTTTTATACCTAGTAGTACTTAGATATGATGGGGGTACAGATAAGGTCATGAAAATTGCTGACCAAATTCATCTCGGAGCAATGGTATTTATGCGAAGAGAGTATTCGTACCTTTTTCTTTTTGTTTCTGTTTTGATTGTCCTTTCTTATTTAGCATTAGGGCTTAATACAGCAATTGCCGTTACTGCAGGAGCGATATCTTCATCATTAGCTGGTTGGCTAGGTATGTTCTCTGCTACGAAAGCTAATTCTAGAACAGCTACGGCAGCTGCAAATCAAGGAGCTAAAACAGCTTTGTCTATAGCCTTTTATGGAGGATCTATTATGGGTCTTTGCGTAGCCTCATTAGGATTAGTTGGCTTAGGCGGTTTATATTTTTACTTTGGAGGAGATCCCGATACTGCCAGGGCAATAGAAGGATTTGGAATGGGAGCTTCATGTGTAGCTTTATTTTCAAGAGTTGGGGGAGGAATCTTTACTAAAAGTGCTGATGTTGGAGCGGATCTAGTAGGAAAAATAGAAGCAGGAATTCCAGAAGATGATCCCAGGAATCCAGGAGTTATAGCTGATAATGTTGGCGATAATGTTGGCGATGTGGCCGGAATGGGTTCAGATATTTTTGAATCATACTGTGGCGCCATGATAGCTTCAATTGCAATTGCTGCAACTATAGATGATACCGGAAGAATGCTTTTACCTTTGGCTTTAGCATCAATAGGTTTAATTGCGTCTATATTAGGAATACTTATTGTTAAAGCAGTTTCTTCTTTAGATGCAGCAACAGCATTAAGAATCGGGACAATTGGAGCAGCTGTTTTATTTATAATCGCAGCTTATTTTTTAATACAAGAATTAATTGTTGGAGAAGAAGGTCTTAAAGTATGGCAAGCAGTTTTAACTGGTGCTGTCGGAGGAGTTTTAATTGGATTGATCACTGAATATTATACCGGCAGTAAGCCTGTTGAAAATATCGCAAAATCTGGAGAAACAGGACCAGCTACAGTGATGATCACCGGTTTAGCTGTTGGAATGCAATCAGTTGTTCTTCCTATTTTAGTCCTAGCTTCTATAGTTTGGATATCTACAGAGCTTACTGGTCTTTATGGAGTAGGAATTGCCGCAGTGGGAATGCTTGCAACTGTTGGAATTACCATGGCAATTGACGCTTATGGACCAGTAGCTGATAACGCAGGTGGAATAGCTGAAATGGCTGGAATGGGCGAGGAAACAAGAAAGATAACCGACTCTTTGGATGAAGTAGGAAATTCTACAGCAGCAATAGGGAAAGGCTTCGCTATTGGTGCCGCAGCATTAGCAGCATTAGCTATTATTGCAGCTTTTGTTGAGACTATTGCTCATAGCAGAGGAGGAGAATTTGTTTTACTCCTTTCTGACCCCAAAGTTCTAGTAGGAATGTTTATAGGAATCTCGATTCCATTTTTAATTTCTTCTATCACAATGACTGCTGTGGGAGATGCTGCCTTTGAAATGATAAATGAAATAAGAAGGCAATTTAAAGAAATACCAGGCTTGTTAGAGGGAAATGCTGAACCCGATACTGCGAAGTGCGTGGATATTGCAACATCAGCAGCTCTAAAGAGAATGTTATTACCAGGAGTAATCGCTGTTTCTGCTCCTGCCATAGTTGGATTTGGTCTGGGAGCAGAATCTTTAGGCGGAATGTTAGGAGGCGGATTGATTGGATGCGTTTCTATGGCACTTATGATGGCTAATGCCGGTGGCGCTTGGGACAATGCAAAGAAATATATCGAAAAAGGAAATCTTGGTGGAAAAGGAACCGACACTCATGCTGCAGCTGTAGTAGGAGATACAGTAGGTGATCCATTTAAAGATACTTCTGGTCCAGCGATGAACATCTTAATCAATGTTATGGCAATCGTTAGTTTGGTAATCTCCCCACTTTTATAATTTCTAATAAAAAGCCGATTACTTATCGGCTTTTTATTGAGCAGCTATTAAATCCTGTTTGTTTCCTACCCATCTTTTCATGAGTATTTCTACTTCGTTAGGATAAGAAATAAGAATATTTGCAAGTTCTTCGGCATTATCTAAGTGATGAGCATCTCTCATAAGATCTGCAATTTTTAATTCCATCCCTCCAGACTGCTTTGTGCCTAGAATTTCTCCAGAGCCCCTTATCTTCATATCGATCTCCGATATTTTAAAACCATCATTTGTTTCTTTCATAGCGGCCATTCTAGCTTCAGCAATTTCTCCAAGTTTGCCCTGATAAAGAAGCACGCAGTGTGCGTCCATATTAGGACCTCTTCCTACTCTTCCTCTTAATTGATGTAGTTGAGACAGGCCTAGTCTCTCAGCATTTTCAATAATCATTAAACTAGCATTTGGAACATCCATGCCAACTTCTATAACAGTTGTACATACCAAAACATCTACTTTTCCGTTCCTAAAATTCTCTATAACCGAATCTTTTTGGGATTTATTCAACTTACTATGTACCAAACCAACTTTAAGGTTATTACTTCTCTTTGAAATCCATTCTTTTGCAGATTCTGCTGCTTGAACATCAAGACTTTCAGATTCTTCGATCATAGTACAAAGCCAGAAAGCTTGATTTCCTTCTGAACAAATTACCTCTAAGCGTTTCACAAGTTCATCTCTTTTATCATTAGACATTACCGAGGTAACTACAGGATTTCTTCCAGGCGGCATTTCGTCAATTTTAGACACACTAAGATCAGCAAAAATAGTCATGGCAAGAGTTCTAGGTATCGGAGTAGCTGTCATAAAAAGTTGATGTGGTAAAAGTTCCTCTTTCGATTTTTGAAGCATTTCAAATCTTTGTTTTACCCCAAATCTTTGCTGTTCATCTACAACAACAAGAGAAAGATTTTTCATAGAAACTCTTTCTTGGAAAATAGAGTGCGTACCTATCAAAACTTTTATTTTTCCAGAACGCAGATTTTCATCTATTTTTTCCCACTCTTTCTTTTTTGTTTTTCCTGTCAAGATTGCAATATCTACATTCTCGTTAGCAAACCAAGTAGAAAAATTTTTAAAGTGCTGCTCAGCTAATACTTCAGTTGGACAGAGAAGAACAGATTGAAGATTATTCTTTGCACAAGTTAGTATTGCCCCAGCTGCGACTAGGGTTTTACCAGATCCTACATCTCCTTGCACGAGTCTTCTCATGGGCTTAGATTTCTTTATATCTGCTTGAATTTCTTTGATTACTCTTATTTGAGCATTGGTTAAGTCGAAGGGGACGGATTTATAAAAAGAACTTAAAATTTTGTCGTTGGAGTCAATAACTGCTGCAACCATTTTATCTATTTTTTTTGTAGAGATTTTTACGCCAATTAGATTTGTTATTAACTCTTCAATAATCAATCTTTTTTGAGCAGGATGTTCAAACTGTTTAATTTTTACAATATCGTCCTTAACAGACGGACTGTGGATTATTTTTAGAGCTTCTTTGATAGATAACCTAGAAATATTTTGATCAAAAAAAGTCTTATCAATATTTTGTTCATTTAAATTGGATTCATTAATTTTTTTCAGACAATTAAGAATAATTGTTCGAAGTCTATATTGAGTTATTTTGCTTGAGCCCAATGAATATACTGGCGTCAAAGTATCATCCAGAGGAGGTCTAAATTTTGAATTAAAAATTTTATAACTTGGATGAAATACTTCCAGTTTGTTTCCAGTATTTCTTATAACTCCATATATTCTTACAGACAGTCCTTTTTCGAATGATTTAGCCTGTTGTTGTGAGAAGAAAAATAATCTAATTTGCAAAAAACCAGTTCCATCAGTAATTTTTGCGAAGAAAGCTCTTCTTCCTGGGTAGTAGATTTTACTTTCAATTATTTCACCCTCTACTTGAAAAGGCTGACCGGGAATCAAATCTTTAATTTGGGTGAGCTTAGTTCTATTTTCATAGCTTTTAGGAAGTAGAAATAAAGCATCTTCTACATTATTAATTCCTATCAACTCAAGCTGAGACTTAATTTTTGGGCCAACCCCCTTGATTTCATCTATAGGTGAATTCAAAGAATTACTTTTCACTTCCTTGATACGCAATAGTTTCTATTTCAACGGAACTATTTTTTGGAAGTTTAGAAACTTCATAAGCAGCTCTTGCGGGATAAGGCTCTTCAAATAATCTACTCATTATTTGATTTACCTTTTCAAAATTTTCTAAGTTATCCAATAAAATATTAAGTTTTATAATATTGGAAAAATCCATATTTGCTTCTTTAAGAATTTCATTTATATTTTTAAAAACCATTTCAATTTGATTATCTATTCCTGCTACTAATTCCATATTTTTAGGATCTAAAGGAATTTGACCAGATATAAAAAGAAAACCATTTGCAAGAACAGCTTGAGAGTAAGTTCCTATAGCTGACGGAGCTTTGTTAGTAGAAATTACTTTTTTCATCTTGAAATGGATTCTATTTTTTGATCTTGATTATGTATTCTTAAAACAGAAATTACATGTTTTAATCTTCTCAATCTTCGCATGATTTTTGCTAGATGTTGCCTATCTTTAAGCTCTATAACAACGAACATTTGAATTGAACTTCCCGCAGGAGGGTCCATTCTAAAATTTACGATATTTGAATTTGCTTCACTTATTGATGCAGATATCTCTGCCAACAGACCAGGCCTATCGTCCGAAATGATTTTAATCTCTACCGAAAAGTCACCCTTAACTTCGTTTTCCCATTGCACAGGAGCACAGTGAGCTGGATCTTTCCTTAAGGCAGTCATATTTTTACAACGTTCTGTATGTATAACGATCCCTTTTTGGTTAGAAAAGTGAGCAATAATATTATCCCCAGGAATTGGTTTGCAACATGCTGCGTAAGAAAGGACTAATCCCTCTGAACCACTTATTTGGATATTGGAGAACTCTATCAAATCTTTTTGATCATAATCCAGAAATTGAATTATCTGATGAGCCACAACTAGACTCGATCTTTGTCCAGATCCTATTTGTTCTAATAATTCTCTTACACTTTTTACGTTTATTGCACTAAGAAGTTTACTCATTCTTGCTTTCGGGACGTTTCTGAGCTTTATATGATGCGGTCTCAAGGATTGCTCTAATAAATTCTTTCCAAATTTTCGTGCCTTTGAAGCTTTTAAGTTTTTCGTAGAATTTCTAATCGCGCTTCTTGCTCTTGAAGTCCTAACAAACTCAAGCCACGTAGGGTTTGCTTGTGGATATTTATCAGTAATTATATTTATTGTTTGTCCGCTCTCCAAAGGAACGCTCAAAGGAGCTAGATTTTTATTTATTCTGCAGCCCTTACAATGGAGACCAATATCAGAATGAACGGCAAAAGCAAAATCTATTGGTGTAGAATCTTTTGGTAATTCCACAATATCTCCATTAGGTGTAAAAACATATATTTCATTTGGAACTAAACCAGTTTTTACGACATCAATAAAATCTTGAGGGTCTTCAATATTTTTTTGTACTTCTACCAAAGTATTTACCCATCTCCTTGCCCTAGATTGAGCTGGGTTATCGGATTTGCCTGTTTTATAAAACCAATGTGCCGCAACACCAAATTCAGCCAATTCGTCCATATCATGAGTCCTAATTTGAATTTCAACAGGGAGACCGTCAAAAGTCATAATTCCAGTATGTAAAGATTGATAAGAATTGGATTTTGGAATTGCAATATAGTCCTTAAATCTTCCTTCAATAGGCTTAAAAGAGTTATGTAATATGCCTAGAACTTTATAACAGTCCATAGTATTGTCTATTGTTATTTTAAATGCATATACGTCTAAAACATCCTCTAAAGATTTGGATTGTTTTTTCATTTTTTTAAAAATCCCATACAAATGTTTTCTTCTACCCTGGACCTGACAAGGAATTTTATTTTCAAACATTTTTTCTTTAATAGAGGATTCAATTTTAGATAGAATTTTCTTCCTTCCTTTCGTTTTTTTGTTGATAGCATTTTTTAAAACTTTACTTCTAAAAGGATTCATTACTTGAAAAGCTATATCTTCGAGTTCTCTATATATTTGATGCATTCCCAATCTATGAGCTATCGGAGCATATATCTCTAACGTCTCAAGAGAAATTCTTCTTTGCCTCTCATCACTCAGAAAATTAAGAGTTCTCATATTATGCAAACGATCTGCTAGTTTAAGAACAATAACTCTAATATCTTGTGACATTGCTAGCACCATTTTCTGGAAATTTTCAGCTTGTTCTTCTTGTTTAGAGTTTAAAGAAATCTTATCTAATTTACTTACTCCATCTACTAATTCAGCAACATTAGAATTAAATTCTTTTTTTAAAAATGATTTAGGAATCCCAGAATCTTCAATGACATCATGGAGCATTGCAGCAGTTAGACAATCCTCATCCATCTTAAATTTGGCTAATATTTCAGCGACGGCCACTGGATGTGTAACGTATGGATCTCCACTTGATCTAAATTGACCTGAATGCGCATTAGCCGCATAAAGATAAGCCTTATTGACTTGTTCAAGCTGAGATTCATCTAAGTAAGAACTTAAATTCCTATTTAATTTTTGTAATGATTTATCATTTGCAACCATAACTGCAAATTTTAGCAAAAAGCCAGCTTAACTAAAGGATTATAAGTCTTCGTCAGAAATGAGCTGTTCGGAAAGCTCTTCCTCAAGAGCATCGAAATTGAAGCTATCAATATTGTCAAATGTTACTGTTCCAGCAGCAATCTCTCTTAAAGCTATAACCGTAGGTTTATCATCTTCGGGATCAACAGTAGGTTCTCTGCCATCGACAGCCAATTGCTTGACTCTTTTTGCAGCAAGTTTGACCATTTCATAACGATTTGGTATTTGTTTTAAACAGTCTTCTACAGTAATTCTAGCCATAATTTCAAAAAGAGCACGATTCTACTCAAATTCTCTGCTTTAATCTAGTAAGTTCTTTAATAAATCATCAGTAACCCTAGATTTAAATTCTTTTGGGTTTAATTTTTTAAAAATAATATCCTTTAAATCCAGTAAAGCTTTTTCAAAATCATCATTAAGGATTAAAAAATCAAAAGTTAAACACTTAGAGACTTCTATTTTAGATTCAGAAAGTCTTTTCGTGATTGTTTTATCTGTATCTAAAGCCCTACCTCTAAGTCGATTTTCTAAATCTTGATAAGACGGTGGAATTAAAGAAATCAAAATTGATTCTTTAAAGATTTTTTTTATACTTTCTGCTCCCTGCCAATCGAGCTCAAGAATTACGTCAGAAAATTTAAGCTTGGAAAAAATAAAATTTTTATCTGTTCCATAAAAATTACCAAAAACATTAGCGCTTTCTAAAAAATCATTATTTTTTTCTTTTATTTTAAATTCATCGCGACTTACAAAAAAATAATCTTTTCCCTCTTCATCTCCTTCTCTTTTTTTTCTTGTAGTATATGAAATAGACATAATGAGGTTTTTTGCTTTTTCATCTTCAAAAAAAGCTTTCAATAAACTAGTTTTTCCTCCCCCTGATGGACTAGAAATTACAAAAAGTTTGTGGAGATTTTTATTCATTAATGCAAAAATTCTTATAAAAGAGATTATATGCAACCTTTTCTAGAAAAAGCTATTGAATTAAATGCACTTAAATTTGGTGACTTCACCTTAAAGTCTGGCAAGAAGAGTGATTATTTTTTTGATATATCTTCTTTTTTTAAAAACGATTGTCTAAAAAACTTATCTGATTTTTATGTGGAAAAAATAATTGAAGAGAAAATAAATTTTGATGCTATTTTTGGGCCAGCCTATAAGGGTATTCCTTTAGCAACTGCAGTAGGCATAACTTATTTTGAAAAGACCAATAAGAAAGTAGATCTAATTTTTGATAGAAAAGAAACTAAAGATCATGGCGAGGGCGGAAGACTAATTGGCTCTTTGCAAGGTAAAAAAGTCCTTATAATCGATGATGTACTTACTGCTGGAACTGCAATTACAAATAGTATGGAAATTATAAAGAAAGAAAAGGCAGAACTTTCTGCTGCAATTGTTGCTTTAGACAGGGAGGAGAAAGATGAAAATAATAATTTTTACAAGACAAATTTAATAAATCAAGGTCTTCAAATATTTTCTATTGCAAAAATTTCAGATTTAAAAAAATAATCATATGTTCACCGGAATAATTCAATCAAAATCTATAAAATCAAAAATAACAAAAAAAAATTTTGGTGCTGAAATATCAGTTTTTGTTGATAAAGGTTTTACAAAAGGTTTAAAAAAAGGAGACAGCGTTGCTGTAAACGGAGTTTGTCTTACAGTATGTTCATTCTCAAAAGACAATATTAAATTTGAAATTATTCACGAGTCTTTAAAGTTAACCAACTTAGTTAAAAATTTATTAATCCCTTTAAATTTAGAAAGATCTTTAAAAATAGGAGATGAAATCGGCGGTCATCTAGTCTCAGGCCATGTGCATGGCATGGGCAAAGTAAAAGAATTTAAAAAAGGAAAAGAGAAAGTTTTAACTATTTCAAAACCTTCTGCTGTAAAGGATTACATTTTTCAAAAAGGATATGTTGCAGTAAATGGCATTAGTCTTACAGTATCAAATTCCACTAAGACCCATTTTAGTGTTTCTTTAATTCCAGAAACAATTGAAAGAACCAACTTATCAAGTATTAAAAAAGGAGACTTAATAAATATTGAGGCAGATCAACAGACTATAGCCATAGTCGAAACTGTTAAAAATATAAAGAAATAGTCTAGCTTAGGGCTTTTTTTACTTCAGAGCTTACAAAACCTGAATCAGCTTTTCCTGAGGTAAACTCCTTTAGCTTTCCCATCACTGTTCCCATATCTTTCATGGACTGTGCATTAGTTTCCGAAATAACTTTATTCACTAACTTAATTACTTCCTCTGTACTCAATTGCTCAGGCATAAATTCTTTAATTATGAGAATTTCATCTTTTTCCTTCTGTGCAAGTTCTTTTCTTCCTGCAGCTTCAAATTGAGTTATGGAGTCTTTTCTTTGTTTGATCATCTTTTCTAAAATTACTATGCACTCCTTATCTTCTAAATCTATTTTTTTATTTATTTCTTCAACTTGAAAAGATGAAACGATTAATCTCAGAGTTGTAGTCCTAAATTTATTTCCCTCTTTCATAGAAAGAGAAACTTCATGCTTAATTGAAGCTTTAATATGGTTTGACATTTTAATTTCTAGAATCTTGCCCTTAGAGGAGGCATGGTTCCCATTTTTCTTTTTTTGGAAGCTCTTTTTACCGCTGCTGCTGCTTTTCTTTTTCGAACAGCCGTTGGTTTTTCATAAAACTCTCTTTTTCTAACTTCAGCAATAATACCTGCTTTGTCACAAGATCTTTTAAATCTTCGCAACCCCGCATCAAATGACTCTGTTTCTTTTAACTTAATTATTGGCATATTTTTTTTAAAGATGTCAATTCTAGCTATGATTAGAATTTTTTGCAAAATATTTAGAAGTCTATTTCTATCTGTTAATATTTTGTTATGCAAATATTGGGAATCGAAACTTCGTGTGATGAAACGGGAATAGCTTTGTTTGATAACAAATCAAATAAATTTATTTTTGAATCTCTTTATAGCCAAGCCGAAAAACATAATTTATTTGGAGGAGTTGTCCCAGAATTAGCCGCACGAGATCATGTAAATAAGTTATTACCTTTGATAGATGAAGAACTTAAAGCAAAAAAGATTAACTTAGAAGATATCGACGTAATTGCATATACAGAAGGGCCAGGCCTGAGAGGACCATTAATGGTTGGAACTGCCTTTTCCAAAGCCCTTGCTTTTAGTTTGGGTATTCCCACAATCCCAATCCATCATATGGAAGCTCACTTAATAATGGCTAAATATGAGTCTGATAATTTACTTTACCCATTTATGACTTTATTAGTATCTGGAGGACACACTTTGTTAGCCAAAGTAAATTCACCAAATAATTATGAAATAATTGGAGAATCAATAGACGATGCAGTAGGCGAAGCTTTCGACAAAACTGCTAAATTACTTGGCTTTAATTATCCTGGAGGACCAGAAATAGAAAAAAATGCATTGAAAGGTAATTCATCTAGTATAGAGTTTCCAAGACCGATGATTAATTCTCTGGATTTAAATTTTAGTTTTAGCGGATTAAAAACAGCTGTTTTGTATGAAGTAAAGCGCCTTAAAATAGAGAAAAAATTCAATAATCAAACAAAGTATGACATTGCTTTAGCTTTTCAAGATGCTGCAATAGACTGCTTAGTTAAAAAATCTATAAAAGCTATGAGACGAGAAGATTGTAACCAACTAGTTCTTTCTGGGGGTGTCGCAGCTAATAAAGCTTTACGAGAAAAATTCAAAGGTGAAATTAATGAAAAAAATATTTATTATCCAGATCTTTCTCGCTGCACGGATAATGGAGCTATGATTGCTTTTGCAGCAAGTGAAAAATTAAATTTTAGAAATGATCATTTGATTGAAGTAAAGCCGAGGTGGAGCTTAGAGGACATAAATAATGGATAAAGTTTTTATAAAAGATCTGGAAATAGAAACAATAATTGGTATTTTTGGATGGGAGAGAGAAGTAAAGCAAATTGTCAGAATAAGCTTGGAAATGAGCTTCGATATTTCTAAAGCAGGTAAGTCAGATCTAATAGAAGATGCTTTGGATTATAAAAAAATTGGTAAGTCGATAGTAAACTTAGTAGAGAATTCGTCTTTTTTCTTAGTAGAAAAGATGGCAGAAGAAATTGCTAAATTAGTTCTTAAAAATAAACAAATTAAAGATATTTCATTAAAAGTTGAAAAGCCTGGAGCTCTGAGAGGCTCAAAATCTGTTGGAGTTAATATTTTTAGAAAATAATGACGAGCGAAATTACCATAAGTTTAGGCAGTAATGTCAATCCAAGAGATAACCTTAAAAGAGCAGGCGATTTAATAAAAAATAGATTTAATCTTCTTAAGTCTTCAAAAATTTATTCTAGTAAGTCGAAGGGTTTTGTGGGGGAGGATTTCTTAAATCAAGTGATTCTCTGCGATACAGAATTAACATTTGAAAATGTAATTAAACTCCTAAAAGGTATTGAAGTCAGCATGGGTAGAAAGAAGGAAAAATTAAAATTTTCTGATAGATTGATTGATTTAGATCTTTTAACTTTTGGGGAGGAAATCATAAAAAAGAACAATCAGGAAGTTCCTCATAAAGATATTGAAAAATACTCTTTTGTTTTAGTACCACTTACAGAAATTTGTCCAAGCAAAATACATCCTTTAAATGGATTAACTTTCAAAGAAATGTTGATAGAGAAAAATAATTTTTATAAAGAAGTTAAAGTAATTTAATTAGCAAATCTCTCCTAATTCTCTAGCTCTATCAAATTTACTTTTTTCCTCAAAAGGAAGATTTTTTACAGCAAAAAAGAGAAGCGTAAGACTAATTAAAAAAACAATCGAAAGCGTTTGCATTGACAAACTCAACGCTTCAGCTGTTGAGTTACCATAAGAGATGTAAATGTCTGCAACTTTTCCAACTGTATAAGGTCCTAAGGCAAGGCCAACAACAGAAGCCATTAAAATGAAATAAGCTGATGCCATGCCTCTCATTCTTGGCAAAGCAAGGTCAGTTGCAGTTGCAACACATAGACCTACCCAAAACGTTGATACAAAAGACCAAATAATATGGTGAACATAAAATAAAAACAAAGTTTCAGCGTGAAGAGCAAGTATTAAAAATATAGGAGACAAGACGACTGATATCATTCCCACAACCAGTCTTCCGTTAGCGTATGACTTCCTTAAATAATCAGAGAAAACTCCCCCAAATAATAAACCTAGAAAACCAAAGATTGCACTTTGTAGTCCTAAATTTCTTCCAGCTATAGTTTTAGATACTTCGAAAGTTTCCATGAAATAGGTAGGCAAAAAAGCACTAACTGCATATCCCATAAAACTGAACAAAGGAAAGGCTACCATTATCAAATTCATTGTCTTTGATTTAAAAACAATCTCATAAGAAACTGGATCTTTAATTTTTACTGTTTGAATCCAACTAAATAGGGCATATAGACCTAGCCCGAAAGCAGACCATTGCATCCAGTCTGAAGTCAAAACACCCATTACAAAAATTAATAAAAATATTCCTAATTTGAAAGCTAGTTGCAAATATATTTCTTTTTTATCTGAACCATCTTTATAAAGATTAATTATCGAAGCAAAGGGTATTATCCCAGCAAGCATTTTCCCTGCTTCTTTGAAAGGCTTGTCTACTTTTTTTATTTCGACATCTTCAGTATGTCCTCTAAGAGGCTCTTTAATTGTTAGCACAAGCAAAGCAACAATTAAACCTGGAAGACCAACCGAAATAAATGCTATTTGCCATCCCGCAAAACCAAAAGGAGCTAATTCGCTAATTGGATAGGCCGCATTCCAAGAATCAGCAATCCATCCACCTAAAAATATTCCAATGCCTCCACCAATGTAAATACCACTAGCATATATTGAGTAAACTGTAGTTTTTATTCTATCTGAAAAGAAATCTGCCAAGAGAGAGTAGGCAGCAGGGCTTGCGCTTGATTCTCCTACACCAACTCCTATTCTACAAAAAGCTAGACCGATAAAACCTCTTGCTAATCCTGATGCAGCTGTCATGAAACTCCATAAACCGACTCCAATACTAATTAATTTTGTTCTATTCCATGAATCTGCTAACTTTGCTAATGGAACGCCCATAATTGCGTAAAAAATTGCAAAAGCAGTGCCATAAAGAAATCCTAGATCTCCTAATGAAATGCCTAGATCCTTTTGAATATCAGGGGCAAGAATAGCGATTATTTGTCTATCTAAAAAATTGAAAATGTAGACTAGTAGCAAAAGCGACAAGACATAATATGAATAGCCGCTATCTAATTTAGGCTTATATTCTGAACTCATTTATTAAAATGATGCCTTAGCGCTTCCTGTAATAACAGGAACATTATTTTGATTTTCGGTAATTACCTCAAAAGTTATTTGCGTCTTATCAGAAATAGTCTCTATCGACTTCACTTCTGCCTTAGTAGTTAAAGTATCTCCAGGCCAAACCTGGTTTGTAAATCTAACGCCAAAATTTTTTAAATTTCCATCACCAACTAGATTGGTTATCATTTTGCCAGTCATACCCATTGTCAACATCCCGTGAGCAAAGACAGAAGGATAGCCTGCAACTTTAGTAGCAAAAATTTCATCAGTATGAATAGGATTATAATCTCCTGACACTCCTGCATATTGAACGATTTGTGTTCTCGTTAAGTTATTTACTATTTCTTCACTGAAAATATCCCCAATCTTAATTTTATTAACATCAATCATGATTAACCTCTTCTAATTTTCTACTACTTTTTCTGTAACAACGCCTACAGATCTTGCCGTAATAACCAGCTCATCATCTTGGTTATAGTATTTAGTTATACTTTCGCTAAATTTTAGAAGTCCAGCTCTTTTGCTCTCTTTTTCCCATTTTTCTCCCTCTGAAACTTGAGGAGTTAAAGTATCTCCAGGCTTTAAAGGTAGGTGGTATTCAAAATGTTGCTCTGCGTGAAGGATATTTGTACTGGTAGAACTTTCTGTTTTATTTTTGCTTTTTTCAATACCCGTTGGATTCTTGCCTGATCCAAACCAAGGTTTTCCAATTTTTGGTCTCAGGAAATAGTCAGGGTCGAATTGAGCAGAAGATTGAGTGAAAGTAGGCGGGGCTATAATCCCGCCTGTTTTTTCTGAAGCATAATTTTCATCAGAATAAATTGGATTCTCGTCTCCAATTGCTCTTGCGAACATCATTATGTGGCCTTTTTCAATAGGCATATTTTTTTTACTCATTCTCCCTCCTTTTTTAAATCACTTTTGAACAAATACCCAACCTAGTTCAGCCAATGATATTGTTTGCTCAAAAAACTTATCTGCATCTTTTCCAGCCGCTGTTCCGTCCCTAACTCTTCCTGTAATTCCCTGAGCTATCGCAGCTAATTTGAACATACTAAAACCCATGTATGTATTCCATTCGCTTTCGCTTATTTCAAATTCCGAATTTTCCATATACATATCACGATATGAGTTTATATCAGGGATATTTAATTCTTTGCATTTTTTTGCGTCTGACAAAACAGGATTAATAAAGTATTGCAAACAGTGATAACTAAAATCTGCAATCGGATCACCTAACGTAGAAAGTTCCCAGTCTAAAATTGAAGCAATTTTATTAGTTTCAGGATTAACAATTACATTGGTTAAACTGAAATCACCATGAACTAATCTAGTAGGTTTCTCAGAAGGCAGGTTTTTAGGCAACCAATCAATTAATTTATTCATAGAAGGAATTTCTGCGGTTTCTGAATCTCTGTATTGCTTAGTCCATCTTGACACTTGACGTGCAACGTAATTTCCAGGTTTTCCAAAATCCTCTAATCCAATTTTAAAAGGATCAACCGAATGCAAACTTGCCATGGTTTCATTCATTGATGAATAAATCTGATATCTATCTTCATTAGTTCCATGAGGAATATCAGATTCCCAAATAACTGTTCCATCGACATATTCCATAACAAAGAATTCTGTTCCTATTAAACTCTCATCTGCGCAATGAAGGTATGCTTTAGGAACAGGCACTTCAGTTTTATTTAATGCAGAAATTACTTTGAATTCTCTATCTACAGCATGAGCAGTTTTCAAGAGAACACCTGGAGGCTTTCTTCTTAAAACATATAACTTCTCTCCGGCTTTTAAAAAGTATGTAGGGTTTGATTGGCCACCTATAAATTCCTTAATTTCTAAAGGACCACTAAAATCAGTTACGTTTTTTTCTAAGAAAGGAGTAAGAATCTCCGGATCAATAAAATGCTTTTCCGACATCTCTTTTGTTCCATTGAATTGACTTTCAAATTTTTTAATCATGTTAAATTAATTGGCATTTCTCTATCTTAATTAAGAGACCTTCCTCCATCAACTCTTAAAATTTGCCCGGTTATGTATTTATTTTTTGATAAATAAAAAACTGCCGAAGCTATATCTGCTTCAGTGCCCAAACGACCTAATGGAATTTTTGATAATAATAAATCTTCGTTTGCGGATCCGTCGGATGGAAGAAGAATTGCACCTGGCGCAACACCATTAACTGTTATATTTGGAGCTAAATCACGAGCTAACGATTTTGTAAGAGTTTCTAAGCCCCCCTTTGCAGCAGAGTAAATCGAATAATCTTTCATTCCTCTTATTACCATAGCATCTGTAATGTTTATTATGGTGCCATTATTTTTACTGATTGTTTCTTTTAAAAAAGATGAAATAAGAAACGGTCCTCTTAAATTAGAATTATGCAAAATATCCCAATCTTTTTCTTGATAATCATTAAGAGGGGAAGAATAAAAAGCAGAAGCATTATTTATTAATATGTCTATTGACTCATATAGACTTTTTACTTTTTTTATAAAATCTGGATATTTATTAATTTCGTTCAAATCAAATTGAATTAATTCACAAGAGCCTTTTCTAATTTGGTTTAACTCTTCTGAGAGCTGATTTGCGAAATTATTTGAGGAATTGTAATGACAAATTACATTAAAACCTTCTTGATGAAATTTTTTACAAATTTCTTTACCAATTCTAATGGCACCCCCAGTGATAAAAATTGTTTTATTCATTTAAATAATTTCCAAGAATGTTAAGTCTTGTATTATAGATTTCTTTTTTTATGAGTTCTCCATTTTCTGAAAAACCTTTATTAACACTTACTGAGTTTAATTCCGAAAGCAAATTATCCCAATCTAAATTTAGAGAAATTAGAGCAGAATTTAACTTATTATTATTTTGAAGAAAAATAACAATTTGCAAAGCTAATTTTTTATCTCTGAATGCATTAATTTTCATCAAAGCTTCCAACAGAATTTTTTTTGAAATATCTAAAGCTAGAGTTTCTTTAAAATCTCTTGAATATTTTACAAACCTTAAAAACCTTTTTGGAATAGGCAAATCATCAAGAGTTTTATTATCAAGGTTTAGTGCGGCCCATTTTTCTTCCTCTTTACTATCTTCATTTAATTCTTTTAAAGAATTAACCGACTTTGAAAAATTTTCTTCTATTTCAGGAAAAACAAATAGAGCATTTACATTATTTAAAATCTCAAAAAAAATATGAGTATTTTTCATTTTCAAAACTTTTTCTGTCTCTTGCCAGATTCTTTCAAACGATAAATTTTCTATCTCTTTTTTAGGAATAGATTTCATTAAGGCTATAGTCGATTTATCTACCTCAAAATTTAAAGCGAAAAACTTGGTTGCAAATCTAGCTACTCTAAAAATTCTTAAAGGATCCTCAGAAAAGGCTGGAGATACATGTCTAAGTATTTTTTCTTTTAAATCTTTCTGCCCGCCAAAAGGGTCAATTAAATTTCCTTTTTCATCTTCTGCAATTGCATTTATAGTTAAATCTCTCCTTGAAAGATCCTCTTCTAACGTAACAGTATTATCAGTTTCAAAAGAAAATCCCTGATGACCTATAGCTATTTTCTTTTCTTTTCTTGCTAATGCATATTCTTCTTTTGTTTTAGGATGCAGGAAAACAGGAAATTTTTTTCCAACAGAAATAAAACCTTTTTCGAGCATAGATGCTTCTGTTTCACCTATTACAACAAAATCTTTTTCTGAGAACGATAAATTAAGCAATCTATCTCTAATAGCTCCACCAACCAAATAGCATTTCATTTCTCTTAAATTTTTTTTATTTGAAATCTTTTATTATCTTCTAGTCTCATAATAGTAAGTTTATCTCCCCAAACACATCCTGTATCTAATCCTAAAATATTCTTTTTTTCAGTTTTTCCTTTAATTGCAGCCCAATGTCCAAATATTAACTGTGAGTTTTTATTTGTGAAGCTATTTCTAAAATTGAACCAAGCATCATATTTTTTAGGCACTTGGCTAATCTTACCTTTATACTTAAAATCAATTTTTCCCTTTTGATTACAGATTCTTATTCTCGTCAAAGCATTTGTAAAAAAAACTAATTGATCTATTGAGCTCATTGTCTTGGAAAATTCAGAAAAAGAATTAGAAAATATTTTTTTTAAAATTTTCTTTGGATTTTTCTTTATAGCAATTTGAAAATCTTTATTCAAGTTAAAGCATTTCGCTAAGGATAAATTAGGCGGAATTCCGGCATGAACCATTATTATTCTCTTAGATTTATTTTGATATTCTATTTTTTTTTGAAAAATTAAAGGTTGTTGAATCAAAAATTCTGCATATTTTTGGGATTTTTTCGTTGTGATAAGTTTTGAGAGAGTATCCGTTTTTGATAATTCTCTTTGTCCATATAAACAGGATAAGAAATGTAGCTCGTGATTTCCCAAAACAATGTGAGCTCTCTTCCTTATTTTATATAAATATTTTATGAGCTTTAACGAATCAGGGCCTCTATTAATTAAGTCACCAACCAGCCATAAATAATCATTTTCGATATCAAAATTTACTTTCTTCAAAGCTAAGCGAAATTCTTTATAACAGCCCTGAATGTCACCGATAGCGTAGTTAGCCATTTTTAAAATTTAATTTTGTTAAAGAGATATAATCCTCGAGACTAAGTTGGTCCGGCCTTAAATTGAAGTCAATACTTAGCTTTGACAACTCTTCTTCAGAAAATAGTTCTTTAAGAGTTTTTAATATTTTTTTTCTTTTTTTATTGAATAACTTATTTAAAAGAATATTTAAACTATTTAATTCTTTTGCATTTGTTTCACTTATTTTAGGTTCAAATTTTAGAAAAGTACTATCAACTTTAGGTACTGGATCGAAATAAGACTTATCTATATCAGTCAAAATTTTTACCTCACAAAAATAATTACAAATTACACTAAGTTTTCCATATGATTTCGTATTTTTATTTCCTGCACATCGGTGAGCAAATTCTTTTTGAAACATAAAATGCATATCTTTAATGAGATGAATATTTTTAAAACACCAATCAAGAATTGGACTGGACATGTTGTAAGGCAGATTGCCTACCAGTCTTATTTTGTTATCTTTACTAGCGAAATCATTTAAATCTATGTCTAAAATATTTTTATTTATTATTTCAAAATTTTTCTCCTTTTTAAATTTTTCTTTCAATAGATCAATCAAATCTCTGTCAAATTCAATAGCTGTAAATTTTTTTGACGTACCAGTGAACATTTCTGTCAAGTTTCCAGAACCAGGGCCAATTTCTAAAAATAGATCTTTTGGAGATGGATTTATGAAATTCATAAGTGCGCTGAGAATAAATTCATCAGATAAAAAATTTTGACCAAATTTTTTTTTCTTAAATATTTTACTCACAGTATTATGAGGAAAACTCTAAAGCTAATTCCATAGCTTTTTTGAAACTAGATGAGTCTGCCTTATTTTTCCCTGCTAGTTCATATGCTGTGCCATGATCAACAGATATTCTTGTGAAAGGTAATCCTAAGGTAATGTTTACTGAATCTCCAAAACCCATTGATTTTAAAACAGGAAGCCCCTGATCATGGAACATTGCTAAATACGCATCATATTTTTTTAATCTTTCATCTAAGAAGGCAGTATCGGCAGAAAGGGGACCATCGACATTTATGTTTTTTCTTAGCAAAGCATTAACCGCAGGTTCAATTACTTCCATTTCTTCTTCGCCCATAAAACCTCCTTCCCCAGCATGAGGGTTAAGACCAAGAATACATATTTTTGGATTTTTAATTTTCCAAAGATTTTTTAAGCTATCGTTAAGAATCATTGTTGTTTCTATGATTTTTTCAGTTGTAATTGTTTCAGGTACTTTGCTCAACGGAATATGAGTAGTTAATAAAGCAACTCTTAATTTTGAATTAGCTAGAAGCATAACCACATTCTTGGTATTTGAAATATCGGCTAAAAACTCTGTATGACCAGAAAATTCAAAACCATAATCATTAATAATTTTTTTATTAATTGGGCCTGTGACAAGAGCAGAGTAATCTTTATTAAGTGTTCCTAATGAGCCAGCAAGTAAGACGTCTAGTGTATATTTTGAATTTTTAATATTAGGCGATCCTAAAATTACTTCAGAACTTAAAGGGATATTTTTTACTAGAATGGCATTCTCTTTATTTATAGTTTCTTGAAAAGATAAATCTAAATTCAGATCTCTAGATAATTTTTTATAAAAATTAATATCTCCTATTAATTCAAAATTTGAAAGGCAATCTATATTCTCACTTAGAGATCTTAAACAAATTTCTGGACCGATTCCTGCAGGATCTCCAGGACTCAGAGCAATTCTTTTCATATTTTAATTTTTATATCTACGTATGATTCAGCTCTTAATTCTTGCAGTGTTCTTTCAAGCTGTTCTTCGTACTTTCTTTCAAATATTATCCTAAATGCTTTATCTTTTTGTAATTCACTTGAAACATCTTTTTCCCTTCTGTCCATTACTTCGAGAATATGAAACCCAAAAGAACTTTTAAAAACATCACTAACCATATTAAGGTTTGATTCATCGATAACTTTCTTGAACGTTGGATCATATTTATCAGAAGTAGACCAACCTAGATTTCCTCCATCTAATTTTGATCCAGGATCATCTGAATATAATCTAGCTAAAACTCGAAATTCTTCTCCTGCAATTACTCTATCTTTAATTTCCTTAATTAACTCTTCAGCTTGTTTATCACTTCTTATTTCCGAAGTTTGCACAAGAATGTGTCTAACCAAATCTTGTTTTTCAATTTTTACAGTATCTCCTTTTTTATCTTCTAGTTTGATCAAATAGTATCCAGCTCCGCTTTTAAGAGCCTCTGAAAAATCATCGATCTGCATATCTTTTGCAATATTAAATAAAGAGGGTAATTCAGAAATTTTTTGCCATTTAGGAATTTCATCATCATTGCTTTCATCATATTCTTTTTTAAGTTCGTTAAAATTTTTTCCATCAGAAAGTTTTTGATAAACTTCATCAGCAAGATTTTTTGATTTCACTAAAATTTGATTTATTTTATATTCTACCAAGATAGAGTTTTGACCGTCCGTTGATCCAATATAATTTTTTATTTCTTGATCGGATATAAATACTTTAGGCCTTACAAGACCTCTTTGCACTCTTTGAATAATAAGATTGTTTCTCAAATCTTTTCTAAAATCTTGAAAATCTCCCTCGGTAGAAACTTTATTTATAAATTCATCTAGGCTTAAATTATTACTAGACGCTAGACGCTCCATATAGTCATTTAGTTCTTGATCGCTAATTCTTACACCAAACTTTTTAGCTTTTTGAAAAAGCAATTCTTCAATTATAAGATTTTCCAAAATTTGTTTCTTTAAAAAACTTTCAGGAGGTAATGGTTGATTAGGGTTTTGTTTTGAAAATTCTTGAATATATCTGTTAAATTTAAAATTAAATTGTGACTCTAAAACAACACCATCTCCAACAATAACTGCAATTTTATCTAGAACTTCTTTAGCCGCAGTTGCATTTAAAGAAAAGAATATAAAAAAGAGAATAAATTTTTTTAAAATCTTTGAAAATATCATTGTAATAAGCTTTTCTCTGTATATTGATTAATTTTTCTTCCTAAAGACCCTAAACCCTTTAATTCGAAATAAATTCTAAAACTTTCTTGATTATATTCATTATAAGTATTTTCATTTATCAATCTAAACCAATCTAATTCATTAGATTCTATCAGAGCCAGCCCATAAACAAGACCAGGGTTTTCGTATTCTATTCCTAAAACCAAATTAGATAAATTTGAATTCTTCAAGTCATACTCAATTTTAGAATGAAGAGTTATTTTTTCGTTAACATAAAATCTATTTGTATTTTCTAAAAATTTAATGTTCCTTCTCTCATTATTTTCAAAAATGTATGCATTTACATTTCTTATCCAAGTGAAATTTGTACTTGTATAGAATTTATTTTGTAATTTTTTGTTAAATCCTATGTTAAAAGAATCATAGTCTCTATTTGAATCTTTAGTTATGGAGCTAAAAAGATTTAATGTTTTATCATTTTTATAACTTAATTTCATTTGATAGGGCTCAGGTAAATTTATGACTTCAATGTCAGTTCTTAAAAATCTTTTCCCTAATCCAAAAAGTTTAGAAAAAGAAATACTAAATTTATTTTTTCCTTCGTAAAGTGAATAATCAGCTCCAATCAAAATATCTCTTCGCATAGGGATATAGCTATCACCGGAAACAATATCTTTTGAAAAACTTCTTGAATCTAAGAAAAATCCAGAATTAATATTTGGTAAATTTTCTTGATTTTTATTCTTGGCATAAATAAAGCTAAAAAATGGCGATAATAATGCAATTTTATCATTCTTATTTTTTACAAAGTCTTTACTAAGTTTTAACTCTGCTTTTGGCAAAATTCTAGACTTTTTATTTTTTTCTAAGTAAAAATTTTCAAAAGTATAGTTAATCTTTATCATTGAATTTATTTGGGAAAAGTTTTTAAAAAATAATATCTCAGGCTCTAATTTTAATTTTTCTACTCTGTCTTTTGAATTTTCAAAAAAAGAACCACCTTTTCTATACGATTGATATTTAGTCCTAAGCCTAAAATCAAAACTTTCATAATTAAAAAAATAATTTAATTTAATCTCTGGAACCTCTTGATATTGATTTATTCCTAAAGGACTTGTTAATTTAAATGCGTTCACCAGCAGTCCAAACTCATAATTTTCTCCAAAATTTGCAACTGTTATCTTTTGTGGAACAAACAAATGATCAGATCGACCACTAAAGCCTCCGCCAAAATCTCTCAAAAAAAGACTATCCCCTAAATTAGAATAATTGATATTAAGAAAATAATTATTTAAAAATTTTGCATTATGAACAAAATTTAAAGACCATCTAAATGATTCATTATCATTTTGATTAACATTGTTGCTATTTTCTGAGAGAAAAGAAGTTTTGATATAACCATTATAATTTTTAGATAAATATCTAAATTCGGAAAAGCCTCCTTCACCACGCTTTGAAATATACCTTGGCTCAAAAGTGAAATCGTAGTTATTTGCTAAATTAAAATAGTAAGGAATTGAAATATCTGTACCCGATTTATTAGATGCTGATATTTCTGGAAGCAAAAAACCACTTCTTCTTTCTCCTGAAGCAGGGAAGGACCCTCTGGGAAAGTAAAACACGGATCTATCATTTATTTTTAATTTTCCCCTTTCAAAAGAAATATTATTCTCTATGATATCTAAATCTACTTCATCCGCTTCAATCCACCATATTTTCTCTTCACATGGACATAAAGAAAACTTTGCTTTTTGGAAAGATATTTTGCTTTTCGACGCAGTGCCTTTTTCTGCTTCACCCCAAACAAATTGATCTTTGACTTTGAAAGACAGAGATTCTAATTTTAAAATTTCAGATGTTTGATCAAGTTCTGCTTTCTCCGCATTAAAAATGAATTCTTCAAAATTTAAGGTTACATTCCCTTCAAAAAAAAGAGAGTTTTTTTCAGAATCTAAAAGGAACTTATCTGAACTATAGCTAAACTCTTGGCTATTGATGTAAGCAGATAAAAAAATTAATCCGCTCATTGTTAAGAGGTTTAAATAAGAGGATAAAATCTTTTTCATAAAATTTTTTCTTAATAAACAACCATTCTAATGATATTAATTTGATTTGGGGGGTAAAATACCTTTTTGAATCACAATAAAATATGGAGATAAGATGACTAAATTAGCTAATAAAACTCTTTTTATATCAGGAGCAAGTAGAGGTATTGGATTAGCAATAGCAAAAAGAGCAGCTCAAGATGGAGCTAATATAATTTTGGCAGCAAAAACTGCAGAACCTCACCCAAAACTTCCAGGAACAATTTACACGGCAGCTGAGGAAATTGAAGAAGCAGGAGGAAAAGCATTTCCTTTAGTTTGTGATATTAGATCTGAGGAACAAGTAGAAGATTGCGTTGAAAAGGGCGCCGAACATTTTGGAGGTATAGATATCTGTGTTAACAATGCAAGTGCTATCCAACTAACCAATACACTCCAAACAGATATGAAAAGATATGATCTCATGAATCAAATAAATGCTAGGGGTACTTTTTTAACATCAAAAAAATGTCTTCCACATCTTCTAAAATCTGAAAATCCTCATATTATGAATTTATCTCCACCCTTAGATATGAATCCAAAATGGTTCTCTGGTCATGTTGCTTACACAATAGCTAAATATGGAATGAGTCTATGTGTTTTAGGAATGGCAGATGAGTTTAAAGAACAAGGCGTTGCTGTAAATGCCCTTTGGCCTAGAACAGCTATTTCAACTGCTGCAGTTAAAAATGTCTTAGGAGGTGAAGAAATGGCAAACATTTCTAGAACTCCTGAGATTATGGCAGATGCAGCATATGTAATTTTAACAAAGCCCTCAAAGGAATTTACCGGTAATTTTTGTATAGATGATAATCTTTTAGCAGAAAACGGAGTAACTGATTTTTCTAAATATGCTTCTGTGCCATTTGATCAACTGGCTCCAGACTTCTTTGTTCCAGACGATATTTTGCCTCCAGAGGCTGCAAAGAATAGCTAGAAACTTTGATAGAAAAGCTTTCCAATATTCAGTCAGAGTGGCTTCTAAAGCAACTAAAATTGATTGAAAAAAATGGTATTGAAGGCTCTTCTAAACTGAGACTTGAGTCAAGCCAGAGAGATTTTTATAGAATTTTTTTTTCAAACGAAACCTCAGTAATTTTAATGGTTGTCCCACCAGGAATTGAAGAAAGCGTATCTTCTTTTTATGAGAAAGCTAAAATCTTTGAGAAAAAACAAGTAAATGTCCCAACTATTTTCTCTAAGAACGAAGAATTAGGTTTGCTATTAGTCGAAGATTTTGGAGACAAACTATACCAATTCAATTTGTCTGACGAAAATGCAGATCTATATTATGATCTTGCCATTAATGAGTTGGTTAAAATTCAAAGCCTGGAATTAGATAAAAATATTTTTAGTCACTTTGACGATAAATTGCTTTTGCATAATTGGAATTTGTTTGAAGAATTTTTCTTAAATGAATTTTTAGAAAATAAGGTCGATAATCACGCAACAAAAACTTTAAGAAAAGTTTATGAACAAATTTCTTTGAATTTATTTAATCAACCCAAAGTAATTTGTCATTATGATTTTGAATGCAGAAACTTAGTATATAAAGAAAATAAAACTGGCGTACTAGATTTCCAAGATGCTTTGATTGGACCAATTGGTCTAGATTTAGCTTCCTTGTTTAAAGACTTATATTTTTTTTGGCCCGAAGAAAAAATTTTTACTTGGTATGAAAATTACCAAAGAAAAATTGATTTTCATTTAAATTTAAAAGTACCGATGATTAAATTAATTGAATATATAGATTATTGTAGCATTCAGAGGCAATTTAGAATCTTGGGAAAGTTATCTAAAGTTTATTTAGATTTAAATAGAACAAATAGAATAAATGATTTTCCAATTTTGCTTAATTATATGATTGATACCTCTGGCAAGTACGAAGAACTAAAACCAATTTCTAAAATTTTGTCGCCTTTAACTGAAATATTAATAAAAAGGATTGCTAAAATAAATTGATATGAAAGCTTTTATTCTTGCCGCTGGATTAGGTACTAGATTAAAAGACCTAACAAAAGATCTTCCGAAACCGCTATTGAAAGTTAAAGGAAAGTCTTTAATCGAATGGAATATTTTAAAATTAAAAAGGGCGGGCTTTGAACACATAATTATAAATACTCATTATCTTGGAGATCTAATAGAAGACCATATTGGAAATGGTGAAAAATTTAATTTAAAAATTAGTTACTCTCGCGAAGAAGAGATTCTCGGAACAGGAGGTGCGCTCATAAAAGCAAAAAATTTAATTGGTAGAGATACATTTTTAATTTTGAGTGGAGATCTTTGGACTGATTATCCTTTTTCAAGGCTAATAAATTACGATTCGAAAAAAAAAGCTCATTTAATTTTGCTTAAAAAAGGCAAAGAAAAAGAGGCTGATATGAATTTAAAAAATGATTACATTTTTGTAGACAAAAATTCTAAAGAACTAACCTATTCTGGAATAGGACTAATAAATCCCAAAATCTATGAAGGAATTAAGGTTGATAAACTTAAATTATGGAAAGATCTTCTTCTGCCATTTGTATCCAAACAAGAGATTTCTGGAGAAGTCTATAATGGGTTAGCCTTAAATATAAATTTAAAGAAAGATCTAGAGGAATTAGACGTTGTTATCAGTGAAGGGTAAAATTCTAAAATGCCAAAACTACCAAATATAGTTGCTCCTTCAATCTTATCCGCAGATTTTTCAAAACTGGGCCAAGAAGTAAAAGAAGTTCTTTCGGCTGGTGCAGATTGGATTCACTTTGATGTCATGGATAATCATTTTGTTCCAAATCTAACGGTAGGACCAATGGTTTGTAAATCTTTAAGGGATGCTGATATAGATTGTCCAATAGACGTTCATTTAATGGTTGAACCTGTAGATGATCTTATAAAAATGTTTGCCGATTCAGGGGCAACCTCTATAACTTTTCATCCGGAGGCTTCAAAAAATATAGAGCAATCTATTCAGTTGATTCAAGATCTTGGATGCAAACCTGGGCTAGTTCTTAATCCAGATGTTTCTTTGAAAGTTTTAGAGCCCTTCTTACAGGAACTTTATATGGTTTTATTGATGAGTGTTTTCCCAGGTTTTGGAGGTCAGGATTTTATACCAGAAACTATTTCGAAGATTTCAAGTCTAAGAAAAATTATCGACGAAATGCAAAAAGATATTCGATTAGAAGTCGATGGAGGAATTAAAGAGTCAAATATTTTTGATGTATCCTCTGCAGGAGCAGATACTTTCGTAGCTGGCTCTGCTATTTTTAATAAATCTAGTTATGTCGATGCTATACAAAGTCTTAAAAATAATTTTAATTAGTTTTTTTTCAATTAACTTTTGTGCTTTTGAAATAGAAAATTTTAAGTGCGATGTTGATTTTGAGTCTATCTCTGAAAAAAAAATTTGTATTAGAAATCTAGAAAATAATGAAGAAAGAAAAGTTGGATTAATGAATACAGAAAAGCTTTCCAAATTTCATCAAGTTAATTTTATTTGGAAAGATAAAAGAAAAATAAGATGCATGTGGATGAAAAATACTTCTATACCTTTGGACATTTTATTTGTGGATAGAAATAAATACGTAATTGAAAAAGGCGAGCCATTTTCAGAAAAAAAATTGTGCCATCCAGCTTTAAAAGTTATTGAGGCAAATAGGGGTGAATTATTAACAGAATATAAATTGATTGATTCTTCTTTAAAATATGAAAATTAAAAAAGCCTTTTTTAAAGAAATAACTGGAGAATTAGATTCTCCTTTAGAAATTTATTTGAAATTTGAAAATGAAAAAAACTCATATTTTTTTGAGTCAGTTGAGGGCGGAGACAAGTGGGCAAGATATTCTATTATCGGTCTGCCAACAGACAAAAAGATTTCTTTATCCAAAAATCCTTTAGATCAAATAGATAATTTTTTAAAAAACATACAAGTTGAAAAAAATAAATTACTTCCCGAATTTCATGGAGGTTTGGTTGGTTATTTTAGTTACGAAACTATTCGAGAAATAGAAGGCAAATTAAAACAGTCCTCGAAACCAAAATTGAAATACGATGAAATATCCTTGATGATTTCTGATGAAGTAATTATTTTTGATAACATAAAAAAATCATTATTTATTGTGGTGAATGGCCTTGAACAAGAGGAAACTGCATGCTTATCTAGAATAGATGAGATTCATAATAAACTTTTAGAGCCCTATAAAGATGAAGATCAAAACCCAAAAAATAAAATAACTTTTTCTTCATCTGTTTCTAAAGAAGAATATTTGGACTCAATAAAAAAAATAAAGGACTATATTGTCGAAGGCGACGTAATGCAGGTAGTTTATGGTCAGGAGTTTACAACACCTTTTGAAGGCTCTCCGATCAATCTTTACAAATCATTAAGAAAATTAAACCCAAGTCCATATATGTATTTTTTAAAGATAGATGATTTACACATTGTTGGGGCTTCGCCAGAAATTCTTGTTAGATTACAAAATAATGAAGTTACGGTGAGGCCAATCGCAGGAACAATTAAAAGAGGAAAGAACGAAAATGAAGACAATGAGTTAGCTTTTAAATTAAAAAATGATCCCAAAGAAATTGCAGAACATTTAATGCTTATTGATTTAGGTCGAAATGATGTAGGAAGAATTGCAAAAATAGGATCTGTAAAGACAACTGAACAAATGAAAATAGAAAAATATTCTCACGTTATGCATCTTGTATCGAATGTAATTGGTGAATTAGAAAAAGGATATTCTTCTATTGATGTATTGAAAGCTACTTTCCCAGCAGGGACTTTATCTGGAGCACCAAAAGTTAGAGCTATGGAAATAATTGATGAACTTGAGCCAGATCGAAGGGGAGTTTATGGTGGCGCAATCGGTTATTTATCTTGGACAGGAAATATGGATTTAGCGATCGCAATAAGAACAGCTGTTATTCGAGAAAAAGAGCTTAGTGTTAGGGCTGGCGGCGGAGTAGTTTATGATTCTGACCCTGAAGCAGAGTATCAAGAATCTCTTAATAAAGCCCAATCAATTATTAAAGCAATAGAGGACATGGATTAATGTTATTGATGATAGATAATTATGATTCTTTCACTTATAACTTGGTTCAATACTTTGGCGAGCTAGGGCAAGAGGTTAAGGTGTTCAGAAATGACAAGGTTACAATTCAAGAAGCAGAAAATTTAAACCCAGAGTATTTAGTGATTTCTCCAGGACCTTGTTCGCCGAAAGAAGCGGGAATTTCGATAGATATAATTAAACATTTTAAAGAAAAAATTCCAATTTTAGGCGTATGTTTAGGACATCAAGCTATTGGAGAAGCATTTGGGGCAAAAATCGTAAAGGCTAGAAAACCTATGCATGGAAAAATTTCCAATATTGAGCATGATTCAAACTTCATATTCAAAGACATTAAAAACGATTTGCCTGTCACAAGATATCATTCTTTAATAATTGAACCTAAATCATTACCAAAAGAGATAATTGTGAATGCGAGGACATCAAACGGAACAATTATGGGTATTCAGCACGCTACATTCAATATAACTGGAGTTCAATTCCATCCAGAATCGATAATGACTGATGAAGGAAAAAAAATGCTTTCAAATTTTTTAAAAATTAAATGAATTCAGAAGAAATTATTAATAAAGCTTCTTTAAAAAATTTAACTCAAGAAGAAACTTCTTCAGTTATGGAAGATATTTTTTTAGGCCATATATCCGATCAGAAAATAGAAGACTTTTTGTTAAATCTCTCAAAAAAAGGAGAAACATCAGATGAGCTAACTGGTGCGGTGAAGGCAATGAGAAATTTTTCTTTAAAAGTAAAGGTTAATTTCCAAGATCATTTAGTAGATTGTTGTGGTACCGGAGGACTAGGAAAAAGTATGATGAATGTTTCTACAACAGCAGGACTTATTGCTGCATCGGCAAAAGTTAAAATTGCAAAACATGGTAATAGAACATCTACTGGAAAAAGTGGAAGCGCTGATGTTTTAGAAGCAGCAAAAGTAAATTTAAATCTTGATCCAAGTCAGGTTGCAAGATGCATTGAAAAAATTGGAATTGGGTTTATGTTTGCTCAAAACTTTCATCCTGGAATGAAATATGTCATGCCTGCTAGAAAAAGAATTGCGGATAAAACTATATTAAATTTACTCGGTCCTCTAACTAATCCAGCAAATGCAAAAAAGCAAAGCTTGGGAGTATATGATTCAAAGTGGGTTTTGCCAGTTGCAGAAACTTTAAAAAATCTGGGAGCTCATAAAGCCTTAGTTTTTCATTCTTATGATGGTCTTGATGAAATTAGTTCAGTGGATAAAACACAAGTTGCAGAGCTAGATAAAGGCAAGATAACTGAATTTGAAATAGATCCAAAATCCTTTGATATTTATCAAGAGAATTTGAAAGATTTAGAAATAGGTTCACCGGAAGAAAGCTTAAAACTCATAAAAGCAACCTTGCAAAATGACGGCTTTATTCCAGGGGAAAATATAGCTGCTTTAAATGCAACAGCAGTTATATATGTTTCTGGCTTGGTAGGTAGCTTTGAAAAAGCATTTGAAATTGCAACTGATAATATAAAATCAGGCGCGGCTTTAAAAAAGTTAGAAGAATTATCAATTTTCTCAAATCAATTCAATGAATCAACTTGACGTAATTATAGAATCCACTAAAGAAACTGTTAAAAAGTCAATTTCTTTTAGATCAATTGCTTCCTTAGAGGAAGATTTTGAAAAATATAATAAAAGAGGGTTCGAGGATGCAATTATGAGCAGGGTCTCTAAAAAAGAGACTGCAATAATAGCGGAAATTAAAAAGGCATCTCCCAGCAAAGGTCTTATTAGAGAGGATTTTGAACCAATAAAAATTTCTAAAGAGTATGAAGAAGGTGGCGCCACTTGTTTAAGCATTCTTACGGATGAACCTTTTTTTCAAGGAAAACTTGAATACTTAGATAACGTAAGAAGTTCATGTGAATTACCAATTTTAAGAAAAGACTTTATGATTGATCTTTATCAAATTTATGAAACAAAGGCTTATGGAGGAGACTGTATACTTTTAATCGTTGCCGCATTAGACATAATCCAGCTAAAAGACTTTTCTCAGCTGGCAAGAGAACTCAATTTAGATATTCTGATAGAAGTCCACTCAGAAGATGAATTGAATGAAGCCTTATCAATTAATTCCAAATTGATAGGAATAAATAACAGAGACCTTACAACATTTGAAGTGGATAAAAATTTAGCTATAAAACTAGCTAGGCAAATACCAAAAGACGTGATTGTTGTTTCTGAAAGCGGAATTAGTTCAAGAGAAGACATTTTATCTTCCAAAGAGCATGGTATTCACAGTTTTCTTATTGGTGAAAGTTTTATGAGAAAGCCAAATCCAGGTAATGCATTAAAAGATATTCTGTAAAAATAAAAAAATTACTGATTCCTTTTTCCGATATCTTTTCTGTAAAAAGCACCATTCCAGCTTATTTTCGAAATTGCTTCATAAACTTTTTCAAAAGCACTATTTAAGTCACTGCCTAATCCAGTTACGCAAAGAACTCGACCTCCGTTTGAAAGAATCTTATCTGCTTCTTTTTTAGTTCCACAATGGAATATTTTTATAGCCTCATTCTCTTCATTGATGCCAGAAATTGGAAAACCTATTTCATATTTTTCAGGATAGCCTTTTGATGCCATGACAACACCTAGAGCAAATCTATCATCCCACTCAATTTGTTCTCCTTTCAATTCTTGTTCTGCTGCTTTTAAGCATAAGTCAAGAAAGTCACTTTTCATTCTCATTAATATTGGCTGAGTTTCTGGATCACCAAATCTGCAGTTGTATTCCAAGACTTTAATTTTTTGCTCATTTATCATCAAGCCAGCATATAAAAAACCTTTGTAGTCTATGCCTCTGCGTTTTAATTCATCTAAAGTTGGAAGAATTATTTCTCTCATGATTTCTTCATTTAGCTCTTCAGTAATAAGAGGAGTAGGGGAATAAGCTCCCATTCCACCTGTATTAGGCCCCATGTCATTATCATCTCTTTGCTTATGATCTTGTGAGCTTGCCAGGGGAAGCACATTTTCACCGTCACACAAAACTATGAAACTAGCTTCTTCACCTTTTAGAAATTCTTCAATAACAAGATTGTCTCCCGCAGATCCAAGTTTTTGCTCTACCATTAAAGAATTAAGCCCTTCTAAAGCTTCTTCGCGAGAAAAAGCAACGATTACACCTTTTCCACCTGCAAGCCCATTTGCTTTGAGGACAATTGGAATGTCGCACTTTTTTAGAAATTCTCTTGCACGTTCAGCATCCGAAAATACTTCATAGGTTGCGGTTGGAATATTTCCTTTTTTTAAAACATCTTTCATGAATATCTTTGAGCCTTCCATTTGCGCAGCAAGTCTTTTAGGACCCAAACATAGCAAATTATTTTTTTCGAAAAGATCAACTAAACCTAAGACTAAGGGAGCCTCCGGGCCGACAATTGTAAGATCTATGTCATTATTTTTTGCAAAATCCAATAGACCATCAATATCTTCAACATCTAGTTCAACGTTTTCTGCTTTTGGCTCATCAGCCGTACCGGCATTTCCAGGAGCAACATATACTTTTTCACACAGATCGCTTTGAGCAAGTTTCCAAACAAGCGCATGTTCTCTCCCACCAGAGCCTATTACCAAAACTTTCATTATTAATGTCTGAAGTGACGCATGCTGGTGAAAAACATTATCATATCTGCTTCATTAGCTGCTGCAATAACTTCCTTATCTCTTATTGATCCTCCAGGTTGAATAACACATTGGATTCCATTTTTTGCAGCCTCATCGATACTGTCACGAAAAGGAAAGAATGCATCCGACGCCATAGTAGCTCCTTTAAGATTAAATCCAGCTTTTTTGGCTTTACTGACAGCAATTTCTGCACTGTCAATTCTACTCATCTGACCTGCTCCTATACCGAGAGTCATATTATTTTTAGCATAAACGATTGCATTAGATTTCACATATTTGCCAACGCGCCAGGCAAACAAAGCATCGTTAACTTGTTTAGGCGTTGGTTTTTTCTTTGTTACTATTTTTAAATCTTTTTTTGATATAACTCCATCATCAATATCTTGAACTAAAATACCTTGATTGATAGTCAATGTTTTAAAGCCGGTCGGTTTGCCAAATAAGTCCTTGATTAATAAGAGACGAACATTTTTTTTTGTAGCAATTATTTTTTTTGCAGCAGGATTTATAGCTGGAGCAGCAATTACTTCTACAAATTGATTTTCAATAATTTTTTTTGCCGTATATTTATCTAAGGGTTTATTTAGCGAAATTATGCCACCAAACGCAGAAGTTTCATCGCATGAAAAAGCTTTTTCGTATGCTTCTAGTAAAGTTTTTCCAGATGCAACGCCACAAGGATTTGCATGTTTTACGATTACACAAGACGGTTTTTCAAAATTTGACACACATTCTATTGCTGCATCAGTATCGGCAATATTGTTATAAGAAAGCTCTTTGCCTTGAATCTGTTCTGCTGCGGTTATACCTGCTCCATCCAACCCTGAATTTATATAAAAATTTGCAGATTGATGAGGATTTTCACCATACCTTAATTCTTGTTTGAGCTTATGACTAGTGAAAAAGTTTTCTGGTACTTTATCGTCAAATCTTGATAAAAAATTAGCAATTGAAATATCATAATTTGCTACATGTTCAAAAGCTTTTAAAGATAACTTTCTTCTATCTTCATAAGAACACTTGCCTGAACCACTCTTTAGATTTGAAATGAAATCTTTATAAAGGCTTGAAGAGGAAATGACAGCGACATGAAAAAAATTCTTTGCTGCAGATCTAAGCATTGTAGGTCCACCAATATCGATATTTTCTATGGCTTCTTCAATAGAAATATTCTTTTTCTTGATTGTCTCTTCAAAGGGGTAAAGATTTACTACGACCAGATCTATCTCTTCGATACCATGTTTTTTTACTTCTTTTTTATCTTGATTTCGTCTGGAAAGAATCCCACCATGAACTTTAGGATGTAAGGTTTTTACTCTTCCTCCCATCATTTCAGGAGATCCTGTAAATTCTGAAATGTCTTTTGCTCTTATATTTTTTTCTTTTAAAGCTTTAAGGGTTCCTCCAGTTGATATAATTTCCACTCCTAACTTTTTTAGGTTTTTTGCAAATTCAGCAAGACCGGTTTTATCGGATACACTAATTAGAGCTCTTCTTATCTTAATAGATTTATTTTTCGCCATTTTTATTTAATTTTATAGCGTTTAAGCTTTTTTCTTAAGGTACCGCGATTTATACCTAAAATTTTACAAGCTTCAGACTTATTTCCATTACAAAAATTCATCACCTCTTCAAGCATCGGACCTTCTACTTCATTCATAACCATTTGATAGACTTCTGAAGCCTTATTTCCATCAAGCTCCTTAAAATATCTCCTCAAAGATATCCCAACTTGATACCTCAAAGTTTTTCTTTCTTGATTACTTACCATCTTATTAATTTAATTCAGTTTGAAGTTCAGCACCTATGCTTATTAATTCAATCTTCCCACTCGCACTTTTTGAGAGAGTTGTAATGGAGCAATTATCAGGATAAAAACTGACTACAAAATCATTTTTAGTTAAGTGACTAACTATAATATTAATCACCATAAAATGTGAAAAAATGATTGTAGGCTTTGTTAAGTTTTCTACTTCAGAGATAATTTCCTCTTTCCATTTTCTTTGAGGAGCCTCTAAGTCTTTTAATTTCATTTTGAATATTTTTCCTAACCATTCCTTTCTTTCAGATAAGTTAATCCCGGGAGAAGGTATTTCAGCAAAATGGGAATTTATAGTAACTAATTTGGCTATTTTTTCAGATAATGGTTTAGCGGTAGCTTGTGCCCGGTTCAAAGGGCTTGATATTAAATCGAATGTATTTATTTTTTCTAAGTTGAATAATTTATTAGCACATTCTTCAGCTTGTAAATTTCCAAGATCGCTTAAACTTGGATCAGCTGATTCTTCCCAAGAAGAAGAAGCCTCGCCATGTCTTACTAAAATTATTTTCATCTAGAGTATCAATTTTTTTTTAAAATAATGTACGATTTATGTAATGAGAATACCACGAATATTTTATCCTTTTGAGCTGGAAGAAAAAAATTCTATTAAATTAGATATTTCTTCTTCTCATCATCTAAATGTGATTAATGTAAAATTAGAACAGGAAGTGGAGTTATTTAATGGTGTAGGTGACTCATTTAAAGCAAAAGTTTTAGAAAAAAACAAAAAAAATATCTCTTTAGAAAAAATATCTGAAATAAAATCCAAAAAAAAACAAATTCCCTCCATTAATATTGCAGTAGCAGAGATTAAAAGTTTTGATAAGGTTGTTAGAGAGTCTTGTCAATTAGGGGTGAATTCAATAAATAGCCTGATGACAAAAAGAACTAAATCATCAAATTTAGCTGGAGAAAAAAAAATCCAAAGATGGAAGGTCATTGCTTCAAACTCTTGTGAGCAATGTGGACTAAATTGGGTGCCCGATATTAAATCTTCTTCATTAGAAGACTGGATATCTTCATCAAAATCAAAAAATAAAATTTTTTTAGATCCTAAAAGTCATAATAAAATTCAAAAATTAGATTTCCTACCTTCAATAGATTTAGCAGTAGGTCCAGAAGGCGGTTTTACAGAGGATGAAAAAGATCTTTTTAAGAAAAATAATTTTAAAAGTATTTCTTGTGGTAATTTGATTTTTAAGACAGAAACAATGCCAATTGTAGTTTTATCTATGATTCAAGCTTTGTATGGAGAAAAAAAGTTATGAAAATAGCTGTTGTAATGGATCCTATTGCAGAAATTAATTTTAAAAAGGATTCTACGCTTCTTTTGATTAATGAAGCTCAGCTTAGAAATCACGAAGTCTTTTATATAGAACCAAAAAATTTATTTTTTCTTGGAAAAGAGCCTTGCGCTTTGTGCTCTAAAATTTCAGTCAAAATGGACTCGAATAAATGGTTTTTTCTAAAAGAAGAAAATCAAATATATTTGAAAGATTTGGATGTGATATTTATGAGGCAGGATCCTCCATTTGATATGGAATATATTAATAATACTTATGTTCTAGAAGCGGCTGAAAAAGAAGGGGTTAAAATTTTCAATAAACCTTCTTCGCTAAGGAGCTTTAATGAAAAAATTTCTATTTTAGAGTTTTCCGAATTTTGTACAGAAACTATTGTCACTTCAGATAAAAAAATAATCTTAAAATTTATAAATAAATACAAAGAAGTTGTTTCAAAACCCTTAAATTTAATGGGGGGACAAGGTATTGAAAAATTAAATTTAGACCAAGACGATTTAGCCGAAAGATTGACTAAAAGTACGAAAAATTTTACAGAAAAAATCATGGTTCAAAAATTTATTGAAAAGGTCTATGAAGGCGATAAAAGAATTTTGATCATAAATGGCGAACCGTCAGAATATGCTGTTGTCAGAACTCCTGCACAAGGTGAATTCAGAGGCAATTTAGCTGTTGGAGGAAAAGCATCTATAGAAAAAATAACTCAATTAGAATTTAATATAGCTTCTAGCATAGCTCCTAAATTAATAGAAAGAGGCATTCTCATAGCCGGAATAGATATCGTTGGCGAATATTTGACTGAAATAAATATTACCTGCCCAACCTGTTTTAGAGAGCTTTTAGATCAAAAAGGAATCAATTTAATGCATAAAGTTTTTGATTGTATTGAATCTATATAAATAATGACTATTCGTTTCAACTTCTTCTTGCTTATCTCTCTAGGACTTCATCTTTTTTTAATTTTTTTTCTATCTTTCCAAGCAAGAGAAGATGTAAAACTTAAAGAATATACAAGTAGTATTAATTTAGAGTTTTCAAGTTATCAAAGGTTTGATAGACCGATTGATTCAGA
Organism: uncultured SAR86 cluster bacterium; assembly: GCA_902522825.1. Classification (GTDB taxonomy): domain Bacteria; phylum Pseudomonadota; class Gammaproteobacteria; order Magnimaribacterales; family AG-339-G14; genus CASICS01. The sequence goes on from CABYXE010000002.1 coordinate 145,385, forward strand.
TCTATACCAAACAGCAAATAAACAAGGATTAATAAAAGAAGTTTATTCAAAAAAATTACAGACAGAAAAAAAAGAGAACAACGAAGCCAATAAATATGTAAGTGCTTGGCAAAGAAAAATAGAAACAATTGGTAATTTAAATTATCCAGATTTCATAGATTCCTCTTCCTCAAGAAAATTAACTTTATCGGTAACAATTGGTAAAGACGGGGATTTATTGGATTATGCTCTAATAAGAGCGTCGGGAGACCAAAGGTTAGATAAAGCAGCAATGGAAATAATAGAATTAGCCTTTCCTTTTAAAGAATTCCCAGAAGAAATGGCGAAGATTTCTGAAATAACAATAATTCGAGATTGGAATTTCGGAAACCAAGAAAATCTAAAATGAATATTTTAGGAATAGACTATGGATTAAAAAATGTAGGATTTGCAATTGGCGAACAGGTAACAAATAATTGTTCAACTTTTTTTTCTGAAAAATACAAAAATAAAAAAGAATTAATAAAAAAAATTAAACATTTAATCAGTGAATGGGATATAAAAACAATTGTTATAGGCTTGCCTCTAAATATGGATAATAGTGAAAGTGAAATGTGTTTAGAAGTTAGAGATTTTTCAAAAAAATTAGGGGATGTTATTGACATAAAAATAAATTTTGTTGATGAAAAGTTAACAACCTATGAGGCAAAGCAAATATTGAAAAACTTAAAGAGAAGCAAAAGAGAAATTGAAAAAAACAATCATGGCTTGGCAGCCAAGCTTATAGTGGATACCTATCTAAGCGAAAAAAATTAATTATGGCAGCTTTTATTCCAGATGAGTTTATCCAAAGATTACTTGATGAAACAGATATTGTTTCATTAGTAGATTCGCTAGTCCCTCTTAACAAGAAAGGAAAAGATCATTGGGCATTATGTCCTTTTTGCGATGATGGAAATAAACCATCATTTAGTGTCAGCCAACAAAAACAATTTTACTACTGTTTTAGATGCCGCGCTTCTGGCAATGCAATAGGATTTTTAATGAATTTTCAGTCTCATGATTTTCAAGGGGCAATCGAGATTTTAGCCAATAATGCTGGCTTAGAAATTCCAAAAAGCGGAAATAATAAAAACTATGAAAAAAATAAAAAAATATTTGATTTAAATACTCTAGCAGCTAATTTTTATGTAAAAAATTTAAATGAAGGCAGCGAGGCATTGGAGGTAAAGAATTACCTATTGAAGAGAGGTATTGCCGAAGAAATAATAAAAAACTTTCAAATAGGCTTTGCTCCGAAAGGATGGAATAATCTCACAAGTTTTTTTGAGAGTAATTTAAGCGCTGACTTAAAAAAAGTTGATGCAGGACTTCTAAAAATAAGCGAAAAAAATAATAACGTATATGACGTTTTTAGAAATAGAATCATTTTTCCCATCAAATCACATCGTGACCAAATAATTGGTTTCGGAGCTAGAGTGATTGATCCAAATGATAATCCAAAATACTTAAACTCTTCAGATTCGGAAGTTTTTAAGAAAGGCCGAGAGTTGTATGGCTTAAGCGAAATCTTAAAAAATAAGAAAAATTTAAATAGAATTATCGTAGTTGAAGGCTATACAGATGTTTTATCACTTTTTTCAAAGGGTATAAATTATGCTGTAGCAACACTAGGCATAGCGACCAGCAAAGTGCATATCGACAAAATATTTACGCACGTAGATGAAATAATTTTTTGTTTTGACGGAGATAACGCAGGTGTAAAAGCTGCTGAATCTGCGTTAAGTATTTGTCTTTCAGTTTTAAGAGATGGCAAAAAAGTAAAATTTTTATTTTTGCCAGAAGGAGAAGATCCTTCCAGCCTTCTAGAAAAAGAGGGCAAAGATGAATTTGAAAATAGAATTGAAAATGCAAAAGTTCTATCGGAATATTTATTTGAGAAAATTCTTATTAAATATGATGAGTCTATTGAATCAAAGGCATCGGCATCGAAAGAATTTTTAGAAACAGTAAAAATAATGCCAACTAGTAATTTTAAAAAAATTCTATTTAGAGAGTTTTCAAAAAAATTAGGAATTGAATTAATTGAATCAGAGCAACCGCAAAAAATAAATAAAGCCAAGACTCGAAAAGATATTACAGAAGAAAAAGATGAAAAAATTGAATTAGATAAAGTTTCAAAAAGTGTCATCAAAGTATTGATGGATAGTCCAGATCTTTCAAAATTACCTGCATTAGATTTTTTTCTAGACCAAAAATCTTTTATTAATGATTTTCTTAATTTTTTGAGAAGCAAAGAAAATTTAACTTTTCCAATGATTCTCCAGGCCTTTGAAGGAAAAAAGCAGTTTCTAATTGATTTGGCTGATGACGAAAATTTGATAGCTCCAAATGAATCAGAGGCTTATCTAATTCAAGCAGTTAATTTTTTAAGAAACAGTAATAAAGAAAATTTACTTTCTCAATTGAAAGAAAGATTTGAAAATGATTCCATATCAAATCAAGACAAGATTGAGTTAAAAAAACTTTTAATGAATAAGTTTGAGGATCTTAATGATCAAGAACTTATCCTATTAAAAAAAATCTAACCTATTGAAATAAGTTACTTAAATTATAATTAAATATTATGATTAAGTACTACAAAGTTATATAATTCCCAACCTTTTTTAGATAAATAATATGTACGACGAAGATATTGAAAATAATGGCCTCAGAGAGCTTATAGAGAAAGGCCGCGAACAAGGTTTCATTACATATGCTGATATAAACGATTATCTTCCTGATGATGTTTCTGACCCAGATCAACTTGATGAAGTGATCCAAATGGTAAACGATCTAGGTTTGCAAGTTTTAGAAAATGCTCCGGAAGAGGGATCAGATTTTTTGGCTAATGCTGCACAAAATGCTCAACCAGCGATCACAGAAAATGAAATGGGTACGATTGAGTCCGAAGTTGGAAGAACGACTGATCCTGTCAGACTATATATGAGAGAAATGGGATCGGTAGATTTGCTTACAAGAGAGGGCGAAATAACAATAGCAAAAAGTATTGAAGAAGGCGCTAGAGACCTTTTGTATGCTTGCGCTCACTTTCCTGGAATTATTGAAGAAATCTTATTGGAATATGCTTTGATAAAGAAAGAAGATAAAAGAATTTCAGACTTAGTTGTAGGGTTTATGGATGAAGAGGAAGAAGTTCTTCCTGGTCCACAGGCTGGAGAACAATCTGATGACGAAGAAGAAAATACTGGAATAGACCTCGAAGAGCTCAACAAAAGATTTTCAGCTGTTAAGCGTTTATATAATAAAGCTGAAAAAGCAATTACTTCAAAAGGCAGAACTAGCCCTGAAGCAATAAAAGAATTAAATAAGCTAGGAGAGACCTTTAAATTTCTTAAGTTGTCTCCTAAAAAATTTGAAGTTATCTCATTAAAACCAAGAATTATGGCTAGGCGAGTTAGACAAGCTGAAAGAGAAATTTACAATTTATGCGTTCAGAAAAGCAAAATGCCTAGAAAAGAATTTCTTGACGCTTTCAAAGAAAATTCAACAAATTTAAAGTTCTTAGATCCGATCTTTAAAAGTAAAAAGAATTATGTTGGTGAATTAGTTGACTACAAAGATGACATAAAAACAATTCAAAATCGAATCAAAGGAATAGAGAAAGAAATAGGAATGTCTGTTTCGGAGTTAAAAGAATTAGCCGCTAAAATGACAAAGGGAGAAACTAAAATAAGGCGAGCTAAGAAAGATATGATTGAAGCTAACTTGAGATTAGTAATTTCAATTGCAAAAAAATATACCAACAGAGGTCTGCAATTCCTCGATTTAATTCAAGAAGGAAATATTGGCTTAATGAAAGCAGTGGATAAATTTGAATACAGAAGAGGTTATAAGTTTTCTACTTATGCTACTTGGTGGATTAGACAAGCAATCACTAGATCAATCGCTGATCAAGCTCGAACCATTAGAATTCCCGTTCATATGATTGAAACAATAAATAAACTTAATAGAATCTCTAGACAAATGCTTCAAGAAAATGGAAGAGAGCCTACCCCAGAAGAATTAAGTGTAAGAATGGAAATGCCAGAAGATAAAGTAAGAAAAGTTTTAAAAATTGCTAAAGAACCTATCTCAACGGAAACACCTATTGGCGACGAAGACGATACTACCTTGGGCGATTTTATAGAGGATCCTCTATTAGATTCTCCAATAGACTCAGCAACAGAATCAAATCTTATTGAAGCTACTGGAGGTGTTCTTGGAAGTCTTACAGCAAGAGAAGCTAAAGTATTAAGAATGAGGTTCGGTATTGGTATGAACACTGATCATACACTTGAAGAAGTAGGCAAACAATTTGACGTGACAAGAGAGAGAATAAGACAAATCGAAGCTAAAGCTTTAAGAAAATTAAGGCATCCTTCTAGGTCTGGTCATTTAAAAGGTTTCTTGGACGAATGATTAAGGGCCTGTAGCTCAGTTGGTTAGAGCAGCGGACTCATAATCCGTTGGTCGGAGGTTCGAGTCCTCCCGGGCCCACCAATTCAAAATAAATTAATGAAAAAAAACGTATCTCTAATATATGGTTCGACGGGCTTTATAGGCTCTATAGTTATTAAGTATCTAGAAAAATATAATGGGTCTATTATTGCAATCAATAGAAGACAAAAATCAGATTTTGGAGACCAAGTTAATCAAATTATTTCAAAGAACTTTTCTTTAGATGATATTGAGCTTCCCAAAGTAAATCACGTCTATATTTGCTTAGGCACGAAGCTTAGGGCCTGGGAGCTTCTTCTAATGAGTAAAGAAAAAAAAGATATATTTATCGAAGAAGATTTTAAATTAATAGTTAACGCAGCAAAAAAAGCTAAGGCTTCAGGTGCTGAAACAATTTCTCTCATATCAGCAGTGGGAGTTAAAGAGGGATCTATAAATACGTATATGAATTTAAAAGGAAAAGCAGAAAATGAGATAATTAAACTGGGATTTAATTCAACTAACTTTTTTAGGCCCGGACATCTTCAAGGAAAAGCTCCTGATGAAAAATGGGATACCAGTTTTGCAGATTTCTCCTCCAAAATTGCAGATAATTTCCTTTTAGGTCCCTTCTCAAAATTTAAGAGTATAGATGGAAATTCAGTAGCAAAAGCAATGGTTCTAGAAACCAAAAAGAGCAAATCTGGAATCAACTATTTTTATTTTAATGAAATGATCCAATCATTAATTAATGCAACACCTTCTGAGTGAGTTAGTTTTCTTCCTGATTCAGGCATCATAACTCCAGGATCTAAAGAATCCATTCTATACAGTAAAATTGACTCTTCTGGTTTGCCTGGAACTATAGAAAATTTCATTCCTTCACTAGCTCTTCCAGCGGCAACTGGTTTTTTATATATACCTATTTTTCTGTTTTCGGTCTCTGTAAGGTTTAAATTTAACCCTGTTGTATCAGCTGACCCACCGGGCATGTGACAGTGACCGCAATTAATATCTAAATAGGCGCGAGCTTTTGCATAAAGTGGAGCGGCTTCGTCAGACCAATTTACTATTAAATCCAAGGGCATATGACTTTCAACTATTTCTTTTTCCATCCAATATGATATTTGATTAGCAACTTTCTCTTGGAATTGAATGCTGAAATTTAAGTTTCTTGATTTCGGGCCTATAGGCATTATTACGTCGCTTTTTAAGTGACATTCTTTGCATTGATTTTGATTAGGGACTCTGTAATCAATATATTTTTTTTCTCCATCCACAAAATACATCATTGCTTCATGAGTATGGCCTGTAACCTTAAGATAAGCTTCAGTCTGATCCTTATTCCAGACATAAGTATGTGCCATCCACCCTGATTCTTGATTAAGTAATAATCTGGTTTCTAATAACATTCGACTGCCATTTAAAGCTTGAGGGTAAGAAAAAGTTTTTACTAAAGCTGAACCTACTGGGAAATCATAGACTTCATTCGGAACAAATTTTGCTTTTTTTCCTTTAGGCACATAAACAAATCTATGTTTGTCTGCATAATCAGAAAATAGTGCTGAATGAAGAATATAAGGATAAACATTTTTATTTGGTATTTGAGCTATAGCATCTTCGAAAAGCTCATAGTCAGAAAGCTTTTTTTCTGGTTTTTTTGAAAGAATCGCATCTTCATTTACTGCACTTATCCAGACAGAAAAAAATATTAAAAGAAAAAGGCAAACCTTTTTTAATTCCATTTTAATATTTCAGGTAAATTAATTATTGAACCTTTAAATTCGTTTTTATCTCTTGAAGGAGAATGAAAAAAGGGTAAGGCAACATACCAAAATACATCCAAGTCTAAAAATTTGGTTTCTTTAACTTCTTCTATAATTATTTTTTCATTATCAGGTTGGCCAAATAATAATTGGCTTACTGGCAGAAGACCGTCCCAAATAATATCAGGCATATCTCCATTAGCTATATCTACTAGAATTGGAGAAAGGTCTCCTCTCGAAAGATCAGGATTTTTACCAACATTAGAATATTGATTATTGTGAATTTGAACACCTTTAGGATAGGGATCATAATTTTCATCTCCTGATTCTAATTCTCCTGCAACAACAGCAATATGAACAGTTTGGTTGTTATCAAAACTATTTTCAAATACCTCCACATTTCTATTGGCCATAATAATAAGGCCAGTTCCACTAGGAACTAAGCCTACAATATTTCCCTCAGGAGCAAAGTTTTCAGTATTATTATTAAAAGATTTATTTTGAAAAACTCTTACAAATTTTCCTCCTTGTTTGGGTAAATTCGGAAGATCAAAAATGAGAATTCCTCCTGTATTATTAGTTGCAATATTATTGTAAACATCTGCATGATAAGAGTTTTCTATTTCTATGCCAGCCACGTTATATTCTGCCCTAGTGTTTCTAACAATTATTTGTTCAGACTGACCAACATAAACTCCAGCATCTGAAGCGCCAATTGCTACACATCCATCAATTAAGACGCCAATAGATTCAACAGGGTAGAGCCCATAGGCCCCATTTTTTGAATTTGGACCATTAGTCCATTCGGTTCTTACTTTGATAAAGCTTATATTTTTGACGCCTTTCGATTTAATTGCATCTCCTTTTGCGTTTTCTACAGCAAAATCCTGCATTAAGACATTATCTGAAGTTATTAGTAAACCTTGAGCCCCAGTTTCTTGGCCACTAAAATCTAAAATGGTTTCATACATGCCTGCACCTTTTATTGAAACATTGTCAACGTCAAGTGAAAGTCCATGATTTAATTTATAGATACCTTTTGAAAGAAGCACCGTATCACCAGGCTCTGCAAGAATAAGGGCTTCTTGTATCTCATCTTGAGCAACAGGACTTGGTTCGATTTTCCAATCTTGAGAAAGACTCAATGCAGAAAACATGATAAAGAGAAAAGATAATTTTGAAAGTTTCATAAGAAAGGAATAAAGATTTGTGTAATCTATTGTAATAAAACTTTCTTGAAAGATACAATGAGAATGATTATCATTCTTTCTCTAAATTTAAAGAATGTTATTTATGCTAAAAAAAATTAAGTATATTTTATTGCTTTTGGTTACCATTCTGGGTTCTGAATTGAGCTTTGCTTCTGAGGTTAACCTTTATACTTCTAGACACTATGACACTGACGATGCTTTGTATGAAGAATTTACCAAGCAAACAGGAATTAAAGTCAATGTAATTTCAGCAAAAGGAAAAGCGCTTATCGAAAAGATAAAATCCGAAGGCGAAAGGTCTCCAGCTGACATCTTTATTACTGTCGATGCAGGAAATTTATGGAAGCTCCAAAAAGACGGTTTTTTTCAAAGTTTTGAATCCTCAAAAATAAAAGCAACTGTTCCAACTAGATTAAGGGGACCAAACGATGAATGGGTTGGTTTAGCAAAAAGGTCGAGAGTAATATTTTATAATCCAGATAGAGTAACTAAAAGTGAATTGCAGAATTTATCTTATGAAGATCTATCTGATGCAAAGTGGAAAGGCAGAATAGTCATTCGAAGCTCAAATAATTTATATAATCAGTCATTAGTTGCATCATTGATTTCTCATCATGGAATAGAAGAAACAGAAAAATGGGCAAAATCATTTGTAAGTAACTTTGCAAGAAAGCCTCAAGGAAATGATAGAGCACAAATTATGGCAGTAGCAAATGGAGAAGCTGATATTGCAATAGCCAATAGTTATTATATTGGGTTAATGTTGTCTGGAAAAAAAGGAACTGCTCAAAAAAATGCAGCTGAAAAGGTAAAACTTTTATTTCCTAATCAAAATGGAAGGGGAACCCACATAAATATTAGCGGTGCAGGAATACTTAAATCATCACAAAATAAAGAAAATGCAGAAAAATTAATAGAGTTTCTTTTATCAAGGTCTGCACAAAGCCACATAGTGAATAATACTTATGAGTATCCAATACTTTCAGACGTCAAGCCAAACATAAACATTCTAAAATTCGGAGATGGATTTAAGGAAGACCAACTGTCCGTTTCGAATTATGGAGAATTTAATCCAGAAGCAGTCAAACTCATGGATAGGGTAGGATGGGAATAAAACTATACATTTAGTTTTTTTCTATAAGGAAGAGTTTGATATATTAAATTGTGTTTTTTAAGCAAATTTTTTTTAATCCATGGGTTATTTTCCCATTTCTAATTTTTTTAGTTTTTTTATCACCTCTTTTGGTAGTTGTAGCAAGTCTCTTTGGTAATTATTCTGATAATTGGAATCATCTTTTAACCTATGTTTTGAGTAGTTATGTCTTTAATTCACTTTTCTTGATCTTTGGAGTATCGATAATTGCTTCGATTTTAGGAGTTGGAAGCGCATGGATAGTTTCAAATTATAATTTCTTAGGAAAAAGTTTTTTTGAATGGGCTTTGATTCTTCCATTAGCAGTTCCTCCTTATATATTGGCATATACATTTACAGGATTATTTGACTCTTACGGAAGTGCTAATAACTTAGTAAGAGAACTGTTTTCCCTAAACTCAAATTATATTTTTTTTCCAAATATTAGAAATATTTATGGAGCAATAATTGTTTTTTCTTTTACTTTGTATCCTTATATTTATCTAGCAACTCGAATGGCTTTAATCAATCAATCTCGATCTATTTTAGAAGTGGGAAAAACTCTCGGACTTAATAAATTAGGCATTGTATTTAAATTAGCTTTACCCATGATAAGACCAGCTATTATTGCTGGTTTAATGCTAGTGATTATGGAAACACTTTCTGATTTTGGAGCAGTAGAACATTTTGCTATTCCTACTTTTACAACAGGAATATTTAGGACATGGTATGGACTCTATGATTTGCAAACGGCTATGCAGCTATCGTCTTTACTTTTGATATTTGTAACTTTTTTTATATTCATAGAAAGGCTTTCAAGAAAAAATATTTCTTATACTTCTGGATCTCCTATTTATGGAGAAATAATTAAAGTTAAACTAAAGGGATATAAAAATATTTTGGCTTTTCTTATTTGCTTAATTCCTCTACTGGTAGGGTTTGTCT
>CABYXE010000003.1 GCA_902522825.1 uncultured SAR86 cluster bacterium
CTAAAAAATAAGAATTTAGAAAACATTAACGTCACTACTAAATGTCGATTGGGCAATCCAAAAGACGCTGAAGTCTATGAAGTATTGAATAAATCGTTGTGTCGAAGTCTTGAAACTATGAATTTAGAAAAGGTAAATTTATTTTTATTACATTCACAATTAATTGAAGACGATTATCGTTTTTATAAGTTTGATGAAACTAGAGAAACAAGTGGTACTACTCTATCTTGTTATTTTAATGCAGTGATTCCGGCTTTTGAAAGATTAAAAAAGGAAGGAAAAATTGATCATTGGGGTATTGGCTTAGGACAAGAAGAAGCGCTTATCAAAGCAATTAATTCTTCTACTCCACCAGAGGCAATGCAGTGCGCAGTCAATATTTTAAACTCTATAGGAGCAATTGGTTACTTAAGTGAAAAAAATGATCCAAACAAAATCTTAAATGAGTGCCAGGATAAAAATATTCCTATTTTAGCAATCAGAGCAGTTCAAGCAGGCGCTCTTACTTTATCAATGGATAGAGATCCACATAGCTCAGGTCGTGATGAAGATGATTTTAAGGATTTTGAAAAAGCTTTGCCCTTTAGAAAATTTGCTGAAAATATAGACGAAAATCCTGCCTCGCTAGCCCACCGGTATGCCTTAAGTGTTGATAAAGTTAGTTCCGTCATTCTGGGCGTTAAGAACAGAGCAGAGTTGATTGAATGCATTGCAGCTGAGGATAAAGGGCAACTAGAGAAAGAAATTTTATCAAAAATAGATAAACTTTTTGAAAATGTGAAATAATTTATTTTCTGGGGGATTTATGGGGATAAAACATTTAGATGCAAAGACTTCTGCAGAAGAAGTTCTGGCAGTAATTGAAAAAGATGCGGGAGTTATAATTGATAACGTTCTGGACAATAGTCAATTAGAAAAAATTAACTCTGAACTAAGTCCTTTTTTAGTTCAAACCAAAGAGGGACAAGATGATTTCACAGGATTTAATACTAGGAGGGTAGGAGCATTAATGGCGAGGTCTTCTGAATGCAGAGTATTGGCTTTAAATCCTTTAATAAATGAAGTTTCAAAATTTTTTTTAGAACCGCATAGCGACGGATATCAATTGCATTTCACTTCAGCGATAGATATCGCGCCGGGTGAAAGTGAACAAATTTTGCATAGAGACCGTGGTGTATGGGGAGGTTATATTCCTAGAAAAATAGAAACACAACTAAGTACGGTTTGGGCAATAACTGACTTCACAAAAGAAAATGGAGCCACACAGGTTGTGCCTGGCTCTCATAAATGGGATAGAAATAGAGAGCCTTCTCCAGAAGAAATTTGTTACGCCGAAATGAGCAAAGGTTCTGTTTTTATTTATACGGGATCGGTTATGCATGGTGGAGGAGCAAATAATTCAGATAAAAATAGATTAGGAGTATTTTTACACTATGCTCCAACCTGGTTAAGGCAAGAAGAAAATCAATACTTGTCTTGTCCTCCACATATTGCAAAGGATTTAAGTCCAGAGTTGAGAGCTTTAATGGGATATTCAAAAGGCGGATACGTGCTGGGTTTTTATTCAGATCCCGAAAGTAAAAATGGAGAATTAGAATCTGTTTCGCCTGAAAAAATGTTTGGTGACTTCAAAGATAAATTTGGATTTATTAATAGTGCAGATAAATTGGTTTCGGATTCTAGCGAGAGAAAATAAGAAATGGAAACAATATCTTTTTGGAATGAACTTTCTTGGGTTTTAGACTTAAGAACACCTTTTTTTAATATCTTTTTCGATTTAGTTTCCTTAGCTGGATATCCAACTTTTTTAATCTTATTTATTTCATTTGGTTATTTTTATTGGTCTCCAGAAAGATTTACAAGAATAGCTATGATGCTCTTTATTTCAGGGCTTATTAATGGTTTTTTGAAGGATTATTTTCAAGATCCTAGGCCTGCAATGGAATTTATGCTTGATCCAAGAATAGGTGAATCTTATGGCTGGCCTAGCGGGCATGCTCAAATTGCAGTTACTTTATGGGGGCTTATTGCAATCGAATTCAAAAATAAATGGTTATCTTATTTTTGCGTTCTTATGATTGCTCTTATCTCATTTAGCAGAATGTATTTAGGCGTGCATGATTTGGGAGACGTATTTTCGGGACTATTAATTGGATTCTTAATTCTCGGGTTATGGTACCTTGCATCGATTTACAAAATTTATGATTTCTTGAATAAAGAATTATGGATTTTAGCAATTCTTACTTTTCATCTAATTTATTATCTTTCTTATCCATCTCACTTAAATCACGAACCAAGTTCTTGGTTTTTGGGTGTAATGCTCGGTTGGTTTGTTTTTGCATCAAACGTGATAATAGAGAAATCTAAACTCATAAAATTATTAATTGCATCATTGAGCACGTCTTTAGTCTTCATAACTATGATTCTGATAAATAATTTAAATTCGGCTATTGCCTATGATGGTTTATTAGGCCAACTTAGTAGTTATGCTTTAGGACTAGGTTTTTCCTTAATCGTAACTTGGATAATTCCAAAAGTTTGGCAAAAGCTTAATTTTGCCTAAAAAATTACTTGCCTTTGATTAGCAAACAAAAGCTTCACATTCAGGCGCTACTTGGCAAGCCTGAATTGCTAATGCTATGAATAAAAAAAATATCTTATTCAGCATGGTGTCCTCCCTATCTTCTATCTTTAAATCAATTTTTTACTTTATACGGCTCTTTGTCTACTATTTTTTTAAATACATTTAATTTATTTCCAGATAAAATAAAGATATGAATAATTTTGAAAAGACCGAAGCTTCCTTTAATTATAGGAATCCTTTAATCAAAGGTGAGCCAAAACCTGCCTTTGGCCTGAAAGAAGAGGATGCCTCGATGCCAAACCATACCTCTTATATAAAAACAATTCAAAACGCCAGACTTAAAGAGTTTTCTATTGAAACGTCTGGATTTGAATTACTTAATCATAAATCAGCAGTAAAAGATTTTTTTAACGATCTTGAAGTGACTGAAATTTACTATCCAGAAATGACAAAACTGGTTAAAGAAAGGGTTTTGGCTGATGAAGTTCATATCGTCTCACATATTTCTAGGAATGAAGCTGAAGTTGAATCAGGTAAGAGAAAAGGTGCTCATAGGTTGGTTCATAACGACTTTACTCCGAACTTTAAAAGTACACTTGAACCGCTTCTTGAAGAAACAAACAGCAAACCTTCAAAAATACTAGTATTTAACCTTTGGAGAAGATTCGATAAAGATGGTATCGATGCTCCCTTCGCACTTTGCGATGCCAGAACCGTCAATGAAAAGGAATTGATTCCTACGGATCTGCATAATTATTTAGAAGGTCAAGAAGATTCTTTAACAGTAGAAATATATCAGTCTTCTTTTAGTGAAAAACATCAGTGGAACTATTATCCTAAAATGAATCGAGATGAAGTTTTAATGTTTAAAACATATGACTCTACGCTTAATCCGTTTATGCCTACTCTTCATAGCGCCTTTGACGACAATTCTTTTGGAGACAAAGAAGTTTCTCCTAGAGAGAGTTTAGAAGTGAGAGCAATTTGTTTTTTCAATTAAGTTTTATTTAAATGGGTTTTGACATAGAAGAAGGAGACATCTTTTATGATTCTGCCAGTCCTTTTGAATTCACAGATATTTTAAATTCTACCAAACAGGAGTCACATAAAGTTTTTGGTACTTTAATCTTGCCCGAAGAAGAAAAAAAATCTTATCCATTGGTTGTTTGTATGCACGGTAGCATGGGCTGGGGTATAAGTTCACAAGACCATTCGGTTAATTTTTTGAATAATGGCTTTGCTGTTTTTAAGGTGCATAGTTTTGAGTCAAGAAACGTAAAGACAATTTATCAAGACCAAATGCAAGTAACTGTCGCTATGTCACTTACCGATTGCTATGAGGCTCTTAAACTTCTAAAAACTCATCCAAAAATAGAAAAAGATAATATTTTTATTGCAGGTTGGAGTTTTGGAGGTTCAACAGCTATTTATGCGGCTTGGGAGCCTCTTGCAGAGAAGTTAGCCCCGTCTGGAGAAAGATTTAGAGGCTATTTAGCATTTTATCCAGGAGCCTATGTTTGGCCTGAGGATATGCGATGGTGTAAAAATCCGATGCTAAGCCTTATTGGAAAAGATGACGACTACACTCCTTCAATTTTAATAGAGAACCTTTCTGTTGCTATAAATGAAGCAGGAGGAAATAGTTCCGTTATATTATATGAGGATAGTCACCACTCTTTTGATCGGGTTGATCCAGTAAAATTTTTACCTGATGCTATTGCTCTAAGCGATAAACCAAGCAAGATTAGTAAGGATGGTATTTTGTATTTTGAAAGTGATTCCGGAGAAAGATTTGAAATGAATACTCCTGAAGGAAGACTTAAATTAATTGAATCGGGCGCTGCACCTATAGGAGCTTCTCTTGGCAGAAATTGGAATGCAAGAAATGCATCATTCAAAGATAGTATTAATTTTTTAAAAGATAATTTAATTAAATGAAAATATTTAAATTAAGCTTGTCTTTATTTTTTGGAATCTTAATTGGTTTTTCTGTAACCAGTTACTATTTAATTTTCATAGCTTGATGACTTTATTTATTAAATACTTTTTTTCTAAAACCTTTTTTATATTTATAGGTTTAGTTGTAGGAGCCTATTTATCAGTTAGTTTTGTAAATTATTATTTTAATGTAGAAACATCAAGAGACGCACCTTTATCTGGCGAACATAAGAGTTTCTCTTTTATTTATGATGAATTAGATAGGTCGTATGATGTTTATATTCCAAAATCTTTAAAAAAAAATGCACCGGTATTTTTTGTATTTCATGGTTCATATGGAACATCTCAAGTAATGAGAGAAGCTACTGGATATGACTTTGAATATTTAGCAGAAGAAAACGGCTTTTTGGTAGTTTATCCTCAAGGTTATAAAAATTTTTGGAATGACTGCAGAAGATCTGCCGATTATGAAGCTAATTTAAAAAATGTTGACGATATAGGTTATTACAAGCAAGTTATTAATTTTGTAGAAAAGGATTTCGAGATTGATAAAGAAAGAGTAATAGCTATGGGAATTTCAAATGGAGGGCATATGATGTTTAAGCTCGCATATGAGGCACCTGAATTAACTCTTTTGCATGTCCCATTAGTAGCTAATCTTCCTATTAATGCAAATAATGACTGTAATATTTCTAACAAGGAAGTAAATATTTTAATTTTCAATGGAACAAACGATCAAATCAACCCTTATGATGGAGGACTAGTATCGCTTTTAGGAAATGAAAGTCGAGGAACTGTTCTTTCTTCTAAGGATACTTATAGTTATTGGAAAAATCTAACTTCTTCATATAAAGAAGAATTTTATACTTTTCCTAATACAGATAAATATTTAAGTAGTATTGTTACCAAAAAAGAAAGTACTGGCAGCAAAGTAGTTGCACTTTACTCTTTGGTTAACGGCGGTCACATTTATGCCTCCCCAAATGTGATATATAGCCCTTTTTTTTCTGGCAATGTTCAAGATATAAATACCGCTGAAGAAATATATTCAGTTTTTAAAAGGTTGAAATAATTATTTTAGAAAGTTTTTAATGAAATCAACTTCCGTTTTATCAAACGCACTTCCGTCTTTTCTGAAGATATCATGAAACCAAATTTTTGGCTCAGGAATGTCATCTTCTTCGAGTATAAAGTCTTTGTTCTTAACTGCTTCTCTAAGTTTTAAGATTGTATCCCATCCAAAGTGGGTCTGACTTTTCCCAGCAACAAATCCCCAATTAAAACAACCGATATTATTTTTTTTAAATATAGGCAAACAAAAATCAAATGTTGTACCAAATTCTCTCGCCATATATTCAGTGCAAATAATGGGTCTTTTTAACTTTATTAATTCATTTATTATTCTCAGAAGTTCTTTAGATTCATAGGCATGAAAAGTTATGATATCCGACTTCTCTTTATTTAATTCGATGATATTTTCGCCTATTGATCCATGCATACAACTTGTTAAAGGCTGCTCCGGTCTTACTTCATGAGCCCAACCCCAAACTAATTTTAAAAAATCGAATGATTCTTCGCCTATTCCAAATTGACCGGGTTCATTATAAATATCCCAAAGTAAAATTCTTTTATCCTTTTTATAAAGATCTAAGATTTCTTGCGTAAATTTTTTTAATCTTGGTAATTCAGTCTTATCCCCATTATGAATTTCTTTTACTATTTTATGTCCAGGACTTTGACTCCAACCCGAATTATGAATACCTCTTACTGGAAGAAATTGCTTACCCAGCTTTGGGTCGGACCTATGACAATCATCAAACAAGACAATAATTGGTTTTATATTTAATTCATCGCAAATTTTTAAAAATTCTTCAAAATTAGAAAGAAATTCATCTTTTATATTCCAAAGTAAATCGTGCAAATAAACTCTCATTGAATTAAATCCAAGTGAATTAGCCATTCTCAACTCTTTAGTAATTGTTTGTTTGTCATATGTTTCATTCTGAAACATCTCTAGTTGATTTATTGCAGAACTAGGCAAAAAATTAGCACCGATTGGCCATTCTTCATTTGAATACCATTCAAAAGCTTTATCAGAAGTCCATTGACTCATTAGTTAATGGGTTTTGGAGGCTGAACCCCAATAATTATATCCAGCAAACTTAGGAGTTCCCGGGAGATACATTTCTTCTAATTCATTAATTTTGAAACCTGAGGACTCAATTAATTCAGGAATATTTCTATTAAGGTTGCATCCTCCTGCAATTTTCCCCCAAATATAATTAAGTTTAGACTGACGGTTGGCAATTTTTATATCTGGAGATAAACCATGCTCGCAAAACAATAATCTTCCTTCAGGTTTCAAGACTCTAAGAATTTCTCTATTAGCTTCTATTACTTTTGGAATAGTACACATTGTGTAAGTAATTATTACAGTATCAAAATAATCCTTTTTTAAAGGAATATCTTCTGCCCCACACAAATGAAACGTAATCTTAAAATTAGCTTCTTCTGAAACTTTTTTAGCTAGCTTGATTAATTCTTGAGAAGGTTCAACAGCATGAAACTCTTCTATAGCTGATTTATTATAAAAAGGTATATTAAGTCCTGAACCAATTCCAATTTCTAGAACTTTTCCATAAGCCAAAGGAACAATTTTTTCTCTTTGAAGTTTTATGGGCTTTGCACCACAAGTGCAATTTAAGAACTTAGGAAGAATATATTTTTCATAAAAACCCATTTTTTAATCTTATACTAACCTAATGAATAAAGCTTCTTTGATGGTAGATATAGCTAGTCCTGTTTTAACTATGGATGATATCAAATTAATTAAATCGCCATATGTAGGTGGACTTATTTTATTTAGTAGAAATTTTGAAGACAGAAATCAATTAATAGACCTTTGTTTCGAAATAAAATCACTAAAACCAGAAATTATAATTGCTGTAGATCAAGAGGGAGGTAGCGTACAAAGATTTACTAAGAATTTTACCTCAATTCCCCCAATGCAAAGATTAGGAGATTTAGTCTTGCATAATAAAAATGAAGGGTTGGATTTATGTAAAGATACAGGCTGGTTAATTGCTTCTGAGTTAATAGCTTGTGGTATAGATTTAAATTTTTCGCCAGTGTTAGATTTAGACCAAAACTCTAGCAGCGTAATTGGAGATAGAGCATTTTCAGATCAAATTGATATCGTTATAGATTGTGCAAGAGCTTTCATCTATGGAATGCAAGAAGCCGGAATGGCTAGTGTTGGAAAACACTTTCCGGGACATGGATCAATTATTGAAGACAGCCACTTAGAAAAACCAGTTGATAACAGATCATTAGTCGACATTGAAAGTAAAGATTTAATTCCGTTCAAAGAATTAATAAATAATTTAGATGGCATTATGACCTCTCATATTGTATTTCCAGAAGTTGATAAAGATATTACAACTTTCTCAAAAAGATGGGTTTCGGAAATTTTAAAAGAAGAAATGGAATTTAAAGGAATGGTGTTCAGCGATGATTTGTCGATGAAAGGAACTAAGGATTATGAGAGCTTTTATGAAAAAACAAAGCAAGCCATAATTTCTGGATGTGAGATGATCTTGATTTGTAATAATAGAAAAGGAGTCTTGGATGGAATTCGTTATTTTGAAGAGAATCAAATAAAACCATCAGAAAAAGTTTTTTCAATGTTGATGGCTAATGATATTTCTTGGATAAATCTAGAAAAAGATAGAAGAAGGATTGCAATATCAGATAAATTAGAAAAATTAATTTAAAGTTTCAAAAATAAATTGCACCAATCAAATATCCACTAAAAAAGAAACCAATAGCAAAAGCTGGATATTCTTTAAAAAATAAAATTACAGAATTTATATACTCTTTCATCTAACCATGATATTCGAAAAAAATTTGGACAATTACTTTACAAGCAGACTAATTAACTCCTAAATTTGACTTAAAGATGAGCAAAAAGTTTAAAAAATTTTTAAAAACGAGCTTTAATAGAGCAAACTAATGAAATTAATAGATTTATAATTTAGTTCAATGAAAATCTTTGTCATCAGCATGAAATCTTATAAAGCAAGAAGGGAATTTCAAATTAGACAGGCCAAAAGCTTAAATTTAGATATCTCATTTATAGATGCAATAAATGGGTCTGATTTAAGTTCAGAAGAACTTCAAAATGCAGCAAATGAGTGGACAAGACCTATTTTTTCAAAAGACGTAGGATGTTATCTTTCCCATAGAAAGGTTTGGCAACAAGTTTGCAAAGAAGAACAGAAATGTCTTGTTATAGAAGACGATGTGATTTTCTCTTCAAAAATTAAACAAATCTTAAATTCAATAGAGAATTTAAAAGATAGTTGGAATAGCGTTTATGATCTTGAGTTTGCTCCTGGAGATCATGTGTTAAGTAATAAAGTGAGTTTTTCAGATGAAAAAAATCTTTTTGAAATAAAAGAAATCTATCAAAACAAAACAGGTCTGGCGGCTTATGTTTTAGGTCCAAAATTAGCTTCTAAAATGCTCTTGGAGTTGAATAATTATGTGATGATAGACGCTGCTTTTTGGTCAAGAACATGGCCAAAATATCTGCAAATTGAACCTGCCCCAGTTGTTCAAATGATGCATATTGGCAAGGCGATAAAAAGTGATGACTCATCAATTGAAGATGTTCGAAACAAAAATTATTTAAATAAGTCATGGCTATCTAGAAAGGCTATTAGACTGAAAATATCATTGTTAGAGCTTCCAAAATTTATAAAGAGCACCTTACTTGGCGATAAAAGAACTTTAAAGTTTGATAAAGATGAATTTATAAAAAATTTTGATAATTTATATAATTAAAAAAAGACTAAAAAAACTTTTTATTAATTCTATTTTTACCTTCATCTACACCAAATTGATCAAATGGATTAATTTGTAATAGTTGAGAAGATATAAAGGTTTTGTGCTCCCATGAACTAATTAAAAACCCTAAGTTGAAAGGATTAACTTCTTCTATTGTAAAAAGATTAGTAGAAATATTACTGTTAATTCTGTGATTTTGATCTAAATTATTTTCCACAGATACGTTAAATAATTCATTTTGAATAAGAGCCTGAATTTTCGGTAATTTATTTGACTCTAAATTATCGTTACTTAAAATTATTTCTAGACAAGTATTAGACGTACCTTGATGCAGCATCTGAAAAAAAGAATGTTGAGCTCTTGGTCCATAGGCCCCATAGATTGTCTGTGAAGTTTTTTTAAAAATTGAATTCTCATTAGCCATTTTCCCTAAAGATTCCATTTCAAGTTGCTGTATATATTTTGAAAATGATCTCAATTTCCAAACGTAAGTCAATACAGCCCGATTATCAGTATTCAAATAATTAGAATTCCATAAATCTATAAATGATAATTTTTTTATTGCTTCTTTATACTCATTTTTTGATCTAATACTAGCATCTGCTTCAAAACCACCTTCTAAAAAAGATTTAAAAATCTCTTCAGACTCTAAAAATGTAGTGATACTGATTTCTGACCAAATTGAGAATCTGCCTCCAATATTTTCATCTAAATTAATTAGATTTTTGTCAAGAAACCCTCTTTTAATTGCTTCATCAGGATTTGATGTAACACAGAAAAAATTCTCTAAGATTTTTGACTTATCTATTTCCTTCAAACACCAGCTTTTAGCAAGCTTAAAATTATTTAAAATTTCTATAGTTTTCATAGATTTTGAAGAAACAATAAAAATAGTTTCTTTTTGATCTAATTTTGCAGTTTTATCATAAAATTCTTGGTTATCTGAGCCAGTAACAAAAACATGATTGAATTTACTGTTGTTTGGGTCAATCAAGGATTCAATTAAAAGCTTTGGTCCTTCAAAAGACCCCCCAATTCCTATAGACACTATATTCTTGATTTTTTTAGACTCAATTTGAGATTTTACCTTTCTGAGGCTTTCAAAGAGACTCTTATAAAGTCCGCTATCACAATCTCTTATTTGCCAGTGAAGTGCTGGTTTATTTTCTGTAAAATTTACTTTTTCATTATTGAAAAGTTTTTCAATTGCTGATTCCACTTTTAAAAATGAATAAACATTTTCAAATTCTTTACAAACTTCAGTATTAAAGTTGAATGCTGTTGATTTAATTGAAAGAAATTTATTTGAAAAATCGATAACATCAGTCAAATAATTTTCTTTACATGCTAAAGCATTTAGGCTTTCTTTAATTTTTAAAATATTCAAAATAGAAGATGATTATAACTAAATTATTTTATATATTAATTCTCAAATTTCTTTAATTTTATAAATTATGTCAGGTATTATCGTTTGATGAATTCTAGTTTGATTTACGCAGTAAGATTCATAAGAATTGTGCCTATTTTATTTTTAGTGGGAATAAGTGCTGCAATTTATTTTTATCCTGGTGGAAACATTCACGATTCTTCTCAAACAGGATATTCATTTACACATAATTTTTTAAGCGATTTAGGGGGCTATAAGTCTCATTCTGGTGAAGTAAATTTTTTATCCTCTTTTTTCTTTGGGTTTTCTTTAGTTTTATTTTTCTTTGCAGGGATAGCTTTCTTATTCATCCCATTTTTATTTAAAGATAATTTTATAAATTTTAACTTAGCTTTTTGCGGATCAATTTTCTTTGCTTTAGGTTCTGTTTTTTTTGCTGGAGTAGGGCTTACACCTCATGATCTCTATATGGAAATGCATATTTTCTTTGCTTTAAATGCATTTAGATTACTAATTCCTGCTTCTTTTTTATTCCTTATTGTCTTATATAGAAGCAAAGTAGAAAATTATTTTTCTTTTATTATTTGTTTATTAATGATCTCAACATTTGCGTATGTCCTTTATCAGATATATGGCGGAAATCCATTAGCAAATATTGAAAATATGTCACAACAAGCAACTATTCAAAAATTGATTGTCTTAGTAAATATTTTATGTGTTTTTATAATTTCTTATGCCTTTTCAAGTCAATATAGAATAATAACTCAGAAATAAATCGTATAATTTAACTATGCTTGGTCACAAAGATATTCTTAAAATGGGAAATCCCATTTTGAGAAAAATTGCACAACCTTTTTCTGAAGATGAAATAAAATCTAACGAGACAAAGATTCTAGTAGAGAGGATGTGGAAAATAATGGAAGAAGCTGGAGGAATAGGACTTGCAGCTCCCCAAATTGCTATTTCAAAACAATTGGCTGTAATTAGGCTAGATGAATCTTCAGACAGATATCCCGGAATAGATTCTTCTCCAGAATATGTGATGTTTAATCCTAGAATTCAGCACTTAACTGAAGATACCCAAGGTCATTGGGAAGGGTGTTTAAGTATTCCAGGTTTAAGAGGTTACGTTGAAAGACCAAATAAAATCTCAGTAGATTTTACCGATCAGAATCTTGAATCAAAAAATCTAATTCTGGATGGTTTTTTAGCTACAGTTTTTCAACACGAAATTGATCATCTCAAAGGAAAGCTCTATGTTGATTTAATTTCAAATAAAGAATTATTACTTTACGAAGAGGAATTTATAAAACTTAATGAAAATAAATGACATTCTCAGTTTTTGATAAAAAAATGATGAATCTAGCAATCCATGAGGCATTAATTTCTGTGTCAAAAAATGAGGTTCCAATTGGTTCTGTATTAACAAAAAATAATAAAGTTTTAAGTAAGGGGCACAATCTTTCTATAGAACAGAATGATCCAACTGCGCATGCTGAAATAATAACGATTAGAAATGCTTGCGATAAAATAAATAATTATCGCTTAACTGGTTCCACTTTATATACGACTTTAGAACCATGCTTAATGTGTTTTGGAGCAATAATAAACTCTCGAGTAGAAAGGTTAGTTGTAGGAGCCTTAGATGAAGAAAATGGAGCGCCTATTAGTAATGGAGAATTTCTGAATAAACTTGATTTAAATCACAAGATAGAAATTGAAGTCGGTTTGTATAGAGAAAGGTGCTCTGGAATACTTAAGAAGTTTTTTCAGGAGAAAAGATCAAATAAAAAACTTTGTCCAGACAGGGGCATGATCTGAAGGCTTTTCCATAGCTCTTATTTCATAATCAATACCAACTTCTTCAACCTTATCGTAAAGAGAATTTGTAACCCATAAGTGATCAATTCTTAAACCTCTTTTTGGACTATCATCAAAACCTCTACTTCTGTAATCAAACCAACTAAATGTATCGCTGGACATAGGGTTTAGTTTTCTATAACTATCTTGAAATCCCCAATCTTTTATTTTTTGCAACCATTCCCTTTCTTCAGGAAGAAAACTACATTTCCCCGTTTGGAGCCATCTTTTTCTATTATTTTCTCCAATACCTATATCAATATCTTCCGGAGAAATATTTAAATCTCCCAAAATTATAATATTCTGATCATTTGAAAAATTTTTATCTAGATGAGACATTAAGTCTTTAAAAAATTTTTTCTTATACGGAAATTTTATTGGATGTTCTCGACTTTCTCCCTGCGGAAAGTAACCATTTATGCAGGTAAGTTGACCATTTTTAATTTTATGAGTGCTAGTAATTAATCTACACTGAGCATCTTCCGAATCAGACTCGAAGCCTAATGAAGAAGAAATTAAATTACCTTTATAAAAAGTAGCAACTCCGTAATGCCCTTTTTGACCATTGATTATAATTTTGTATCCTAAATTTTCTAGAGATTCAAAGGGAAAATCATCATTATGTACTTTGGTTTCTTGAAAACAGATAATATCTGGATTTTGATTCTTAATTAATGCTTCAAGTTGATGAAATCTTGCTCTTATTCCATTTACATTAAAGGATACAATTTTCATATTATCTTCTGTAAGAAACTCTAGAAGATTCTTTAATCAAAATTTGATCAATCAAAATTTGAGCAGCTTCCTCTAAAATAATTTCATCTTTTTTATCTGATATTTCGTCTAAGTCAGAATTAGAAAAAGCTTCGTAATTTTTAAAAGGGTTTAACCCTAAAGACTTTCTAAGTTTATTTTCTATTAACAATCTTTTTTCTTCATTAGTTTTACGAATTTCTTTCCTCATCGTCAAATTAACAGGTAGTAAGTTTCTATTTTTTTCAAGATCAAAGAGCTTTTTTGTCTCTGTAAGATACAAACTCATAGAACTATCTTTTATTCTATTATCTGAATATTTTTTTATAGAGTCTAAATTAGATAAATTATCAAAAGCCTCGTAATAAACTGGCGAGATGTCATTATAAGGCAATGCATTTTCGTAAGACATTTCTCCAATTTCTTGATTTGAATAAACAAAAGGCAATTCAATATCAGGAATTACTCCCTTATGTTGGGTGCTCTCACCTGAAACTCTATAGAATTTCTGCTCTGTAAATTTTATTTGCCCATAACTTAAGTTTTCCATTCTTTGTACAGTTCCTTTTCCGAAAGTTTGAGATCCAATTACTAAACCTCTTTGATAGTCTTGTATTACTCCGGCTAAGATTTCTGAGGCTGAAGCACTTAATTTATCAACTAATATAGCGATAGGGCCTATATAGTTTTGCCTTCCCATGGTGTGACCTAAGGGTTGAATAGATCCATTTGACTCCATTACTTGAACAACATTTCCTCTGCCAATAAATAATTTTGCTAGTGAATATGCTTCAAATAAAGATCCGCCACCATTACCTCTCAAATCAAGAATAATTCCATCCGAACTATTTTTATCTAACTCTCTTAAAAGAGTCCTTACATCCTTTGAACTACTTTTATAGTTGTACCTATTTTTCTTATAGGCTTCAAAATCCATATAAAAGGTTGGAAGTTCTATGATTCCAATATTAAAAAGTTTTCCAGACCTATTAATTTCTAATTCTCTCTTTTTAGCTGCCTGATCCTCAAGCTTTACAACATCCCTAGTAATTTCTATAAATTTACCAATGTCATCATCGTCCATAGAAGATGAAAGAACTTCTAATTTTACTTTTGTTCCTTTGGGTCCTCTGATTAAGTTAACAACTTCATCAATCCGCCAATCTCTTACATCTTGTATTTCATCTGTTAGTTTAGGTGAAACACCCACAATTTTATCTGCAACATTTATTAAACCGGATTTCTCTGCTGGACCACCAGGAATTAACCTTACTATTTCTGTAATGCCATCTTTTATTGTCAAAATTGCTCCAATACCTTCCAAGGACAGATACATATTAATTTCAAAATCTTCTTGATTTTTTGGAGTCATATAATTTGTATGAGGATCGTATAAACCCGTATAAGAATTTACATACATACTGAAAATATCGTCATTAGATATTCTGCCTAGACTTTTTTCTCTATTAACGAGCCTTTTTATTAGTTTTTCTTTTGACTTCTCTAAATTCTTTTCTTTAAGAAAAATAGATATTAATTCACTTCTTGCTTCATTTAAGTGGTAATTTGAAAGAGCTTCTTTATTTGAAAATCTAGATTCATTTTCTCTGTCTTTAAAAATAAATCCCTCAGTATCAAGCTGACTTTCTATACTTATGGCAGCTATTACTTCTTTTTGGAGATTTAATAAATCACTAGATTTTTGCTTAAAAAATTCAAAGGCTTTGAATGCAAATAATATTTGCTCTTCATTGCTAAAGATAGACTCAGACATATATGCATCATAATCTGATTTTAAAAAAATCATTTTTTGACTATCGATGGAATTTAAATACTTTTCCTGAATTGATTTAACCTTGATATTTACATTTTTTTTAAAATGGTTTTCCTCAAGTATTTCTTCTACCTCAGATAAAACATTTTGATATAAATCATTATTTAACCCCTCACTAGATTGAAGTAAGGGATAAAAAAATAGTAAAGAAACTAAAATAAATATGTTTTTATTTAAATTAAGCATTGTTGAATTTTTAAAATTTATTATTTGAGATAAGAACATCCTTTTCTTTCCACTGCTCATTTAACCATAATTTAAAGTCAGACCTAAGTTCTTCTCTTGAAATTAGTTTTTCGTCTAAATATTTTTTGGGAATTTGAGTTTTTGAAATAAAGATTTTTATATTTTTTATATTTCCACATAAATAATTCCAAAACCCTAGATTTTTGCTGTCGTAGATTATAGTTATATCAATCAATTCTTTTATTTTATTAACATTGCTTAAAGCCACGGCTAGGCCGCCTTCTTTAGGTTTAAGTAAATTCTTAAATTCGCTTTGTTGCTTCCTATGTTTTTCTAAAGAAAATCTTGTCCCTTCTGCATAGCTAAATATAGAAACAGGATGAAGAGAATAGTGTTCTAAAGATTTTTTCATTTTTTTATAGTCTCTACCTTGTAGTTTAGGATTTTTTTTAATTTGTTCTTGGGTGTATCTCTTTAAAAAGGGCATATCTAGAGCCCACCAACAAATTCCAATAATTGGTACATAAATTAACTCATATTTTATGAAGAACTTAAGCATTGGTATTTTTCTATTGGTTAGATACTGAACTATAAAAATATCAGCAGCACTTTGATGATTGGAGGTAGATAAGAACCAAGAATTACCGTTTAAATTTTCTAAGCCAACAATATTCAATTTTGGGTTATGCAATTTAATAACCCATATTGAGTTAACGCTTATCCAAATTTCTCCAATTGAAATAATAATTCTTGTAAATGAAGCTCTTAATTTTTTTAGCGGAATTAAAAATTTAATAATTCCCAATGGAATCATCATTAGAGCGAGCATCAAGGTGTTGATAACTAAAATTGATAAGGAAAAAATTCCTACAAAAGTACTTCTCAAACTAATCATTACTCTTGTAAGAGTAATGGTTTTTTCAATTAATAACCAGTTAGCTCTGCGTATCTATTTCTATGATATTCGGTATTTCCAAAAGTCTGTTCTGCTACTCTAGCTCTTTTCATGTAAAGGCCAATATCGTATTCATCAGTAACTCCAACACCTCCATGCATCTGAACACCTTCATTTGAAACATTAAAAAAGGTTTCACCCATTTTTGATTTAGCCAAGCTTGCTATTCTTTGAAGATCATTAGAACCTTCGTCAAAAGCCGTTAAAGCTTCTATCACACAAGATTTACATAACTCTAATTCTGTAAACATGAGAGCAGCCCTATGTTGTAGCGCTTGAAAAGAGCCTATTTTTTCGCCAAATTGTTCTCTTTCTTTAAGATAATTTAAAGTAATATCGAAAGCCTCCAAAGCTCCTCCTAACATTTCAGCTGATAATGCAGCTCTCGCAATATCTAGGGTTTCGTCGATAGTCTCTTTAGCTGAGTTTTCACTTCCAAGTATGTTTTCTGCAGAAGCAACCACGTTTTTGAATTCGATATTAGCGGAATTTTTATGATCAACCATGACTGTTGGTATGATGTTCAATCCCTTTGAGTTTTTGTCTAGAATGAATAGAGAAGATCCATCTTCTTTGTCAGATGTTTTTGCAGCAACAATTATATAGTTTGCAAATCCACCATCGATAACAAAATTCTTTTTTCCATTAAGAACAAAAGTGTCTTTATTTTTTTGGGCTTCTAACTTTATTGAAGAGGGCTGATGCCTCGGACCTTCTTCTAAAGCGAACGCCATTGTAATATCTCCAGATGCTATCTTAGTTAGATATTCTTTTTTTTGAGACTCATTACCTGCCTTATTTATTAAAGTTGCACAGACAACGGAAGTTGCAAATAATGGAGAAGGGGTAAGCGTTCTTCCTAATTCTTCTAAAACAACCCCAATACCAGCTAATCCAAAATTAGAGCCTCCATATTTTTCTGGAATAAGAATTCCTGACCAACCTTGAGCTGCCATTTCTTTCCAAACATTTCTGTCGAAACATTCAGGGTTTTCTGTATCTCTTATTTGCCTAAAATGAGTAGTCGGTGTTTTTTCTTGAGCAAATTTTTTAGCAGTGTCTTTTAGAAATGATTGTTCTTCACTGAGTGTAAGAGTCATAAATCTATCCTAGAGAGTTAAAACTTATTGTGGAAGATCAAGAACTCTTTTGGAAATAACGTTTAATTGTACTTCCGATGTTCCACCTTCTATTGAGTTAGCTTTTGTTCTGAGCCATTCTCTAGTTACAGCAAGCTCTTCTGGTCCAAATTCACCACCTTCCCATCCTAATCCTTGTGTGCCCATTGCTTCGAGCATAATTTCATATCTGCGCTTGTTATGTTCAGAACCAAAAAACTTAAAAATTGATGTAGCTGCACTAGGGCCATGGTTAGAATTTTTAGCTTCTTCAGAGGCTCTTTTTAAAGTCAATCCAAATGCATGAGCATCCATATCACTTTTAGCAATTTTTTGTCTTAAACCTTCATCAGAAATTTTACCTTCACTTGACTCTACGTATTTTTTTGTCAAGTTAGCTAAGCCAGAACCTGATTTACCTTTGCCTTTACTTCCAGCAGCAGATCCTCCTAAACCCATACTTGCCAACATTTTTCTTTCATGTTGAAGTAAATTTTTAGCTACATCCCAACCTTTATTTAAATCATGAACTAAGTTAGCTTTTGGAACGACAGCGTCAGTGAAAAATGTTTCACAAAAAGGCGATTTACCAGAAATTAATTTGATCGGTTTAGTTTCAACACCAGGTTGATCCATATCTATTAATAAAAAACTTATACCATTATGTTTTGGTTCCTGAGGACCTGTTCTTACCAAAGTAAAAATCATATCGCACTCGTCAGCATATGAAGTCCATACTTTTTGACCATTAACAATGAAATTATCTCCATCCTCAACAGCTTTTGTCTTTAAACTGGCTAAATCAGAACCAGCGCCCGGTTCGGAATATCCTTGACACCATCTGATTTCTCCTTTAATAATTTTGGGGATGTGTTCCATTTTTTGTTCATGGGAAGCATATTCTAGAAGTGCTGGACCTAACATCCATAAACCAAAGCTAGCTAAAGCAGGTCTAGCTCCAATTTTAAAAAGTTCTTCAGCAAGTATCTTATTTTCGTCGTAATTAAGTCCGCCGCCACCATATTCACTAGGCCAGGTCGGTGCAGTCCATCCTTTTTCTCCCATTCTATCAAGCCAGAGCTTTTGATCTGGATGAGAAAATTTAAAATTTCTTCCACCCCAGCAAGCACCATCCGCTGACATAGGTTTTCTCATTTCTGCCGGACAATTTTCTTCCAACCAATCTCGTGTTTCTTGTCTAAAAGTGACTAAATTCGACATTAAATACCTCTTTGTGTGAATAATTTAGGATAATAGCTTAATCTGAGGTATTTTATAAATCAAGATTTTAAATAGAAATGAGCTTAGAATTTTTTTTAAATAATCCCGAATGGCTTTGGGTAATAACTGTATTTTACGATTTATTAATAGTCGTATCGCTTTTTTATTTTTTTGGAAAAAATGGTCTCTATGTTGCAGTCATATTAGGAATTGTTCTAGGTAATCTTCAAGGCGGAAAAGTAAGTGATTTATCTGTATTTGGATATACTTTTACAGTAAGTATGGGTGCAATCATGTATTCAGGAATTTATTTTGCAACAGATCTAATTAATGAAAAATATGGAAGGTCTTCTGCTAACGAAGCAGTAATTTTAGGAGCAATAGCAAATGTAGTAGTAATGTTAACTCTAGTTTTGAGTACCTACTACTTGCCCTCTGAAATTGCTAAATCATCTAAAGATGTCCATGACGCTGTATCAACTTTAGCTTTTTATTCACCGATTTTTGTTATTGGCTCTTTAAGTGCCTACTTGATAAGTCAAACTTTTGATGTTTGGTTATTTCACAAATTAAAAGTTATGACAAACGGAAAATACTTATGGTTACGAAACAACGTTTCAACTTTATCGTCTCAAGCGCTGGATACTTTCATTTATACTTTCGTTTGGGTTCTGGCAGGAGAATTATCTTTCATCGTTGCCTTAAGCATTGCCTTAACAAAATATATTTTTAAAATTTTTATTGCTTTATTGGATACAATCTTTATATACCTAGTCAAAGATGTAAGAAATGATTAATAATAAGCAGATTATTTAATAAAAATGGCAAAAATATCTAAAATTTCTATTGTGCATTCTGTTTCAAGGAAATTTGAAGCAGCATTAGAAACATGTACTAAAACCTGCGATGAATGTTTAGCAGAAGTTCAGGGAATTTTCTCTATCAATGATAAAAGCTTAAAAGAAAAAATTTCTAAAATTGAGCCCGAACTAGTTTTAGTTATCGGAGGAGACGGCACAATGATAAGTGCCATTCGAAATCTTTTGTCCTTAAATATTCCTTTTTTAGGAATTAATATTGGTAAATTGGGTTTTTTGACAGACATTAATTTAGAATCTATCGCAGATGAACTTCCGAAAGTCTTAAAAGGAGATTATGTCAGAGAACAGCGACCTTTTTTAGAAGTTTGTTTAAGTAACAAAAATAAAAAAATTGCAATCAACGAGGTAGTTTTTCATTCTGGAAAAGTAGCAGAAATGATGAGTTTTTCTATTTATAAAGGAAATAAATTAGTCTCAAATCATAAATCGGATGGTGTAATCGTCAGTTCAGCTACTGGTTCAACAGGTTACTGCTTTTCTGGAGGAGGACCAATAATCCATCCCACGTTATCTGTTTTTGCAATAATGCCTATGTTTTCTCAGAGTTCTGCTTCAAATCCTCTTATCGTTCCGTCTAACGAAGATATTACTATTAAATTAGCTAATAAAAATAACGCCTCTATAGTCATAGATGGTTATACTGACGAAGAAATCAAAGAAAATCTTGAAATTATAATTTCACAAAAAGATCTTTATTATGAACTTATTCATCCTTTAAAATATGATTATTTTGAAGCTTGCAGAACTAAACTGTCTTGGGGAAACCCGTTGGTGAACATACATGATTAAACAATATTCTAAAATTTATATCTTATTCTTATTCTCATTTTCAGTTAATGCGCAAGATGTGTCTCAATATCAAACTGAATTAGATAAGCTTCCAGACTCAGTTAGGAACTCTGTTTTTGAAAGAATGAGTGAAACAGATTTTCCTGAAGAAAATACTTCACCATCTACTGAAGAAATTTTTACGGATAATAGATTAGATAGATATGACCTTCTAAATAGTGACTATGATAGGTATGGATCAATAATTCCAAAACCTTTTGGATATGATCTCTTTAAAAATTACCAAAGGACCAGCTCATCTTCATCCCAATCTGCTCCAGCGGATTATGTTTTAGGCCCGGGCGACCAACTTAGAATTAATTTCTCTGGCTCTACAAAAGCTTCTCGAAAGGTTGTAATCGATAGAGAAGGTAGTTTTTATTTGAGAGAGATTGGTTCAATTAATCTTTCCGGATTGAGTTATAAAAACGCTCAAGAAGAGCTTGATCGAATTGTTGAAGCTTCACTTATTGGAACTGAGGTGTCAATTTCACTTTTAAAGGTGAGACCGATTCAAATTTTTGTAGCAGGACAATCTATAAATCCTGGCAGTTATAATTTGAGTGCTCTCTCTAATATTTCGTCTGCTTTATTTGAATCTGGAGGGCCAAATAATTCTGGATCTTTAAGAAATATTTCTTTAAAAAGATCAAACGAAGTTGTTGGAACCTTAGATTTGTACGATTTATTTATAAGCGGAAACTCAACTTCTAATATTAAAATTCAATCGGGAGATGTGCTTCTTATAAACCCCATTCAAAAACAAATAAAAATATTTGGTGAAATTAACAGAGAAGCAATATTTGAATTAACAGACGAAGAAGGTTTTAAAGATTTATTATTTTTTGCTTCAGGTTTTAAGCCATTGGCTGACAAAAATAAAATAGTTCTTACGAGGCAATCCATAGATAATTCAATTTTTATAAAAGAAATGACTCTCTCAGAATTAAAAGGTTATCCACTAGAAGCTGGAGATTCAATTTTTATTGACCGCTTGCCATCAATTGCCATTGATGCCAATAAATCTAAAAGAGAAAGCATTAAACTTGAAGGAGCATTTGTTAATCCTGGAAGATATTTTATTGAAGAAGGCGAAACTCTTTTTGAATTAATCACTAGATCTGGAGGTTACTCAGAAGATGCATATGTCGAAGCTGGCATTTTTTTAAGAAACTCTGTTGCCAAAAAAGAGAAGGATGGACTTCTTAGGGCTGCAGATGATTTAGAAAAGGGTATTGCAAGAGCAATTCAGACTGGACAATTTTCTCAGGTAAGCTCTCCAGATCTGGCAATAAGGTTAATAGGTAATATTGTAGAACAATTAAAAGATGCAAGTCCTTTAGGACGGGTTGTTACTAATTTCGACTTAACTGTTATGAATGATAAAAATTTAGATATAGATATCGTCTTGAGAGATTCAGACAGAGTTATTATGCCTAAGAAAAAATCTACGGTTACTGTTTCAGGAGAAGTTTTGTCGCCAAGTTCGTACGTCTTTTCCAAAAATTTAAGTTATTCTGATTACATTAAACTTGCAGGTGGATTTAGGGAAAGTGCAGATGAAGATAATGTCTTTTTCTTGTTGCCTAATGGTCAAGCTTCAAAACCTTCAACTGGATGGTTTTCATCAAATAAAATGCTTCCAGGAACTGTAATAGTAGTTCCACAAGATACAACTGAATTATCAAACTTAGCATTTTGGAGAGCTATCCTTCCAATTTTCTCTAATTTAGTTCAAACGCTCGCAGCAATAGATGCTCTTAGTGATTAGGAATAATTAATTGAGTTTTAATAATCTTGCACTAAAAATTTCACGAAATTTACCTCCTGAACTAAGTAATAAATTTTCTCTAAAAAGCCTGAAACTAATTTATAAACTCAATCTATTAAAAGTTCTATTTTCTTCGATCGAAGCAAAAACTTCTTCCATCAATCTTCTTGGTTTAGATTTTCCTAACAAAATAGGAGTTGCAGGTGGACTAGATAAAAACGCTGAGTATTTCCATGTTCTTGGAAATTTAGGATTTGGATTTGTTGAAGTTGGAACTATAACCATGAAACCTCAACAAGGAAATCCAAAGCCACGAATTCATCGATTCAATAATGAAGAAACTATAATTAATTCTCTTGGGTTTAATAATATAGGCGCGGTAAAAGCCTTAAAAAATATAGAAAAAAATAAACCAAGTTTTGAAGGTGTGCTTGGTGTCAGCATCGGTAAGGGAAAAGAAATCAAAAATGAAAGAGCTCATGAGGATTATTTACATTTAATTGACTACTTTAAAGACGTAGCAGATTATTTTGCAGTCAACATATCTTCTCCAAATACAAAAGGTTTAAGAAATCTATCTAAGGACGATTATTTTAATAAACTAACCGACGAGATCATGAATAAACGAGAACAAATCTCAAAAGGCTTTTCTATTTATAAACCTATCGTCATTAAAATTTCACCTGACGAATCTTTTTTTGATTTAGAAAAAATAGTTTCCTTAAGTATAGAAAAAAATGTTGATGGTTTTATATTGACTAATACTTCTTTAAATCATAATTATAATTTGCCGGGAGGAATAAGCGGAAAAGCTTTAAAACAAAAATCTGAAGAATCTTTAAAATTTGTAAGATCCATTATCGGTGATAAAGCGGTCATCATTTCTTCAGGAGGACTGATGACTAAGGAAGATGTAATTACTAGAATATCCATGAAAGCTGACTTAATTCAGTTATATTCTGGCTTTGTTTTTCATGGAAATAAACTTTTACAAGATGCTTTAGAAATTAGTTCTACTTGACAAATTAATCAAAATTAGAAGATATTAAAAAAGGATGAAAAACTTAGTCATAGTAGAATCTGGTGCTAAAGCAACAAAAATTACCGGATTTTTAAATAAAAACTTTCCTGCCGATGATTGGCAAGTAGAAGCTTGCTTGGGCCATATCAGAGATTTACCTGATGATGAAACAGCTGTTAATCCCGATAATTGGACTGATTTGAAATGGAAAGAAACTCAAAAGGGCAAGAAGACAATTAAAGCAATAAGGAAGTTATGTAATGAAGTTGATTGTGTCTACCTTGCGACTGATCCGGATAGAGAAGGAGAGGCAATAGCATGGCACTTAAAAGACGATTTTAAAAATAAAAAAATTTTAGATAAGATTCAAACCAAAAGAATAACTTTTAACGAAATTACTTCTTCAGCAATAAAATCTGCTATTCAAAATCCAAGGGAAATTGATCAGAACTTAGTAGATGCTTATTTAACTAGAAGAATTCTAGATCATTTAATCGGATTTAAAGTTTCACCTTTTTTATGGAGGCATGTCTCAAGAGCAAAGTCAGCTGGCAGAGTTCAATCGCCATCGTTAAGGATAATTTGTGAAAGAGAAGATTTGAGAGATGCTCACGTATCTGAAGAATATTGGCCAATAAAAGCTAAATTTAAATTCAGTGACTTTGAGCTTGATGCTGAACTTGTAGAAGCAAATGGAATAAACACAACAAAAAAACCATTAAGTAATGAAAAAGAAGTTAATGATGTTCTTAAAGAATTTAAAAATACTACTTTTGCAGTATCAGAAATCGAAACCAAACCTCAATCGAGTTCACCAAAGGCTCCTTTTAGAACTTCTACCTTACAAATGTCTGCTGCAAGTTCTTTAGGTTATACAGCAGATAGAACAATGAGAGCAGCGCAAAATTTATACGAAGGCGGTTTAATTACGTATTTAAGAACAGATGGAATTTCAATAAGCACCTCTCCTAATACAGGAGAACCTTTTTCTGAAGAAAAACCAGGGCCTCCTCCGCTTCAAGAGATAAGAAATATAATAAAAAAAGAATTTGATGAAACCTTTTTATCTGAACAAGTTAGAGTTTATAAATCTAAAGTACAAAATTCTCAAGAAGCCCATGAGGCTATTAGACCCACAAATATCAGTTCAAGACCTAAAGATTTAAATCTAGGACAGGATGAACAAAAACTATATCAGCTAATCTGGAATAGGACGGTAGCGAGTCAGATGGTTAATTCAAAACACGAAAGAAAAAATTTGATAATTTCGTCTGAAAACAAAAAATTTTTATTTAAAGCTGCATCCAGGAAAAATTTATTTCCAGGGTTTGAAATCCTTACAAAGGAAGATAAAGATAGCGATATTCAATTTCCTGAAAATTTAATTGAAGGCGAAAAATTAATTCTTGTAAATGAAAACGCAGAACAAAAATTTACTCTTCCTCCAAACAGATATTCTGAGGCTTCGCTTATAAAAAGAATGGAAGAAGAGGGAATTGGAAGACCCTCGACATATGCCTCAACCGTCAAAGGGCTTAGAGATAAAAAATATGCTTACGGAGCGAAATCTATTGCACCATCTGATTTAGGGAGGATTCTGACTTCCTATCTAAAATCAATATTCAAAGATTTCTTCATAGAAACTCAATTTACTGCAGAAATGGAAAGTAGTTTGGATCAAATTGCTGCAGGCGATAAACAGTGGAAAGAAGTTTTGGATAAATTTTGGGAAGAATTACAAAACTACTTGAATAGAAAGATAAATGATATTGAAATTAGTAATAAAGACGAATTTAAAACACGACAAGTTTTAGATTTATTAAACGAAGAGCTTTATGAAGTAATTTTTCCAAAAAATAAAAAAGGCGAAATTAGAAGAGACTGCCCAAAGTGTTCGTCTGAGTTAAGTCTAAAATCTGGGGCTTGGGGGTATTTTGTTGGATGCTCGGAATGTAAATGGTCCAAAAAACCTTTTGAATTTAATATTGAATGGGAAACCTATCAAGTGCTTCCTAAAGAAATAGGAAAACATCCTGAATATCAAGAAATAGTTTTTGCCGATATAAGTATCAACGGCCCATGTGTTTGGACAATGAGAGAAGAAAAGAAAATTTTTGGATCTCCAGATGATGATGAAAATTTATTAGATATTGGTCTTAACAGAGCTGTCGAGTTAATTGAAAGAGATTCTGGAGAACATATTCTATTTACTGAATCAAATAGTGGTTTACCAGTGTTACTTAAAAATGGCAGGTTTGGAGAATACACTGAGTTTGATGGGTTCAATAAAGCTACTAAACTTCCTCCTGAAGATAAGCCTAAAAATCCAAAAGTTTCATATTACGATCCGCATGAAATGGATTATGAAAACGCAGAAACGAAATTATTCGTCTTGAAGAGTTTAAGAATTATTGGCTTTCATCCAGAGTCTAATAAACCCATAGGTATAAAGATCAGAAAACCTGGCAAAGCATTTAAATTCGTTAAGTTTATAAAGTGTGGAGAAAAAGAAGTTGAGTGTCCAAATGATTTTTATAAACTTGAAATAGAAGAGCAGAATTCTTTAATAAAAGAAGCTTTATCAATAGATAACTTTAAAACTATTTAAGCAAAGTCCCTTAAAAGGCCCACACATGTTCCTTCAAAGGCTAAATCTTCGGTTTTTGGATTTACCTCTATATTAGAATAATTTGAGTTTTCTGGTTGAAGAATAACTAAATCTGGAGAAATGCTTTTCAAAGTTTTAACCGTTACTTCATCATTTATTCTTGCTATTACAATGGCACCTTCTTTAATTTGAGTTTTCTTGTTAACAGCAATTAAATCATTTTCTAATATGCCAGCTTCAATCATGCTATCTCCTCTTACGCGAAGATAGAAATCTACGCCGTGAGATAGAATATTCTGCGAGGAAGGAATTCTTTTTTCTATATTTTCTTGTGCAAGGATTGGTCCTCCTGCACTTACAAGACCAATTACAGGTATGCCTAGGTCTTCTTTTATAATTGAAATTCCTCTAGATGCTCCAGACACTATATTTAAAACACCTTTCTTCTTTAAAGCTTTAAGATGATCTTCAGCTGCATTTGGCGATTTAAATCCAAAAACTTTTGCAATTTCTGATCTAGTAGGAGGGTAGCCATTAGATTCAATTTCTTTTTTAATAAATTCAAATATTTCTGATTGTCTTGTAGTCAAATTAATCATACCTGTAATTATATACAGTATTAATTAATTTTTCATACTATTTGTTCCTATTTTGATATATTATTTAATTGTTTTAAAAATAACATTTTATATATCATTAAGAAATAAGAAATTATGAAGTTCCAACAGTTAGTTTATGTAAGAGAAGTGGCAAGAAGCAATTTAAATGTTTCACAAGCTTCTAAAATTTTATACACCTCTCAGCCTGGAATTAGCAAACAAATTAAGTTGCTCGAAGAAGAGCTGGGCATAGAGTTATTTGAAAGATCTGGTAAGCATCTTGTTAGTGTTACTCCGGTAGGACAAAAGATTCTGACTCAAATAGAAGAAATACTAGCGCTTGTCGATGGAATAAAGCATGCAGCTACTGAATTTTCTGATGAAGATTATGGGACTTTAAGTATCGCTACAACTCATACGCAAGCAAAATTTACTTTGCCTAAAGTAGTAGACAAATTTGTAAAAAAGTATCCTAACGTTCATTTTCAAATGCATCAATGTACGCCTGATGAGTCTGTAGAAATGGCAGCTAGAGGAGAAGTAGATATAGCTTTATGGACTGAAACAAATGAAAAGGGTGAGAATCTTATTAAAATGCCTTGCTATAAATGGTCTAGAAGCGTGATCGTTCCAAAAGGGCATCCATTAACCAAATTACCAAAAATTAAGCTTAAAGATCTAGCAAACTATCCAATTGTTACTTATGTTTTTGGATTTACTGGTAGCAATGATTTAGACAGAGCTTTCTTTGAGAGAGGATTAAAAGCAAATGTTGTATTTACAGCAACAGATGCGGATGTAATTAAAACATATGTAAAAATGGGAACTGGCGTAGGAATTATTGCAAGTATGGCTTTTAATGAAAAAGAAGATAGTGACTTAGTGGCAATTAATGCAAATCATCTTTTTGATTCTGGTACTACTTATATGGGTTTCAGAAGAGGAACATATTTGCGTAGCCACCTTTTTGAATTTATAAATATGTTTGCCCCACATTTAACTAAAGATATAGTCGCAAAAGCATGTGCGACAAAATCAAAAAAAGATTTAGACAAAGTATTTGACTCTACCAAACTTTTAAGGAGATAAAGTTGAACTTCTTATGTTTGGATTTTGAGGGAGTCCTCATACCTGAAATCTGGCAATATGTTGCAAAAGAGACTAATTCAAAAGAATTAATGCTTACAACTCAAGATCTTAAAGATTATGACGAGCTCATGTCATTGAGAATGAAAGTAGTTAATGAAAAAAATATCAAATTAAGTGACATTCAAGAAATTGTAAGAACTATGGAGCCATTCGACGGAGCTGAAGAATTCTTAGGATGGGCGAGACAAAATTTTCAAGTCAGCATAGTATCTGATACCTTTTATGAGCTTGCTTGGCCCTTAGTAGAAAAATTAAACTTTCCTACAATTATTTGTCACCATTTAGAAATTAAAAATGATCAAATTGTTAGTTATTCATTGAGGCAAAATAATAACAAACAAAAGGTAGTGGAAGCTTTATCAAATTTAAAATACAAAGTTTTAGCAGCTGGAGATTCTTATAATGATATCAATATGCTTCAGACAGCAGATAAAGGGATATTTTTTCAAGCACCTCAACATATCAAAGATGAGTTTCCAAATCTTCTTACTGCCGATAATCATGAAGATCTAAAAGCACATTTGCTAGAATATACCTAATGTCAAAAAATTTTTTTTCCTTAATAAAAAAAAACAAACCTTTAAAGGTTGTAGGGACCATAAACGCATATTCAGCTTTACTAGCTGAAAAAGCTGGCTTAGAAGCTTTATATATTTCTGGAGCGGGCGTAGCTAATGCGAGTTATGGAATTCCTGACTTGGCTATGACTTCTAAAGATAATGTATTAGAAGATTTAAGAAGAATAAGAGGAGTCTCCGAGCTCCCAATTTTAGTAGACTGTGACACTGGTTGGGGTTCTGCTCTTAGCATTTCTAAGACTATAAAAGATATGATTTCAGCTGGTGCAAATTCTGTGCATATTGAAGATCAGGTTTCTAATAAAAGATGCGGACATAGGCCTAACAAAGAGATTGTTTCAGATGATGAAATGATAGATAGAATAAAGGCTGCAAAAGACAGTTCAACTAAAGATTTTATGCTGATGGCAAGAACAGACGCTTTTGCTCAAGAAGGCTTAGAACGAGTTATAGAAAGATCGAATGCATATATTGAAGCTGGCGCAGATTCTATTTTTCCAGAAGCAATAACAGATTTAAAAGATTATAAAAAATTGTCAGAAAGTATCTCTGTGCCTATTTTAGCCAATATTACTGAGTTCGGAATGACTCCCTTGTTTAGCGATAAGGATTTAGCTAATGTTGGAGTAGATATAATTTTACACCCTTTGAGTGCATTTAGAGCAATGTCAAAAGCGGCAGAAGAGATATATGAAGAAATTAATACAGAAGGCTCAGTTGAAAATAAATTAAAAAAAATGCAATCTCGAGATGAATTATATGACGTACTGAATTATCATACGTACGAAGAAAAAATAGATAATCTATATTCTAAGGAATAATCACATGGCAGAAAAAAAACTTGAAGGAGCTGGCCTTCGCGGACAGGTAGCTGGAAAGACTTCTTTATCTACAGTTGGTAAAGCTGGGAAGGGCTTAACTTATAGAGGTTACGAAATTGAAGTCTTAGCTGAAAAAGCTTTTTTTGAAGAAGTGGCCTATATGTTGCTCTATGGAAACTTACCCAATCAAGAAGAATATTCTGCTTATTCTGATAAATTAAAGAAGCTGAGATCACTTCCAAATAAACTCAAAGAGGTTTTAGAGAATATACCTGCTTCCGCTCATCCCATGGATGTAATGAGAACGGGTTGCTCAATGCTTGGTAATCTTGAACCGGAGGGAGATTTTGAAAATCAAAACACTTCTGCAGATAGAATTCTTGCTTCATTGGCGTCAATCATCGTTTATTGGTATAAATTTTCTCACGATGGTATCAAAGTTAATTTAGAGACTGATTACGAGACTATTGGTGGGCACTTTTTATCTCTCCTTACTGATAAAGAGCCTTCTGAAGATGATATTCGTTGTTTAGACACTTCATTAATTTTATATGCAGAGCATGGCTTTAATGCTTCTACTTTTACTGCAAGAACATGTGCTTCTACACTTTCAGACATACACTCTTGCATAACTGGCGCAATTGGAACGCTCAGGGGACCTTTACATGGCGGAGCTAATGAAGCTGCAATGGAAATGATAGAGAAATACTCAACTAGAGAAGAAGCTCATTCTGCAGTCTTAGAAATGCTAGATAAAAAAGAAAAAATTATGGGTTTCGGCCACGCTGTATATAGTACAGAGGATCCTAGAAATAAAATTATAAAAGCCTGGGCAGAAAAGCTTAGTAAATCAGACCGCGACGAGACCCTTTATCAAGTTTCAGAAGAAATAGAAAAAACTATGGATGAAGAAAAAAAGATGTTTGCAAACACTGATTTTTTCATGGCTTCTGCTTACCATTATTTAGGTATACCAACCAAACTCTTCACACCTTTGTTTGTGATTGGAAGAACTTCAGGTTGGGCTGCTAATATTTTTGAACAAAGAGCCGATAATAGAATCATTAGACCTAGTGAAGAATATATTGGACCCGATCATTCCGAATGGGTTGATATTAAAAATAGATAATTAATTATATGTCTCAAACCGTCGAAACCAATGTTCGTCAGGATCCTGATGATCTTTTAAACACAATTGCCGATTATGCTCTTAATTATGAAGTAAATAGTGAGGAAGCTCTATTAACAGCAAGATACTGTTTAATGGATACTTTGGGATGTGGAATATTGGCTCTTTCATTTCCAGATTGTAAAAAATTACTTGGACCACATGTTGAAGGAACAATAGTACCAAACGGAGTGAGAGTGCCAGGTACAGACTATATTTTGGATCCAGTAAAGGGCGCTTGGGATATCGGGGCAATTATAAGATGGCTTGATTTTAACGATACTTGGCTTGCAGCTGAATGGGGACATCCTTCGGATAACCTGGGTGGAATTTTGGCAGCTGCAGATTTTATTTCACAACAAAAAGTGCTAGCAGGAAAGGAGCCGCTAACAATCAAGGATGTAATAATTTCTATGGTGAAAGCTCATGAAATTCAAGGAATAATGGCTTTAGAAAATAGTTTTAACAGAGTGGGATTGGATCACGTAATTTTGGTTAAATTAGCCTCCACTGCAGTAATTGCGTCATTATTTGAGCTTTCAAAAGAAGAAACTATTAATGCTCTATCTCAGGTATTTGTTGATGGTCAAAGTCTAAGAACTTATCGACATAGTCCAAATGCAGGACCTAGAAAATCTTGGGCAGCTGGCGACGCAACTAGCAGAGCTTTGCATTTAGTCATGCTTACTATGAAGGGCCAAATAGGTTACCCAAGCGCTATTTCAGCTCCAACTTGGGGTTTTAAAGATGTGTTATTTAAAGGTAATGAATTCAAAATTAATCAAGAATTTAACTCTTATGTTATGGAAAATGTTTTATTTAAAATATCTTTTCCAGCTGAATTTCATGCTCAAACTGCTGTAGAAGCAGCTGTTATTTTACATCCTGAAATCATTAGCAAACTTAAAGACATTGAGAAAATTGTTATAACTACTCATGAATCTGCTATTCGAATAATCAGCAAAGAAGGAGAATTAAATAATCCTGCTGATCGAGATCACTGCATTCAATATATGACTGCAATAGGACTATTAAAAGGAGATTTAGTTGCAGAAGATTATGAAGATGATGTTGCTTCTGACCCAAGAATCGATGAACTAAGAAAAAAAATGATTATTCAAGAAGACAAGAGATATACTGAAGAATACTTGCAACCCGATAAAAGATCTATTGCTAATTCTATTCAAATTTTCTTTCAAGATGGTTCATCTACAAAAAATGTTGAAGTTGAATATCCTATTGGACATCGTCGAAGAAGAGAAGAGGGAATACCTGTCCTTCTTTCTAAATTTGAAAAGAATTTAAAGACTCACTTTAATGAAAATCAGGTAAGTGAGATTATAAAAACTTGTTCCAATACAAACGAATTAGATAAAATGAACGTTATCGATTTTATGACTTTATTTTCTTTAGAAAAAAATAATCAAAAATAAAGCTCTTCTCATCAAAATTTCCTTAAAATAGCTTTATTGAATTTTTAAAAATGAAGTTTTTTAGAGAAATTTTTAGACTCATTAAACAATTAGTTTTTCTACCAAAAAATATTGGAAATTTTCTATTTGGTACATTTTATTACGACATATTTTTAGCAAAATCAAAAAAACAATACTCGGGAAGTCTCAGTTTAAAAAATAGGACAGTTATCTTTTTAATTTTTCCAGAAGCAGGAATTACAAATTCTCATCTAAGAACTTTAAAATATTTTATAAAGAATAATTACTCTCCAATAGTAATTAGTAATCTGCCATTAATTGAATCGGATCGATCTGAGATTCTAAAAAACTGTTGCTCTTTAATTGAAAGAAAAAATTTTGGATATGACTTTGGTGGCTATAGAGATGCGATTCTTCACCTTTCTAACAAAATAAAAAAATTTGATAATTTATTATTAATAAATGACTCCACTTGGTTTCCAATTCTTCAGGATAATGCTTTCATTAATTTCATTAATAATTCTAATTTAGACTTTATTGGCGCAACATCACATTATGGCTTTGAAAGACTAAAGCTCCCTTCCAAAAGAGAAAATTTACCAAAAACAATTAATTTTAATTCAGACAATAGAAATTTCCATTACGCATCTTATGCATTGAGTTTTTCAAAAAAAATTTTAAATGATAGTAATTTTTATAAATTTTGGAAAACTTTAAGATTGTCAGGAACTAAAAACGTGGTTGTTAGAAGAGGAGAAATAGGTCTAACTCAATTTATTATTAGAAACAAAAATTACTCTCATGGATCATTTATAGATTCTGAGAAATTAGAGGCAACTCTAAAAGAATTCTCCAGAGAAAGGCTTTTAAAAATATGTCATGAAGTTATAGTAGAAAATAAATCTCTAAGAATATTCAAAGAAAAATTTTTCACTGATCTAGAAAATTCTTCTAAAAATGAAATAATCTCTTTCTTAATCATAATTGTCTCCAGACAAATAATAGTCTTTTCTTTATTGAAATTCTTAATTGAAGAATTAAGATTTCCTTTTATTAAAAAAATGCTTCTCAAGCTAGACAAAGATAGTGCTGAGAAAACTTACAATATTATAAAATCTCTTGACGAAGAGATCTTCGAAGAAATTAATTCTGAAATTAAAGCAAACAAAGAATTAAGAAAATTTATTATTACTAACTAAGCTTTATACCAGTCAAGGATTCTAATTCTTCTAGAGCTTGGTCTTCTGAATAAACTTTTATTGTTGTAATTTTTAAAAGCTTTGCTGGTTTTAAATTTATTCCCAAATCGTCTAAAAAAATTGTTTTTTCTGGGTCAACTTTTGTTCTTTTGAGAGCAAGCTCATAAAATTCATTATTTGGCTTTCTAACTCCCACTTCTTTTGATTCAATAATAAAGTCAAATAATTTCATAATTTTTAATCTTTCGTCATTTTTATCATCAAGAGCTGAGATATCTCTATCTCCCGAGTCAAAATTATTAGTCAAACATGCTTGTAAAAATCCAAGTTCTTTAAACTTTTTAATTGCTTTAACTATTTTAGGTCTCAGATTTCCTTGAAGTAATGACAAAACTTCATGACCAGCTATCTCTCTTCCTAATTCTTTGCTTTCTTGGGCAAAAAGAATATTAAATTCTTCGAGAGAAATTTTTGATTGTTCCAATTGAGCCCAGGCATTTTTATAAGGATTATGAGAATTTACTTTTCTTATAAAATCTTTAGGAATCTTATTTTTTCTTTCAAATACATTGAATGCTTCGAAGGGACTAGAAGTAATAACACCACCAAAGTCCCAAAATATCGAACTAAATTTTTTATTATTCATCTATTTAAGTAATGAGTCACATTAAGCGTATAATTAGTTTTAATTTTAAATAGTTATGTCTGGAAATACTATTGGTAAAAATTTTTCTGTAACTACTTTTGGTGAAAGCCACGGAGTAGCTTTAGGCTGTGTTATTGATGGATGTCCTCCAGGAATAGAGATTTCTGAGAAAGATATTCAAGTGGAACTTGATTTAAGAAAGCCAGGTTCAAATAAATATACTACTCAAAGAAAAGAATCAGATGAAGTTGAGATTCTTTCAGGTATTTTCGAAGGAAAAACAACAGGCACACCTATTGGTCTTTTAATTAGAAATAAAGACCAAAAAAGTTCTGATTATGATGACTTAAAAGATGTTTTTAGACCTTCTCATGCAGATTACAGTTATATCCAAAAGTATGGCATAAGAGATCACAGAGGCGGAGGAAGATCTTCTGCAAGAGAAACGACAATGAGAGTTGCAGCAGGAGCTATCGCAAAAAAATTTCTTAAGGATCAGCTATCAGTTGAGATAGATGGGTATGTAAGTCAGATAGGAAAATTCAGCATAGAAAACTTTGATTCAGAAGAGATAAAAAAGAATCCTTTTTTCTGTCCAGATAAAAATTTAGTTTCAGAATTAGAAAAATACATTGACAATCTTCGAAACAAAGGGGACTCCATCGGAGCTAAAATTACCGTACGTGCATCTAATATGCCCTTGGGGTTAGGCGAACCAGTTTTTGACAAATTAGACGCCGATATTGCCCATGCCTTAATGAGCATAAATGCTGTCAAAGGTGTAGAAATAGGTTCAGGCTTTGACGTTGTCGAATTACAAGGATCAGAAAATAGAGATGAAATGTCTCCAGAGGGCTTTAAATCTAATAATTCAGGAGGCATATCAGGCGGTATATCTACAGGACAAGATTTATTGGCAAGCATAGCTTTGAAACCAACTTCAAGCATTATGGTTGAAGGAGATTCAGTTAATAAAAAAGGAGAATCAGTAAAAGTTCAATCAAAAGGCAGGCATGATCCTTGCGTCGGTATAAGGGCAGTGCCAATAGCAGAAGCAATGGTAGCTATAGTTTTAACTGACCATTTTCTTAGAAACAGAGCTCAGAATGCTGACAAATCAGACTCTGTAAATAAAATTCCTTCTAGCGAGTAAAGATGTCAAAAAAAACTCTCTACGATAAGATTTGGGAAGATCATTTTGTTACTGTTAGAGATGATGGAAGCAGTTTAATGTATATAGATAGGCATTTAGTTCACGAAGTGACATCACCTCAAGCCTTTGAAGGTTTACGTGAAAATAATTTAAAACCCAGAAGAGTTTCATCAATTCTAGCTACGCCAGATCATAATGTGCCAACAACTTTTAGAGAAAATGATCTTGATGGAATAGAGGATCCAATAAGTAAGCTGCAGGTGTTAACTTTAGATGAAAACTGCAACGAGTTTGGAATCAACCAATTTAAATTAAATGATCTAAGACAAGGAATTGTTCATGTCATAGGTCCTGAGCAAGGACTAACTTTACCTGGAATGACAATT
Source organism: uncultured SAR86 cluster bacterium (assembly GCA_902522825.1). Classification (GTDB taxonomy): domain Bacteria; phylum Pseudomonadota; class Gammaproteobacteria; order Magnimaribacterales; family AG-339-G14; genus CASICS01. The sequence goes on from CABYXE010000003.1 coordinate 34,926, forward strand.
GTTTGTGGAGACTCTCATACATCTACCCATGGAGCATTTGGTTCTTTAGCAATGGGAATTGGAACTAGTGAAGTTGAACATGTTTTAGCTACTCAATGCTTAGTCACAAAAAAACAGAAAAATATGTTGATTAATATTCATGGAGAAGTTGAAGAGGGCGTTACGGCAAAAGATATTACGATGTTTATTATTGGAAAAATTGGAACGGCTGGCGGAACAGGATATGTTATTGAATATAATGGAGAAGCTATCCACTCCCTTTCTATGGAAGGCAGAATGACTTTGTGTAATATGGCGATAGAGGCTGGAGCTAGAGCAGGAATGGTCGCACCAGATAATAAAACCTTTGATTATGTTAAGGGTAGACCATTAGCGCCTAAAGGTTCCTTATTTGATAAAGCTGTAAAATACTGGAAAACTTTGCCATCAGATGAAGGTGCAATTTTTGATAAAGTATTTGATTTTGAAGCGAAAGATATTACACCTCAAGTAACATGGGGAACATCTCCAGAAATGGTTGTAAGTATTGAAGATTCTGTACCTGCAAGTAAAGATAAAAACTTAATAGATGCCCTAGAATATATGGGACTTAAGCCTGGGACTAAAATTAAAGATATTGAGCTAGATCAAATTTTCATAGGTTCTTGCACTAATTCTAGAATCGAAGATCTCAGAGCTGCTTCTCAAATTTTAAAGGATAATAAAATTTCTAAAAGAATTAAGCGAGCTATTGTTGTTCCAGGTTCAGGATTGGTAAAAAAACAAGCCGAATCAGAAGGTTTAGATCAAATTTTTATTGATGCAGGTTTTGAGTGGAGAGATGCTGGGTGTTCAATGTGTTTAGGTATGAATCCTGATCAATTAGATCAGTTACAAAGATGTGCTTCTACTTCAAATAGGAATTTTGAAGGAAGGCAAGGATACAAAGGAAGAACTCACTTAGTAAGCCCTGTAATGGCTGCAATAGCTTCGCTTGAAGGAAAATTTTCTGATGTAAGAGATTATTAGCATGTCACAAATTTCAAATATATATTCAGGTAAAGGTGTGTGTTTAGATAAAGCCAATATAGATACGGATCAGATTATTCCTAAACAGTTTTTAAAATCTATAAAGAAGACAGGTTTAGGACCATTTTTATTTGATTCTTGGAGATATGAAGACGAAGGGTTTTTAGGAAAAGAATTAGCCACGAGAACTATTAAAAAAGATTTTGTATTAAATAAAGATGCATTCTCACAATCAAACATTCTCATAACTAGAGAAAATTTTGGTTGTGGATCAAGTAGGGAACATGCAGTTTGGGCCTTAAAAGATTTTGGTATTTCAACTGTTTTAGCACCTTCTTTTGGAGATATATTTTTTAATAATTGTTTTAAAAATGGATTATTAGCAATACAAATATCAGATCTAAATATAGAAAAAATTTTTTTAAATCAATCTGAAAAAAGTCCTATTGATATCTCTGTTGATTTAGTTAATCAAAAAGTTTTTAGTAAAAATCTTTTTACAGAAAGCTTTGAAATAGATCCATATAGGAAAAACTGTTTAATAGAGGGTTTAGATGAAATAGGTTACAGCCTTAAATACGAAAATGAGATTGAAATATTTGAGAAAAAAGTTAAAAAAGAAAGGCCATGGAGTTTAAATGACTAAAAAAATAAATATTCTCCTTTTGCCAGGAGATGGAGTGGGACCAGAAGTTTGCAAAGAAGCTAATAAATTATTTTTAGCTGTTTCAAGAAGATTCAATCTAGATATTTCTGTTGATGAAGATCTAATAGGTGGAGTTTCTATCGATAAAAATAACTCACCTATTACAGATAAAGTTATTTCTAAAGCTAATGCTACAGATGCTATCTTATTGGGTGGGGTCGGAGGGCCTAAATGGGATAATTTGCCTTCAAAAGATAAACCTGAAAAAGGACTTTTAAGAATAAGATCTGAATTAAATTTTTTTGCAAATTTAAGACCATCGATATGTTTTACTGAAACTTCCGGCGCTTCAACTTTGAAGAGTGAAATTATTGATGGTTTAGATCTTTTGATTGTTAGAGAATTAACGGGAGGTATATATTTTGGAGAACCAAGAGAAAAATCAAAAGATGTAGCTTTCAACACAATGATTTATTCTAGAGAAGAAATAAAAAAAATCTCTGAAGTTGCATTTGAGAGTGCTATGAAAAGAAATAAAAAATTATGCTCTGTAGATAAAGCAAATGTATTAGAAGTTTCTGAGCTTTGGAGAGAAGTAGTTTTAGAAACGTCAAAAAACTATCCTGAAGTCGAACTTGAACATATGTTGGTTGATAATGCAGCAATGCAACTAGTTAAAAATCCTAAACAATTTGATGTGATTGTTTCGTCTAATTTATTTGGAGATATTTTGTCAGATATCGGTTCGATGCTTACTGGTTCAATTGGAATGTTGCCTTCTGCATCACTAGATAAAAACTCAAAAGGCTTGTATGAGCCAGTTCATGGTACAGCTCCAGATATTGCAGGTAAAGGAGTTGTGAACCCGATTGCAACAATTTTATCAGTAGCAATGATGTTCAAGTACACATTTGAATTAAATGAAATTTCAGATGAGATTGAATCGGCAGTCAAACAAGCCCTAGCAAATGGCTATGCAACTCAAGATATTGCTCAAAAAAATTCAAAAATTTTATCAACTGAGGAAATGGGTTCATTAATAGCAGATTATGTTTAATAAGAAATTAGCAATCGTTGGTGCTTCTGGTGCAGTAGGCAGAGTATTCCTTGAGCTTTTAGATGAAAAATATCCTGGTAAAAAAGACTTGCATCTTGTAGCGAGCAAAAGATCTGCAGGTAATAAAATGTCATGCGGAGACGAGGAGTTTGTAATTCAAGATATTGAAAATTTTAATTTTTCAAATATAGATATTGCATTCTTTTCTGCAGGAGCAAAAACTGCCGAAAAATATGCACCACTTGCTGTTTCTTCAGGTTGCACTGTGATAGATAATTCATCACATTTCAGGACTCATGAAGATAAGCTTCTGATCGTACCAGAAGTTAATTCAAAAGATCTCTGTAATTTTGAATCGCCAGGAATCATTTCAAATCCAAATTGTTCAACTGCTCAATTAGTTGTTGCTTTAAAACCAATTCACGATTTGTTTTTAATTAAAAGGGTAGACGTTGCATCGTATCAATCTGTTTCAGGTACTGGAAAAGAAGGAATTGATGAGTTAATAGAACAAACTAAAAAATTTTTAAACGATGAAGATATTCATCCTAAGGTGTATGGTGCCCAAATTGCATTTAATGTAATTCCTGCAGGTAATATTTTAGAAAATAATTATACAGATGAAGAAATTAAAATGAGCTTTGAAACGAATAAAATATTGGATAAAGATATAAAGCTTTCTGCTACCTGCTCAAGAGTTCCTGTTTTATATGGACATTCTCTCGCTGTGCATGTTGAAACAGAAAAAGAAATTAATCTCGATCTACTGATACAAAAAATCAAAGATCAGAAAGGGTTAGATTTTTTTGATTCTCAAGATTTCACTTCTCCAAATGCTGTCAATCACGCTGAAGGAAAAAATCCTGTTTCTGTTGGAAGAGTGAGATTAGATTTATGGGATAAAAATAGAGTAAATTTTTGGGTTGTAGCAGATAATTTAAGGAAAGGCGCTGCGCTAAATAGTCTTCAAATCTTAGATGAACTATTATAAATTTTATTTATTTTTTATTTTCCTTACCTTTGGGAGTCTGGTAGCTTCAGATGAAAATAAAATAATTAAAACTGATAAATATAATAATCTCTGGTCTATTGGCTTAGAATTAAAGGAGACATACAAAGATTTCTCTATATATCAGATAATGATTTCTTTATTAGAGATAAATGAAATAGCTTTTAATGATAGAAATATTAACTTTATGAATAAAGGTTATATTTTGTCTCTACCGAGTTTAGAAAATTTAGAAGAAATAGATCTTTCAGGTTCTGTAAGAGAAGTAGCAAGACAAAATTTTGCTGCAAATGTTGGGCCAGTAGATTACAGCTTATTGGATGACGTATTAGTTTTATCTAAACCAGAAATTTTGATTAAGGAGGAGAATGATAAAAGTCTATCGCAATTTGAAATCATTCAAATATCGGATAACGATGAATCCTTAGTGCCTTTTCAGATAATAGATAAAGAACCAAATTTAAATCTAGAAAAAAAAGAACTTGAACAAGAAAATGAAGAATTAAAAATTGTTGAAATCCCAAACTTTGAAATAGTATCAGATGAAATTTCAACCTTAGAAAGCAATTTAAATAAAATAACAGAAGATGAGTTTATGAATAATGAATTTTATCTAATACTAGGGTTAATTATTTTGATAGGTTTAATTTTTATATTTAGAAATAGGCCAACTAAAAATATTAAAAAAATTGAAAAAAAAGATGAAGAATCTCAAACAGATTTAGATGAAGAATTTGGCGAGATTGGAGATCCAATTGAAGCTAGAATTAACTTAGCCATAACATATATAGAAATGAATCAGATAGATAAAGCTAATGAGCTTTTATCTCAGGTTGTTGAATCAGATGCATCAGAAATACAAATAGAAAAAGCTCAGAAATTATTAAAAAGCATTTAATTTAATGAAAAGATTTGCTGCCAGCATAGAATACTTTGGTTCAAACTATAGTGGCTGGCAAAAACAAAAACAAACCTCAAATACTATCCAAGAAAAAATAGAAGAAGCACTTTCATCTATTGCCAATGAAGATATTAAAATTGTATGTGCGGGAAGAACTGATGCAGGAGTTCATGCAATTTCACAAGTTATTCACTTTGACACTGAAGCAATAAGACTTAAAAAAGCATGGATTCAAGGAACGAATTCTCTCTTACCAAATGATATTTCAATAAATTGGATCAAAAATGTAGATCAATCATTCAACGCAAGATTTTCTGCTTTAAACAGAACATATAAATATATCGTTTTTAATAAAACTTCTAACTCAATTATTCACTCAAATAGAGCAACACTTGTAAAAGAAAAACTTGATATTGATATTATGAATAAAGCATCGCAATTTTTAATAGGCGAGAATGATTTTAGTTCCTTTAGAGCGGCAGGCTGCCAATCTAAAACACCTATGAGAAACATAAAAGACATAAAAATAGCTAAGAAAAAAAATACTATTATTTTTGAAATTTCAGCAAATGCATTTTTATTTAATATGGTAAGAATCATTATAGGTACTTTAATAAATTTTGGCGCTAATAATTTAGATCCAAATTTAATGAAAAGTATTTTAGATTCTAAAGACAGAAAAAAAGCTTCTAAAACCTTAGATTCTAGTGGCCTATATTTTATTGGCCCTGAGTATCCTGTAGAATTTAAAATACCTAGTCCCCCAAAAAAAAGACAAATAGTGCCCTACATTTAAATGAATATTTTTATAAAAATTTGTGGAATTACAAATCCTTCAGATGCAAAGGCTAGTCTAGAATATAGAGCTGATGCATTAGGGTTTATACAAACCAAAAAAAGTAAAAGATTTGTATCTCTAGAGACTCTCAATGAAATTAAAAGAGAGGTTGGTAATAATTTTTTATCTGTCCCAGTCTTTGTTAATCCTGATCGCAATCAAGTATTAGATTTTTTAAATATATTTCCTAATAGCATTATTCAATTTCACGGTGACGAAGAAGAAGATTTCTGTCTCAGTTTTAAAAAACCTTTTATAAAAGCACTGAATGCTACAAATCAAAAAGAATTACTAAGAGATTTAAATAATTTTAAAAAATCTCATGCTTATCTATTAGATTCAGGAGACTCAGAAAATAGAGGAGGAACCGGAGAAACTTTTGATTGGAAGCTTATACCTAAAGAGCTTTCAGATAAAATAATAGTTGCTGGAGGTCTGAATTCAAATAACATAAATATCCTATTAGATGATTACATTCCGTATGGTATTGATGTTAGTAGTGGTGTTGAGTCAATAATTGGAGTAAAAGATCATAAAAAGATAAAAAATTTCATAAAAATGGTAAGAAGCTATGAGTAAAGAAAATTATAATTTTCCCGACAAAGATGGAAGATACGGAGATTTTGGAGGCAAATATGTGTCCGAAACTTTAATTTCAGCTTTAGATCAATTAGAAGATACTTACGATAAAGTAAAAAATGATAAATCCTTTATCGCTGAAGTAAAAAATGACCTAGAAACTTTTGTTGGAAGACCTTCACCTCTTTATTTTGCTCAAAGATGGACAAAAAATCTAGGTGGAGCAAAGATCTACTTGAAAAGAGAAGATCTAAATCATACAGGTGCTCACAAAATAAATAATACTGTTGGGCAAGTACTTTTAGCAAAAAAGATGGGCAAGAAAAGAATAATCGCTGAAACTGGAGCAGGCCAACATGGCGTTGCAACTGCTGCAGTTGCTGCAAGACATGGCCTAGAATGTATAATTTTTATGGGCGAAGAGGATATAGAGAGACAGTCTCCTAATGTTTATAGAATGAAACTTTTAGGAGCTGAAGTTTGTGCTGTTGATTCAGGCACAAAAACTCTTAAAGATGCTATGAATGAGGCTATGAGAGACTGGGTTACTAACGTTGATGATACTCACTACATTATTGGAAGTGTTGCAGGGCCTCATCCCTATCCGCAAATTGTAAGAGACTTTAATTCTATAGTAGGCGTAGAATTGAAAGGGCAGTCCAGAGAGGTTTTAGGAAGATATCCGGACAAAATTATTGCTTGCGTCGGCGGGGGATCAAACGCAATGGGTATTTTTTATCCTTTTCTCAAGGATAATTCAGTTGATTTGATAGGTGTTGAAGCTGGAGGCTCAGGGGTAGAATCTGGAAAACATGCTGCTCCATTGAGCGACGGGAGTGTAGGCGTTCTGCATGGAATGAAGACATACTTAATGCAAGATGAAGGTGGTCAGATATTATCTACACATTCTGTTTCTGCAGGATTAGATTATCCAGGAGTCGGCCCTGAGCATTCTTATCTTAGGGATTCTGGAAGAGTCATTTATGAAGCTGCCACAGATGATGAAGCATTGGATAGTTTTCATGATTTGACTAAAACTGAAGGAATAATGCCTGCTCTTGAAACTGCTCACGCTCTAGCATTTGCAAAAAAAATAGCTCCTTCTTTGGATAAAGAAGAAATTATAGTAGTAAATCTCTCAGGAAGAGGAGATAAGGACATGGCCAATGTAGCAAAAGTGGAAGGTCTTTCTTTGTGAATGCAATCCATAAAGTATTTGACTCATTAAAAAAAAATAATAGAAAAGCTCTAATTACCTATTCTATTGCGGGTGACCCAGATTTAGATTCTTCTGAAAAAATAATCAGAAACTTTATACATTCAGGAGTGGATATAATAGAAGTAGGAGTTCCATTTTCAGATCCAATGGCAGAGGGTCCATCAATTCAATTAGGGCATGAGAGAGCATTAAAAAATAATATCTCGTTAAAAGATATTTTAGAAATGTGTTTCAAAATTAAAAAAGATCACCCAAATGTACCAATAGTCTTAATGGGGTACATGAATAATTTTCTATCCTTAAATGAAAATCTTTTTTCAGAATTAAAAAAACACAAAATCGATGGTTTAATCATAGTAGATCTTCCTTATGTTGAAAGTACAGAATTTTTAAAAAAGTTAAATAAGGAAGGAATTGACCTTATAAGATTAATTTCCCCTACAACAACCAACGAAAGAGTAAGCAAGATACTTTCTTCTTCTTCTGGGTACCTTTACTATATTTCACTTAAAGGTGTTACAGGCTCAGAACTAAAGGTTTCTGACGAATTAGAAAAAAGAGTCCTTTCAATAAAAGAACAAACTGATTTACCAGTTGTAGTTGGTTTTGGAATAAAAGATGCCATTACAGCAAAAAAAATGTCTTTTTGCTCAGATGGAGTGGTAGTTGGCAGTTTGCTTGTAGACGAAATAAGCAAATTTAGCTCTAAAGAAGATAATATAATGAATAAAAAATTAACGTCTATAATCGACGAATTAAAAGAAGGAATAGCTTAGATATGGCAAAAGGATGGTTTAATAAAATTCTACCTTCATTTGTTAGAAGAGATGAATCTAATGAAAAGAAGAGTCCAGTTCCTCAAGGCTTATGGCAGAGTTGTCCAAATTGTAAGGAAATAATTTATGGTCCCGATCTAGAGTCGAATCTTTATGTTTGTTTAAATTGTGATCATCACATCAGAATTGGTGCTAGACATAGACTTAGCTATTTATTTGACGAGAACTCATATGAAGAAATTTCATCAAAGCTAGAAGCAAAAGATTGGCTTTCTTTTAAAGACTCAAAAAAGTACAAAGATAGATTATCTGATGCTAAATCTAAAATTGATGAAAAAGAAGCAATGATTTCAGCTAAAGGAAAAATAAATGGGAAAGAAGTTGTAATTTCAGCTTTTGAGTTTAGATTTATGGGCGGATCTATGGGCTCAGTTGTTGGTCAAAAATTCATAGATGCTGCAAATAAAGCTATAGAAATGAAATGCCCGTTTATATGTTTTTCTACTTCAGGCGGTGCCAGAATGCAAGAGTCTCTTTTTTCTTTATTTCAGATGGCTCGAACTAGTGCTGTACTTAATGTTCTTAAGGAAAATAAACTGCCATATATATCAGTTCTAACTGATCCAATCTTTGGAGGAGTAGCAGCTAGCCTAGCGATGCTAGGTGATATAAACATTGCAGAACCAAAGGCTCAAGTAGGTTTTGCAGGACCAAGAGTTATCGAGGACACGGTGAGAGTAAAATTACCAGATGGTTTTCAACGAAGTGAATTTTTATTAAACCACGGCATGATTGATATGATAATTCATAGATCTGACTTAAAAGATAAATTATCAGGATTAATCACTAAACTTCATAAATAAAAAATATTTTGTCCGTAAATAACTGGCTTAATAAAAAAGTAAAAGAACACAATAATCAAAAAATAGATCTTTCAATTCTAAAAGATTTAATAGGCAAATTAAAAATAGATTTACCAAAAAAAATTATCTCGATAACTGGAACTAATGGAAAAGGGTCTACTGCAAATTTTATAAATGAAATTCTAAAAAATAATTCTTATTCAGCAGGACTTTACACCTCTCCTCATTTAATAGATTACAACGAAAGAATTAAAATAAATGGGATAAATATTTCAGATAATAAATTAAAAAAAACTTTCTCCAAAATAGAAAAGCAATTTGAAAAAGAAAAGCTTAATTTTTATCAAATATTATCTTTAACTGCTTTTAAATATTTTTCTGACAATAAATTAGACATATGGATTTTAGAAGCAGGCTTGGGCGGCAGGCTTGATCCAATAAATTGTTTTGATGCTTATTTATCTATAATTACAAATGTTTCTTTTGACCATAAAGAAATTTTAGGAAACGACTTAAATTCAATAGGAAATGAAAAGGCAGGAATATTAAGAAATAATCAAAAATTGATATTTGGCAGTGATGAAATGCCAAACTCAGTAAAACAAAAAATAAAGTCTTTAGATGTAGAGCTATATAAAATTAATGAAGAAAAGCATCAAGAAAAAGTATCAGCTTATGAGAACTCAAAACGAATTGCTGAAAAAGCAATAAATATTATTGATCCAAAGATCTCAAAAAGAAAAATTAACATTTCAATCAAAGATACGAAAATTTTAGGAAGATGTGATCTAATAAATAATAAATTTTTAATAGATGTTGCTCATAACGAAAAAGCTATTGAAAATTTAAGAAAATTCATCTTAAAAAAAAATTTAAACAAATACGAGATCTCAGCAATATTTCATTGTTCGGAAACAAAGAATCCGCTGACCTTAATACAGCCACTAAAAGAATTTATTTCTGAACTAAGAGTACCAAAAATAAATAATCTTAGACTTCAAGATGAAAAATATTTAAGAAGAACGTTGAAAAAAAGATTAGATATAAACATTAATATTGATGAGTCACTAGAAAAAAGCATTAAAAATATAAAACTAAGAACATCAGAAAGTTTAATTTTAATTTTTGGGTCTTTTTATCTAGCTGGGGAGTTTTATAAACTTCCTTTAAGTAAAAATGTATAATTAATCCTTTAAAGTATTAATGGACTTTCTCCTATATTTCAATTCTTTTGATTTCATAATTTCTCTATTTCTAATTACATTTACGATTTTAGGAATAGTTAAAGGGTTTTATCAAGAATTTATCTCTATAGGTATATGGATAGCTTCTATTATAGTCGCTTGGGCTTTTAGATATTTTCCTCAAGATTTTATAAGCGGAATTATAGCTGATAGGGGTATACAAGAAATTCTTTCGTTTTTATTTATTTTTATAATTATCTTTATTTTTTTTAGAGTAATTGGCAAAGCTATTATTAAAGGAATTAATTCAATGCAGAAAAGTGCAATAGATAGAATTCTTGGGGGTTTTATTGGTTTTGCAAAAGGCTTTATTTTAACAATTACTATTTTTTTATTAAGCGACGAATATATAATGTCTAATGATTTTTGGAAATCAAGTTATTTGGCAGATCATATTTATGAATCAGCAGAAGTAATAGGTAGTTTTATCGGAAAGGTCCCCTATAAAGAGATAAGAGAAATTCAAGTAGACCAAAAATTATTGGAGAGAAATTAAAAATGTGTGGCGTTGTGGGGTTAGTTTCTAAAAATGAAGTTTCTCCGTCTCTTTATGAAGCTTTAACAGTTATTCAGCATAGAGGACAAGATGCTGCTGGAATTGCAACTCTAGAAGAGGGTAGATTGCATACAAGAAAACAAATTGGTTTAGTAAGAGACGTATTTAGAGAAAAACACATTAATGAATTAAAGGGCCAAATAGGAATTGGTCACGTAAGATATCCGACGGCAGGTGGAGCAAGTAGAGAATTTTCTCAACCACTTTACGTAAATTCTCCATATGGAATTAGTATTAGTCATAATGGAAATTTGGTGAATGCCGAACAACTTACAAAAGAATTATATAAAGATAATTTTAGACATTTAAATACTTCCTCTGACTCAGAAGTGATATTGAATGTCTTTGCTCATGAATTACAACAGGCAAGTTCTTTTAACCCAACGCCAGAACAAATTTTTCAGGCCGTTGAACAGACTCACTTGAGACTCAAAGGAGCCTATTCTGTTTTGTTGATGATAAGTGGCGTAGGCTTAGTCGGAATAAGAGATCCAAAAGGAATACGACCACTCATTTTAGGCAAAAAAGATAATGACTTAATAGGCTCAGATTATATGATGGCTTCAGAAAGTCCTGCATTAAGCGCTCTTGAGTTTGATATAGAAGGAGATTTAAAACCTGGAGAGGCAGTTTTTATTACACTCGAAGGAGAAATACACAGAAAAGTTTGTCACAGCAAACCTTCTAAAAATCCTTGTATATTTGAGTATGTTTACTTAGCTAGACCAGATGCAGTAATAGATGGAATTTCTGTTATGAGATCAAGATTGAGAATGGGTCAAAAGCTAGGAAAAAAAATTCTAGATACTTATCCTGATCACGATATTGATGCAGTCATTCCTATCCCTGAAAGTAGCACTTCTTCGGCAATTGAAGTAGCTAAAACTCTAAATGTAAACTACAGAGAAGGCTTCGTTAAAAACAGATACATAGGCAGAACTTTCATTATGCCAAAGCAGGAATTAAGAAAAAAATCTGTAAGAAGAAAATTGAATCCGATTCCATTTGAATTTAAAGATAAAAATGTTTTATTAGTCGATGATTCAATTGTAAGAGGCACCACAAGTAGAGAAATCGTAGAGATGGCCAGAAGTGTTGGGGCAAAAAAAGTGTATTTTGCTTCAGCTGCTCCTCCAGTTAGATTTCAAAATGTTTATGGAATAGATATGGCTGCTACCGCTGAGTTGATAGCACATCAAAGATCAGAAGAGCAAATTGCCGACTTTATTGGCGCTGATTGGCTTATTTATCAAAATCTTGAAGACTTAATAGAATCTGCAAAAGAAGGAAATCCAAAAATAGATAATTTTGAGACCTCAGTTTTTGATGGAGATTATATTTGCGGCTCCGTGACTAAAGATTATTTAACTAATTTAGAAATAGAAAGAAAAGATACCAATAAGAAAAGCTAATTAGTTTCTATAGTAACAGTTGGCAAAGATGCATTGTCAGCTGCTTTTTTATAAGAAGAGATTTGATCAAAATTCATATATTTAAAAATATCCTCTGACATTGTATTTATGTTTTTCATATATGAATGGTATTCATCAATAGAGGGAAGTTTTCCAAGAATTGAAGTTATTGCAGCTAATTCAGCTGAGGATAAATAGACATTAGCACCATCTCCTAATCTGTTAGGAAAATTTCTAGTGGACGTAGATACAACAGTACAATTTGGCTCAACTCTAGCTTGGTTGCCCATACAAAGTGAGCAGCCAGGAATTTCAGTCCTGACGCCTGCATTTTCGAAGATCTTATAGAAACCTTCTTGTTCTAACTGAAATTTATCCATTCTTGTTGGAGGTGAGATCCAAAGTCTTGTTGGAAGTTTATTAGTATTCTCTAAAAGTTTTCCTGCAGCTCTAAAGTGACCAATATTTGTCATACAAGAACCAATGAAAACTTCATCAATTTTTTGTTCACCTATTTCACTTAATGTTTTTACATCGTCAGGGTCATTTGGACAGGCTAGAAGTGGCTCAGTAATTTCATCTAAATTAATCTCAATAATCTCAGCATATTCAGCATCTTTATCTGGTTTAAGTAGTATAGGGTTCTTTATCCATTCTTCCATTTTTTGAGCTCTTCTTTCTAAAGTTCTTGGATCTCCATAACCTTCTGATATTAACCATCTAAGTAAAACAATATTAGAATTTAAATATTCGATAATTGGAGCTTCGTCGAGTAATACTGTACAACCCGATGCTGATCTCTCAGCAGAGGCGTCTGATAATTCAAATGCTTGCTCAATTTTTAAATCCGATAAACCTTCAATTTCAAGACACCTGCCGGAAAATATATTTTTCTTGCCTTCTTTTTCAACAGTTAGAAGACCTTTTTGTATGGCTGCATAAGGAATAGCATTAACTAAATCTCTAAGAGTTATCCCTGGTTGCATCTTTCCAGAAAATCTCACTAAAACTGATTCTGGCATATCAAGAGGTATAACTCCTAAAGCAGCTCCAAATGCAACTAATCCAGAACCTGCTGGAAAACTAATGCCTATTGGAAAACGAGTGTGCGAATCTCCTCCAGTGCCTACCGTATCTGGTAAAAGCATTCGATTTAACCAAGAATGAATTATGCCGTCACCAGGCTTTAAAGCTACTCCTCCTCTAGTCTTAATAAACTCTGGAAGAGTGTGTTGAGTTTCAATATCAACAGGCTTTGGATAAGCAGCTGTATGACAAAAGGATTGCATAACTAGATCAGAGGAAAAGCCAAGACATGCTAATTCTTTAAGCTCATCTCTTGTCATTGGTCCTGTCGTATCTTGAGAACCGACAGTAGTCATTATGGGTTCACAATAAACTCCAGGTCTTACTCCTTCTACTCCACAAGCTTTACCAACCATTTTTTGGGCTAATGTATATCCAGCCTTTGACTTATCACCCGTACCAGGACGAACGAATACGTCTGTAGGAGGTAAGTCTAAAAATTCTCTAGCTTTATCTGTAAGACTTCGGCCTATTATTAAAGGAATTCTTCCACCGGCCCTTACTTCATCGAGAAAGGTTTCAGATTTAAGCTCGAAAGAGGTAATTAGTTCACCTTTTTCATTTTTTATTTTTCCCTCATGAGGAAAGATGCTTATAAGATCGCCAGTACTTATTTGATCTACATCTGCCTCAAAAACTAAAGTTCCAGCATCTTCCATAGTATTAAAAAATATTGGTGCAATCTTACTTCCAATACAAATTCCGCCTGTTTTCTTATTGGGGATGAAAGGTATATCGTTGCCCATATGCCACAAGACTGAATTAGTTGCTGATTTTCTTGATGATCCTGTCCCAACTACATCACCAGCTAAAGTAACTGGATGACCCGTTTTTTTTAAGTTTTCTATTTCTTCAAGAGGCTTATCTGATAAGCCTTCACGCGGCATTTTATACATCGCTAAGGCGTGTAAAGGTATATCTGGTCTGGACCAAGCATCTGGAGCAGGTGAAAGATCATCTGTATTTGTTTCACCAGGAACTTTAAATATTATAGTTTCAATTTTTTTTGGAACTTCAGACTTTGACGTAAACCATTCCGCATTTGCCCATGAATTTAAAATTTTCAATGCATTCTTAGATGATTTAGACATTTCAGCAATATCATTAAATGCATCAAAAACTAGAAGTGTTTTAGATAAAGCTTCAACAGCAGTTTCGCCGCAGACTTCATCATCAATGAGAGATATTAAAGGCTCAACATTATAGCCACCCAACATAGTACCCAAATAAAAAGTAGCTTCTTTTGAGCTCAAAACCTTTGTGACTATATTTTTTTTTGCAACATCAGATAAAAATGCAGCTTTGACATAAGCTGCGTCATCAACACCTGCAGGAACTCTTTCAGTTAGAAGCGTTAAAAGCTCCTCGTTTTTACCATCAGATTTTTTTATTAACTCTACTAATTGTGAGGTTTGTTCAGCATCTAAAGAAAGTGGAGGTATACCCATATCGGCCCTTTCCTTTGCCGATTTGTAATAATTTTCAAGCATAAAATTTTTAAAAAAATGTATTATAAACTATGTCCATGGCTAAAAGAACTAGAACTCCTTGTGTTGGTATATGTTCAACTACTTACGGCGATGATGTTTGTCGAGGCTGTAAACGATTTGCACAAGAAATCATAAATTGGAATAGCTTTTCTCCCGATGAAAGAGAAGCAGTTTGGCTAAGGTTAGAAAAGTTAAAAACCCAAATTATGAAATCAAGAGTTGAAATATTTGATCCATCAAAATTATCTGATGGCATCAAGGAATTTCAGTTGAGAATACATGAAGATTTAAATAATCTTTGCAAGGCATTTGAGTTAGTCAAACTTACTAGCAAAAGTTTTAAAGATCTAAGCAAATTCGGCGTAACAATAACTTCGTCAATAAAAGATTTAGAACTATTGAAAGAAGATATAGAAAAAGAACTTTATGAGCTCTCTACGGCACATCATAATAGATATTTTATCGAACCAAAGAACTATAAGGAAATTAAGTAATGGAAGATATTTTAAAGTCAAAGTTAATCTTGCCTTGTGGCAAAACATTAAAAAATAGGATTTGCAAATCTGCTCTCACGGAAAGAATCGCAGAGGGTAGTAATTTAGTTAACCAAAAACACTTGAATCTATATGAAAAATGGGCTGAAGGAAATGTTGGCACAGTTCTTACTGGAAATGTCCAAGTTGATAAAAGATATTTAGAATCTGCAGGTAATGTTGCTATAGAAAAAAGTAATTATAAAGATCAGATAGAGCTATTAAAAAAATGGACTGAAGTTGGTACAAAAAATAATACTAATTTATGGATGCAAATTAGCCATGCTGGTCGACAAACTCCAGGTGATTTAAACATGAAACCAGTAGCACCTTCAGATGTAGGTCTAAAAATACCAGGAAGAAAATATGGTACGCCTAAACCTTTAACAAATGAAGAAATTGAAGATGTTATCGAAAGATTTATATTTACAGCAAAGGTTGCACATGACACAGGTTTTACTGGTATTCAAATTCATTCTGCACATGGATATTTAATGTCAGAGTTCCTATCTCCTGATATCAATAAAAGAGATGATGAGTGGGGTGGTTCTTTAGAAAATAGATCCAGAATACTATTGCGAATTATTAATGGCTGTAGAAAAGCTTTGGGAGATAATTATCCAATTTCAGTTAAATTAAATTCAGCTGATTTTCAAAAAGGTGGCTTTTCAGCAGAAGATTCATCAAAAGTAGCATCAATGTTGAGTGAAGCAAAAATAGATTTACTAGAAATTTCAGGCGGAACTTATGAACAACCCAGACTTCTTGGTTTAGATACTGTTAGCATTAACCCAAAAAGAAGTGAAATAAGAAAAGAAAGTACGATAGCAAGAGAAGCGTATTTTTTGGCCTATACAGAAGAAATTAAAAAGGTAATTGATATCCCGCTTATGGTTACTGGAGGGTTTAGATCTAGATTGGCAATGGAAACCGCCATCAATCAAGGTGCGTGTGAAATCGTTGGAATAGGAAGACCACTATGTTCAGACCCCTTGTCCGTAAAAAAATTATTAGATAGATCAATAGATGTTTTACCAACATTTGAAAAAACACTATCAATAGGGCCAGGATGGCTATCTCAAAGAAGTCCATTTAGATTAATTCAGGCATTAAACGCTTTTGGGATTCAATCTTGGTTTTATTCACAAATTAGGAGAATTTCTGAGGGGCTGTCACCTGATTTGTCTTTAAATCCATTTAAGGCTTTTAGAACCGATGGTAAAATAGATAAAGAGACTGTTAATGCTTATAAACTTTATAACAAATCATAGATTCAAGTAATGACTGCTGACATAAATTCAATTTACTTGATTGCTCTACCTATAGTCCTTTGCCTTATTGCAATTGAAGTATTTATTTCGAGTTATCAAAATATGGATGTCTACAAAACTGGAGATACTCTGGGGACAATAGGTCTTTTATCAGGAAATATTTTAGTCTCATTATTCATTAAAGGTTCGACTCTTGCTTTTCATTTCTTTTTATATCAATTTAGAGTTATTGATATAGTCAGCATTGTTCCAATCTGGATGCATTGGATTTTAGCCTTAATTTTTATAGACCTTATTTATTATTTTTATCATCGGATATCTCATAGAAGCAGATTTTTATGGGCGGTTCATATGAGTCATCATTCTAGTGAAGAGATGAATTTTGCAGTGGCTTTTAGACAAGCCTGGCTAGGTCCCGTTTCCAAGATTCCATTCTTTATGGTTCTACCTTTAATTGGGTTTGATCCAGTGACAGTAGCAGTAGCTGGAGTGCTAAGTACTCTTTGGGGAATATTTGGTCATACACAAATGGTAAGAAAATTGGGACCAATTGAATGGTTTTTTGTCACTCCTTCTCATCACAGAGTTCATCACGGCTCTAACAAATCTTATATCGACAAAAATTACGGAAATTTTCTTATTATTTGGGATAGATTTTTTGGAACCTTTGAGGCCGAAAAGGAAAAAGTTAAGTACGGCCTAGTTAAAAATGTAAATACCTTCAACCCTATCAGAATTACCCTTATGGGATGGCAAGATATCTATAGAGATATCAAGAATTCTAAATCTTCTAAAGAAGCGTTTACTCACTTTTTTGGGCCCCCTAAAACTAATTAAATCCCAAACAATGAGTTCTAGAAAAGTAATAAACTTTATAGAAATAAAAAATGTAAAATGCATTATTTAGATAATTTTATATCTTAGAATATTAGATTCATGAAAAAGGTAATACTCGCTTATTCAGGTGGTTTGGATACTTCGGTAATTCTTAAGTGGCTTCAAGAGGAAAAAAATCTTGAAGTAATAACCTATACGGCTGATATGGGTCAAGGCGATATTCCAGATAATCTTGAAGAGAGAGCTAAAACTTTTGGTGCATCCAAAGCCATAATTGACGATTTGTCTGAAGAATTTGTAAAAGACTACGTTTTTCCGATGTTTCGCTGTAACACCGTCTTTGAAGGAGAGTATCTTTTAGGAACTGCTATAGCAAGACCATTGATAGCAAAAAAATTAGTTGAAGCAGGCAAAAAAGAAGGGACAAATATTATCAGTCATGGTGCGACTGGAAAAGGGAACGACCAAATAAGATTTGAAATTGGAGCTCAAGCTCTTAATAAGAATATAGAAGTGATAGCTCCATGGAGAGAATGGGAAATGACATCTAGAACAGATTTAATGTCTTACTGTAAAAAGCATCAAATCCCTGTTTCAGATTCTAAAGCAGAAGAACCTCCTTTTTCTATGGATGAAAATCTTTTGCATATTTCATATGAAGGTGGAGTTCTTGAAGATCTTACTAAAGCACCGCCAGAAGATATGTGGCAAAACGTTAAGTCTATAGAAGAGGCAAGCGAATTACCTGAAGAGATTCAAATAAGTTTTAGAGGGGGAGATCCTATTTCAATTAATGGAGAAGATCTTTCTCCTGCAAAAATTTTAAGAAAATTGAATGATTATGGATGCAAACATGGCATTGGAAGAATTGATATAGTTGAATCAAGGGCAACTGGGATGAAATCTAGAGGCTGTTACGAAACTCCTGGTGGTACTATTTTATTAAAGGCAAGAAGGGCAATCGAATCATTGACTCTATCTGGAGAGTCCATAAAAACAAAAGACTCCTTAATTCCCATATACGCTGCATTGATTTACGAAGGATTATGGTGGAGTGACGAACGTAGAAGATTGCAAACTTTAATCGATGAAAGTTCAAAAGTTGTGAATGGCACAGTAAGAATTAAATTATTTAAAGGAAATATAATTTATATTTCTAAAGAAAGTAATAATTCTCTTTACGATGAAAATAAATCGAGCTTTGAAGAAGAAGGAGGCTTTAGTAATGAGGATATGAAAAAATATATAAGAGAAAATATTTTGAGATATAGCGAAATTAACTCAGACTAAATTAGTATTAAAAAAAACAATTCCTAACAATAAAAAAGTAATCAAAATCCATAAAAAATTAAATATTTTTGTATCTATATTTTTAAAGAGATAACGAATAAATACCGTCAATCCGTAAGCTATAAAAATCGTTAAAAGAAAAAAAATAATCCTTATCATGTTATTAAAGTTCAGAGATACTTAGTTTTTCAATATTTTTTAATTTCCTAGCCATACTAATAATAGTTTTTTCTGGTCCAGCATCATAAATTACTTTTAAATTATTATTTACCAAATAAATTAATGATTCTCTCCACCTAACTGTACTGCACAATTGATTTATTAAAGCCTTTTTTATTTCTTTTACATCCTGAGTTGGCTTAGCTAAAGAATTTGGAATTAAAGGAATTGATGGTGTAAAAAATCTCACGTCATTTAAAATTTTTCCTAATTCTTCTTGAGCACTTTCTAATAGAGAGCAATGAGAGGGAACTGACATTTGTATTAATTGAGTTTTCACTCGTTTAAAATCATTAACCTCTATATATTTAATAGTCGCATCTATAGCAGAGTTAGTTCCTGCTAGTACAGAAACTCCTTCAGCATTATCAGTAGAGAAATCAATTTTTTCTCCTCTTTCATTTAGTTGTTTAATCATCAACTGAACATCAGGTATAGGCATATTTAAAATAACCAGCATACCTGCTGTTCCTTGCGGGACAGCACTTTGCATCAATTTTCCTCTTAAATGAACAAGTTTTATTGCGTCTTTAAATTCTAGACAATCCGCATAAACCAAAGCTGAATACTCTCCAAGAGATAATCCAGCTGTAATAGTGGCATCAAAATGAGCAGCTTTAGTTCTAGCTATTGCGATACTTGTTGCAAGAATCGCAGGCTGCGCATATTCAGTTAGATTCAGTTTTTCTTCTGGTCCAGATCTAATTAATTCAAATAAATCAAAATCCAAGACTTCAGAAGTTTGAAAAAATAAATCTTTAATTTCAGGGTTTGATTCTATGAGAAAGTCAATCATCCCTACTTTTTGAACACCTTGCCCGGGAAAAAGAACTGCTTTCATGATTAAATTATTTATTAACTTTTAACTTTTCTTGCAATCCCTTATTAGAAGTTGTGTAACCAAAAGGGACTCTTTCGCCTGGATTTATTCTTTTAAATGCTTCTTGGACAGCAAGTGTAGTCTCGTGAAAACCACATAAAATTAAATCTAGTTTTCCTGGATATTGATTTATATCCCCAACTGCAAAAATTCCAGCATGGTCTGTTTCATAATTTTCTGTGTTCACTAAAATTTTATTATTTTCCAAGGCCACTCCCCAGTCATGTATTGGCCCTAACTGTTTATTTAATCCAAAAAAGAATAGAGACTCATCACATTGTATAGTTTCAATTTCCTTAGATTCAAAATGCATTAAATCAACTCCAGAAAAACTTTCTTCACCATTAATATCTTTTATAACATAAGGTACTTTCAAAATAATCTTTCCTTCAGCAACTAAAGATCTCATTTTTTTCTCTGTGTGTTGAGCGCCCCTAAATTCATCTCTCCTATGAATCAAATAGATTTTTTTTGCAATATTAGCTAATTCAACAGACCAATCTAGCGCGCTATCGCCACCCCCAAAAATAGCAATCTCTTTATCTTTATAAATTGATTTGTCTCTGACTGAATAGTTAGCACCATTTCCTAAAAATTTATCAGGATTCATAACTGGCGGTTTTCTTGGCTCAAATGAACCAGCTCCAGCAGCAATAAAAATATTTTTAGTTTTAAATTCCTGACCTTCACTTGTGATCAATTTCCAGGAATCTTCTATTTTAGATATTTCGTTAACTCTTTGATTTAGGTGAACTTCATAATCAAATGGTTTAATTTGTTCCAAAAGGGCATCTATATGTTCTTTTCCTGTTTGAGACGCAACTCCAGGGATATCATAAATTGGCTTTTCAGGATAAAGCTCAATACATTGTCCTCCAACTTTGTCTAAGTTATCTATTAAATGACAGTTAAGTCCTAATAAACCAGCTTCAAAAACAGTGAAGAGACCGACAGGACCTGCTCCAATTACTACAATATCAGTTTCAATTATTTTCATATTCTTTATTTAAATTTTAAGTTACTTTCATTCCGGGTTTTGAGCCATTATCAGGAGAAACTATAAAAACTCCAGAATCTTCAGTGCTAGCTGCTAAAATCATCCCTTCAGATAAGCCAAATCTCATTTTTCTAGGTTTTAAATTTGCAACACATATTACAAGCTTTCCAACTAAATCAGCAGGATCATAATATTTTTTTATTCCAGCGAACACTTGTTTTTTTCCTAAACGCCCTAAATCTAAATTTAGTTTAATAAGCTTATCTGCTTCCTCGACCGCTTCTGCAGATTCTACTTGAGCAACTCTTAAATTAATTTTTAGAAAATCGTCAATTTCTATTTCATCCATTTTTACTCACTTTCATAAGCTCTTCTATCTCACTATCTTCAATCCTTGTAATCAAAGGTTTAAAAGTATTTATTTCTCTATTTTTTAAAAAACTAGAAATATCTTCAATATTATCTTGGCATTTTAAATATTTTTTTATCTGACTTGAAGTTTTTGGAATAACTGGCTCTAAGTATAGATTTAAAATTCTAAAAAGATTAATAGCAGTGGAGGCAATTGAATGAACCTTGTCGCTGTTAGCACTTTCCTTATTAAGCACCCATGGTTTGTTGGAATCAATATATTGATTAGCCATATCCGCTAAAGACATTATTTCTTTGATGGCTTTTGAATAATTTCTTTCAATATATAAATCGAAAATTACTTTATCTTTATCTATAAATTTCTTTAATAACTCTTCATCTAAATTAGAAGATAAAATATTATTAAATTGTTTTAAAAAACCTTGGCTTCTACTTGCTATATTTACAAACTTTCCAACCAAGTCTGTATTAACCTTTTTTTGAAAATCCAGTAGGTCTAAATCTAAGTCATCTACTCCACAAGATAATTTCGAAGCAAGAAAATATCGCATATAGTCAGGATTTAAAATATTTAAATAATCATCAATAAGAAGAAAGTTTTGCTTTGATTTAGACATCTTTTTTCCATTCAAGGTCATGAATCCATGAACAAAAACATTTGAAGGTTTTTTAAAATTAGCAGCGTCTAAAAGAGCGGGCCAAAATAATGTATGAAAATTCATAATATCTTTCCCGATAAAATGATAAATATCAGAATCATTCCATAGATTTTCAGCAGATTTTGAAGAATTTTTAGATAAATAATTTTCAAGAGTTGCAATATATCCAATAGGGGCATCAAGCCATACGTAAAAATATTTTTTTGGATAACCAGGAATTGGAAAGCCAAAATAAGGCTCATCTCTGCTTATATCCCATGGTTTTAATCCTTCTTTGAACCATTCTTTTAACTTATTTTTTACTGCATCCTGAAGATCAGTACCGTTAATCCAATCTAGAATTTTTTCTTTCTGTTTAGATAAGTCAAAAAATAAATGTTCACTTTGTTTAATAGAAGGGGTCTCACCGCTAAATATTGAAATAGGGTTAATTAAATCTGTGGCTTCATATTTAGCCCCACATTTCTCACAATTATCTCCGTATTGGTCCTTAGCTCTACAAGATGGACATGTTCCTTGAACATATCTATCAGCTAAAAATAAACCTTTAACTTCGTCATAAAATTGCTCAATTGTCTTTATTTCAACTAAATTTTTATCTTTTGATCTCTGAAAGATTAATTCGCTATATTTTTTATTTTCTTCACTATGTGTTGTGAAATAATTATCATGATCAATAAAAAAACTTCTTAAAGTTTTTTCATGCTCACTTGTAATTTTGTTAACCAGATCTTCGGGTTTTAATTTTTCTGATTCAGCTTTCATCATTACTGGCGTTCCGTGAGCATCGCTAGCACACAAATAAATACAATCTTTCTTCAATAATTTATTTGTTCTAACCCATATATCCGTTTGAACATGTTCTAATAAATGGCCAAAATGGAGTGGTCCGTTAGCATAAGGCAATGCAGAAGTTATTATTAATTGTTTAGACATGTTATAAATGAGTATTGTAATGGAAAAAAAACAAATATCATGAAACGTTTATTTTTATTGCTGGTTTTACTTATTGCCCAATTTTCTTTTTCAAGCGAAGGAGAAGTTGACTCTGACCCATGGGAAAATTTAAACAGGAAGACGCATTCTTTCAATATGTCTTTAGATGATTGGTTAATTAGACCAATAGCCGAAACGTATGATTTTATAATTCCAGATTTTGTTCAAACTGGCTTTTCTAATGTTTTTGATAATTTAGGAACACCTGTTTCCGCTGCTAATAATCTTATCCAATTTAAACCAGTAGGGTTTATTTCAGAAACATCTCGTTTTATTCTAAATACAACTTTTGGTATTTTTGGTCTATTTGACGTTGCTTCTAGACTAGGAATACAAGAAAGAAGTGAAGATTTTGGGCAATCTTTAGGGTATTGGGGCTTGAAGGGAGGTCCTTACATAGTCATTCCATTTTTTGGACCTTCTTCAGTAAGAGATGGCTTTTCTTTAGCTCCTGATTATTATTTAAGGCCTGACTTAGTTAGATTTGAAGATAACAAGGCAGATTTAGGGCTAAATGGATTATCTTTAGTAAATCTTAGAGCAGGACTATTAGGCATCTCAGATTTAAGTGGAAATGATCAATATAGCTTTTATAGAGATGCTTTTTTACAAAGAAGAGACTACGAAATAAATGATGGAAAAATAGACGAATTTTTATTTGAAGACGAATTTGATTAATCTATAAAAGAGCCATAAACCATTGTTGCCATTTGGGGTCGAAGAGGGAAGGCATCACTTGGAATAAATTGTGTCATAAAAATAGCTAATAAATCTTCCTTAGGATCTATCCAAAAATAAGTACTAGCCATACCACCCCAATTATAACTCCCTTTGCTTAATGGGCTTTGACTCGCAGCTGGGTCGGTAGTTACTGCCATGCTTAAGCCATAGCCCATACCGTTGTATCTTACTTCACTAAAACTTCCGCTAGAGCCCATATCCGCCATCGTATTATTGTCTGGTAAATGATTCAAAGTCATTAACTCAATAGTTTTTCTTGATAAAATTCTTTCTCCATCAAGCTCACCTCCATTAAGAAGCATTTGAAGAAATCTATAATATTCTTTGGCATTACTAATTAAACCGCTTCCTCCGCCATTGAAGTCTCTAGGAGCAGAATATCTACTTTTAGCATCACCAGGATCATGAATAGTTATTTTTTTATTCTCATCTCGATGGTAGCAGACTGCCAAATCTTTAAGATCGTCTTCTTTTACATAAAAACTTGTTTTTTCCATTTTTAAAGGCTTAAAAATGTGATCACTGAAATATTTATCTATTTTTTTTCCTGAAATCACCTCAACCAATCTTGCACAAATATCAATCGACACACTATAAAGCCATTGATCGCCAGGACTGAATTCTAATGGGAGGGAAGCGACTCGTTTTGAAAATTCTTCTAAATTTACTTTTTCTTTCGATACTAATGACGCAGTTGGATCAGAGATTTTAAATATTTTTCTATAAGCATCATCGACATGAGATCTATAATTAATACTGTAACTTAAACCAGATGTATGAGTTAACAAATCACGGATAACCATAGGCCTTTTAACAGGCTCAGTCATAAATACTGGATATGAACCAGAAACATATACTTCTTGATTATTAAATTCAGGTAGAAACTTAGATACTGGATCAGATAATTGAAAAGAGCCTTTTTCATAAAGTTGCATTAAAGCAACTCCAGTTACTGGTTTTGTCATGGAATATATCCTAAACAAAGTATTTTCATCGACGGGCAGATTGTTTTCTATGTCTCTTTTGCCTTGAGAGTGAAAATGAACAATTGAGCCTTTTCTCGCGACTAATGTTTGAGTCCCAGACAATTTATTAGGACCTATATATCTTTCCATTAGCATTTTATCAAAGTCTTTTAAGCGCTCTGAAGAAAGTCCAACTAATTCAGGTTTTTCTATTTTCATATTCTTCTCTCGCTAATTGTTTTGACTCGATAAAATCTGGATGGGAAATATAGATTAAATCTGAGACTTTTCTTATTACATATTCTTCATACTTATCTATATTTCCATCTGCAAAAGCAATTTTCCACATAGAAAGGATCAAATTCTTTTTATCTTCGAATTTGTAATCATCGTTAATTTTTCTTGTAAATTCATAAAGAGAGGTTGATGAGTTTTGATTCTTTTTTGCATTAGATATTAAATCATCTATTTTTGTTTTATCTACATCAAATTCTTTCAGCAAAACATCTTTTAATGTTTCAACTTCACTTATATCCATAATTTCGTCTGCTAAGCTAACCTCAAGCAATAATGCGATAGCTGAAAGTAAAACTGAATTATCTTCTACCAAAACTTCTATCTGATTTTTTTTAAAAAGATTGTTAAAGAATTTCTTCATGCTGCATTTTTATAATTATCGTTAATTAAATCAATGATCTCATTTTTTGCTGGTTTAAAAAAGGATGAGTTAGATAATAAAATCCTTATTTTTCTCGCATTTTTTAAACCATTATAGAGACCATGCATATGAATTAAGCCTCTTTTTATTTCATTTTTTTTATCTAAAGTTTCAAAATAATCAAACATATTTTTTGTAATAGAAATAAGAGAATTATTTTTATCATTTTTTTTATAAAATATTGAGTCAACATTTTCTAATTTTTTTGGATAAGAATAAGCTTCTCTTCCAATCATAATTCCGTCTAAAGTTGAGAAATTATCTTTTTCTTTGTAGTAATCTTTGATACCGCCATTAACAATAATCTCTAAATCATTAAAATCTTCCTTTAATTTCATTACTCTTGAATAATTTAATGGAGGAATTTCTCTATTATCCTTTGGACTTAATTTATCAAGCAATGCTTTTCTTGCATGAACATAAAAAACTTTTATTCCAGTGGAGGAAACTTCTGAAACAAATCTATCAAGACTTTCATTAATATCAAGATCATCAATTCCCAACCTAATTTTTACAGATATTGGTTTAGAAGAAGCTTCTTGCATTGCTATTAAGCAATCTTTTACAAGATCAGGCTGTTTCATCAGAGCCGCACCAAAATTTCCACTTTTAACCTTGGAACTTGGGCAGCCAAGATTAAGATTTATCTCATCATAATTTAAGTTATTAGCCATCAAACAAACTTTTGAGAGAGAAATTGGATCATTTCCGCCTAATTGTAAAACTATAGGGTTTTCTATTTCTGAATATTCTAAAAGTTTATTTTGATTTCCAAAAAGGATTGAATTTGTATGAATCATTTCAGTAAAAAGAATGGATTTTTTAGTAAGTTGTCTAACCAGAAATCTAAACTGTTTATCTGTCTTTGCCATCATTGGAGCAATGCAAAAGGATCTATCCATGATTTATAAGAAATATATTACTGAAAGTAATCCCACAATAGTTAGAACTATAGTGTAAGGCAGAGCCATATAAACCATCCTAAAATAAGAAAGTCCTATCAATGGTGCAATAGAAGAGGTTAATAAAAATAAAAAAGCAGCTTGTCCATTTGGTGTAGCAACACTTGGTAAATTTGTTCCTGTATTAATAGCTATTGCTAAAAGATCAAATTGCTCTCTAGTTATCAGTCCAGTATCTAAGGCCTCTTTTACTTCGCTTATATAAATTGTTGCAACAAAAACATTGTCACTAATCATCGATAGAATTCCATTTGCTAAGAAAAACATTGGTACTTGTAAGTCAAAGTTTAGAGATAAAACATAGCCAATAACTGGCGAGAATAAATGCTGATCATGGATGACAGCAACAATCACAAAGAAAACTACTAATAATGAAGTAAAAGGTAATGCTTCTTCAAAAGCTTTTCCCAATTTATGTTCTTCTATAATTCCATTGAAGGCAGTTAATAAGACAATAACCATCAAACCTATCAAGCCAACGGATGCAACATTAATGGCTAGAGATAAAATTAATATAATGACTACTGCTAATTGAACAAATAATTTAGCTTTATCATTTGAGGTTCTTTTTTTATCTTCTTCAATACCGAA
Source organism: uncultured SAR86 cluster bacterium (assembly GCA_902522825.1). Lineage (GTDB taxonomy): Bacteria > Pseudomonadota > Gammaproteobacteria > Magnimaribacterales > AG-339-G14 > CASICS01. The sequence continues at coordinate 61,641 of CABYXE010000003.1, forward strand.
GTCTTCAATAATTAATCTGACATCTTCAGTGAGTTCAGCTCCGTATCCAAATAATTTAAATCTTTCAATAAAATAACAAGTAAATAGACCAAAAATAAAAACCGGAAGAGATATAGGCAGCATCTGATTAAAAAATTCTAAGAAGTTCCAACCAGCTATTGAGCCAATTAATAAATTTTGAGGTTCTCCAACTATTGTACTTACTCCTCCTAAGGCTGTTCCAACCGCTCCATGCATTAACAAGTTTCTTAAAAAAGATTTAAACTCTTCTAAATCATGCTCAGATTTTTTAGCTTCTTGGAATACAGCATAGAAACCAACGGCAACGGCTATTAAAACAGCAGTTACAGTTAAAGCATCTAAAAATGCTGACAGCACGGCTGCACTGATAACAAATAACACTGATAAAGTTCTTTTATTTTTAATATTTACTAATAATTTAGTGAAGATAAAAAGGAGAAAATCTTTCATAAAATATATACCAGCAACCATAAAAACTAAAAGTAAAATAACTTTTAAATTCAAAGCGACTTCGTGATAAATATTTTTTGTATTTGTAAGCCCCATGAGCACAGATTCTATTGCTATTAATCCTCCCGGCTGAAGAGGGTAACAATTTAAGGCCATTGCGAGAGTGAGTATAAATTGAGCTAGAATGATCCAACCCATTATAAATCCTGCTTCTAAACCAATATTTATTAAAAAGATGTATATTAAGGGATTAGATACTAGAAAAATAATAATTAGATTTTTGTACCATTCGGGAGCTTCTCCTAGAAAATTTTTATAAAAGTTTAAAATCATGGAATTAATATTTTGATAAATTTTAGACCTGGCAATTTTATTGAAAAAGATAGTGAAGAGTCAAAATTCTTTGTTATAGATGACGATTCTTTATTAGTTTTTTCTAATGAACAATTCATAAGGCCTATTTCAAACGATGAGCTTAAATGGTCGGGACTAGAAGTCAATGAAAAACATTTTCTTGGTTTTTTAAATGATGAGCCTTGCTACGTAGTATCTGTTAAAAAAGATGGATGCGTATTAGAAAATTTTGAATTTTTAAATCTTAGGGCTTTATTTGGAAGAATACCAGATGAATTATTTGGAGCGATATCAAGAGCACTTCAAATAGTAAATTGGTCAAAATCTAATAAATTCTGTGGTAAGTGCGGATCTTCTTTGAAAGAAGAATTACATGAAAGGGCGATGATATGCGATGAATGCGACATAGATCCTCTTTATCCCAGAATATCTCCATGTGTTATTACCTTGATCCATAAAGAAAATAAAGTATTGCTAGCTCATAATGTAAATTTTCCAGATAATTTTTACAGTACCTTGGCAGGATTTATTGAGCCAGGAGAAACTGTCGAAGAAGCTCTTAAAAGAGAAGTTTTGGAAGAAGTTGGAGTTGAAGTTGAAAATATTAAATATTTTGGTAGTCAATCATGGCCGTTTCCTAGTCAATTAATGTTAGGTTATTTTGCTGAATATAAGTCTGGAGAGATTATTCCAGATAATACTGAAATAGATAAAGCTGATTGGTTTGAGATCGATAACTTGCCTAATGTACCTCCATCAAATATATCTATTTCTGGAAAGCTAATAGAAGCTTATAAAGAAAAATTTAATTAAGATTTATTTCTAGGATCGTTTGTTGCTCGGTGATTAGAATCAAATCCTTTCTTTTCCTCAACATCTTTAGAGGAAGTTTCCGATTTAGAATCAACTTTTTTTGGCCTACTTAGTTTTTTTGGCTTTGCGGTTTCTTTTAAAAATTTATCTTCTGAAATTTCAGGTTTTGAATCCTTTTGACTGATAGTATTTAAATTTTTCTTATCGCTTGATTTTTTATTAACTTTCTCGTTTGAAGTCACCTTTTCATCTTTTTCTAAGATTGTATTTTTTTTTGGTCTACTTAATTTTTTTGGTTTAGAAGACACTTTAGTTTTTTCATTTTCTACTTTTTTTGGTTTAGAAGACACTTTAGTTTTTTCATTTTCTATTTTTGGCTTCAGTTCCTTTCTTGGTTTTTTATTATCAAAATTATTTTTCCTATTTTTATTGTTCTGATTGTTTTGATTTCTATTCGAATTTTTAGGATAAGGTTTTTTCTTATTAGGTCTTTTGAAGTTTTTAGGTGGAGTTTTAACCTTTATTTTTTTAGTTTCCTTAGAAGAAAAAATATTAACTAATTTAGAAATTATCCCCTTTTTAGGACGAGAAGATGGTTTTATATTTACTGCAGCTATTTCTTTTTTGTAAGATTTTTTTGATTTTTTTTCAAATTGTTCTGCCGCAGATACAGATGATTTGCTTTTTTCAGGGTCAACAATCTTTCCATCTTTGACTCGAAGAACCTCAAATCTAGAATCAGGTCGTGTAGCGTCTGAGATAACAACAACTTTAGTATTGGACCTAGCTTCTATATCATTTAAACGAATTCTTCTTTCATTAAGCAGCAAGGAAGACATATCTGGCGATACTATTGCTCTAACTTCACTTGTATTTTGTTTGCTAGTTTCTTCCTCGACTAACCTTAAAACAGAAGTCGACAGAGTATTTACATCTTGTGTCCACCTTTCCGTCAATGAAGATCTGAGTCTTTGCCTTGATAGTTCAAGTAATCCAAATCTTGAAATTCTTCCAATTTGCACTCTAGCTCGATCATTAGATAGAGCTTTTCTCATTTCATCTTCTACTGCTCTTTTATTTTCTAACCTCATCATGTCTATAAAATCTATAACTACAAGTCCGCCAATATCTCTAAGCTTGAATTGACGAGCAATTTCTCTACATGCTTCTAAATTAGTATTAGTTGCAGTTTCTTCAATATCTTTTCCCGAAGTTGCTTGAGAGGAATTAATATCTATTGCCACTAACGCCTCCGTATCGTCAATCACAATTGACCCTCCAGATTCTAATTTTACTTCTCTCTGATATGCCGTTTCTATTTGCGATTCGATTTGGTATCTTGTAAATAATGGAAGTGTATTTTCGTACCTATTAAGCATACTCAACTGATCAGGCATAACTCTTTCAACAAATTCTTCTGCTTGATCATATGCTTCTTTAGTATCAATCCATATTTCTTCTATATCTTCTTTTAAGTAATCCCTAAGGGTTCTTATAATGATGTCATCTTCTTTGTATATAAGAAAAGGAGATTTTTTTAAAACATTTGCTTCAGATATTGCATCCCATACTTTTAGTAAATATTGAAGGTCCCATTTAAGCTCTTCAGGATCTTTACCTTCTCCAGCAGTCCTGACTATAACTCCCATTTCTTTGGGCGCATTCAAAGCCTCTACATTAGATTTTAGTTTTTCTCTTTCAGCTGGGTTAAGTCGCCTAGATATTCCTGAAGCCCTAGGATTATTGGGCATTAAGACTAAAAATCTTCCAGCTAAGCTAATTATCGTTGTTAAAGCTGCTCCTTTATTGCCTCTTTCTTCCTTTTCAACTTGAACAATAATTTCTTGATCTTTAGTAAGACAATCTTTGATGGAAATTCTTTCATTGTTTTTTTTGTTTTTTGGCAAAAATTGAGGTGCAATTTCCTTGAAGGGAAGAAAACCATGTCTCTCAGCTCCAAAATCTACAAATGCAGCGCCTAAACTAGGCTCGATTCTACTTACTTTACCCTTGTAAATATTTCCTTTACGCCTAATTTCAGCAATATTTTCGATATCTAAATCAAAAAGTGAATTGCCTTCTGTGACAGCAATCCTTAGTTCTTCTGGTTGAGTAGCATTAATAAGCATCCTTTTCATTGGATATCTCCTAAACGCTTAAAATATATATACGGGATTCAGAAAAATTTTTTCTGAAAAAGGTGTTTCTATATAAGGTTTTACGCCCTTGCTACCTTAAATTTTGAAACTTAAAAATTATATTTAAAGCTTGTTAATTTAAATTATCTAAATTGAATTTTTGTTACGTCTTACTTAAATATGCGATTCAATATAGAAAAAAACATATTTTATATGCCTTTAAGGTATAGAATCAAATTTTTTTATGAATAATGAAGCAAAAAAAGTCCAAAAAGTATCCGTAAGCAAGGATTATTCTGGCCAAAGATTAGATAATTTTCTTTTAAATTATTTAAAAGGAATCCCAAAATCTAAAATTTATTCGATTATTAGAAAAGGAGAAGTAAGAGTCAATAGCGCCAGAAAACAAGTTTTTTATAAAATAAAGGAAAACGATCTAATAAGAATTCCTCCTCTTCATATAAAAAAAATAATTCAAGTCGAAGCGTCAAATTCATTAATAAATATCTTAAAAAAAAATATAATTTTTGAAAATGACGATTGCTTAGCAATAAACAAGCCTTTTGGAGTTGCCTCTCATGGAGGAAGTGGAATATCAATAGGTTTAATAGAAGCAGTAAGAAATTTTGGAAAAGAATATAGAGATTGTAAGTTAGTTCATAGGCTTGATAGAAACACTTCTGGATGTCAATTAATTTCAAAAAAGCAAAAATTTTTAAGAGAATGCAATATATTGATAAGAGAAAGAAAGGTTTTAAAAAAATATACGGCTTTAGTTCATGGTCAATGGCCAGATGATATAAGAATTGTTGAGAACAAACTAAGCAAAAATATTAACATCTCTGGAGAGAGGATGGTCAAAATTTCAAATGATGGTAAAGACTCAATAACTGAGTTTAAAATTTTAGAAAAAGGTAAATTTTTTACTAAATTATCATGTAATTTGATCACTGGAAGAACTCATCAAATTAGAGTTCATACTTCATCAAAGTCATTTCCAATAGTTGGAGATCTAAAATATGGAGATAAAGATAAAGATAAAAATTTTTTAAATAGCGATTTAAAAAGAATGTATTTGCATTCTAAATCATTAGAAATGAAAGATTTAAGTTTAAAGATTTCCTGTGAAGAACCAAAAGAATTTAAAAAAATGATAAAAGTTAGTGAATCTGAATCATTTTTATCCTAGAATCCACATCTAAATATTATGGCTGTACAAAAAAGTAAAGTATCAAGATCAAGAAGAGGGGCAAGACGATCTCATAATGCCCTAAAATCTCCTGCTCTTTCTACAGATCAAACAACAGGGGAAAGACATCTTCGTCATCACATGACTGAAGACGGTTTCTATAAAGGAAAAAAAGTTATGGAAATCAAAATAAAAGAGAAAGATACAGAAACACCTTCAGAGTAAAGTGTCACTAAAAAAAGTCTTAGTCACAGGATCTTCTAGAGGAATAGGTAATTCTATTCTTGAGATCTTTTTTTCAAAAGAATTTATACCTATTGGAACTGCCACTTCAAATATTGGTGTAGAAAAAATAAAACAAAACTTTATAGATAACAATGTTCAAGGTTTTGCATATGAACTTAACCTTGATGATAAAAATTCTATTGATAATTTCTTTGCTGCAATTAAAGATGATGATCTAAATCCTGATATTTTGATAAATAATGCTGGTATTGCTAGAGATAATTTAATGTTGAGGATGTCAGAAGAAGATTGGTCAGAAGTAATAAATGTTCACTTAACTGGGCAGTTCAAATTAATGAAAAATTTTTTAAGGGGTATGCTTAAAAACAAATGGGGAAGAATTATAAATATTTCTTCTGCAGCAGCTGCTTTAGGAAACAAAGGACAGTCAAATTATGTGGCAGCAAAGGCTGGTATTGAGGCAATGTCTAAAACTTTGGCTAGAGAAGTTGGAAGTAAAAATATTACTGTAAATTGCGTTGCTCCAGGTTTTATTGAAACAGATATGCTTAAGGACTTAGATAAGGATTATTTAAAAATGATAACTGGAGAAATTCCTTTGCAAAGGTTTGGAAAAACAGAAGAAATTGCAAGTTTAGTAAAATTTCTTTCTTCTGATGAGGCGAATTATATAACTGGACAAACGGTACATATAAATGGTGGTCTATTTATGTAAATTACATTCTAGAAAGATTTTTTTCTAGTTTCGTATATAATTGCACAGATTTAATGGAGAGTTCATATGAGTAGCACTGAAGATAGAGTAAAAAGAATAGTATGCGAACAACTCGGAGTTGGCGAAGAAGAAGTTACTAATAGCGCATCATTTATTGATGATCTAGGTGCTGATTCTTTAGATACAGTTGAGCTTGTCATGGCTTTCGAAGAAGAATTCGAAATAGAAATCCCTGATGAAGAAGCTGAAAAAATTTCTACTGTTCAAGATGCAGTAGAATATATTGATTCCGCATCTTAAAACTTAAATGGATCAAAAAAGGCGGGTAGTCGTTACTGGCCTGGGACTTATTAGTCCTTTAGGAAATACCGTTGATTCTTCATGGAAAGAAGCCATCGAGGGTAAAAGCGGTGCAGAACTTATTTCTAAATTTGATACAGAAAATTTTCTTACAAAGTTCGGGGCTACAGTTAAGAATTTTAAAGATTTAAACTGTATTGATCCCAAAGAGGCAAGAAGAACAGATTTATTTATTCAATATGGAACCGCTGCAGCAATAGAGGCAATAGAAGATTCAGGTTTCATGGATTTCTATGAATCAAAAAGAATTGGAGTTTCTGTTAGTTCTGGGATTGGAGGACTTGAAACAATCGAAGAAAATGCCATCATTTTAAAAGAGCGAGGACCTAGAAAGATTTCTCCTTTTTTTGTGCCAGGATCAATCATTAATATGGCCTCAGGAAATATAGCCATTAAATACGGATTCAATGGCCCCAACTTATCAATGGTTTCTGCTTGTTCTTCAGCAGGACATAGTATTGGATACTCGGCTCGAAGTATTTCATACGGAGATGCAGATGTAATGATTGCAGGTGGAGCAGAAGCAGCAATGTCGCCTCTTGGTATGGCAGGATTTAATGCAGCAAAAGCTTTATCTACACGAAATGATTCTCCTAAAGAAGCAAGTCGCCCTTGGGATAAAGAAAGAGATGGATTTGTGTTAGGAGAAGGAGCAGGAGTTTTGATTTTAGAAGAACTTGAATCTGCTAAAAAAAGATCTGCAAAAATTTATGCAGAAGTAACTGGATTTGGAATGAGTGATGATGCCTTTCATATTACAGCACCAGCAGAAGACGGAATAGGAGCAAAATTAGCAATGAAAAATGCTCTTGCAGATAGCAAAATAGATCAATCTGAAATTGATCATATAAATGCTCATGGTACTTCTACGCCTTTGGGAGATATTGTTGAATCCATAGCCATAAGGGAAGTTTTTAAAGATAATGCAGATTCAATTCTGGTGAGTTCAACAAAATCAATGACAGGACATCTTCTTGGAGCTGCTGGAGCTATAGAATCTATATTCAGTATTTATGCAATTAATAATAATCTCGTACCTCCTACAATTAATTTAAATAATCCTGATAACGAAGCTAAATTAAATCTTGTAGCTAATACTTCAAAAGAAAAAGATATCAAATCCGTTATGAATAATACATTTGGTTTTGGTGGTACCAACGTATCACTTATTTTTAGTGAATTTTAAATAAGTGCGATTATTAGCTCTTCTTTCTCTTTTTTCTTTTTTTCTTTTCTTTTTTTCCTTTTCATTACTTACTAAAAATTTAGATTTTAAAGAAAATTATATTTATACAATTGAAGAAGGAGAGTCTCTTGAATCAATTAAAGCAAATTTTAAGGATCTTGATATTAATTTTCCATTTATCATAGATTTATATTTTTATATCTCAGGAGCAGATAAATCGCTTAGGAAGGGCGAATATCTTTTAACTAAAGATTCTGACTTATTTTCAATTTCTAGAAGATTAGCAAAAGGAAAAGTTTTTTATCGATCATTTTATATTCCTGAAGGTTCAGTAGTTTCTGATTTTCTTACGAATAAAGAGCAAAATTCATTTTGTAATTTTAAAGGTATAAAAGAATGTCAATTAGAAGGAATGTTTCACCCAAATACTTATTTTTATGAAACCGGAGAAAATTTAAATAATATTTTAAATGAATCCTTTAATGCTCAATTAGCTTTTGCTGCAGACCAATTCGAAAGGCTAAACGATAAAAAATTCATAAAAAGTTATTATGACTTAATCACAGTAGCTTCTATTTTAGAAAAAGAGTCTTGTGCTAATGAAAGAAGCTTAATTTCTGGTGTTATATATAATAGACTCAATAGAAGAATGAAGTTACAAATAGATTCTACGGTTATATACGGCATTAAAAATTTTAATGGTAATCTTACAAGAAAGGATCTTAAAACTAATACGCCTTTTAATTCTTATATAAATTTTGGATTACCTCCAAAACCAATTTCAATGCCCTCTAAATTGTCATTAATTGCAGCAGCCAATCCTAAGAAAAGTGAATATCTTTATTTCGTTAGCAATGGTAAATGTTCTCATAAATTTTCAGTAAATTACTCCGACCATCTTGAGGCCATAAAAAAATATCAATTAAATAAATAATGTTTATATCTTTTGAAGGAATAGAAGGTTCAGGAAAGTCATCTTTGATTAAAAATTTAAAAAATTATTATAAAAATCATGCTCTAGATGTTTTTTTTACTAAGGAACCTGGAGGGACAGAACTGGGAGAAAAAATTAGAGAAATATTATTGGACCCAACATCTGAGATCGATCCTTCATCTGAACTGTTTCTTCTTATGGCGGATAGAATTCATCACGTTAAAAATAAAATAAATCCTAATTTGAATGAAAATAAAATTGTATTTTGTGATAGATATATTGATTCAACTATTGCTTATCAAGGCGGTGGGAGAGATTTGGATGATAAAGACATTGAGGGAATGATTAAAATGTTGAAATTACCTATCCCAGATTTAACCATTTTATTAGATGTACCGGTTGAAATGGGATTGATGAGAGCAAAGGAAAGAAGTGAACTGGATAGATTTGAAAAGGAAGATATAGATTTTCACAAAAAAATTAGACAATCTTATTTAAATCTACAAAAAAAATATCCAGATAGGATTATTATTTTTAATGCATCAATGAATGAAAATGATGTATTTGAAGAAGTTCTTAATTATATAAAAAGTAAGATTGATGATCGAGATTAAATATCCTTGGTTGAGCCGATACGTTGATCGTTTCAATATTAACAAGTTGGCTCATTCTCAACTATTTTCTGGAAAATCAGGAATTGGAAAATTTTACTTTGCTAAAGAAATTTCCAAATCAATTTTATGTACCAAATCATCAAACTTATTTGAATATTGCAATGAATGTTCATCTTGCAAATCTTTTGATTCGGGCTTTCATCCAGACTTCAAATTAATTCAATTAGAAAGCGATAGTAAAGTTATTAAAATTTCTCAATTACGTGGCGGATCAAAAGAAAGTGACTCCGAAGGAATAATTAATTTTTCTAATGAGACGCCATTGCTTAGTAAATCTAAGATTATTGTCATTAATTCATCTGATAAAATGAATGCAGAGTCTCAAAATTTTTTGTTAAAGACTTTGGAAGAGCCTTCTAAAAAAACTTATATTTTTTTAATATCCTCTAAACCCTATTCTCTAAAACCAACTCTGTTGAGTAGGCTAAATCATATGGAAATTAACTTCCCCAAAAAAAACGAAATTTTAGCTTGGCTTCAGAAATCTAATATGGAATTAGATAGCCAAGAATTAAATTTTCTTGATGATTTGAACTTAATTGATATAAATCCAGATGAGTTGATTAAAGCAAGAAGTGAAAGGAACGAATTTTCAACTGATCTTATGCAATGCCATTCTCCCAAACAATTAGAAAAAATAGCATCTAAATGGGATGATTCATTTCTTTCAACAAAATTAAATTGGCTATCAAAAATAATTTTTTATTCAATCTGTAAAAAATTAAATGATAGAGAAGTTCAAAGTTATTATTTTAACGAAAATATTTCTTACTTAGCTAAAACAAAAGACTTAGTTGAGCTATTTAAATTATCTAATGAGTTAAATATTTTTATTAAAGAATTAGCAGGCGGAATTAATTTGAATAATAAAATACAAATTAAGGCTCTACTTTCATCATATTAAAAAAATCTCATATGTTTCTTATATATTTAAATTAAAATAGCATTATGAACAAATTAAAGCTTAGCCTAATTTCACTTTTATTTTCTTTTTTGTCTTTTAATATTTTTGGAGAGAAACAATATAATTTAGAGGTATTTGTTGATGGATTAGATCATCCATGGAGTCTTGTCGAATTATCTAGTGGAGAATTTTTATTAACCGAATTACCAGGAAATCTAAAGCTAATTTCACAAGATGGATCGAGCATTAAAGAAATAGCTAATGTTCCAGAAGTTCTATTTAGAGGTCAAGGAGGTCTCTCTGATATTGTTTTACATCCAAATTATAAAGATAACGGATGGATTTATTATTCATATTCAGCTTATATTGATGATCAAAAAGAACTAAATACTTTATTTGTGGATAGAGCAAAAATTGAAGATTTTGAATTAGTTTCTATCGAAAATATTTTTATAGCGAAAGCAAATAGAAAGGCACCAGCTCATTTTGGAGCAAAACTTTTTTTTCTTGAAGATGGAACTTTAATGATTACAAGCGGAGATGGTTTTGATTATAGAGAGTCTGCTCAATTTCTGAATAATCATTTTGGAAAAGTTTTAAGAATTAACGATGATGGATCAATACCTTCAAATAATCCTTTTTTAAATATTCCCGGAGCTTTGCCTGAAATCTGGAGTTATGGAATAAGAAACCCTCAAGGAATTTTTCAAGATAAGAATGGTCTAATCTATGAGAATGAACATGGGCCAAGAGGAGGCGACGAATTAAATATACTTAGACCAGGTGTTAATTATGGATGGCCCGCCATAACTCATGGAATAGATTACTCAGGGGCACTAATATCGCCTTTTAAAGAAATGGAGGGAATGGAACAGCCATTATATTATTGGACGCCTTCTATAGCTCCATCTGGAATGACTATTTATGAAAAAGATTTATTTCCTGAATGGAAAGATAAAATTATGATCTCTAATTTAGTATACAAGGATGTAAGAATTTTAGCTTTAAATGAAAAAAAAGAAGTTATAAAAGAAGAAATCTTGTTTAAAGAAATTGGAAAAAGAATAAGAAATATTATTACCCTTTCTAATGGAGAATTAATGTTGATTACTGATAAAAAAAATGCTCAGTTGATAAAAGTAAAAAAAATATGATGGGATTTATTAGAGTCACTTCGTTATTGCTGTTTGCTGCAATAATTACTTCTTTTTTAAGTGTCCCTATAACAACTGCAAGTTATACCATTTGGCTTTCTAGTATTGATATGCCAACAACTCTAAATTTATTTATAGCAAGCCTGATTCATGATTGGTTTAATTTAGGCATTACTCTTTTTTTACTTTTTTTATTAGGATTTTTGCTAGCATTTTTAATAACTTTTGTAATCCGTAGATATTTTTCGATTCAATTAATATCTGAGCCTGTTTCATATGCAATAGCTGGATCAGTATGCGTTGCCTTAATTTTGGTTTTTACAGTAGCACTTTTATTTGAAACACAAGTAATAGCTGGAAACAGAACCTCTTTAGGGACTATTCTGCATATTTTTGCAGGTTACATAGGAGGTTATTTTTTTGGTTATTTTTTAAATAAAATGTAATAAAATAGATTTATGAGTAAGGTAGCAAAATTTAGAGAAATGAAAAATGGAGTCGCGGAAGACTATATTCCTATTGCTGAGGCCGCAATGGAACATGCGGTCAATCTGCCAGAAAGAATAATTCAACATTTAGACATGTTAAAGGGCGATCATGGAGGCTTTGCGGTTGATAGATATACTCATTGCCTTCAAACAGCTACCAGAGCATATAGAGATGGAAGAGACGAAGAATATATTGTATGTGCTCTTCTTCATGATATTGGAGATATTTTAGCTCCTGCAAATCATGCAGATTTTGCTGCTACGTTATTGGAGCCGTATATTTCAGACAAAAACTTTTGGATATTAAAACATCATGGAATTTTTCAAGGTTATTACTTTTTTCATTTTTTAGGTCTCGACAGACATATGAGAGATAAGTACAAAGATAGCGAGCACTGGAAAGATTGTGTAGAGTTTTGCGCAAGGTACGACCAAAATTCTTTTGATCCAGAATACGATACTTTACCTATAGAAACATTTTTACCTATGTTAAAAAACGTTTTGTCTCAAACTAAAAAATCAATTTATAAGTCAGATAGTTAAATAGGCTCTCCTTTTTTCTCTACCTCTTCATCGTGTATCTTTTTTGCATCTATTAAATCTGGCATAACTCTATTCAGTTTTTCTAAATCCCAAACAGTATCACTCTTAAAAGACTTAATTACTGCAGGTTGTTGCATTATTCCAACATTACCCTGAGAGATATGAAATATTTGATTTGTTATTTCATTTGCTTCATCAGAACTTAACCAGGCAATAACTGGAGCAATTTGTTGAGGACCCTGTTTCCAGTCATTTTCGTCTACATCTCTACCTGCAGCTTTCATCAAATCAATGGTCAATCTTGTAGCCGCACCTGGAGAGATGGTATTTACTGTGCATTTATATTTAGCCATTTCCATTGATAGCGATCTAGAAAACCCAGCAATTCCTGCTTTAGCAGCTCCATAATTAGTTTGACCAAAATTTCCAATTAATCCCGATACAGAAGACATATTTATAACTCTGCAATTCAATCGATTAGTTTCTCTGATATAGCAGACAAATGGCTTCGTACAATTAAAGTGACCTTTGAGATGGACTGCCATTATTATATCCCAGTCAGATTCTTCCATATTAAATAAAGTTTTATCTCTCAAAATGCCCGCATTATTTATTAATATATCTACTGCGCCGAACTCAGATAATGCTGAATTGAATATATTTTGACCACCTTCAAATGAATCAACGCTATCATAATTTGCTAATGCTTTTCCTCCAAGATTAGTAATTTCTGATACAACTTCATCAGCAATTTTATCTTCACCACTCCCATCTGGATTTGCTCCAAGGTCATTTACTAAAATTTTCACACCTTGTTTTGCTAAAAATAAGGCTGTTTCTTTGCCAATTCCTCTTCCAGCACCCGTGATTATTGCAACTTTATCCTTTAAAATAGTCATACTTTCTCCCCATTTTATTTAATATTATTAATATTAGCTTAATGAAAGATTCAATTGCAAAAGGTGTAAGTAATTTAACTCTGATTCTATATGCTTCGGGATCAGGAACGATGGGCATAAATTCTGCAATTTTTGGTGGATGGGTTTTATTTTATTACAATCAGGTTTTAGGCTTAAATGCAGTTCTCGCCTCCACCGCATTAGGAATATCTTTGGTATTTGATGCTATCTCAGATCCTTTGGTAGGGGCCTGGTCTGACAGATTTAAATCTAAGTGGGGAAGACGACATCCATTTGTGTACATTAGTATCATTCCATTAGCATTGGGATTCTATTTCTTATTTTCTATTCCTTCATCAAGTGACCAAAACTTTCTTTTTTGGAAATTATTGCTATTGGTAATCTTAATTAGAATATCTTTAACTTTTTATGAAACTCCAAGAGCTGCTCTTGGCCCAGAACTAACCAAGGAATATGATAGAAGAACTTTTGTGACCGGATGGTCTTATGTAATGGGAGTGATGGGTGCAATCATTCTTAGTTATTTGATGTATGAGTTTTTTCTTGTAGAAACAGAAGAATTTCAAAAAGATATGGCGTTTTTAAATCCCATTTCTTATACATATTTAGGAATATCTTCGGCAATTATGATTTTAATTTTTGGATTAACGTCATGTTTAAGCACTCACAAGTTTATTCCAGAGCTTCACAAACCAACGTCGACGCAAAATTTTTCTTTAAAAAGACTTTTAAATGAATTATTAGAATGTTTTTCGAATAGATCCTGGCTTGCAATTTTAATTTCAGGTTGTTTTCTTGGACTTCAGGTAGGAATAGGTACTGGGGTGGGAATTTACATAAATAAATTTTTCTGGGAATGGACTCCAGAAGTTTTAGCTCTTTTTCCAATTGTTTCTGGCATAGGAGCAATAATAGGAGCAGTACTTGCTACTACTATTGCTAGTGGGCAAGAGAAAAGAAATGTTTGTATAACTGTTTTTATAATTACAATTCTTACAGCCCCAATTCCCTTAGCTTTAAGATTATTAGACCCATATACTTCTTTAACTTTATTTCCAGAAAATAATACTGAACTTATATGGTGGATTTTAATACTCCATACAGGTATCGAAGATTTATTGAGAGCAATGGGTTTTACTTTAGTAATATCTATGATTTACGACATAGTTGAGAATAGCGAAATCACTACTGGAAGGAGAGATGAAGGAATTTTTATGACCGGGCCTGGATTAATTCAAAAAATTCTTTCTGGTCTTGGAATTTTTATTCTTGGATTTGTATTGCAGTATTTGAATTTCGATCCAAACATGACATCTAATATCAAATCAACTCCACCTATAAACGAGCTAGTTTTATTTCAAATAACCGTTGGGCCGCTTTTGACACTAATCGGAACTTCATTTCTTTTTTTATATAACATTTCTAGAGACTCTCATCATGATGCTGTTGAATCTCTAGGCTATGATGAAAATTAATGTTTTTTCCAATATCAGACGATAATCCAAGTAAAACACTACCGCTGATTACATATATATTAATTGGTATATGTGTATTTGTATTTTTTTTACAAATTCTTTCAGAGATGAATCCCATCATTTACTACAATTTCGGCTTTATAGCTTCAAATTTTTTTAATTCCAATTCTTTTGTCGATGCATTTATTCCAGTGATAACTTCTATGTTTATTCATGGAGGTTTTGCACACATAATCGGAAATCTTCTTTATTTATGGATATTTGGAGATAACGTAGAAGATTCGATGGGAAGAGCAAGGTTTGTACTTTTTTATATTCTTTGTGGTGCATCTGGAGCTATCCTGCAAGGTATCGTAGATCCAACTTCGAATATACCAATGGTTGGCGCTAGTGGAGCTATAGCAGGAGTTTTAGGAGCGTATTTATTATTATTTCCTCAAGCAAATGTAAGATGTTTAATTTTTATTATAATTTTTATCCAAATGATTAGAGTGCCTGCATTTATAGTCTTAGGTATTTGGATATTAGGTCAATTTTTTAGTCTACCCGGATCCTTAGATTCCTCCGGAGGAACGGCTTACCTTGCTCACATAGGAGGTTTTTTAACAGGAATGATATTGATACCATTTTTTAAAAAAACCAATGTAAGATTACTTCAGGAAAAAAATAGTATTCCATGGGCGATGGAATCAAACTTTAATTTAAGAAAGAATTCGAACAAGATTGAAACTAATGACTTTATTAATAATTTTATAAATAAATCAGAAGATGAGGTAAAAAAACGCAAATGAGAATATTTTTAAAATCTATGTTTTGGCTTTTTGGTGTTGTTTTAACAATCGTAATTATAATTTCAGCTTATTATTTCGCTTTTTTCTTTAACTTTTTTGGCACGTTAGAAACTTCTGGTATGAATTTAAACAAACCATATCCAGATTATCTTCTTCAATCAAAAATACAGTCTCAGTTAAAACATACTAATACTGAAAAACAAATTTTATTTGGCGATACTCACGTCCATTCTACTTACTCAACCGACGCATTTTTATGGAGTTTAAAAAATTTCAATGGAGAGGGGCCTCATTTAATGGCCGAAGCGTGTGATTACGCAAGATTCTGTTCCGCTATAGATTTCTGGGTAAATACAGATCATGCGGAAGCAAGCACTCCTAGAAAGTGGTCTGAGACAATAAAAGCTGTTCAGAATTGTGAAGCGGTTAATCAAGGCGATAGAGCAAAAGACTTAATAAGCTTTGTTGGGTACGAATGGACTCAAATAAATCCGAGTGACAAAGAAGACCATTATGGACATAAAAATGTATTGTTTCTTGAGACTGACGAGAAACTTCTTCCAAATGTTCCTTTCGGAGCAGCTGGATACACTTCAGCAGGTTTTAGAGATCGAGAGGGGCTCGTAAATGCAAAAATAAATATGCTTTCTGCTTCGATAGTGGACTTTTCAAATAGAAATAGATATGCAGACTTTATAGCTTTTTACGAAGAAGTTGTTGCTAACCCAGATTGTGATCCTGAAGATATTAATTATCTTGACTGTTATAAATCTGTTTATACGCCCAAAGACTTATTTTCAATTTTAGAAACCGTTCAGTCTGATTCAATTGTGATTCCTCATGGAAATACCTGGGGCTATTATACTCCAACAGAATCTAGTTGGGATAAACAGCTTTTGAATGAAATGCATGATCCCTCTAAACAAATTTCTATTGAAGTTTTTTCAGGGCATGGAAATTCAGAGGAATATAGAGATTGGACAGGAACACTTACCAAAAAAGGAACTAAAACATGCCCAGCTCCAACGGAAAATTACTTGCCTTCCTGCTGGAGAGCTGGAGAAATTATCCAAGAAAGATGCTTGGAAAATGGATCAAGCGAAGAAATATGTTTAGCAAGGGCAGAACTGGCTAGACAGACATATATAGAAGGTGGTCAATATGGTCATTGGTCTGTGATGGGAGCAGAACCATCTGATTGGTTGGATTCAGGTCAATGTAAAGATTGTTTTGTGCCAGCCTTTAATATGCGACCCAATGCTTCAGTTCAATATGCCTTAGCATTAAGAAAATTTGAGGGGGAAAAAATAAATTCTTTTGACTTTGGTTTTATTGCCTCAAGTGATAATCATAGAGCAAGACCAGGAACAGGTTACAAAGCAATCGATAGGCTAGTTACAACAGAAGCAAATGGTCCATCAAGCCAATTTTTTTATGAAAATATTTATCCGGTAGAACAAAAATCTGATATTCCATGGGAGGTAGTTCCCAGTGAAATTAATACAGCTAGCGAATTAACTATGTTTGAAGCTGAGAGGCAATCGTCTTTTTTTACGACGGGTGGATTAGCTGCTGTTCATGTATCTAAAAGAGATAGAAATGGAATATGGGAAGGTTTTAAAAAGAAAGAAACATATGCAACCAGTGGGCCACGAATTTTACTATGGTTTGATCTTATAAATTCAGAAATAGGGAGATTACCTATGGGTTCAAAAGCAGAGATGTCTAAAAATCCTATTTTTGAAGTAAAAGCAGTTGGATCATTTAAACAAAAGCCTGGATGTCCAGACCTAGGTTTATCTAAGTCCGAAAATGAAAAGATCATGAAACTTTGCAAAAATGAATGTTTTAACCCTTCAGAAGATAGAAGAGAGATAACAAGAATAGAAATTATAAAAATAACCCCTCAAAATTATAACGATGAACCGGTTAATGATTTAATTAAAGATGTTTGGAAAATTCATGAATGTAAACCTAATTCTCAAGGGGAATGCAGATTTAGATTTTCAGATCCTGACTATTCAAAAGATGGCAGAGACAGTGTTTATTATGTAAGAGCAATAGAAGAACCATCTTTAAGAATTAATGGCGGCAATTTAAGATGTGATTATGATGAGAATGGAATTTGTAAGAAAGTGAATATTTGCCATGGCGGATTTCAAACTAATAGAGACGATAATTGCACTATGCTTTCAGAAGAAAGAGCATGGTCTTCGCCTATTTATATAGATCAATTTTAAAATAGATGACTACTGAAAAATTACCAGTTTTAACAAAATTTTTATATGGGTTTGGTTCTATGTCTTATGGCATAAAAGATAATGCCTTTGCTTATTTTTTGTTATTTGTATACGTTCAGATTTTTGGTCTTGCACCTGACTTAGCAGGTTTAGCTATTCTTTTAATGTTGGTATTTGATGCTTTTTCTGACCCTTTAGTTGGCTATTTTTCGGATCGTCATAGATCTGCTTGGGGTCGAAGACATCCGTTCATGTATTTCTCTGCTATTCCAGTAAGTTTATCCTTTTTTCTCCTATGGGATCCTCCGCAAGAATTATCTCAAACACAGCTTTTTTTCTATTTGCTTGGTATTGGAGTATTTATAAGAACAGCTATTACTTTTTATGAAATTCCTAGTACTGCTTTAGGGCCTGAATTATCTAAAGATTATGTTGAGAGAAGTTCTTTATTGTCATATCGATATTGGTTTGGATGGTGGGGTGGACTTTTAGTTTGGAACTCGCTTTGGATATTTGTTGTCTACAGCAGTTATACAGGTACGACAGACGCACGATATCTTCCAGAAACTTGGAAAATTTATGGATTAGTTTGTAGCGCAGTTATGTTCGTCGCAATAATGGTCACTGCATTAGGAACACACAAGCATATTAAAGATTTACACACACCTGAAGTAAAAAAGATTTCTTTAAAAAGAACTTTAGGCGAGCTTTGGGAAACAGTCACAATTAGTAGAGATTATTTAGTTTTGTTTTTAGCAATGATTATTACTAGCATTGCATCAGGAATTGCCACTAATTTAACCTTATTTTTTTATAGTTATTTTTGGGAATTCAGTCCTGTAAATATCTTAACTATAGGCTTAACTTTATTTCTTACGCCATTAGTAGGATTGAAAGTTTCACCATTTCTTGCAGCAAAATTTGGCAAAAGAACCACTATTTTGTATTTGTTCATGTTCGCATTTGTTGCTGAAAACTTGATTATTTTAATGAGAGTTTTGGATTTATTACCAAATAACGATTCATCATTTATTTTGCCATTAGTGCTTATATTTCATTGGATTGCAGTTAGTTGCCAAATAATTTCATATACAACACTGGCTTCTATGGTATTCGATACAGTTGAAGAAGTTGAAAAGTTAACGGGCAGAAGAATGGAAGGTACTCTGCTTGCTGCAAGATCTTTTGCTGCAAAATGTATGAGTGGTGCAGGAGCATTTTTAGCTGGATTAATTCTCTCTTTTTCAGCTTGGCCAAAAGGAGCAGTTGCAGGACAGGTAGAATCTAATATTTTGAATAGCGTAGGACTATGGGCAATATCTATTTCTGCTATTTTATGGATTTCTGCTATTTTTGTTTTTTCAAAAGTAAAAATGACAAGATCTTCTCATGAAGAAAATCTTGGAGAATTAAATTACTCAAATGATTAAAGTTCAAATCGAAGACCAACTTAATACAGGTTTAGATCCTTGGCATTTAGAAGTAATTAACGAATCACCGAATCATAATGTGCCTGATGGGGCAGAGTCTCATTTTAAAATAATAATCGTCTCAAAAGAGTTTTCTGAACTTAGGATGGTTAAAAGACATCAGATGATATATTCAATTCTTTCAGAAGAAATGAAATTAATTCATGCCATTGCTATTCATCCGTTTACACCTGAAGAATGGAAAGAAAAAACAGGCGAAGAGCTCAAATCACCTAAATGTCTTGGTGGAGGAAATGATTGATTGTCAAAAAAAAGAAAGGTTTTTATACATATACTTTTTATAATTGTATTTATATTAAAAATCCCTCGTCACTAAGACAAAAAATCAGAAAACAAGCAGAAAATCTTAAGATAATTGGTACGATTATCCTCACGGAAGAGGGCATTAATTCTACGATTTCTTCAGAATCAAAAAAGAATCTAGACAGCATGATTTTACTTCTCGAAAAAAAATTTGGAAGAATTGTGTTTCGAGATTCTTTTTCTGAAAAAAAGCCCTTTAAAAGATTAAAAGTAAAAGTTAGAAAAGAGGTTGTCCCATCTAATACCGAGATTTTAATTAATAAGAGCACGAGTAATTATATTAAACCCGAAAAATGGGACGATTTTATTAAACAAAAGTTTGTTTTAACAATAGATGTAAGAAATGAATATGAAGTCGAAGTAGGAACCTTTAATAATTCTATTTCTCCAAAAACAAAGAATTTTAAAGAATTTAATGAGTTTATTAATAATTCTAAAAACGATTTCAAAAATAAGAAAATAGCTATTTTTTGTACAGGAGGTATTAGGTGTGAAAAAGCATCTGCTTTATTTCTTCATCAAGGCTTTGAAGACGTATACCAACTGGAAGGAGGCATATTAAATTACTTTGATAAAGCTAATGATAAAAAAAACTTTGATGGAGAGTGTTTCGTCTTCGACGAGAGAGTTACTGTAGATAAAAATCTTTCTCCTGGCGATTATACTCAATGTTTTGCTTGCAGAAGACCTATAGCTAAAAGAGATTCAAATAGACCTGAATACATAGAAGGTATTTCTTGCCATAATTGCATTGATGAAAAAACCGATAAAGATAGAAAAAGATTTGCTGAGCGTCAAAAACAGAATAATTTAAAAAATTAAATATGAATTTTTTGCATTGGATATCTGAATATCCCAAATCAAATATAACAATTTTATTTTTTATAAGTTTATTTCTTGGGTTGGGTATTTCAAATTTTAAATTAGATGCTTCGTCGGATACTCTTCTTTTAGAAAATGATCCAGATTTAAAGCTTTATAGAGAAAATTCTGAAAAATATGGATCCAATGATTTCTTAATTGTTACTTTTAGCCCCAAACAAGAACTTCTTTCTAAGCAATCAATTTCACTAATTAAAGAAATAGTAAAAGAAATTTCTTCCTTGGAAAGAGTTGAAAGTGTTTTAACACTTTTAGATGTTCCCTTATTAGAGAGTAACTCCAATTTATCTTTAAATGACGTTGCGGATAATGTAACGACCCTTAATTCAGAAGAAATAGATTTAGATTTGGCTAAAAGAGTTTTTGCCTCTAATACTGTTTACCAAAATTTATTAATAAGTGATGACCTTAACACTACAGCTTTTCAAGTAACGTTAAAAAGAAATATTGAATATGAAAATCTAATCAACGAAAGATATTTAATCTACGAATCTTCTTCTTCGAATAAAGAAGAAAAGCTTAAAGAAGTTAGCCAATTAATAGAAATAGAAAAAAATAAGTCTTCTTTGGACGACGAAAAGTTGGTTTCTTCAATGAGACTGTTGTTATCGTCTTACCAAGATTACGGAGAACTTTTTTTAGGCGGCGGGGCTATGATTACTGTCGATACAATAAAATTTATTTCACAAGATTTAGTTGTGTTTGGTCTTACAGTCTTAATGATATTTATTCTGGTTTTGTCATTTATTTTTAGAAATTTTTTCTGGGTATTAATTCCATTAGTTACAGCAACTCTAACTTCATTATTGAGTATGGGTGTAGTTGGATGGTTTGGCTGGAAGGTAACAGTAGTCTCAGCGAATTTTGTTTCTATCTTAATGATTATAAGTATTTCATTGATGGTGCATTTAATAGTTAGATATCAAGAATTAGGAGCTCTGAATAAAGAAAGCAATCAAAAAGATTTAGTTAAGCAGACGTTAAATCAAATGTTTTTACCATGTTTATATACTGCTCTTACTACAATAGCTGCATTTGCATCTTTAGTGGTGAGCGATATCAAACCAATAATTGATTTTGGCTTAATAATGGTTATCGGAATTATAATTACTTTTATTTTTGCCTTTATATTATTTGGTTCTTATACATCAGCATTAAGAAAAGAATCTCTAGATTTAGGCTTAGATAAGTCAAAAAATATCACTTTGTATATTCATAAATTTGTTGAGAGATACCCTATACAAATTTTAATAATATCTTCTGTTATTTTCTTATTCTCAATAGTAGGAATTTCAAAATTGACAGTTGAAAATAAGTTTATAGATTACTTCAAATCAACAACCGAAATTTATAAAGGATTATCCTTAATAGATAAAAAGTTAGGCGGTACAGCAACTTTAGATGTAATCATTGATGCTCCTCAATTAAATGAGAGCGTTATGGACGATTTATTCGATGACGAGTTTGACGATGAAGATTTTGGAGGAATCTTAGATGATGAAATTGATAAGCAGGGCTACTGGTTTAATACTGAAAATTTAGTCTATTTAGAAACTATTCATGATTACTTAGAAAATAGACCTGAAATAGGTAAAGTTTTGTCTGTTTCAAGCGGAATAAAGTTAGCTGAGATTGCAAATAATAATGAAAGATTAAGTGATCTCGAGCTTGCTTTGCTCAGAAAGTTACTTCCAAAGGATATTGAGTCTCAATTACTATCTGCTTATATTACTAACGAAGATAATCAAGTTAGACTTTCAGCGAGAGTCATAGAGTCTTACGAGGGCCTTAATAGAAAAGAATTGATAAATTCAATTAAATTTGATTTGGAAAATAAATTTAAAATTGAGGCAGATAGATATAAATTAACAGGTATATCAGTAATTTATAATAACTTGTTACAAAGTTTATTCGGCTCTTTAATTGGCAGCATTGGTATTGTTTTTCTGTCAATATTTATTATGTTTTTATTTTTGTTTAGATCGATAAAATTGGCTGCTATAGGGATGCTGCCAAATTTT
Source organism: uncultured SAR86 cluster bacterium (assembly GCA_902522825.1). Classification (GTDB taxonomy): domain Bacteria; phylum Pseudomonadota; class Gammaproteobacteria; order Magnimaribacterales; family AG-339-G14; genus CASICS01. The sequence goes on from CABYXE010000003.1 coordinate 83,932, forward strand.
CTTGCTGCGGGAGCAGTAATTGGAACAATTGGACTCACAGGCATCCCTTTAGACGTAATGACAGTGACTGTTGCAGCTGTAAGTATAGGAATGGGAGTCGACAATACCATTCACTATATTTTTCGATTTAAAAAGGAATATTTAGAATGCGGTGATTATTTAAAAAGTACAAAAAAAACACATGCAACAATAGGAAGAGCACTTTTCTACACCTCTTCAACCATCGTATTGGGCTTCTTGGTTTTAGCTACTTCAAACTTTAGTCCAACAATATTCTTTGGAATCTTCACTTCTTTGTCTATGATAATGGCAATAATAGGGTCTTTGGTTTTATTGCCAGTCCTTTTAATTAAACTTAAAGCTATGAATTGATATGGGGCCACTAAAAGGTATAAAAGTAATTGAATTTTCTGCTCTAGGACCAGGGCCTTTTTGTGGGATGATATTAGCAGATCTAGGAGCTGAAGTTATTGTAATAGACAGATTTGAATCTGCAGGACAAGTAACTAAAACTGATATTGCAAGTCGTGGAAAAAAATCTATTGCTATAGATCTTAAAAAGAAAGAGTCTATAGATTTAATAAAAGATATTGTCCAAAACGCAGATGTTGTAATTGAAGGATTAAGACCAGGAAAAATGGAAAAACTTGGCATGGGGCCTGACAATTTTTTTGAAGTAAATCCTAAATTAATTTACGGAAGAATGACAGGCTGGGGACAACACGGACCTCTTTCTTCCGCTCCTGGTCACGATATTAACTATATTGCATTAACTGGAGCGCTTTCTTCAATAGGTTCAAAAAATAGCGCTCCACTGCCACCATTAAATCTAGTAGGAGATTTTGGAGGAGGAGGCATGGTATTAGCTATGGGTATATGTGCCGCGTTAGTTGAAGTATCAAAATCAGGAAAAGGACAAATTATAGATTCCGCTATGACAGATGGCTCTGCTTTATTGATGTCTATGATGTACGGCTTTTATTCAGCAGGAATTTGGACAGATCACAGAGAATCAAACTTACTGGATGGCGCTGCTCATTTTTATGGCTGTTATGAATGTAAAGATAAAAAGTTTGTCTCTATAGGTTCGATAGAACCCCAATTCTACCAAGAGCTAATTAAAAGATTGGATTTAGACTATAACGTTTTTAAAGATCAGATGGATAGATCTAAATGGCCTGAATTTAAAAAAATAATAGAGAAAAAATTTAAAGAAAAAACGCGTGATGAATGGTGCGATGTAATGGAAGGCGGCGATGTTTGCTTTGCGCCAGTCCTTTCTTTAGAGGAGTCTATTAATTATAAACATAATAAAGAAAGAGAGACCTTTTTAGATATAGATGGCGTCATTCAGCCAGCACCTGCTCCTAGATTTTCAAATACCCCCGGAGAGATAAAACATTCGCCAGTTAAAAAAGGTGAAAATACTAGAGAAATCTTAAAAAATATTGGCAAGGAAAATTTAATAGAAGAACTTCTAAATTCAAATATTATTTCTGAAGGTTAAAAAATGAAAGACTATTCTCATAAAGAGTCTCTATAATTTCTTCTTCTTTTTCATTTCTGTGTTTAATTATTTTCTTTAAAACCTCGCGTAAATATATAGGCTCATTTCGTCTTCCTTTGACTTCAAGATTTTTTGGTAATAAATATGGGCTATCCGTTTCAATGAGAAGTTTATTTAATGGTATTAATGAAATTAATTTTTCTAGATGAGCTCCTCTTTTGGGGTCGCAAATCCATCCTGTCAGTCCAATAAAAAAACCTTTTTTTAAATAATCTTTCAACTCTTCTTCTTTACCTGTGAAACAATGAACCACACACTGCGTCAAAGGATTTACTTTCTCTAAACAACTCATAAAAGACTCATGAGCATCTCTTTGATGAAGGAACATTGGCAGATTTAAGGAATTTGCAATTTCGATATGGTTGAGAAATGATTGAATTTGTTTTCCTTTTTTTGAAAAATTCCTATTAAAATCTAAACCAGTCTCACCAATTGCTTTAACCAAAGAATTTTTACAGATACTTATAATTTCTGAAGAAGAATTCTCATCAAATGAATCCGCATAATGAGGGTGTATACCGCATGTTGTAATCAAGTTTTTTGGGAATAATTTAGCAATTTCTATAGCTTTTCTACTATCCTCTAAATCACATCCAGTCACGCAAATATTTTTAATTCCATTAGTTAAAGATTTTTCTATAACGTTATTTAAATCTTTGTTGAAAGATTCGTGAGTTAAATTTGCTCCAATATCAAATAAGTTAGATGGCATAATGAACAATATAAACTAGCTCTTATAAAAAATGAAAACCTCTTTTGAAAATTTTAACGACGATATTAAAGCCGTTAAAGAAAGTGATAATCTGTGGAAAGGAAATCTATCTGACAGATGGAGTATTGGAAAGACTCCTAATGGAGGATATTCAATGGCTTTTGCTGCAAAGGCTATCTCTAACTCACTAACCCATAAAGATCCCTTGGCTATTTCAGCAAATTATTTAGAGCGAGTAGATTTTGGTGAAACATATATAAAAGTTGTTCCAGTTCATATTACTAAAAGTTTAAGCACTGCCAGAGCTGAGCTAATTCAAGATAAAAAAATAAAAGTTATATTTACAGCCACATTTACTGATTTTTCGAAATCTAATGGTCTTGATCTTTCTGTGCGTAAAGCACCAGATTTTGAGCCATATGAAAATTGTATTCTTCAACCTTACAAAGAAGGATTCAATCCTTTGCTTGAAAAAAATTTAGAGAAGAAATATTGCAATGACTCCTTGTGGTGGAAAAAAAATAATGAAGATAATAAAGCTTCATTGAACCTTTATATGTCTTGGCCAGAAAAAGAAGCGGCAGATTTATATACATTAATACTATTCTTAGATGCCACAACTCCACCCATCTTTAATAAATTAGGCTCTGTTGGCTGGGTTCCAACAATATCTTTAACATCTCATATAAGAGGCATCCCTGTGCCTGGTCCATTAAAAGTTTCTGCAAAAACTGAATTTGTAACGAAAGGATTTATGGAGGAAGACAGAGAAATATGGGATTCAAAAGGAAATTTGGTAGGGCAGTCTAAGCAAATGGCAAAACTAAGATTAAAGAAATAAACACCTTCTTTTTTGTTAATATATGTCAAAAATTTATAATTAAAAGAGGATCACAATGAAATTTAAAGGAACTAAATCGTATATTTCTACAGAAGACTTAAGTCTTTCAGTCAACGCAGCAGTAGAGCTCGAAAAACCATTATTAATTAAAGGTGAGCCTGGAACAGGAAAAACTATGCTGGCTCAAGAGATTGCCGATTCTTACAAAGTTCCTTTAATCGAATGGAATATTAAATCTACTACAAAAGCTCAGCAAGGGTTGTATGAATATGATGCAGTTACTAGGTTGCGTGATTCTCAATTAGGAGACGAAAGAGTTAAAGATATATCTAATTATATTCAGAAGGGCAAACTTTGGGAGGCTTTTGAAGCAGAAGAAAGAGTTGTATTGCTGATAGATGAAATTGATAAAGCTGATATTGAGTTCCCAAATGATTTGCTTCAAGAAATAGATAAAATGGAATTTTATGTTTATGAAACTAAACAAACTGTTAAAGCTAAGAAAAGGCCAATAGTAATAATCACTAGTAATAATGAAAAAGAACTTCCAGATGCTTTTCTTAGAAGATGTTTTTTTCACTACATCGCTTTTCCAGACAGAGATACTATGAAAAAAATTATAAAGGTTCATCATCCTAAGGTTAAAGAAAAGCTTGTAAAAGAAGCTCTTGAAATCTTCTTTGATGTTAGAAAGGTTCCTGGATTAAAAAAGAAACCGTCTACGTCAGAATTGGTAGATTGGCTAAAATTATTAATGGCAGATGATTTGCCAGATGAAATTTTAAAAAACAGAGATCCTTCTAAAGCTATTCCACCTTTATATGGAGCATTAGTAAAAAATGAACAAGACGTACAGCTACTTGAAAGACTCGCATTTATGACAAGGAGAGAAGGTAATTCTTAAATGTTAATTAATTTATTTAAAACTTTAAAAGATACCGGAGTTCCTTGTACCTTGAGGGAATTGCTTGATCTAATCAAAGGTTTAGAACATCAAATTGCCTTTGCTAATATAAATGACTTTTATTATTTATCTAGATCCATTTTAGTCAAGGATGAAAAACATTACGATAAATTCGATAGAGCTTTTGATATCTATTTTAAGGGCTTAGAAACTTTAGATGATGTTATTCAAGCAATGATTCCTGATGAGTGGTTAAGAAAAGAATTCGAAAAATTTTTAACAGAAGAAGAGCTAAAAAAAATTAAAACGATGGGCGGTTTAGAAAAACTCCTTGATGAATTTAAAAAAAGACTTGAAGAGCAGAAGGGTAAACACGAAGGCGGTAATAAATGGGTTGGGACTGCTGGAACCTCACCTTATGGAAATGATGGAGTAAATCCTGAGGGAATTAGGGTAGGTGGTGAAGGAAAACAAAACAAAGCTGTCAAGGTCTGGCAACAAAGAGATTATCGAAATTTAGATGATTCTATTGAGCTAGGAACTCGAAATATAAAAATTGCGTTAAGAAGATTAAGAAAATTCGTAAGAGAATCTAGAGAAGATGAATTTGATCTCGATGGAACAATTAAGTCAACCGCTAAAAATGCTGGTCTTTTAGACATCAAGATGATTCCTGAAAAAACTAATGCAGTAAAAGTTTTAGTTCTATTTGATGTTGGTGGGTCAATGGATCCGCATGTCAAAATTTGTGAAGAGCTTTTTTCCGCTTGTAAAACAGAATTTAAAAATCTTGAGTATTTTTATTTTCATAATTTTATTTATGAAACTGTCTGGAAAGATAATAGAAGAAGGCATAACGAGAGAATGGAAACTCAAGATGTACTCCATAAATATGCTTCTGATTACAAAATAATATTTGTGGGCGACGCAACTATGGCTCCATATGAAATTACCAACGCCGGAGGAAGTATAGAACATTGGAACGAGGAACCAGGATCGTTATGGATGAAAAAATTCTTTAATAATTACGAAAGACTTATATGGTTAAATCCTGTACCTGAAGATCACTGGGATTACTCTGCATCAATTGATTTATCAAGATCCTTGATCGAAAATCAAATGTTTCCCTTGACTCTTAAAGGTCTTGAAGACGGCATGTCCTTTCTAACAAAATAAATTGTCTAATATAGCTTTAAATATAGAAGGTCTTTCAAAGACCTATCCAGGAGAAGTAAAAGCTCTAAAAAATATTTCTTTGCAAGTTGAGTCTGGAGACTTTTATGCTCTTTTAGGGCCAAATGGAGCTGGTAAATCTACAGCAATTGGGATCATTAGTTCTCTTGTTACAAAGACTTCAGGTCTAGTAGAAATTTTAGGTATAGATATTGATAAAAATCATTCCCTGGCCAAAAAAAAATTAGGAGTAGTTGGGCAAGAAGTAAATTTCAATCAATTTGAAACGGTTTATCAAGTTCTTTCTCACCAAGCCGGTTATTATGGAATGTCTTCTAAAGAAGTTGTAAAAAATACTCATTATTATCTTAAAGCCCTTGGTTTATGGGACAAAAGAAATGAGCAAGGGAGAAATTTATCAGGAGGTATGAAAAGGAGATTAATGGTAGCCAAAGCTCTAGTAAATAATCCTGATCTTTTAATTTTAGATGAGCCTTCAGCTGGAGTAGACATTGAATTAAGAAGATCACTTTGGGACTTCTTAAAAGAAATAAATAACCAAGGCACCACTATAATTTTAACAACCCACTATTTAGAAGAAGCAGAAAAATTATGCAAAAATATTTCTATAATAGATGAAGGATCTATTGTTAAAACTTCTTCAATGAATTCTTTGTTAAACGAATTGGAGACTCAAAATTATTTATTTGAATTAAAAAATTCTATATCTTCTGAACTAGATAATTCAGGTTTTGACTTTAATTTTATTAATGATCGTCAGATTTCTATAAATGTAAGTAAAAAAAATTCCCTTAATGAAGTAATTAGATTCTTTTCAGAAAACAATATAGAAGTTGTAAATATGACAAATGAGACTAATAGGTTGGAAGAATTATTTTTAAATTTAACCAATAAAAAATGAATTCAATCGAACAATTAAGATCTTTAAAAACTCTTACTTATAGAGAAATTAGACGTTTTTTTAGAATTTGGCAACAAGCCTTAATTCCTTCTGTGATAACTACAATGTTGTATTTTGTGATATTTGGATCCTTCATTGGAAGCAGAATTGGATCTATGGGTGGGTTTGAATATATGCAATTTATGGCACCAGGGTTAATAATGCTTGCGGTTATAACAAACTCTTATTCAAATGTTGTTTCGTCTTTCTACGGTAATAAATTTGCAAGAAGTTTAGAAGAATTGCTTGTTTCTCCTATGCCAACCTATTTAATTTTAATTGGTTTTGTTGCAGGAGGCGTTGCCAGAGGAATTATAGTGGGTATTCTTGTTTTGATAACCTCCTTATTTTTTACAGAAATTGTTGTTCAAAATATTTTTTTAACCTTGTTAGTAATAATTTTGACGGCAATATTATTTTCTTTAGCTGGATTATTAAATGCAATATTTGCAGATAGCTTTGACGATATTAATATTGTTCCAACTTTTATATTAACTCCTCTTATATATTTAGGTGGCGTCTTCTATTCAATAACTTTGCTTTCAGAAACTTGGCAAATAATTTCAAAACTCAATCCTGTTTTATATATGGTCAATGCTTTTAGATATGGTATGTTGGGCGTTTCAGATATAAATGTTAATTTCGCGATAGGAATGATTTCTTTTTTTATAGTAGTTTTTTACACAGCTAGTTTGTATATTTTAAAAAAAGGGATGGGCATAAGGGATTAAAATGCTTGTCATGAGAGGAGAGATGGCAGAGTGGTCGAATGCGCTCGCTTGGAAAGCGGGTAAGGGGGAAACTCCTTCAAGGGTTCGAATCCCTTTCTCTCCGCCACAATGAAAGATATGGATTATATAGATTCAAAATATTTCAGTTATGCAGATCCTGATGACCCAATATTAAAAAAAATTTTAATTAGGTCTATAGAGTATCTAACTGGGCAACCAAAGCTATTTAAGCTTTATAAAACTTATCAAGAAAAACCGGAACGGTGGAAAAGCTTCTGGGACGGTTGTGTAAATTTACTCAAATTGCGCATAAATATTTCAAATATTGATTTAGATAATATTCCAGCGACTGGCCCAGCTATTGTTGTAGCCAACCATCCTTTCGGAGTACTTGATGGATTGGTTCTTAGTTGGATAGTTAGTCAAAAACGCAAGGATTTCAAATTATTAGTTCATTCATTACTTTTAAGGGCCCCAGAAACCAAAGGAAATCTTCTGCCTATTGATTTTACTGGCGATAAACAAGCTCTATTAACAAATCTCGATACTAGAAAGAAAGCAAGAAAACATATTTCAGCTGGCGGTTGTATAATTATCTTTCCATCTGGAACTGTATCTACAACTCTTAAGTTTTATCAAAAAAAGACCAAAGCATTTGACTGCGAATGGAAAAAATTTACATCAAGACTTATAAAACAAACAGATCCAAATATCATTCCAATCAATTTTCCTGGAACTAATTCACTGGCATTTCAGATTTTTAGTCATATAAGTCTAGTTCTGCGATCTTCTTTGCTGTTTTTTGAAATTAAAAGAAGAATTAATAGTGATGTTGAAGTATTCATAGGAGAAAGCTTCAAGTATTCAGAATTAGAAGACGAATTATCAAATGATGAGCTTGCAGATTTGCTTAGAACAAAAACTTATCTTTTAGATCAGAGTTATTCTTCCCCTCCGCCTTACGGTTTAGATCCAGACTAATTTTCTCAATTTTTTATGTACTTGATGTTGTACATCTTGTCGTATTATTGCTAAGTTAAGAATAAGGGAGAAATATATTGTTAGTTTTAAGTAGAAAGCAGCATCAATCTTTAGTTATAGGTAATGAGATTAAAATAACCGTACTTGAAATTAAAGGCAATCAAGTTAGATTGGGAATAGATGCACCGGAATCAATAGTTGTTCATAGAGAAGAAATTCACAATAAAATAACTTAGATTCTGTAGAATAGTTCTATTGCGCCCGTAGCTCAGCTGGATAGAGCACGTGGCTACGAACTACGGTGTCGGAGGTTCGAATCCTTCCGGGCGCGCCAAATTAAAATTGATACAAACCGGACATTAATATTTGATTTTCATCACCTAATACCTTAACCGAATTATTATCTGCATAAATATGCAGACCATTATTTACGTACGAAGGTGACAAAATATTGAATTCAAAATTTTTGAGAGCTTTTTTTGGATTTTTAGATTGAATTAAGTTCATAGCAATACTTGCAATTAAAGGACCTTGAACTACTAATTCTGGATAATTTTCTTCATTCAGAGCATAGTCTTTGTCATAGTGAATTCTATGAGAATTAAACGTAAGAGCAGAAAATCTAAATAACATTAAATTATCTGGAATTATCTTAAATAATTTTTCTTTGTTATCAATTTTTTCTATTGGAGGTTCTTTTCTCGAAGATGGATTTTTATAAACTAGAGTTTGAGTTTCGTCTAAAATTAATTCTTTTTTTTGAAAATAGTTATGCTTCAAACAAACAAAATAAAGTTCTCCAGAATTTTTGCTCTCTTTCAATTCTATTTTTATTATTTCCGAATTTCTTTCAACTTCTTCATTAAAGATTAATTTATGATAAAAATTTATCTTACTCGATGCCCACATTCTTTGAGGTAACTCAATAGGTGGAAAAAAATTTCCTCTTTTAATGTGTCCATCCTCGCTTAAATTTGATCTAGGTTCTCCCGGTTGAGTAACACACCAATGCAAACCAAGTAAATTTGGAAGATCTATTCCTAAGGATAAGGTATTTTCAAATTTAGAGGCTAAAGAATCAGTCAGAAGTTCTTTTGTAGTTTCTTGCTTGTTGAGCCATTCTTTATACATAAAAACTATATATTACTAGCATTACATTCTCTAATAAAATCACTAACAGCCGATGCACACCCTAAAGGGTTTTCAATTACATTGAAGTGAGCAGAGTCAGGTATTAAAGCAAAAAAATTCATTCTTGCATTTGTTAATAACTTCACCTTCTTATAGTGGTCTTTATCATCTATAAATTGTTTTTTGTATTTATCAGATTCTTGTGAAACACAATTTGGATATAGATCTTCAATTTCATTTCTAAATAAATTGTATTTACCAAAGTAAGGTTGGTCTGATATTAATCTATTTTTTGAGTTAAGTTTAAATTCATCTTCACCCTGAAATTGCATTATTTTAATGTCCAAAGGCAAGTTTCTTCTGTTTTCTATTTCTTCAAGAGAGTCAGTTTGCATCATTGTCTGACTAATCTTTAAAAGGAATTTCTTTTTAGGATTATTTGTCTTATAGGTTAAATGAGTAAATCTGTTATATAAATCAGACCCTTTATTTGCTTTCTTACTTTTAGCCTTAAATCCTTCTGATCTTATTGCAAAAGGGAACTCAAAAAAAGAAACTAAATTGAATAGAAGTTTTAGTTGCCAGGGTCTAGTAAAGAATCTGTGAGGAGGACCTACACATATTACTGGGGCTAATTTAGCCCAGTCTTTTTCATAATAATTCCATACTTGAGCTCCTCTCGATAGACTTAAAAATAAGTCTTTATTTTTTATCATTAAGTATTCAAACACAATTACTCCTCTATCATGACCAATAAAATGAGCTTTAGTTATATTTAACTTAATTAAAATTTCTTCTACTATTTTTGATTGATTTATGTGACTAAATTTTGAATCAATTTTTTTTGATTCATTTGAGACCTCTCTACTAAATGGAATAGTCAAAGTTTTGAAAGAGGCTTTATCATTATTCATTATCATTTGAGAATACTTTTCATAGAACGGCAAATGTAAAATTAAAATTTTGAAGGAAGGATTTTTTTTAATCATTTCGCAAGCCATCCAAAACATAGATTCACTGGGATCTGTTGGTATACCTCCCATCATCACCAGTGTTTCATTTTCTTTAGCTTCAGGGTTGCCACAAATAGTAAATTGGTGATTAAAATTATTAATACTAAGAGTTTTTCTTTTGAACTTAATATTATCAATTTCAAAATAAATTTTATTTTCATAGTTTCCTTTACCTTCTCTCACAAAGATTATGAGAGAAACAACAAAGTTACTTGATAACAGATATATGTATGCAATAAGAAAAAAAATATATTCGATTAGTATTTGAAAAAATTTCATATTAATTTAAATCTGATAGGCTAATTGTAATTTTAATTCATTTTGTAAGAGAAAAATCATGAAGAAAATATTATTTATTCTATTGTTAGCATCATTTCATGCATTTGGAGATTTTGAAATTTGGAATTCTTCTGGAGATCAATCTATAAAGTTCTATCTTGATCTTGAAATTTTATCTACTGAATCTGAAGAAGCAGTCGAATTAATAGAAGAAATGGTAATTTTTATAAAAAAAACAGAACGAGATACTAAGCTTTATGAATACTACATATCAAAAGACAAAAAAAGAATTTCTTTAACTGAGCACTATAAAAACGATACTGCTGCTCTTAAGCATGTATTAGATTTTCAAAATGGACCTTATCAAGAAACCTTTTTTAAATTAATGAAAGTAAATTCTTTTCAAGTAATGGGCCCCGCGTCTGAGGAGCTGATAAATTCTCTCGAAGGGTTAACTGATGATTTTAGAATTAAAGTTGACGGCTTTAAAAGAAATAATTAGCTAAAGTCTTTAAGCATTTTTCTCAACTCAAGCTGATGTTGTTCTTCTTCACCTATAAGAGCTCTTGTATATTCTTCTAAATATATTGACGCATCTGCAACTATTATTAGTAATTTTTTATACAAACTTAAAGCAAGAAGTTCATGTTCTAAGCTTTCTTCCAAAATATCTTTAATAGTATGATTATTAGTTTCAACTATCTTGGCAATTTTTTGAGTTGGGTGTCCGTCTAAACCAGTTAAAAAATCTCCAGCTTTTTGTGCATGCAAAAGAGATTCATTTGCTTGTTCTTGCAAGAATCCAACGATTGGGATTCTATGAGGACCAGTTACCATTAATGCGGAATGAGTATATCTAACTACTCCAGCTAACTCACATTCCATAATTTCATTTAAAATCTCACAAACTTTATTTTCATCCAATTCTTTAATTTCCATTCAGAAATTATATTCCAAATTATAAGTAAAACGTTTGATGAGAATTAAGATAACAATGAGAATCGTTTTCATAAAATTTTAAATATAAATCTTATATTTATGTAAAAATGAATTTTTACTAGGAGAATTTAATATGAATACAGACATTTTATTACCAATATTTTATTTAGCAGTTTTTACTTTTACTATACAGATAATTTCAACAGTCTTTAGAAGTAGGGCGGTAAATAATAAAGAGCACACTCCCGAGGAGATGTTTGGAATTCCTCTACCTGATAATTCTAGCGACTTAATAAAACGTTTAGACAGAAATCATACTAACTTATTTGAGTACACTGTCCTTTTCTATGCCGTTTGCATTTCAATTTATATCACCGGAAAAGTAGATGGATATTTTGTTATTCTTGCAAACTCTTACGTCGTTTTAAGATTAATTCATTCTGCTTATCATATTGCATCCAATACTAATTTTAGCTTACGTGCTTTGGTATGGCTTGGAAGCAACGTCGTAATGTTATGGATGTGGATAAGATTGGTTATGATGTTTTAGTATATTTATAAATAAAAAAGATGGGATAGCTTATTAAAACTAATTGAGTATAAGATAAAAAGGCATTCGCTAATGTGTTAGTAAAAAACAAACTTGTGTTTGGCTCAGAACTTATTACAAAAGCAGAGATAATTGAAAGAGTAAAAAAAGTAATTAGAATTAATACTGCCCAATAATAAATTAGATAGAAAATATAATGTCTTTGATTTTTTTTTGTAGTTTGCCAGGATAAATCTAAAGACTCTAAAACAGTTTTTCCTTCTAATATTAAAAAATAAGGACTGTAAAGTAATCTTGAAGCCAAATAAGCTCCAGGCACAATGAACAATATTAAACCTCCTATAACGATCAAGCCTGTTATTAGAGTTAGCAACAAAACCTTCAACATCAATTGAAACGAAACAATGTAATAACCTATAGTTTCTTTGAGACCGTCCTTTTGTAAATCGTTTACAACCAATATGCAAAATGTAGTTATGAATGGAGTTAAAAAAAGATTAGTAAATATAAAAAGTAAAATACCCCAAGTAAATAATACTTCATCATTCAAATAGATATCCCCAGAAGAAGCTAGCAAACCCAATAAAATAAAAATTGGAAAGGTTATTAAAGTAAACTTTTTATAAGTACTAAAGTAGCACTTGAATCCTTCTAAAAGTGGAGCTATTGTCATGTTTGGTATTATATTCAATTATAGGAGAAAATAATGATAGAAATTTGGTCTAAACCTAACTGTCCATTTTGCGACAAAGCAGAAAATCTCTGTATTCAAAAAAATCTTAACTTTAAAAAATATATGCTGGATATAGATTTTTCGAGAGAGGAGTTATTTAAAAAATTTCCAACGGCAAGAACTTTTCCTCAAATAACGATAGATGGGGATTTAATTGGCGGCTATACAGAATTCTCTGCAAAAATACTTGAAGATAAATAAATAGTGGATCAGTTAAATAAATATATTTTATTAATTGATTCATATTTTGGAAGCGCGCCTTGGTTTCCACTGACTCTATTAGCAACAGGAATTTTCTTTAGCATTTACTTAGGTTTTCCTCAGATAAGAAATTTTAAAAATGGATGGAAAATAATTTTTAATGGAGGATTTTCTGGTTCCAAGGGCTATACGAGTCCATTCCAAGCATTAAGTACAGCTCTTTCTGGAACTGTCGGTACTGGAAATATAGGTGGTGTTGCAATGGCTATTTTCATAGGAGGCCCAGCAGCATTATTCTGGATGTGGGTTACCGCTTTTTTAGGAATGACTACCAAGTTTGTAGAGGTTACTTTGTCACATAAATATAGAAAGCTTGATAAGTCAGGATCAATATCAGGTGGTCCAATGCTATATATGGAAAATGGACTGAACATGAAATGGCTTGGGGTAATTTTTTCTTTTTGTCTTTTAGTATCTACTTTTGGTTCCGGAAATATGCCTCAAATTGACAATATTGCTAGCACTTTGAATTCAAGTTTTGGATTAAGCCCAATAGTATCTTCATTGGTAATTACAATTTTAGTTGGGCTGGTCATAATTGGAGGTATAAATAGAATTGCAAGTTTTGCTGGATCTATCGTTCCTGTAATGGCATTTGTTTATATTGTAGGTTCTTTGAGTGTTTTAATTTTTAACTATTCAAATATTTTGCCTTCTTTTTATATCATTATTCACGATGTTTTTAGTGGAAGCGCAATAGCTGGAGGGTTTTTAGGGGCTTCTTTTTCAACTGCGTTTACTTATGGAGTGGCAAGAGGATTATATTCTAACGAAGCCGGTCAGGGATCTTCGCCAATTGCTCATGCAACATCTAATACAAAACACTCGATAGAAGAGGGCTTTGTATCAATTTTAGAGCCGTTTATAGATACTTTAGTTATTTGTACATTAACTGGTTTAGTGATTCTTGCTTCTGGAGTTTGGACAGAAAAATATGAAAACGATTTTGAAAGAACTTCACTTTATTTTTTAGGACAGTCTGATTCTGAAAAAAACATTACTAACCAAATAAACTCTTATACAAAATGCAGAGATGATGGAGCTAAATGTTTCACTGGAGAAATTTCAGTTGAAATGGGTATTGCAGACAAAAAAAATACAATTTTTCACAATAGATCTCTCGCTGAGAATGTTATTTTTACAAAAGATGGTGAGTTATTTACAGGATTAATAAAGGTTAATAATGGATTGATGGTTTCATCTGGTATTAATGTTAGAGGAGAGTCTCTTGTTAAGTCAGCAGTTCTAACTAGCAAAGCTTTTAACGCAGGGTTTTTTGGTAATTATGGCGAATATATTGTTTCTATTGGTCTATTATTATTTGCATTTTCTACAATGATCACATGGTCCTATTATGGTGATAGGTGCACTTTGTATTTGTTTGGTGAAAAAGCTCTTATCTATTACAGAATTTTTTATTTACTAGCTATGTTTATTGCCGGAAGCGGATTAATAGATACGGAAGTTATTTGGAATTTTGCCTTAATAACTGTTGCAGCTTCGACACTTCCAAATTTGTTAGGAATTTTTCTTTTAAGAAAAGAAATGAAATTTCTTTTACAGGATTATTTAAAGTAAATTTTAATACTCACTCGTCTAAAAGGTTTAATAAAAAAGCATCATCTAAAGAACTTTCTTCGATAGAATTTAATCTGCCGCTTTTACCTGAATGTCCGCCAACAAGATTCATTTTTAAAAGAATTGGGTTTTCGGAGGTACTATTTTCTCTTAGCTTAGGAACATATTTTGCTGGTTCAAAATACTGAACTTGAGAATCATGCAGGCTTGAAGTAACAAGAACTGATGGATAATTTGAAGGTTTCAAATTATCATAAGGAGAATATTTTTTCATGTAATCATATTCTTTTTTATTTGCAGGATTACCCCATTCTTTATACTCAAAAGTTGTTAATGGAATTGATTCATCTGACATCGTAGTGAGAACATCAACAAAAGGTACAGCTGAAATTATGCCTCTATATAACTCCGGTTCTAAGTTGATAATTACACCCATCAAAAGTCCGCCAGCACTTCCTCCCATTGCGAATATTTTTCCTTCGTTGCCGTAATTCTGTTTTATAAGTCCTTTAGTAGAATCAATAAAATCATAAAAAGTATTCATTTTTTTAAGCATTTTTCCATCCTCATACCATTGGCGACCCATCTCAGAACCGCCACGAATATGAGCAATAGCAAAAATAAATCCTCTATCCAACAAAGGAAGTATGGAGCTTTTAAAAGAAGCATCAATTATTGCGCCGTAAGAACCGTAACCATACATTAAAAGAGGGGAATCTTTTAAATCAATGCCTTCCTTATAAACCAATGAGACGGGTACTTCTGTATCGTCTCTAACTTTAATTTTAAGTCTCTTTGATGTGTATAAAGAAGGATTGAAATTTTTTACTTCTTGCATCCAAACCTTTTCACGTTTTCCATTTTTATGATTTTCTTTGAAAACCGTACTTTGACAATTTGGACTTGAATAACCGTAATAAACTTCTTCAGATAAATATTCACCTATACCAGTTAGATAAGTGCTATAAGCTGGATCATCAAATTTAATATACTCAATAGACAAATCATCTTTTTTAACTTTTTTTATTTTCGGCAATCCATCTTCTCTAGTTTCTAAATAGAAATATTTTTCAAAACTATCTAATCCTTCTATATAAGATTTTTCAGAATGTTCAATTATCGTTTCCCATTTTGATAAATCTGAAGGTATATTTAAGTTGGTTTTTAAAACTTTAAAATTTTTACAGTTATCTGAATTTGAAATAACATAAAAACAATCTTCATTTTCTGTAACTCCATATAAATGGTTTTCTTTTCTTTTTAGAAAACAAATTGGTTTTGCTTCCTGGTTCCTTAAGTCTAAAAACCAAGTTTCAGAAGATTCTGTTTTGCTAACACTTATAGAAAGATATCTCTTCATTCTAGATTTTGAAATACCTAAATTGAATTCAGGGTCTTTTTCTTCATAGATTAGTAGATCTTTTTCCTGACTTTCACCAATTTTATGTTTAAAAACTTTATTTGTTATTAAAGTTTTAGGATCTTTTTTTGTATAAAAAATAAATTGATTATCTGTGCTCCAAACTACACTTCCCGAACTATTAAAAATGTTTTGATCTATAATTTTATTTTTGGTCAAATCTTTTATCTTAAGATTAAATTCTCTTCTTCCAGAAAGATCTTCACCATATGCAATTAAGGAATGATCTGGGGAGGGCGATATGCCAGAAATGCTGAAATAATCCCTATCTTCCGATAGTTCGTTTACGTCTAATAAGAGTTCTTTTTTTGATTCAGCATTTTCTCTAAAGTATTTACTGTATTGTTCGTTAGAATTAATTTCAGAAAAATAGTAAAACTGATCTTTTTTTACTTTCATAGAAATTTCTTTGTCAGGAATTTTATTTACCATCTCTTCATAGATTTCAGTTTTATAATCTTTTTTTTCAGCAAACCATTTTTCTGAATATGTATTTTCTTCCTCCAGATAAGAAATTACTTCTTTATTTGATCTCGTGTCATCCCTTAGCCAATAATATTCATCTACCCTAATATCATTATGGGATATAAGTTCTTTTCTGATTTTTTTTGGTTTTGGTGCGTTGTTACTCATGTGTTAAATAATGATAGAAATATTGCTGACGATGAAATCGAAAAAGCTGAAGTTAAAATTAAAGCTAAAAAGCCAAAGGCCATATATAAATTTTCATCCTTTACAGAAGCAAGATATTTATTTTTCAAAAAAATAAAAAATTTATAACTAAAGATGAAAGTAAAAAAAAATATGACTGCTGAAAGAATATAAATCATAATTGAATATTATATTATTAGGGGTAAATATATTAGATGATTCTTTTTATAGAATAATCATATTATCAAAATAAGAAAACTTTTCTCATACAAGATGAGTTTAATTAAAATAAATTCCTGTAATTTTTGTGTTTAATCTGGAAAATATATGTTAAAAAATTATGCATTTACCATCGCAATTTCATCGGTTTTAGCCTTTTTTATCTTTTATTTTTTATTTGCTTACTCTGGCGTAATGCTTTCAGTAGAAGAGGGTTACAAAATTGGAGAAAGTTCTAGATGGTGTGAAAGAATTAGTCCTGGCTATTTTAGAGAACCCTCTAACGCCTTAAGTAATATTGGATTTATTCTTACAGGAATTCTTATGGTTTGGATTCTTTCCAGAGAAGAAGTTACAGGTCAGAACCTATTTATCGGACTTACCTCTGTGTCAGCACTTTACGCTTCTGCATCTATTTTTCTAGGTCCAGGGTCTATGATGATGCATGGAGCCCATACAGTTTGGGGTGCATGGATCGATAATGTCAGTATGGTAGCTTATATAATTATTCCATGGCTCCTCAATTTTAAAATCTTAAATGGATGGACGGAAAATCAATTTTTGAGAGCTTATTTTGTAATTTTATTTTTGTTTTCTCTGCTCAGTTGGTTTTATGGCTCAGAATTAGGTATAGGTTTTAGTTTATTTGGTGTGTCGATAGGTTTATGGATAATTTCTGAATTTTTATACAACTTTTATTCCAATTCGATGAGATTTTTTTCAGGTTTCGTAGGTTACTTTGTACTTTGGATATTTGGTACTTCACCTTACGAAGTATTTATAAATATTCAAGAATTTTGGTGGACTCTTTTATTTTGGCTCCCAGGACTTATAGCCACACAAAAACCTGAAAGCGTGAGAAAGTATAACCCTTGGTTTTTTGCTGGGTGTTTCTTCTACATACTAGCATTTACAATATGGCTGCAAGGAAATTTAATGGTGAATCCTGATTCTGAATGGTGTTATCCAGATTCAATTATTCAACCGCATGCTTTGTGGCATATTCTTTGTGCATTAGCGACATTGTCTTATTTCTTTTTTTATCGAACTGAAAAAAGGCTAACAAACACTTAAAAGTTATGAGATTAATTTTTGTTTTTTGTATTATTTTTTTTCTATCAATTAATGCATATGCTGAAAATAAAAAAATCATTATTCCTTTTAAGGAAATGTCTTCTTTTCAAGCTTGTTATGCTTTTATGATTGGTGCAAATGATTTAGAAAAAAAATCTATGCTAGAGGATTGGATCAAAATTAAAGATATTAATTGCAATCAATATGCCGAAGTAATTTATCGAGCAAAAATTTTAGGAAATATAAAATAATTTTCTCATGCATAAATTAAATAATTTTCTTTATTTCGTATTGTTATTCTTTTTCAACACCTTTTTGCTAGCAATTAATATAGACGGCAATCTTTCAGAAGAGGAATGGCAGCAAGCTGAATATTTAGATAATTTTTTAACTGTTTTTCCAAACGATAAGTCAGCTCCAGAATATAAAACAAAAATTAAATATTTTTCTAATGAAAAAGGAATTTATATTGGAATTATCAATGAACAACCATTATCTACTCAAGTTTCCCAGAAACATCCCAGAGACTCATGGGCTGTAGATGCAGATAGAATCAGCTTGATCATAGATTTTAATGCAAACGCAAATATAGGTTATGAGTTCACGGCATCTTTAGGAGATTCTTTACGAGATGCGATCTGGGTGAATGAAAATGATATTTCTGATAATTGGGATGCTATCTGGCAAGCTAAAACATCTCAATCTGAGAACGAATGGTTTGTAGAATATTTTCTTCCATGGGGAATTGCTCCTATGTCCAATGTGAATGATGAATATAGAAAAATCAAACTATCTGTAGCAAGAAAAGTTCATCATTTATCTAAATATTTTAATATGCCTGGATTGTGGGTAGAACAATCTCCTTTTTTGTCTCGAATGCAAGAAGCTTCTGTAAAAAACTATAAAGATGAAAGCTCGAATAAAACAAATATAGATTTTTTTCCTTATATTAGTGCAACTAATAATTTTATAGAAAATAACAGAAAAATTAATTTTGGAGGAGAAATCTTCTGGGATATAAATTCTGAATCAAAATTAGATATTTCTATAAATCCAGATTTTGGACAAGTCGAAAGTGATGATGTGATTGTTAATTTCTCTGCAAATGAAACCTTCTATCCTGATAAACGTCCTTTTTTCACTGAAAATCAAACTTTGTTTGACATAACAGGCTGGGATTTAAGATTTATTAATACAAGGAGGATAGGTGGAATTCCTGATAAATGTTCTAGTACTAATGAAAGTCATAAAGGGGAATGCGATGACTATATTTATGACTCTACAGATATTAACTTTGCTCTTAGATACACAAAGGAAGGCAAAATAAATAAATATGGGGCATTTATTGCTAGCGAAGATAATTCAATTTATTCAGAAGGCAGAGACTTTCTGGCATTCAGATATAAAACTAATCTAGCTAAAAATAATGGAAAAGTGGGATATCTGATAACTTCTGCAGATAGACCTTCCATTGATAGAAAGGCCACGGCCAATGTTTTAGATTTTGATTTCAAACCTTCTTCTAATAAAAGAATATATGGATGGGCAGGAGAAATTGATATAGACGAGAAGGGCGTAAACACAAAAGGATATGGCTTTAAAGCTAACTACACTGTAAGAGTAAGCCCAGAATTATTTCTTCTGTTTTATTCAAATTATCATGATGAAAATTTTGATATTAACGATATGGGTTATATTAAACAATATGATAATTTTTCATTAGGAACTTACATTCAATACATTAAGCCTAATAAAAATATAAATTCTTCGATATCGCAAACTGAATTTAGTCTTGATCTTTACCATCAAAGATCAGTAGATGGAGAATATGGAAATGGTATCGGAACCTTTTTTAATTATAAATTTCAGTATAGGGACAGTTCTTCTTTAAATTTCAAATGTTATTGTAATATTATTAGGGGCAAAGACTATGAAGAAACTAGAAAATTTCCGAGCGCTCCTTTTATAGAAAAACTTTCTGGGGCTAAACTAATGGTTGAATACGAAAGCCCAAGAACTAATAAAATACAATCAATTTATAAAGCTTCAGCTGGAAGTTTTGGATACGAAACTGAAACAGAAAATTTAGATTTAAGAAATGAAAGTTATTCAGTAGGGTATTCAAATATTTTTAAGCCTTCAGGTCTTTTCAAGTTAAATATAGGATGGTTTGATTACCAAAAAAAATCTAATTGGAGTATTTGGAGAAAAGAAAATTTATTTGGTTACTATGATAAAGAACAAATCTCCTCTAGTTTGAGTTTAGATTATTTTTTTTCATCCAATCAAGAATTTAGAATAAAAGGAAAAATTTACGCCATCAAAGCAAAAAATCCTCGTTCTTACCGCGTAAGCTCGAGCGGATATATGAATGCTTCTATAGATAATGTAAATGCTTTTCAACTCTCTGAAACTGCGTTTCAAATCAGATATAAATATGAATTCTCTCCTTTATCTAATTTATATGTTGTTTATACAAGGGGAGGAAAATTAACGAATTTATTTAATCAGACTGATAATTTTAAAGATATATATTCTGATGCTTGGACCAATGAAACTTTAGATAAATTTATAATTAAATTAAGATTAAAATTTTGATAATTTTCATAAAATATTAATCTTTTTGATATATTAATTATCACTACTAAGGAGACTAGAAATGAACAAAACTTTATTTTTTTTAATAACATTAATTTTATTATCTTGTTCAGATAATCAACCTAAAATAAATATAGATGAAATAGTAAAAATAGCTAATGCACCTTTGCTGAAAGGATTAGGTAATCATTCATTTAAAATTTCTTCAGATGTAGAAGGTGTTCAAGAGTATTTCGATCAAGGTTTGATTATGGCATTTGCTTTCAATCATGCAGAATCAGTAAGAAGTTTTAAAGCTGCACAAAGACTAGATCCAAATTGTGCAATTTGTTTTTGGGGCGAGGCTTTAGCTAGAGGACCCAACATCAATGTTACGAGTGATGGAAAAGCTGTAATGTCTCCTGAAAATAGAATAGAGGCACTTAAGGCCTTCAAAATTGCTTTTAGTCTCAAAGAGAGCGCATCATTAAAAGAAAGAGATTTTATAGAATCTTTGAAAACTAGATACAATGGAAAACCAGAGACCTCAAGAGTAGATTTAGATCTAAATTATGCTAAATCAATGGAGGATTTATATAAGAAATATCCCAATGATAATGACGCTGCTTCTTTATATGCTGAAGCTCTTATGATTACTATGCCATGGAATTATTGGGCAGAAGATGGAAATCCAAAACCTGACACCGTGAAAGTAATTTCAACTATAGAAAGAGTTCTCGAGCTAGATGAAAATCATCCTTTAGCAATTCATTTATATATCCATGCAGTTGAAGCCTCTAGTGATCCCGGGCGAGCTGAAGCTGCAGCAGATAGGCTAGGTAAATTGGTCCCCGGAGCAGGACATTTAGTTCATATGCCTTCTCACATATACTGGAGAGTTGGTAGATATAAAGATGCATCGCAAGCTAATATTGAAGCCGCAAAAGTAGATGAAGATTATATAGCTCAATGTAATGCTCAGGGTTTTTATCCTGCATTATATTATCCTCATAATATTCATTTTTTATGGGCTGCCTCAACTATGGAGGGCAAGAGCGAGTTATCAATAGAATCAGCTTTAAAAGTTTCAAACTATGTTTCTGAAGAACAGATTAGATCAGTTCCTTTTTTAGAATTTTTTCATACGCCACCCCTTCTTTCTTATGTTAGATTTGGTAAATGGCAAGAGATTCTTGATTATGAAGAACCTATCGAAGATTTTAAGTATTCACGAAGTATTTATAATTATGCTAAATCCATTGCTTATGCTGCAACTGGGGATATAGAAAAGGCAAAAAAACACCAAAAATTAATTACTTCATTTGTAGATTCTTTAGAAGTAGGAGCAATGGTAAAAGCAGGGCATCCAACTAAACAATTGATAGAAATTGCGAATAATTTAGCAATGGGTTCAATAAGTATGTATCAAAAAGATTATTTATCTGCGATAAATAATTTTGAAAAAGCAGTCTTGCTTCAGGACAATCTGCCTTATACAGAACCTCCTTTTTGGTATTACCCAACAAGACAAACACTAGGTCACGTTTTATTACAATCAGAAAAACCTTACGAAGCCATTAAGACTTTTAAAGAGGACTTGGAAGATTATCCGAAGAATGGTTGGTCATATTACGGACTGCATAAAGCTTATGAGGAAATTGGCGATAGCTTAAATTCTAAAAAATCCTTTAATATGTTTGAAAACTTATGGAAAGAATCAGATATAAAAGTTTCTTCTTCTATAATTTATTAATGGATTGTATATGAAGAAGTTTATAAAAATATCTTTCTTTTTTTATATTATTTTTTCTCTTAATCTTTATTCGGAATATGAAGATCAAAGAGGGATGACTAAACTTTTAGGAAATGAAACTTATCTAAGATGTGCTAAAGAGATGAGTAAATCAAATGCAAAGGTTTATGAACTTTCCTATAACAGAACATCATCTATGCCATTGTCTCCATTTGCAGGTGAATATAAACCTAAGTTTTTACCAGAAGTACCTTGGGCCGGTTCCAGGCAAGTCTTTACTATGGATGTTCTTAATGAAAATGTTAACGATGGAAATCAAGGGACTCAAATGGATGCTTTGGGACATTTTGGACATACTGAAGAAGTATGGATAGGAGAGGGTGAGGCTGATCTTTCATCTTTAAAGTATTTTAATAATTTTACAGGCAAGGAAGTAAAGCCAACCCCTGATTCACCGTTAAAAAAATTAGGTATTGAAACTGTTCCGCCTATAGTAACAACAGCAATTTTTTTAGATGTTAGAAAACATATATTCAATGGCAAGGCTATGAAAGCTGGTGAATATGTAACAGTTAAGCATATCAAAGAAACTATAAAAAAAACGAGTCTTAAAAATAGAGGAATTCTTCCTGGAGACGTAGTTTTAATTAATACTGGTTGGAGTGATAATTATCAAGATCCAGACGTTTTAAAAGTTTATTATCAAAAAGCTCCTGGAGTTTCTTACAACCTCGTTAAATATTTATCTGATAAAAAAGTAGTTGGTGTAGGTCTGGATACTTGGGGTGTTGATACATTTGCAGATGAAGTCGAGTATGGACCAGAAAGAGAGCAGAATCCCTCAGGGATAGCTAATCCAGCTCATCATTATTTTCTTACAGAATCGGGTATTCATACTTTAGAAAATTTCAATCTTAAGGGTTTGGCAGAGGATAATGTAAGTTTATCTTGTGTAATGATATTGCCTTTAAAGACAGTAGGTAGTTCGGCTTCTCCAATTAGACCTGTAGCTATAGGGGCGCCTAATCAATAAATACTATTTAACATAATATATATTATACGAATATATATGTAGTTCAATTTCCCATTGGGATAGGACTTGGAGTATATCCGCCGTTTAAAATCCATCTATCTTCTTGAACTGTTAGCATATAAAAAATTCTACTTTTTAAGTAAGGATCACCTTCTTTGTTGTGTCTTGCAAAATCAAAAGAAATCAACGCGGCATGGCCGTTATTAAATAGTGTCTTAGTATCAATTACAGATGAATAAGACCAACCATCACTCTTTAAGCCATCAAAGTTAAAAGCATCTGTATATTTATTATATTTCTGATCATTGAAATAAAAAGGAGAACTAGTAATTTTTTCAATATTCAATTTATCTTGAGCATTGAAGAAAATAAGAAACTCTTCTACAAATTCTTTTGGATCTCCAACCTCATTAGGATCAGTAGAAACAAGTTTATTTTTATAAAGTCTCGTGGCTACTAGTAAATCACTATTGTATTCTACTAAGGAAATAATCTTGTCATCTTTGAACTTAAATACAAATACATAATCATTATCATATTCTCCGTTAATACCTTCTGCATCTCCTTTCAGAAGAACTGCTGTACCCTCTTCATCTGAAATTACATCTTCGATGAAAAGTTCTATACCATTCGGCAGTAAAGCTGGAATAATTTCTCCATTCCATTGTTCAATCCAATTTTTAGTATCGTAGGCTTTTTTTGAAATAACGGTGTTACCCATAAAAGTGAAGTTAAAATTTTCATGCAATAAAGGTTTAACCTTATCTATATCTAATATATTTTCCATAAAGAAAATTGCTGTTTTTTTATTTAAAACTTCTTTTTTCTCATTATTTGTGGCGTCTGTATTGCCACATGAAAATAAGAAAATTAAACTAGAAAAAATTAAAAATTTTTTCACTATTTAAGATAATTTGAATAGAGAGACTTTCCTGAGTTTTTGAAATTTGTCCAATCTGGCTGAAAAGGAGTAATGTTATTATCGACAGCGTCGTCTACACCATCTTGATCAGCATCTAAACTTTTAAGAGCATTTTCCGGAAAAGCATCCAAATAGTTTAAGACACCATCTCCATCATCGTCTCCGTTTTTAGAAAAAGATTTACCTTGCAAATATTCATCTGCCAAAGGATTAGAAGAGAATTTGTTAACTAGTACAGCTCCTGACTTAGGTATGTTAATGACTGGATAATTAAAAAATTTATGATCTGGTGTATCTAAAGTTGCTTGAAGAGTTAATGTTGCACAATCCGAGTCTCCGACGGGTTTCATTGGATAAACTTTTTTTACTCCTAACTGCCTTATATAATATTCATTACCTTGAGCGTCAGTTAATACGGTTCCCTCTGGAACGTCAAAAAAAGGAAAGTTTGAATAATACTCTCCATTAATAAGAACTATGGTAGCTACATCTCCTATTGAGGTCCCAGGGCAAATAGTATTTCCATAAGAGCTACCATCTGCAATTTTTTTGCATTGCATACCAGTTCCAACCCAACTACCACTAAAAATTTTTGCAGTTCCATTGTAGGTAGCATTATTTGCAGTGATATTATTTATGGCCTGTAAGTCATAATTGACTGATAAAGGTGTATTGGGATTTCCATCCCCGTCTGGATTATTATTTATTCTGTCACCAGAAGTATTGTAGACACCATAATTTTGAGGTCCAACATATGTCCAACTACCAGTTCTTGCAACGCACAATTCTGAATTTTGAGAAGATGCTTGAAATTGACCACCGCCACTAGGTCCTGCATTTAACCAAACACCATTTTTGGCACCAGAATAACCTTCAGTAACTTCAAATTTTATAACTTTATCATTGTAAGCAAAGTTAACCGTTTGTATCGAAATTGGATTTCCATCAGGGTAATTTCCTGTATAACCTACTGGAAAATATTGAGGATATATTTGAGCGAAATAATCAACATATTTAATTCCTCCCAGCGCTGGAATTGTTGCGTTTGGACTAAAGTTAAATGCATTTGCAGTACCATGCCCTCCTGAGTTAGAAGTATGGATAATTTTTGATGAATAAAAATATTTTTCGTAGCCAGCAGGCAACAAATTATTCACAACAACACCATCTAAATAATATGCTGCTTCAAATTTAATTTGATTTTCTGAAAGTTTCTTAGATTCATAAGTTGCGACATACAATGGTAATGAATTAGCTTTCGATACAGCGCTGTAATCCAAAGTAAGTGTTCCATAAGGATTAGAATCTGAGGCTTCTTCTTCCAAAATTAACTTCATTTTATAGTCAGTTATATCATCTGGTCCTGCTATAGATAGCTCCATATCTAGGTTTGAATTTTCTGTTTCTTGTTTCGAAACTATTGTCCAAGGGCGAGAAACTTCTGCACCTTCACATGCAGCATTATCCAAGATTACTTTGTAACCAATTCCATCTTCCAAATTTGAATTATTTTTATAATCGGAGTTATTAATTAGGCACAGATAACTATTTACTCTACCAAAAGCTACATCCAGCAAATATTGATGCACGTAAAAGATTTTTGGATTTTTCCAGATAAGTTTAGTTTTATCGAATGTATTTAAATCTGGAAAAGAAAATATGCTACTGGAAAAAATTAAGGTTATGAAAAGAATTTTCTTCATTCAATCTAGAATCGTTAAATCCTCAGGAACATTTTTAAATTGGAATGAACTGTCAGTACTTGAATTAGATCCACTTCCGCAAGAAAAAACAAAAAAACAAAAAATTACTAAAAGAAAAAATCTCACAATTCCAATCACTAAATGACAAAAATAATTTAATATAATTTAAAAAAAAAATAAAGGGCTTTTTCAAAATTTAAAGAATATTAAATTTAATTACGTCAGCTTTAATTTACAAAATGTCTTTAAGATTTATATCTTTCTTTTTTACTTCAAAGCCTTGAGGATTTCCATTTATAAAATCAATTATAAGTTGTGCATACTGCGGACCAGCCTCTTCCTGTATAAAATGTCCTGGGCCTTTTATAACTATTTCTTGAGCAGAAGGAATTCTTTTTAAGCCTTCTACAATTCCAGGATTATTTCCTGTAACTGGATCATTATCGCTATTAGCTATTAAAAATGGCTTGTCCCATTTTTCTAATACATTTCTGAAAGCCATTTCATTTTTTCTTAGTTCGCTTGGTATTAAATAGGGAAATATTTGCGCGCCAGCTTTATATGACGCATTGGGATAAGGAGCTTCATATCCTAATCTTTCTTCAGAGTCCACAGAACCTAAAGTTTGCATAACACCACCTACATCAATATTATCTGTGTATCTTGAATATCTTATCCAGTTAGAAAAGCCATTACCGCCGATAAATTCTTCCCATGTCACTGGACCTTGCAACCAGATTGTTAACTTGAATATAGGCCCTAGGAAAAAACCTCTAATATCGTTTATTAATCCTCTACCTGGAGCAATTAAACCTGTATTAGAAGCAATTACTCTTGAAAATCTTTCAGGTTCTTCAGCAATAACTCTTAAACCTACCAATCCTCCCCAATCATGAACATGGGCTGTCATATCATTTAAATCGAGCTTTCTTATTAGCTCAGACATTGTGTCGACATGCATTTGATGTGAGTAATCATCAATATCTATATATTTATCCGATTTTCCAAACCCAACCATATCTGGAGCAATAACCCTATATCCAGCATCAACAAGCGTAGGAATCATTTTTCTAAATAAATAACTCCATGCTGGTTCTCCGTGAAGAAGGTATATCACATCTCCATCTATGGGACCTTCATCTAAATAGTGAATCCTTAAACCATTTATTTCGAGATAATTTGGTTCAAAATTATAGTCTTTTAAATTCTCAAATCTTTCTTCTGGTGTTCTCAAAATCCCCGGGGAAATTAGATTAAACCTCTCATAGTTAATTTCTGTATCGACATTTCTAATATATTGAAAAATCCCTATGGAGAATAATCCTACGATAAATAATATAGAAAATATTTTGTTCATGATTATATTATGTTATCTGAGAGTGCCCTACTGTCAGACCTGCAGCTTCAATACCTGCTACCGCAGCAATTTCATCTTGATCAGATCTATCGCCAGAAACTCCAATTGCACCTATGTTTTTGCCATCTTTTTGTATTAAAAGTCCTCCTGGAGTTGGAATAAGATTGCCCCCTGCTAATATTTGCATACCAGTAAAGGCTTTATCTAGCCTAGGTTGATCCTCTAAAATTCCTCTTAACGTGTTCGATGAGGCTCCAAACGCCAAACAGGTAGAAGCTTTTGCATATGCAACATTGGCTCTTGTTGGGCCTGAACCGTCTTCGGCTAAAGTAGCTCTTACAACTCCTCCGACATCAATAACTGTAACAGTCAAAGGCATAAATTCTTCTTCTCTGCCTTTTTTTAATGTCTCTTGGCATATTTTTAATGCAGCATCTAGATTTATTTCTCCTGGATTTAATATCATTTTAATTTCCTAATAATAAGTTTTTTTAATTTATAATTTATTAATTATAAAGGAGTAAATATGAGCGCTGATAAAAAATATAAAGAAATTTTAGGAAAAAAAATGGCTTATATTGATCATGGTGAGGGAGACTCAATAGTTTTTCTACATGGCAACCCTGCCTCTTCTTTTTTATGGAGAAACATAACACCTCATCTTGAAGGCATCGGGAGAATAATAGTTCCTGACTTAATTGGAATGGGTGATTCAGAAAAATTAGAAGGGATTGATAATCCTGACTATAAATATCACGGACAATATAAATATTTATCAACTTTATTAGAGGAATTAGATTTAGGCGACAAAATTAATTTAGTTATTCATGATTGGGGTTCAGCAATGGGCTTTCAATATGCAAGAGAAAACTCAAATCGTATTAAATCAATAAGCTTTATGGAAGCCATAGTGATGCCTCTTCAATGGGATCAATGGCCTGAAAATGCGAGGAATATATTTCAACTAATGAGATCCGATGCTGGTGAAGAAATTGTTTTAGAAAAAAATGTATTTGTCGAAAGAATTTTGCTTAACGATTCAGCTAATGGTTTCTCGGAGGAAGAAAAGTCTGAATATATAAGACCGTTTAAAAACTCTGGAGAAGATAGGCGCCCTACTCTTACTTGGCCCAGACAAATACCTATAGAAGGAGAGCCCAGTGAGGTTGTTGAAGAAGTAAGTAAAAATGCGGAATTTCACAAAGGTTCAGACATTCCTAAGCTTTTTATAAATGCCGACCCTGGATCTATATTAATAGGCGATCAAAGAGAGTTTGTGAGGAGTTGGAAAAATCTTAAAGAAGTTAAAGTAAAAGGAAATCATTTTATTCAAGAACATTCTCCTGATGAGATAGGTTCACATATAAAAGAATTTCTAAATTCTATTTAACCCCAAATTTTTGAATATTATCGAAAGCTTTCAAAGTAAATTTATTAAATTTTTTTAAGGCTTTGTTGAGGTTTGAATAATCGTAAAACTCGTTTACTGCATAGCCATCCCAGTAAGTAACTCTGTATTGATTATCGATGGATTGAATTGATATTTCTATGGGATCCGGATTGTTTGAATTTATCTTTATAGAAATTTCATTTGAATTCTTTGAAATCGAAGTATTTTGGAGTTTATTACTTAAAGTTTCATAAATTAGATTAACTCTATCTTCTTTTGCTAACAAGCTTTCCTTGTCTATCACATTTATGCCTATCGATTTGGTTGCTTCTTTTTGCAACATGTTTTGTTTTTCTTCCTGAAACTCTTTTTCTCCAAAGTTTAAAGCTACTTGGCTTTAAATTATTTCTCATTAAACGCTCTAAATCATTCTGAGTTATATCAAACTCTTTATAAATCACATCAAAAGGAGTTCTATCCTCCCAGGCCATTTCAATGATTCTATTTAAATTATCTTGATCCATAGTGTGTAATTTAAGACCTTCTTAAAAAGAAGGTCAATAAATTACTGACTTGGTGCTGCTACAGTTTCGCCGTGTATAACTGAGGCTTTACCACTATTGAGAATTCCAGTTGTTGGCTTGCTGCCATTAGTAGTACTTACAGTAACTAAATCACTGGATGTTGGTAAGTCAGACAAAGCTTTCGTATAAACTCTCCCGCTAGGTAGAGTACTTAATTTTTTCAAGTATTCGTCACCTCTTAAAGCTCTTACCTTAATGTTATCACTCCCCGTTTTATCAGTTAAGATTGCGCCATCAGGTAATGTAAATTCTGGGATGAAGCGATAACATTGATTCCAAGAATCAACATATCTTCCAACAACCGCTCCAGTACAAGTATTGAAGACTTGTCCTGGAAAATTATGAAGTTCTCCATATCCTTCAAATTTAAGAGTGTATTTCTTTCCGGCTAGATTTGTACCAGCGAAATTATAAGTTATGCCACTTGCAGGAACCTCATATTCATAGCTCTTCGGAGCAGAAATAGTTGTAATTTGCGAATCAGTTACGTTGTAAACTCTGTAATCCGGCCTCTTGGTTAATTCAAAAGTGTAAGAAGTAACACTGCCGTCTCTAATTTTATCAGCGCAATAGTAAGAATTACCCGTTACAAGTAAAGCATCGTCGTCAGCAACCGCACGCCATCGATTGGTGTAACCTCTTGAATTGCCACTATCAACACCACATAAGATATTGGCTTTATTGGTATTTTCCACAGCATTCATGCGGAAAGAGTGACCATAATTATTTGACCAATTATCTACTGTATAAGTAGGTTCTTTGGATTTGTATCTATATTTTCTAATTCCATCTCTATATGATGCAGAATCTAATTTTGTTGCATTTGGTGATGTCCAAGCGATATTACCTCCATCGGCATTTGCTCCTACAAGCACTCCGTTAGTAACGGTATAACTAGATAAGTCAGCCTCTACCACTCCACCAATATTGTTATACCTTCCTGCACCTTCACTAGATTCTCCACCATCTTGATCGCCATTTCCATTACCATCGTAATAACTAGCAACTTTAAAATAGGGACCTTTATTTACATAAGGAGTTTTATCTAAAGTGGCTGCATCAGCTTCGGCATCAACTTTTGTGAAAGCTTCGGCGATAGCAGCGTTTAAATTAGTTGCCCCCAAGCATCTTTCGACACATATAAAAGTTTTTCCTTCCAATGAAGTGATATCAACTTTAGCTTCGCTAGTAATTTTAACTAATGCATTACCAACATTTTGAAATGCAGTATAAGGAATTTGATATTGTTCTCTGGAATCTGGATTATAAAAATGCATAGTCTCATTCCAACCAGAACCATTGGTCATATAATCGACCCAATTAGCAGCAGTAAAAGTCAAAGCAGTATTCAATTCAAAGGGTTTTATCCCAGCATTCCAGTCCATTCCATGGGTAGCAGTAAAAGTAACGGCACTGCCGCTAACAGAAATTGTGCCAGAATATTCAGGACAATTACCTTGGGCAGCATTACAGCTTCCACTTGTTGGCAAATCCAGACCGCTTTCTCCAATTTTACTTGACCATTCTGGATGAGTTTTTAAATGGCCCAAATACCACTGAAAGCCAACTCCAGCTAATTGATTGAGAGGTTTTGATGAAGTTGTTTTTTGAAAAACCTGATAATAATTTTTTCTTAAATTATAAGTATCTGTATCAGACGAATTTCTTTGATTTTTAAATATCGTTGAATCGGTAACATTCGATTTATCAGAGTCATTCACGTGCGTACCATAATAACTAGCATGTGCATGAATGGACTTAGTTAATCCAGAATTATCAGTTGAGTTAGCTTCTAAAGTTAAAGAAGTATTTGCTAAATCGTATTTAGCTCCTGTTGAATTTAAATAAGTTCCATACTCATACACCTGTCTGGTTGCGTTTGCTACATCTGTACTCCAACAATGTTCTCCAGTTATGGATCCTTGTGTTCCCCCTTCTGTATTTACTGCAGCAGTTGGAGGATTTGTGAATGCAGCTGCAATTTCAGTATTAAATGCCGTTGAATCAGCATAGGTTGTATTTGATGCAACTAATCCTTGCTGACTTTGATTGTATTTCACCGCATTGTCAAAGATCTGACAGTAAACTTTATTTGCATTGTCCTGATATATTTTATATCTCGCTTGATAATAATCTGTTGTATTAAAATTATTGCCAGAAAACTTCTGAATATTTGAAAGCAAATAACCATCACGCTTGTTATTAGCGACGTCGGCGACAATGGATCTAGGCGTAAAAGAAGGCCCATCTTCATAATATTTTATCGTGGTTCCATTTATGTCTAAGTAACCTTGTAAAATCGTTGTTCCAGCTTCCAAAGTTTGTCCACCACCTAGATTAACAGCATTATTAGTTTTAATTTCATAAGTCATGGTGAAATTTCCATAGGGTCGTCCAGCTGCTTCGTCTTTATCAGCAGTCAAAACAGTCAGTGTATAAGCTGTAGAAGCAACTTCTACACCAGGACCCATTTCAATCACAATATCAAACCAACCTTTTCCAGTAAGCGCCCCGTTAGCATCCGAGGTTACATTTATAATTCCAGGACTATAAGTGACCTCTTCAACTGTTGCTGCTGCTGTATCTGTAGAAGTAGCAGCACTCCCACCAGTGGCAGCTTGTTGTTCTGCCGCCGCATCACTTCCATCTGCTGTTTCACATGAAGCTTCGTCAATTAAAGCTTTATATGGACCGGCATTAGCAAAAGTTCCAAAATTAGTATTTGATAAAAAACAAAGTAAGAAATTAACCTGAGACATTGCATCGTTTGCCAAAATACCAGGTACATAAAAATCTACTTTTGTTGCGTCATCATCATAGTCTGCTGCGAATAAATTTACATTGAAAATTAAAATGAAAGCTAAAAAAAATCTTTTATTCATGTCTGCTCCTTAAAATATATTAGTTAGTTTCGGTGAATTCAACTTGACTGGACTGATTACCAATAACAATATTAATTGTTCCTCCCATCCCACTGTGATTTTGACAGTAATAGTAGAGAGTCGACGGAGTTGAAGAATTAACGACAATTGTTGTTTTTCCAGTTGAACCAGGAGAACCTGAGGTAGAAACTCCGGTAGTATAAGCTGAACCACTACCATGTGTTCCATCACTTGTTGTAGAAAATGCTATTTGATGAATGCGTGCCGTACCATAAGCTCCAGCAGGAGTAACATTTGAAGAATTTGTTTGATCAAATGTATATGTTCCAGCATTCAAAGTTAAAGTTTTTTGGGAGACTCCTGTAGAAGAAGTATTTTGAACAACGAATTTACCTCCAGCTACAGTAATACATAAATTTGTCGTACTAGGTGAACAACTATTAGCTGGTGTAGATGCAGCAGTACCGCCTCCGCCTCCGCCTCCGCCACAAGCAGCTAAAATAAATAAAGATAAAAGAAGTAAATTTAAACTTTTATATGACATGTTCCTCTCCAAAATGTTAACTAAAAATTAACACTTAGGAGACGCTTTGTCTTCTATTTATTTGTTATAAAAATTTATCTACTTAGGCTGCATTCTTATAGCCCCATCGAGTCTGATGGTCTCACCATTTAAGAAAGGATTTTCTATAATTTGAGCTACCAATTTAGCAAACTCATCTGGATAACCTAACCTTTTTGGAAATTGTGTCATTTCTATAAGAGGCTTTCTTACTTCGTCTGAAGCCATTGCCATCAAAGGAGTATCAAATATTCCAGGAGCAATAGTATTATTTCTTATGCCCATTCGAGCTAAATCTCTAGCAATAGGTAAAGTCATACCAACAACGCCAGCTTTGC
This sequence comes from uncultured SAR86 cluster bacterium, assembly GCA_902522825.1. Classification (GTDB taxonomy): domain Bacteria; phylum Pseudomonadota; class Gammaproteobacteria; order Magnimaribacterales; family AG-339-G14; genus CASICS01. The sequence continues at coordinate 116,751 of CABYXE010000003.1, forward strand.
TTGCGCTGTAAGCAACTTGACCAACTTGACCATCGAAAGCAGCAACTGAAGCGGTATTTATTATCACCCCACATTCATTATCAGTTTCAGGTTCATTTTTGCCCATGGCATCTGCAGCGAGCCTAATTGCATTAAAAGTTCCAGTAAGATTGATGTCTAGAACTAACTTAAAGTAATCTAAAGGATGAGGGCCATCTCTTCCTACCGTTTTGCTAGCACTTCCGATACCAGCACAATTAACTAAAATATTTACGCCACCAAATTTTTCTACGGTTTTATCTATTGCCGCTTTGACACTATCTTCTTCAATTACATTGGTAATTGAATAATCTGAAATATCTCCTAATTCTTCAACCGCTGCTTTTGCGTTATCTTCATTTAAATCTAGAAGCATTAATTTCGCTCCTTTTTCTTTTAATAATTTTGCTGTTGCTAAACCAAGACCTGAGGCACCACCTGTTATAACTGCAACTTTATCTTTGATATTCATTTTCTCTCCTATAAGTATGTCGAGAGGCATTATTACAGTTCTGAAAAAAAAATAAAGTCATAGGTTCTCTATAGACTCAACGAGTAACCTTTATTAAGATGAACATCAAATTTTTTTTAGGAGAAAAACATGAAAACAGATTTTGAATTTTTAACAACAGAAATAGACGGTCACATCTTAACTGTTACTATTAATAGACCGGAAGTAATGAATGCTTTGCACCCACCAGCTCACGCAGAATTTGATGAAGTCTGGAATGAATTTGAGAAAGATGAAAATCTTTGGGTTGGGATTGTTACTGGTGCAGGAGATAGAGCATTTTCTGCTGGAAATGACCTTAAATTCCAAGCTCAAGCAGGTGGAAAAATGGATATAAATATAGCTAGTTCAGGTTTTGCTGGATTAACATCAAGATTTAATCTTACGAAGCCTTTAATAGCAGCAGTGAATGGTGTTTCTATGGGTGGAGGCTTTGAAATAGCCTTAGCTTGCGATTTAATCGTTGCTTCTACTAACGCTAAATTTGCACTACCAGAACCAAAGGTAGGCTTGGCAGCATTAGCTGGAGGCATGCAGAGATTACCAAGACAAATAGGTATGAAAAATGCTTTAGGAATGATGTTAACGGGAAGACATGTTTCCGCTGAAGAAGGTATGAAGTTAGGCTTTGTTAATGAAGTTGTAGAGCCTGAAAACTTAATTGAAGCTGCTAAAAACTGGGCTAAACAAATTGAACAATGTTCTCCTATGTCCATCAGAGCTACAAAACAAGTTGCATATGAAAATTTCAATGAACCTGATTTAGAGAAATCAATGAAAGCTAAATATTCGGCAGTAGGCGAATTATTTGGTAGTGAAGATTTTATTGAAGGTCCTGTGGCATTTGCAGAAAAAAGATTGCCTAATTGGAAAGGAAAATAAGGAGTTATTTTTATGTTTGATTTAACTGGAAAAAATGCAGTAATTACTGGCTCATCTAAAGGTATCGGTAAATCTATCGCAGTAGCTATGGCAAAACAAGGTGCAAACGTCGTAATTTCAAGTAGAAAAGTTGACGTGTGTGAAGCAACTGCTGAAGAAATAAATAACCTAAATGTTGAAGGAGCAGGCAAAGCAATTGTTATACCTTGTAATATTTCAGATAAAACAGCTTTAGAAATGCTTGTTGAAGAATCTAGGTCGCAATTAGGTCAAATAGATATTCTAGTTTGTAATGCTGCTACCAATCCTTATTTTGGATCGATAAAAGATATCACTGACGATGCCTTTGAAAAAATTATGAATAATAATATCAAAAGCAACCATAATCTTTGTCAAATGGTAGTTCCTGAAATGATGGAGAGAAAAGATGGAAGCATCATTATTGTTTCTTCTATTGGAGGTCTCAATGCTAGTCCAGTAATAGGAGCTTATAATATTTCAAAAGCTGCTGATATCATGCTGGTTAAGAATTACGCGCTAGAATTTGGACAATACAATATAAGGACTAATGCTATTGCTCCTGGCTTATTTAAGACTGACTTTGCAAAAGCGCTTTGGGAAAATCCAGAAATACTTAAACAATCTACAGCAACCTGCCCTATGAAAAGAATTGGCGAGCCTGATGAAATTGGCGGTGCCGCGGTATTTTTAGCTTCCCAAGCCGGCAGTTTTGTTAATGGGCATACTTTAGTAATTGATGGCGGAACAGTTGTTTAAAAATGACGACAAATAAATTATTTAATAATCAAGGAAGATTAGATCTTCTAAATGAAGTTACCAAAGAAGGTCTTCTTAGTTTAGAAAAAGCTGAGATTAGAGGAAATGACTATTTTGTCTTTAAAGAAGCGCCAAACAATCTAAGAGAATATTATCAACTAGGTCTCGTGCACGGCGATTGGACTCATGTGGTATACCAAGAGGAGAGATATCAATTTAACGATACTTTAAAAATCTCTACTAAACTGGCTAACACTCTTCAGACAAAATTTAATATTAAAAAAGGCGATAGAGTCGCTTTCTCTATGAGGAATTATCCTGAATGGATGTTTTGTTATATGGCAATTACTTCTATTGGCGGTGTTGTTGTTCCATTGAATTCATGGTGGAAAGGAGACGAGATTGAGTATGGTTTAACAAACAGTGAAGCTAAATTATTTATAGGAGACGAAGAAAGATTAGATAGATTGCAAGGAAGAATAGTTGATCTACCAAAAATTTCTGTGCGTTCGGAAAAACCAGAGTATCAAGAAATTGATTTTTATGATCTTATTAAAGATGCGTCTGAAGAATTGGAAAACGTAGTTGAGATAATTCCTGAAGACGATGCCTCTATTATGTATACCTCAGGAAGTACTGGGTACCCTAAAGGAGTTGTTTTAACTCACCGTGGAATTATTTTTGCACCATTTTATTGGATCTTATTAACATCAATGGCGAATGCGGCTTCGGACGAAGAACCCCAAACAGAAGAAGTTTCAGAAATTTCTGAACAAGCGGCATCGTTAGTAGGAGTTCCGTTATTTCATGTTACCGGCTCTCATGCTCTATTTTTATTATCTATACCTGTGGGAAGAAAAACGGTTCTTATGTATAAATGGGATCCAGAAATTGCTTTAGATATGATTGAGCAGGAAAAAATTACTGCTTTTACAGGTGTTCCTACTATGTCATCAGAAATGGTAGAAGCGCAAATTAAAAATCCAAGAGATATTTCTACTTTGAAAGATTTGTTTGGTGGAGGAGCTCCAAGACCCCCTGAGCAAGTTAAAAAACAAAAAGAGCACATGCCTAAAACTAACCCCGGTATTGGCTACGGGCTTACAGAAACCAACGCGTTAGGGGCTAATAACGCTGGAGAAACATATTTGGCAAAACCTACAAGCACAGGGTTTCCAGTTCCAAAAATAATTGAACTCAAGGTTATTGATGACGAAGGTAGGACGTTGAATGAAAATGAAAATGGAGAGGTTTGTATTAAGTGTGCGGCTACTTTTAGATGTTATTGGAAAAATCCAGAAGCTACAGAAGATTGTCTAGATTCTGAGGGATGGTTTAAAACAGGAGATATTGGTTATTTAGATGAAGATGGCTTTCTTTTTATAAATGATAGAAAGAAAGACATGGTTATTAGAGGCGGAGAAAATATTGCCTGTCCAGAAATAGAAGCAGCTATTGCTGAGCATCCAGATGTATTGGAAGCCTCTGTGTTTGGTGTTCCGGATGAAAGATTGGGAGAAATTTTAGCTACTAATGTTTGCATTAGAGATGAAAGTGAGTTGAATGAGACAGACTTAAATAACTTTCTAGCAATTAAATTAGCTAATTTTAAAATACCTTCTCATGTTTGGATTCAAAAAGAGAAATTACCAAGAATTGCATCTGGAAAAATAGCAAAAAAGGATCTAAGAGCTTCAGCCATTGAATTATTAGGAAAATAAATGGATGTTAAAGGTAAAAGAGTTGTAGTGACTGGCGGAGCCAGCGGAATAGGAAAAGCATTAGCAAAAGCTTTTATTAACGAAGAAGCTGAATATGTATTAATTGTAGACGTTAGCAAAGAAAATTTAGCAAACACTAAAGTTGAGCTTGATTGTGATGCCTATCAAATTGACGTCAGCAAAGAAGAGGAAATAAAAGCGCTCGTGTCGTACATGGATGAAAAAGCAGGAGGAATTGATATATTCTGCTCAAATGCTGGCATCGGGGGAGTACCTGGGTTTTTTGAAGTAACGACTGAAGATTGGCAAAACATCTGGGATATAAATGTTGTTGGACATATTCATGCGGCTAAGCATGTTATGCCGCAAATGTTAGAAAGAGGAAGTGGTTATTTAATGAATACAGCTTCAGCTGCAGGCCTACTTACTCAAATAGGATCAGCGCCCTACTCAGTAACCAAAGCTGCAGCTTTAAGTTTGGCTGAATGGTTAAAAATTACTTATGGAGAAAAAGGTATAGGAGTTTCTTGTTTGTGTCCTCAAGCTGTAGAAACGCCTATGACTGCTCAAGGTGCAGGTACTGCTGGTGTTGATGGAATGATTTCAGCGGATGAATGTGCTGCGGATGTAATAGATGCAATAAAAAAAGATAGATTCCTAGTGACGCCTCATAAAGAAGTGCTTGAATATATTCAAAGAAAATCTTCCGATTACGATCGTTGGATATCAGGTATGCAAAGACTTCAAAAAAAATTTGAAGATTTTTATAATAAATTTAATTCGAGTTAAGACAGTTTCTTGCCAGCAAATAAGTAGATTTGTTTAGCTTTCCACTGAAACCCCAAATTCTACATAAAGGGTATCCGTCGCTTCTAGTTATCAGATCAAAACTTTCAACAGTTATTCTATCTATGTACGAGTTATCTAAAAGATTATAAATTTCCAATACTCCACCTAGATAAGCAGTTTTTCCGCCCACATCAACAAAATAATATGCTTTTTCTCCATCGTAATAATCCAATTCATCTAGCCAAAAAATTTTATTATTTTCATCATCTTTTGAACATGAAGTTAATACTAAGGAAAGAATTACGAATGAGAGAATAGTATTTTTCATATAGAATTTATTATATGTTTGAAGTAGAGGAATTTAAAATATTTGGGTTCGAGCATCTTTTAACAATTTTTTTAATAATCTGCTTCTCTGTTTTTTTTCCTTTTTTGCTTAGAAAATTAAAAACTAGTTCAAAATCTAAAATAGCTCTAGGTTTGGCAATTTTTATTATTCTCAATGAAGTAATAAAACCTTTTTACTATCCAGCTTTGTATCCGGAAAGATATGACTTTCTTTCTACCCTTCCACTACACCTTTGTAACCTTGCCTCTTTATTTATCGCCATATTCTTTATAAGTAAAATAAGATTTTTCTTTAATCTTTCTTTTTTTTGGGGTATTTCAGGAGTCTTAATGGCATTGACTCAACCTGACTATCCATATGACTTTCCGCATTTACATTTTATTTTATTTAACTTTAATCATGCTTTATTGTTATTTTCTATCTTCTTTGCTTTTATTACTTTAAAAAATATTCCTGATTTTAAATCGTATCAAGATACCATTTTTTATAGCATTCCAATTGTTTTGGTAGTTTTTTCAATAAATTTATTAATCAATTTTTTATCTAAAAATACTGTTGCAAACTATATGTATTTAATAGAGTTTCCGCTGGGCGAGAATTTAACAAGATTCATGCCTGATCCTCCGTTTCACGTACTTATATTTATTCCTATTGCTTTATTACTTTTCTCTATAACTTATTTACCTTTTTATTTTAAAGATAGGTTTTATAGTTAATAATAAAAAAAATCTATAAACTTTAATTATGAAAAATCCTCTATTAGAAAATTTTGATAATGAATACGGAATGCCGCCCTTCGAACTTATCAAAGAAGATCATTATATCCCTGCCTTTAAAACAGCAATTAAAGAGCATGCTGAAGAAATAAAATTAATCCTAGATAACAAAGAAGAACCTGACTTTGAAAATACTATAAATGCCTTAGAAAAATCTGGAGAATTATTAAGTAAAGTTAGTCGAGTTTTTTATAATCTTCTATCTGCCCACTCTAACGACAATTTAAATAACATAGCTTCTGAAATAAGCCCTCTTCTTTCTAGACACAACGATAGTATTTCTTTAAATCAAGAGTTGTTCGTAAAAATTAATAAAGTCTATGAATCGCAGGAAAATTTAGATGATGAACAGAAAAGATTAGTTAAGGTGATTTTTGATAATTTTAAACTCCGCGGTGCGTTATTAGATAATACGCAAAGAGAGGATCTCAAAACAATGAACGAAAAGCTGTCGTCTCTTTCTTTAAAATTTAATCAAAATACACTAAAAGAAACTAATAATTTTAAATTACTAATTAATCATTCTTCAGATCTTGATGGGCTCCCTGAGGACTTGATTGAATTAGGAAAAAAACAAGCAGAGGCGGAAGACATTAAAAATGGTTGGTTATTTAAAGCTAGTAGAGAAAATTTATATCCTTTTTTGACCTTTTCAAAGAATCGAAATTTAAGAGAAAAAATTTATAAAGGTTATGTCTTAAGAGGCAAAAATAAAAATTCAGAAAATAATGAACATCACATTAAAGAAATGTTTTCCCTAAGAAAGCAAAAAGCAAAACTTCTTGGGTTCGATTGTCACGCGGATTTGGCGCTTCAAAATAGTATGGCCGAAACAACAACAAACGTGATTGATTTACTAGATCAGGTTTGGAAGCCAGCAAAAAAAAGAGCTAACCAAGAGATAAGTGAAATGCAGACTCTCATTCAGAAGGAAGGAAATAATTTTGAATTAGAGCCTTGGGACTGGTGGTTTTATTCAGAAAAAGTAAGAAAAGAAAAATATGATTTTTCTGAAGAAGATATGCGTCCCTTCTTGTCTTTAGAAAATATTAGAGAAGCTGCTTTTACAACTGCGGAGAGATTATTTGATATTAAATTTATCAAACTAGATAAATTCCCAAAATATCATGAAGAGGTTGAGGCATTTAAAGTGGTTGACGAGAAAAAAAATATAGTTGGTATTTTTCTCACTGATTATTATGTCAGGTCTTCTAAACAAGGCGGCGCTTGGATGACAAGCTATAGAGATCAAAGCAAAAACAACGGTAATAAGTATCCACTAATCATAAATGTGTGTAATTTTCCTAAACCGACAAAGAACAAACCATCGTTATTAAATTTTGAACATGCCATTACCCTTTTTCATGAATTTGGACACGCTCTTCATGGCTTGCTATCCGATGTTACCTACCCTTCTTTATCTGGAACTAGTGTCCCTAGAGATTTTGTTGAGTTTCCTTCTCAAATGATGGAGAACTGGATTAGAAATCCTGAGGTTTTAAATGAATTTGCTTGCCACTTCGAAACAGGCGAAAAGATTCCAAAAGAATTAATGGATAAATATTTAAATTGTCAAAAATTCAACCAAGGGTTTGCTACTACCGAGTATATTACTGCTTCTTATTTAGATTTAGCCTGGCACACAACAAATAATGATGTTGATAACATTAGTGATTTTGAAGACCAATTATATAAAAAAATAAGCAAGCCCAAAGAAATTGATAGTCGTTACGGCAGTACGTACTTCAATCATATTTTTTCTGGAGGCTATTCATCAAGTTACTACAGTTATATGTGGTCCGAAGTTTTGGATTCATCGGCTTTTGAAGTATTTGAAAAAAATGGAATTTATGACAAAGACTCTGGAAAAAAGTTGAAAGAGTTTGTTTACTCATCAGGAAACTCAAAAGACTTAATGGAGCAATTTATCAAATTCAATGGGAAAGAACCCGATCCTCAAAGATTGTTAGAAAAACGAGGTTTAGCATAAATAACTTTACTCATTTATGTATAAATTATTTGGTTCAGAAATATCGCCCTACTCTATAAAAGTA